>JAGGYW010000005.1 GCA_021162365.1 Nanobdellota archaeon
CTGAGTAGACATAATTATTAGCTGTATCTACTCCAGATTGTGGAAGTTCATACCAGGAGCCGTTGTACTTCCACATGCGAAGGGTTGATTCATCATATATTCCCGCGTCTTGCCAGTCTGAGTCGTTGTAGTAAATAGTTACTTCTGCCCACGCACTTGAAGAGGTGTTAGTAATATTTACAAACTTTCCAATATCTGTATAGTCAGAGGGCATATTTCCAGGATTAGTTGTAGAACCTACAGATACATCAGTGAAATTAACATCCATCGACACTCCACCAACAGAGAAATCTCCAGTTATAGATGACCCCTGCCATACAAATAAATCTTTATCTGAACTATTTGAATTTGATATACTAAGAGAGGTAAGATCACACTTAGTTGATTCTATCCTAACCCCATCCATTAAGCTGTTGGTTATCCATGAGTTGCTAATAATACAATCTGATGAATTTTGTATGTATACACCACCTGTATTATTCAACGAAGCATACTCTAATTGCGGATAGCCAGAGTTATACAAGTGGATACCATAACTAGTGAAATCAGATACGGAAATATTACTAATAGTTAAGTATGGAGAAGAAACAGCATCCACCCCAATACCATCCCCAGTAATAACACTATTCTTAAGTTCTAGATTGCTATCATCCCCCGCCAAGCGAATTCCATAATCACCACAATTGGTGGCCCGTTCGCCTTCAAGAGTGCTATTATCTACATCTATCAAATAAATACATGTGTTGCTACTAGTTATGTCATTCTCAGAGCTATTCACCATAGTTGCGTAGGAGTAGTACAAACCATAGTCTGCATTTGCAATTGTGTTATTTATTATCTCCACCGGGCTGGGTGTCCCATACATATATACATATATCCCCCTCTCAACATCATCTATGTAATTATTCTCAACCAGAGAATTATTTGATCTATAAACTGTGATACCATATGGCTCAATAGACGAATCAACAATGTTAATTATATTACTTCGCACCACATTATTCTTACCACCATTTAAATAAATTGCTGAAAGACGAGTGATGTTATTGAAATTATTTCCCTCTATCACAGCTGCTGTCGCGCCCACGTACACCCCAGTTGTATTTACAAAACTATTATTAACTACTTTATTGCCAGAGGAAGAATCTATTTTAATTGTAGAATAATATGGAAAACCAGTAAATGATGAATCTTTAATTGTATTGTAATCTGAGTTGACAGTTATATACGCACCGTATGTCCACTGCCAAGAACCAAAGGAAACAGTAACATTAGTAAAGTCGGAGTAATCTCCCTCTATGTATAACCCATATGCATCCCCTGAAGCACTATCAGGACGGATTTTCGTGTCTTTTATTAATGCATATGACCATGTTGAAATCCCAGTTTGATAGTCATAAACGTTACAATCGTATAATTTTGCATAAGGTGCATCTATCTTGATGCCCACTCCAGATTTACTACCTGTTAAACTATAACCATTACAATACAAAGTCACATTATAACCTATGATGTCTATACAATAATTTTGCCCTGATTGAAGCCCAGAAATATCATTTTGAAGGTAGTAAACACCATCATCAGCATCAAGGGTTATACATGCAATAACCCCACTTGCATATTCAGCGCCAAAAGTAGTTTGATTTGCTGTAACATTTGTTGCATTAGTTACATTTGTCGCAGCAATTTCAAATTGTTGCTCCGAAAGCAAAGGAACATTCCATTCTACTCTATCAATTAACTTGTTATTATTTGTATCTACAAAGTTAACAGAGTAATCAGGATTTGTAGTAACTTCAACTCTTGAACCTTCTAAAAGATGATAAACATGCAATAATGATTCATTTGTTTCATCTATATTTGTAAATGCAAACACATCTTTATAATGCAAACTCGAATCCGATCTAACTGTAACGAACTTGCTCCAACCAGAAGCCGTTTGTAAAACAGGTAACTCATCTATTTGTGGAGCAGATGTTTTAAATTCAATTCTTAAGTTCTGTCCAGCATGAAGAGTTGAATTAACATTCAATTCTGCATTTGAAGTTGAATCATAAATTTTAACTTCAAATGCATCCTCCGGAAGAGAAGCAATTATATCAACCATTGTTTCATTTTCTTCAACAACAACACTCTTTGTCCAGGAAACAGGCTTTCCAACTTCAGCTTCCCCCTGAACTAATTCATAAGAAGGAACAAATGGTGGCACTTCTTCTTTTGGCAACTCCTTTGGAACTTCTTTTATTATTTTCTCTTTTGGAATTGCCTTGGCAGCAACACCTTCGCTTGGAGCCTCAGAAAGCTCAGGTGGCAAGTTTGGAGTTTTTCCTTCTGAAGGACACCCTTTTGGCATGAGGCATTTTTTCGGTTCTATGTATTTACCAATAAGAGTTTGACCACCAATGACAAAAACACCTGTGCCAGCTATGATAAGAACTACTAATATTAATGTAATTAATGACTTTCTCTTCATATTATCACTTTTAAGTTTAAATGTATGGTAATTTATAAACTTTAAGTGTGTACAGTTACTTTACTTCCTTCTTTACTTTCTTAAGGGTAGAAAGAATCTTTTTATAAAGACTTTCGGGTGTTTCTTTCCTTTTTCTCTTTTTTGGTATCTTTTTTGGCTTCTTTTTAGTAGATTTTTTCTTTGTGGTCTTTTTCTTAGTTACTTTTTTCTTTGTTGACTTCTTTCTCAAGACAATCACCTTTTCTTTCTATGCCTTTTTTTCTCAAGCTTTACATATTCTCTGTAAATAATACCAGCAACTGCAATACCTGTCGCAATTAACAATACAATCACCCAAAACATCTGTGGGAAGTATGGACAATCTGAAGGACATGTGAATATATTCTCCCCAGGCTCACAGATACCATTCCCACAAACAGCATTCATTTTTATTCCAAATTCCTGAGAACTAAATCCACTTGGATAAACCCACACAAATGAAACTTTATTACCAAGTCCAGAAGGCATAACTTTAATATTTAGATTTACATCGCCTGTAACATCGTCAAATCTCCACCTAAATGCAGAAACATCTTCTCCCAAATATGTTGTATCTCTATGCTCTAAAGAAACATCTTCGAAATTTGCACTCCAGTTTGTCACAGTCCAACCAACTGGGAATAGTGCAACCAAATCAAATGTTGTTTCATTGCCTGGATTAATATGGATATTAATAGAAAATGGCTCAGAGTAATTCACATTCTCTGGAATCGTAGCTGAGAACTCAAATCCACTTGCAAGAGATAAAACTGTTAAAAATATTAGGGGGATAATTGCCTTTCTTAGGATGTTTTCCATATTTCTTATCACACTCCCATACTTATTAAATTTATTGATTGGATGAATAATATAAACTAATTGTGTTGATTACATCTGAAAACTCAACTTCATTCAAGTAGTACTTTTGAATACTTTCAAAAACATTCCAAAAGTCCACACCAACACTACCAGAAGCTGCAAGGTTTGCAATCGTGCTTGCTTCTGCCTTGTAGTAATAATAGTCTTCATCATCATATACTAACTTAGTATTTAATTCATTCCATCCGTTGTCGTAATAATACAATTTAACTGTAGTTGGTGCAATTCCATTTTCACTAATCCATGTCTTATTAACTCTTAATTCAAATTCTACTTTATCTATTCCTTCTGGATTAATTACTCTAACTTTGAAGTATTTGTAAGGAATATTTGGCACCTTTGTAGTAGACTCCATATTCTCAACAATTATCTTTGCTTGGAATACATCTCCATCTGTGGTTATAGAAGAAACTCTTAAATCATTGCAGAAAGTCTTTTCTGCCTCTTTTGTCTCATCTGGATACACTCTATGGAAATAGTAGTAAGCAACATCATCTGCGCACACAAGAGGTGGCTCGATGGATGAAATAGAAACACTTGGTGTAGTTGTTTCCACTTTCTTACCTACAAGAGTAAAGATTGAAAACATATTAATCTTAGAGTATACATAGTTCTCCTCTGTGTTAACAACATTTACCTCTGCTGCCTTTTCCGGCGGCTGCCATGTTCCATTAAATCTCCATAACCTTATAGTTGATTCATCTATGTTATATTGTCTTATCTCATCATCGGTATATGAAATATTAAGTTCTACCCATGAAGAGGACGAAGCATTTGTAATCATTAGATACTTGTGCAAGTCAACATAATCATCATCGACCTCTTCTTGTGGGACTGCTGCCCTTAGAAAGATACCATTACCCCTTAAAGAGTATAATGTGTTATTTGTTGTAACATTAACTAAGGTTATGTTTGTATCATGTTCAACATAGATATCATATAAATTGTTATCAGTAATGTTTGAATCCTCAACAATCGTGCCTTTAGCATAATTTATTAAATAAATCCCATAATCATTACCATGAATGTACGCAGACTCAATAGTGTTGTTCTCACACAATGATCCAACGATTCTAATTCCAGCACCACAGTTTGATATGTCTCCACCATATACCAAATTCCTATCACCTATTATGTTCACCCCATACCCACTTCCATTTCCAAAAATTGTGTTGTTAACAATTGAATTATCATCCCCATATGGGTAAATGCTCAGCAAGTCGAATCCAGAAAGAAGGTTATCATGCACATTGTTAAATCTCCCACTTAAGTATATGTCCTGAAAGTTATTTCTAAACACATTGGAATATATCTCATTCAAGTTACTAGTGTAAATAGACACACCCCATGCAGTATTATTAGTAATAGTATTCCCTCTAATGATATTTCTAGTACCACCTTGAATTCTTACAGCAGCTCTCCCTAAGGAGATAGAATTATTTTCTACAATAGTATCATTTGCATTCAGTATATAAACTCCATATTCATCATTGTAAAACATATTATTTGAGATTGCACCGTTATCCGAAGTATACACCTCAACACCATACAGACCATTGGTTAAATTAGAATTATATAACTCAAAAGAAGGTGTATTTGAGAACCTTACACGTGAATCATTGAAAGTAGAATCATGCACGCTCACTCTCTCAGAGTCAATAGAATATATCGATATTCCTCCACTCAAATCTAGGTTTGAGAGCTCAATATCTTTGGAATTAGTGATATACACAAACTCATTAGAAACATTTGACCTTGATAGATTAGTTACTAATGCATCATGTCCTCTTTCTATATAGATTCCATAACCAACAATGTCAGATATATCTACCAAGCTAATGTTTATTCCCTTACAGCTAAACACAAACATACCTGTGTTAAATCCTCCAGAGATTGTACTATTCGCAACACTAACATCTCCTAAGTTCTCTAAGTATATCGGTGTACCAGTGGCACCAACATCTAAAATGGTGTTATTAACAAATGTAAGATTAAACGAGCCTTGGAATGGGGTTGTTCTTACAAAAATCCCGTAGTCCGTCATGTTTTTAACGTAGTTATCATAAACTCTAGTGTGCTTTGTATGGAGGAGTTCCATCGCCATACCAGTATTAACAATTGTGTTATTGTCTATCAAAACTCCTTCTGCATAGTATACCTTAAGCCCAGTAGAAGTGTAATTAATTACATTGTTTCTAATTGTAAAATTGTGTGCATTCTGTTGACTTATAAACACTCCAGTATCAGCAGAATAAATGTGATTCCCTTCAACAGTCAAATTTTCTGTGGATGTAACATCGATAGCACGATTGTTTATATCCATGAACGAATTGTTTTTAATAGCTATATTGAATCCAAATGTGCTATCTACACCAACATCTACATTTGAGAAAATATTGTTCTCAACCAAGAAATCGCTCCCATTGTATAACAAAACAGAACGTTGATAATTACTTATATTACAATTTCTAAGTGTGAAATTGTTATGGCCTCTAATTCTAATTCCGTAGAATAGATTCGCAACAGAACTGCCATCAATGGAATATCCGTCACAATCAAGGACCACATTATCCGCCTGCACGTCTATACACACATCTCTCCCAGGCTGTGTCCCATTAATTGAAGCGTTCAAAACATACAGTTTGTTTGGTTCTGTTAAATTCATACAACTATTAACCTCGTTTGGTAGCCCAAGAAGGGCAAATGTAGAAAAGGAAGTGATATTTCCTCCATAAACAACATTGTTGGATATATCAACCGTGGAGTTTGGAAGTTCGTACCAGGAGCCGTTGTACTTCCACATGCGAAGGGTTGATTCATTAATTGTGTACACGTCTGAATCTGAATATGACATATTTAAAACAAGCCACCCACCACTTGATGTGTTTGCCGCCAGCAAATAATCTCCTGTTGAGATATAATTCGAAGGCGTTGATGGAATAGATGTCGGTGGAGAGACCTTCACATCTCTCGATGTAAAGCTTGCAACTGATCCACCAATATCTGTATTTTCTACGCTTATTTCTGAGGAGCTTAATTCAACACCCTTAGAGATGTAGTTGTTTGTAAGTTCTGCCGTAGATCCACTAGTTAACTTAAAATCGTACCAATTATTACCGTAGATATTATTGTCTTCAAATTGGTTGCCTGTTGAGCTCTGAGAGAATACACCATAAGAATTGTCACGGAGTGTATTATTTACAATCTCATTGTCATTTGAGCTGCTAAGGTATAACCCATAGTTTATATTTGATGTAATCATATTACCCATGATGACATCATTGTTAGAAGATACAAGATAAATACCATGCCCCCCGTTGCTAATATGATTATTTATTACATTGTTATAGTTCGAATGGTGTATAATTAAAGCATCATACTTATTCTTAGCAAATGAGTTATTAACAACATCGTTGTAATTGGCATAGAATGTCATCACTCCATTAGAATTAGAACTGAAGTTAGATCTAAATACCGAAAGGTAATGTGAACGAGCATAAATTGCATAGGTATTAGATAAAAAGTTACTATCCTCAACAGTTACATGAGTATACGCAATAGTATATATCCCATAGGCATATTTCTCAATAGCACAATTTTTTACTGTAGCATTACTCCCCGTATAGAAGTATATTCCATACCCTGAATTGCTCCCCAGTATTTTATATCCATTACAGTCTATTACAACATTGCTACCAGTCACCTTAAGACAATAGCCTTGCCCTGGAACAAGTCCTGTGAGATTTTGAGATATAACATAAATCGTATCCGATGCGGTTAAATCCATACAAGAAGTCACATTAATTACATTAAGCGCCTTAGCCCCGAAAATTGAAGATGTGGAAACTTTTTGCGGCTCAGATATCTTTCTCGCCGTTGGTAATTTGGCAATTGTGTCCTCAGTTATTAGATGTCCATCTAAAACTGGCACAATAGAAATTAAAATAACAGCAGCTATAACCGCACCTAACACAAATTTCCAATCCATCTTCTCACATCAGTAATAAATCCTATATCTTTTATATCTTTATCCCTCTTAAAATCCAAGAGTATTTATCTGATATAACTTCTGACACAGATTCTGGCGTAACTAACCCCTCTTCAGTTATATACGCATTAATTAGATTTCGGGGAGTAATATCGAATGCAGGATTTAAAATTTTAAGCTTTTTGGGTGGGTTCTTCCAAACTTCCTTTGGATCTCTCATTTCAATTTCCTCAACTCTGCCAAATATTGTCTCTGGGTCAAATTTCGGTAGAACAGTCGCAGAAAAGAAAGGTATGTTTACTCTCTTGCTGGCAAGGGCGAGATATAAAGTTCCAATCTTATTTATCAAAGAACTATCCGCAGTTATAACATCCGCACCAACAATAGCCATGTCCGCCTTTTTGATGTATGTCGAGATAGCAGAATCAACAATCATTGTTGTAGGAATTCCAGCTTTTGTTAGCTCCTTTGCAGTTATATGTCCCTGATAAAGCGGCCTTGATTCTGTGTGGATTACCTCAAATCTTTTGCCATCTTTCCACGCCTTCTTTAAGATCCCCATAACTGTTGAAGAATGGCAATGAGTAAACACAACAGTGTGATTTTTAATCATATTTGCACCAACAGCAGATATCTTTTCTTTAGCTTCATTCATATTGAAAAGAAATTCATCTGCAATGATGTCGATTAACCTAGGTATTTCTTTTGTAGTTATATCACTTTCACGCAAGTTAAACATAACATATCTTAAAATGTTCCTCATAAGAGGTTCTGTAGGCCTTGTCTCAACAAGAATCTGTTTGTACTTTTCAAGCTTAATCAAGAAATCAATTTTTGACTTTGCCCTTATCTTCTGGGACTTCCACTTAAGCGCCCTTACGGCGTATTTGGCAACATTTGTAGCTCCTTGAATCTTAACTGACTTTATGTCATTCACTACCTTGGCGAAAAAATCCATAATAATAAGAAAGAAGTTGAAGTTTTTAAATTCTCCGTGAACGCTTCCCTAAAGGGTGCTTACAAATCGTTCACATCTACAATCCTTGTAACATCTGTTACTTGAACATCTCCCGTGCCATCAATTTTCTTGACTTCTGCTTCTACAGGCTCTGTGCCCCCTTCCCCCTCAGGCATTATAAAGGAAATGACTAGAGCATTTATACCAAATGCAATTGGCTGCACAGATTTCTTATAAATCCTTCCGAATTTTTTGATTACTTCTTCAACTTTTGCGCCTAACTCATCAATATTTATCTCTGGAGAATTAGGCAAAACTTTTATAGTGACTACAACATCTGCCATTTCATTCACCATCCTTTACATTTTATGGACCAACAAACCCACAATTCTCGCACCTATAAGGTGTTGATGTTTTCCTGCACTTTCCACATCTAACTATCAAGTTCCCACATCCGGGGCATGGAAATTTTGTGGAGTTCTCAACAGTAGTTATATCTATCTTGCAGGATGTACAAACTAACTTTGCCATACGAGAATTTACATCCATAAGCTTTTTATAATTTTCTCATGGGGAAGGATTTAAATACACACAATTAGTTTGGTGTAACATGAAGCAAGCCATAGTTGTGAGAAAAGATTTAAACATAAGTGTTGGAAAGATAGCTACACAAGTAGCCCATGCTTCGCTATCTGCAGCCCTTATTGCTAAAAATAAGAAAAGAACGTGGTTCAAAAAATGGTACGATGAAGGGCAAAAGAAAATAGTCCTAAAAGTAAATGATTTAGATTCCCTAAAGAAAATAAAGAAAAAGGCGGATTCTCTTGGAATCCCAAATCAACTAATTAGGGATGCTGGACTAACAGAAGTTCCTCCAGGCACAATTACAGCACTTGGACTTGGACCTGCACCAGATGAGAAAATAAACAAACTTGTTGGTTCCCTGCCACTACTGTGAATATGTTTTAATTGCTTCTAAAAGTTGTGTTGAGATTAATGGGTTATTTAACTGCATGCAGTCGCAAACTTCATTGTCTTCTAAATTTACAGAACAGATATATCCTTCTCCAGAAAGAATTCCCTTTTGCAAGGCAATCAGCGATTTTGTTGTTGAATCAACGCTTTCATTTGTAACTAAAAATGCACCATAAACACCTTCGCTTCTAACTACCATCTGATTATCATATAAAAATGGAGATGTAAACACATCCCTACCAAAGTATTTGTCAATTGAGCTATCCATCTTCAAAAGTGAAACTGAATAATTGCTAACAACATTTTGCTTTTCATTCCACATCCTTAACAAATCGTCTGGAGGGAGACACTTATTTTCTGTAATTGAAACCCCATAAAATGAAAATGTTTCTGAAACCCTCTCTAAATTCTCTGGAGTTAACAAAGACATAACAGAAAATAAAAACATAATTGCTAAAACAGCACCAGCAAGGAAGAACTTATCCTCCTTTAGGCGGGTTAATATGTCTGAAAAGTCAAATCCGAGTTTCTTAAACTCTTTTACAACACCATTCTCATCAACTAACGCTACATATTCCTTCCCAGCCGAGATAACACTTACATTCCACATGCCCTTCTCAAAGTTCACAGCCGTTATCTTATAATCTTTAACATTCGCTTTCTCAAGAGTTTGGGCAACTATTCTTTTTATCCCCGCCTTCGTTGGTGGTTTTGGCTGAATTCCTTTCTCAATAAGAGCATTATTTATTTTTGCGACCTCTCCTTTCAAAAAGTCTATTTCCTCCCTAAGCCCTTCTATATCTCTTTTTGTTAAAAAGTGGGGCTTGCTCTTCACCGATAGTAAAAATAAGATTATGTACAATACGATCGCAACAATAAGGGAGTTTATCATCTCAGAAACAAATTTTATTTGCGGCAGAAAGTCAAAAGGCAACAAAATACCAACAGCAAAGCAGATAAACCCAATTAACACAGCGCCCACAGTTTTTGTTATAAAATCTAATTTCGTCCTCCAGCCAGAAATGGCAATCCTTCCAAAGAATAAAGCTACTGATAACAAAGCCAGCTTGAGAAGCAAATCTATGAATTTGGGTATGTACTCCAACATTTCAAATATGTCTGCCATCACTTACTCAAAAAATCACTATAATTAATAATTTTTGATAAGCTTTATAATCCAATAAAAGTTTAAAGAAAGCATGGCAAGGAAAGTTACAAAATCAAAAAAAGTCAAAAAGAAGTCCATAAAGGACAAGGTAATTGAAGTGTTGCAGGGGAGCACCAAATTCAAGATGGATGTTTCCCTTTTGATACTGAGATTTGACCCAGCTTTTCTCGTGAAGTTTCTACAGGAGATAGCAAAAGATGTCGACAAAGGAAGAGTTTCTCAAATATCCCAGGGAACAAGCGCAATAGTATTGGTGTGCGAGGAATCGCTAGCAAAAGAAATTGAAAAGAAGTATCCAAAGTATGTAATAGATCACCAAAAAGACTTAGTCGCATACACAATCATGTTCCCAAAGAAGGCAATAAAGACCCCTGGAATAATAGCATTCATCTCAGATAAGTTCGCCAAAAACGGGATTAACATCCTTGAAGTAATAAGCAGCTACACAGACGTAACTTTCGTAATTCACAGGAAGGATTTATTTAAAGCAATGGACTTACTTGGCGCATTCATAGTATGATAGAAATTGACGGCTCTTTCGGCGAAGGTGGAGGTCAAATAATAAGAACAAGCCTAGCTTTATCTGCACTAACCGGCAAACCATTCAGAATATACAATATAAGGGCAAAAAGAAAAAACCCGGGACTTCGTCCGCAACATTTAAATGCAGTAAAAGCAGTTGCAGAGCTTTGCAATGCGGAAGTCACAGACATTGAAGTTGGAACAAAAGAGCTAACCTTCAAACCCAATGAGATAGAAGAAAAAATACTAAATATTGATATTGGAACAGCTGGAGCAACAACCCTAATTCTCCACGCCCTCCTTCCTGCAATCTTGCACTCAAAAAAACACATAAAAGTAAGAATAAAAGGTGGAACCAACAATCCAATGGCGCCGCCAATAGATAACGTGCTTCTTGTATTTTTGCCAACCTTAGAAAAATTTGGAGCAAAAATTGTAGGTAAATTAATCAGAAGGGGGTATTACCCAAAAGGTGGAGGAGAAATATTCGTTGATATTTTACCATCAGAGTTAAATGAAATAATCATAACACATAGAGGCGAGCTAAAAGAGATTGTCGGAATTGCCAATGCATCTAAGCAATTAGAAAAAGCGAAAGTTGCAGATAGAGAAGCGAAAGGAGCTGTAAGAAAACTAAAAGAATTAAATGTGCCAATAAACATAAAGAAAGAATACTGCGACACATTATCTATTGGGACTTCTATTTCACTATGTGCAAAATTTGAAAACTGTTTCATGGGCGCAGATGCATTTGGGAAACTTGGAGTGCCAGCGGAAAAAGTTGGAGAAACTGCTGCAAAAAACTTATTAAGCGAGATGAATTCAGATGGTTGCGTAGATGAACACCTTGCAGACCAACTAATTCCTTATATGGGTTTGTGGGGAGGAAAAATTAAAGTAACAAAAATATCAGAACATACAAAAACAAACATCTGGGTAACAGAAAAATTTCTCCCAGTAAAATTTGAAATAAAGGATGGTGTAATAAGTTGCAAAAAGAAATAGAAAAGAAAAAGGCCCTTGAGGCCCTAAAAGAGAAAATAAAATCCCTTACGAAATACAATGAAGTTGTAATTGTTAATGATTATGACATTGACAGCTGTGCATCTGCATCAATTCTCTGGAGAATTCTAAAGAAAAATGGAGTTAATGTAAAACACATAACTTTAAGCAAGGGATACGAGGAAATAATTGCACAGAAATTGAAAAAAATGAACCCAGAAAAAATCGTAATTGTTGATTACGTGCCCGGAAGGAAATTCATAGATGAATTATCTGACATGAATATAACTATACTTGACCACCACATGCATGAAGAATTTTTAGAGAAAGTGGATTATTATACCACCATGGATTACATTGACTTATATGCTGCTCTCTCTTATTGGCTCTACCATGCAGCGAAAGATTTTGGGATAAAAAATGTAGAGTGGCTTGGGAGGCTTGGATGCTTCTGGGACAAATGCATGGAAAACACAGAATTCTACGAAAAAGACATTTACAAAAAAGAAATGGAGAAAATGTTGCCGTTCAACATTATGACAAGCTTCAGCCAAACAAAGGGTGCCTCAAAAATGGTTGAAATATTTGACAGTAGCTCAAGCTTCGAAGAGGCGTACGAAAAAGTAATATCTGACTATGATTACATACATGCAAAGAAAGTTTTTGATGAAGAACTCCAAGATGTAATGTTTTCAAGGAAGGCATATCCCGATATAAAGTTGAATATTTACTTTGTAAAAACAAGGTTCAAACACATGAGAGTATTTGTGGATTATATTACCTACCAAAGTGAAGGAACTCAAGTTTTTATACTAAATGAGATCACACGATTTAAATTTTCATTTAGGACAACATTAGACATAAATCTTGTAGAAATCTTAAGAAAGTTAGCAAAGAAATTTCCAAACTTCACAGGAGGAGGACACAAAAAAGCGTGTGGTGCATTATTATTCGGGGAAAATGTAGAAGAACTACTCAATGAATTCATTAAAGAATACAAAAAAGCAATTCAATAAACTTCTTTACAACTTCCATCTTCACATGTGCAACCTTTCACACCATACCAAGCCTGGCAATTCTTTCCACATACAATTCCTTTTGTCTCTTCTGGCGTCTGCCCGACAGGATGGCACTTGCAGTCACATAAACTTAATCTGCAATCCATGCTTGTTCTACATTCTCCTTGAACAGAAGATTTAGGCATAATCAAAAAAACAGCTAAAGCTGCAGCTACAATTAAAATGATGATTGCCACAACAGTAATCCAACCTCTACTCATAATTTTCTAATAACATGCAATATTTATTTAGTTAACTAAAAACTGCTGTAAGAAAAATACGACAAACATGCTTGCAGCTGCAAGCAAAGTTCCAACAATTATAATTTTTGAGAACTTTTTATTCCTTGCTTTTTGTATCCAAAATGACTTAACAAGTAGTGAAATAGAAGCTGCGAGAAGAACAAACTCTGCCGAAGTTGTTACTGCAATATCTCCATCAACAACCATGTTTGTTAAAGAAGCAATAACCGTTGACGAAGAAAACAAGCTGCCCCCAACAACAAGAGGAAGCAGACTTAATCCTCCAAACATCCTGTTAAGCATTCCTCCAAAGATTACCAATCCAAAATAAAACAGCCCAAACTCTAAAACAGGCTTTAACGAGAATGGAGATTTTATTTTTAACTTACCTGAAACCTTTTTCTTGCTTAATTTATAACTAACAAACGAAGCGATGAGCAAAATAGCCATGCTTGTCATGTATGGAAGAGCAATAACTTTAAACAAAGAGATGCCACCAAAAACAAAAACAATTACAATTAAATCACCGAGCTGTCCGGTAAAGCAAGCAAGAAATGCGCTCGAGATAGCATAATGAAGTAGGCTCTTTTGTTTCTTAAGCCAATCGGCGATCTGATAAACGGTTGCGCTTGAATTTACAAGTCCCCCAAAAAATGAGGAAACAACAAGTCCGAGGTGGGACAATTCTTTCATTAACACATACGAAACGAAATAAATAGCCGAAATAGCTACAACAACATACCAGATTTTGTAAGGATTTATCATATGCCAAGGGTCAATAAACTCATTTGGCAATAATGGAAAAATGATAAATGCAATTATCGCAAACTTTATTGCAGACATTATATCCTCATTAGTAAGTTTGCGACTCCACCTTACCATCTTTCTCTTTGCAGCTAAAACAAATGTGGTGGCAACTGCTAATATGACTGCAATCAAATAATTTGCGTATCCTCCAAAGCCAACAAACATACCAGTAAAGAAAACCACAAACATGGAAATATATGTGGTAGCGCCTGTATGTTTATGCACAATAGCATTTGCAACATACACAGAGGTTGTAACTACTAATGCTAAAACTAGTCCAACAATCATAAATAAAGGATTGTAACTTAATCCTGCAACAAAAGCTGTGAGAAAACCAAGCAACCCAAACAAGATTGTAGTCCTAATACCAAATATTGGAAACTTCTTCTTGCCAAATGCTTGACGGGCATGCTCCCTCTCTACTCCCACAAGGGCAGCAAGCATTACTGACAATACAAACTCTTGCAAAAATTGATACAGCATAATTTATTAATGAAAATGAAATTAATAAACTTGATGAAAATATCTGACTATGATTTGGAAATTGACAGGGTAAAGGAAATAATTAAACAAAAAAAGCCAAAATCAGTACTAATTCAACTCCCAGATGGATTAAAGCCGTATGCCACAAAAATAGCAGACGAAATTGGAGGAGAAGTATACATCTGGGCAGGAAGCTGCTTTGGAGCGTGTGACATACCAAAAGTAGACGTGGATATGATTATCCAGTTTGGACACATAAAATTTAGAGATTAAACAATTGGAATTTCTTCTGGCAGGCCAGATATAACTCTTACTTCCTTTGACTGAGCATCGACTTCAAAAACAACAACAGGCCCTTCAGTGATAGTGTTCTTGTAAAATCTGTACACAAATGTTTGCGCATCTACATCAACCTCAAGATTAACATAGTCATAATCCACATCATTAAATTGAGCCAATCTTTTTGCCTCATCCTCACCTACCACAACTTCAACAGGCCTCAAAAATGCATGAGTGTAAATAACCTCAAAGTTTTTTTCAGAAAACGCCTTAATCTTTAAGTTCATTATCTCGTGTGTTGTATTGTACGTAAAATCATATCTCGCTACAAATACACAATCTGTAGTTGAATATTCAAGATTAAGAAAGTGATAGTGTGCATTGAAATAATCATCCCCCGTGCCACCCCTGATATAATCATTAGCAAACTTAACTATTTTTGACTTAAATCCATCAGAAATTACCACCCCGTTCTTGCACTTTGGGAGTTTGGCTATTTCCTCTAAAGGGGCTTCAATTTTATTTAGAGTTACAAGTAGAAAAAAGAGGAAAATCAAAACAGCGCCAAGGACAATATACTTTCTTGAATTCATATCTCAGAAAAACAACCCCACATTTTTAAACATAGTGGAATTAGTGGACGCACCCAAAAGATTTATTATAGCTAAACAAGAATGTATTTCTAATGGGGGATAAAGAGACATTCGTTCTTGGCATAGATGAAGCTGGCAAGGGACCTGTAGTTGGACCTCTTGTCATAGCTGGCGCGCTCTTCAAGAAAAGCGACCTGAAGAAATTAAAGAAAATTGGTGTAAAAGATTCAAAGTTAATCCCCCCACAAAAAAGAGAAGAGCTACTTGAAGAGATAAAAAAAATCGCATTAAGACACATGATAATAAAAGTTAATCCAATTGAAATTGACCAGAGGTTCTCGGTTAGCACAAACTTAAACCAGCTGGAAGCAATAAAGTTTGCAGAAATAATAAATGAACTCAAACCAGATGTTGCTGTCATAGACACACCCACGGTAAACACAAAAGGATTTGAGAACTACCTAAGAAGATTCCTTGAACATGAATGTGAGTTAAAATGTGAGAATTATGCGGACAAAAATCATGTAGAGGTTGGTGCTGCATCAATAATTGCAAAAGTTGAAAGGGACAAAGAGATAAAATCAATAGAAGAAAAGATTGGTGAAGAAATTGGGGCAGGATATCCAAGTGACCCAACAACAATTAAGTTTGTTGAAAAAGCATTCAAAACAAAAAAATGGCTCGAACATATAAGAAAAACTTGGTTCACTTTCCAAAGGATAAAAGAAGAAAATGAGCAAAAAAAGCTCTCGGAGTGGTAGTATGATAAAAGATGCAATTTTACACGCCAAAAGACATCTCGAGTATTTACGGCAGAAGTTAAGACATATTCTTCTAAGAGAAAAAAATACGGGAAGAAGAGAAGATGCTAAGGCGTGAAGAAAAGAATGTAAGGCGTGAAATTTCAAAAACAGAATCCGTAATTAAAAAATTAGAGAGGGTAAAATAATGGAAAAAATAATCAAATATCTGTCAAAGTATTATACAGAAGAGGATAAAAAAATAGAGATTGATCCCTCTAAATTTCATACATATGAAATGAATAAATACGATGGGAAAATTCTTGCAGTTGATGGCGGCTCTGGCATTGTTTTTGACGGCGGAAGCAGAGTAATCTCAAAAATAAAAATAGGTGTTGTTGAATATGCCAAAGGGAAAATGACAAAACAAGATGTAAAAAAATACTTCATGCTCGCAATATGGAAAAACGATGGAATAATAATAAAATTGGATCCAGATGAGCAAATTACACTCTCAAATAAAAAAATAGATGAGTTGCAAAATGACGCCAGAGATATTTTAGAAAGAAAAATGATAAATGAAATAGCCGAAAAAGAAAAAGACGCAATAATCTTGTCAGACGGACTTCAAAACTTAAGTCCAAGAAATGTAGCCTCAATATGCAAAACAAGCCGGTTAAAAACAAAAAATGGAAGATCTCTAATTGGGTATCTTAATGAATTTACAAAAGACAAATACAAGGACAAGCTTTGGTACTACACTATCTCGGAAGGGGAGTATATTGTAAAATTTCATACCAGAAGCAAATTCTGCTACAAAGTAACCACAAAGAATAAAGAAGTAAACAATCTATTCGGTGCAATTGCTTATTACTCCACCGATCCGGAAATCCTTGGATATCCTTATCCTCTTTTGAAGGTGGATAAAATCGTAAGATTGAGAGAGGATGAGAAGCAGTTTGATAATCACAAACTCAAACTACTTGCAAAGCAAGAAGGTGTTAACTTAGAGTTTGATGAGAATTCAATGATAATGCATGACCTTCTTGATAAAAGGGCGTATAGGTGATACAAATGAATGTTGGGAAAGTGATAGGTGGAAATGTCGGAGGTAAACTCCTAATTAGGTTAAAATCAAATGCAAAAGTAGATGTTGGCGATTTGCTTGTATGTGAAAACGAAAACACAGGAGAAAAATTTTTCCTAAAAGTTGTGAACATGCAGATTTCATCCCTACTTGCACAGCAATTTATAGAAGAAATGGCCGGTCAAAAACTAGAACATGATGAAATAGATTATAACATATTTGATGCACAGGACAGATTCTACAGGATGTGTGAAGCAAAAATCCTAAAGATAAAAAGAGGAGATGAATTTTATCCACCACGGTCTCTTCCGAACTTTTTCACAGATGTAAGAAAAATAAATGAAAGTGACGATTTTATAAGCCAAGCTGGAGAGATTGAGATAGGATATCTCCGCTTAGGAAGAGAAGCTCTAAAGGCAATAAAAACAAAACTCCCCGCAAAGGGACTTATATCCCACCATATGCTTGTAGTCGCAGCAACAGGTAAAGGAAAAAGCAACTTCGCAAGAGTTTTCCTGAGGGGATTGTTAAAACTTGATGATTATGCAGCAATCGTATTTGACCCCCACAATGAATACTACGGTGGGAAGGGAAGCAAAGGATTAAGGGACCATCCTCTTAGAAATAAAGTGGTTTACTTTTCTCCTAAGTACGAGTCAACACCGGGTGCTGAAAGATTAATTATAAGCACGCGCGATTTAGAGCCGGACGACTTTTTCGGCATAATTGACTTAAGTTCAACACAACAAGAGGCACTTGACTTGCTGAAAAGAAAGTTCAAAGGAGAATGGATAGAAAAGCTCCTAGGAGAGGAAATTAAAGACCTCTTTGAAATGTTTGACAAAAAAATTGCGAGATCAACACTTGCAGCATTAAGAAGGAAAATATACCACGCACTAGAGCTCCATGACAAGTCTGGGCTTGTTTTCACACTGGAAAAAACAGATGATGTGTCAATATATGATAAAATCAAAAGCGCTATCGAAGAAAGAAAAATAATAATAATTGACACATCTATGGTAGGGGATGATTCAGAAAAAATAATTGCATCTTCAATTGTGAACAGAGTGTTTAACTCATTTAGATATCTAAAACAAACAAAACCGCAAGAGTTCGCAAGAACACCAGAAGTGTTAATTGTATTTGAAGAAGCTCCAAGGGTCCTTGGATCCGAAGCTCTTGCAAATGGGGTAAATATATTTGAAAGAATAGCAAGGGAAGGAAGAAAATTCAAGGTTGGATTGTGTGCAATAACTCAGATGCCATCCCTTTTGCCCGCAGAAATTCTTTCCCAAATGAATACAAAAGTGATACTCGGACTTCCATCTCCTGCGGACAGAAGCGCGGTCATAAACTCGGCGACACAAAATATAAGTGATGAATCAGTTGAAATTCAAATGCTGGACAGAGGAGAAGCAATTATTACTTCCCCATTCATAAAATTCCCTCTCCCAACAAAGATATTTTCATTCGATGACATACTAAAAGAAGATATTGCAAACATAAAAACAACAGAAAAAGATATATCTATAGGTGTAGATTAGTTATCTCCTCAACAATCCGCCAATGAATCCACCAGCAGTCGCAACAGCCACACCAGTAATCCCAAACACTGTCTTTATCAAAGAAACAGGTTCAACAGATGAAATGTTTGTTAAGTTCATACTGCCAAGCACTGCAAATGCAGTAATTGAAGAGGTTGTAGTCAAGAAAAATCCTGCAAGCGCAACAAAAAACCCGGCGAGTAATCCTGCGATAGGTCCTTTGGCTATCAATCCAGATATAAATCCTGCCAATAGTGGACCAAACAATGGAAATCCGCTCAGAAAAAACATTGCAGCTACACCAACAATTATCGCAAGCACAAACATAAAAATAAATATGCATTCCAACTATAAAAAAGTAGTGATACTATGAAGTTTATACATGTTGCAGACACCCATCTCGGAAGAGGAGACAAAAATGTAGAAGCAAGAGTGCATGATTTTTACAATGCATTCAAACAAGTGGTTGATTTTGCTATAAAAGAAAAGGTTGATTTTATCGTTCACTCTGGCGATTTTTTTGACAAGGCAAGACCACCTATAAACACATTAGTCTTCGCAACAAAACAGCTCGAACGCCTAAAAGAAAGCAAAATCCCAATTTTCCTAATAGCTGGCTCCCACGATATTGGTGTTGGGGAAACAATTCTCACACTATTTGATGAGCTTGGACTAATTAAAAACCTCTCCTCTTCAAGATACTACAAGATTGAAGATGGGAAAATCCACTTAGATGGAGAAATGTTTAGGGATGTATTTGTATGTGGTGTGCCTGGAAAAAGGGCAAACATTGAAGAAATCTACAAAAGAATTGTCCCCGCAAACAAAGGCAAATATAAAATTTTCATGTTCCACCACACCATCTCAGACATATCTGAAAAATTTGCAGATATACCCACTTCGGTTTTACCAAAGGGGTTTGACTACTATGCTGGTGGGCACTGGCACGGCTTTTACGAGAAAAAATATGACAAGGGAATCATCATTTATCCCGGCTCAACAGAATTCAACGACATAACCGAAGCCGAAAAAAACAAAGAAAGATGTTTCATGCTTGTAGACATAGACAAAAACAAAATAGAAAAAATAAAATTAAATGTGAGAGAACATATAATTTACAAGATAAACTGTAGCGGACTTGACGCAAAAGAAGTTGCGGACAAATGCATAAATGAAATTAAAGAAATAAAAAAAGACGCAGTCCTTGTAATAAAATTATACGGTAGATTAAAAAAAGGAACAAAAGCCGAAGTCAACAGAAACAAAATCATCTCTTGGGGAAAGGATGCAGGATTTCTTGCAACAAAAGTGTACATAGGTGACCTTGAGAACCCAGAGAAACCTTTTGTAAGCGCAGGCATTAAATCACCATCAAAAATAGAAGAGGAATACCTAAAACAACAAAAATATAATACTGACGAAATCAAACTTGCAAAGGACATAATAAAAATAATGGGTAATGTTTCTGGAAAAGAAGTTGAAGTTGCTAAAGACGAAATTATACAACTCATAGAAGGTGTTTTAATTGAAAATAAGAAGGATTAAACTGCATAATATCCGCTCACATGTAGATACAGAAGTTGAATTAAAAGAAGGGATAAGCGTATTTACAGGTAGAACTGGCTCTGGAAAATCCTCAATCCTACTTGCAATAGAATACGGCTTGTTTGGTTCGGATGCGGGTGTTAGCAATAGCCTAATTCTGCGGCGGGGAAAACCGTCGGGGTACATAGAGCTTGAATTTGAAGAAGGTGGAGATGTTTATACAATTAGAAGAGGACTTAAAAGAAAGGGAAAAACAATTTCTTTGGATGTTTCAAATATGGGTATCTTCAAAAATGGAAAACCCATCTCAATAGTTGGAAGGGCTTCCGACCTAAACACCATAATATTGAACATTCTGAATTACCCAAAAGATGTAAAGCCAAAAGAAATATTTGAAATTACAAGCTACACAAAGCAAGACGAGATAAGAAGTTTAATTGAACTTAGCCCTGAAAAGAGACAGGAATATATAGACAAAATTCTACAGCTTTCAAAGTACAAGACAACATGGGAGAATATGAAGGAAGTTATTTCCTACTTCGAACTAAATCTACAGGAGATTAAAGGGCGCCTCGAAAACATGGAGACACTCAAAAAAGAAAAGGAAGAGCTCGAAGCAAAGATAAGCTCCCTTAAAGAGATTCTAAAGTCTGTAAATTCAAAGCTGGAGGAACTACGCAAAAAATATCTGGTAGTAAGTAAAGAAGTAAAAGAACTTGAAACAAAACGGAATGAAATCTTAGAGAAAAGAAGGGATTACGACAAAATGAAAGGGGGAATCCTCCGGCTAAAAGAAGAAAACAAAATGTTAGAAAATGAAATCAAAAAGCTGGAAAAGGAAAAGGAAGATTTACTTCCAAAAATTAAGACAGAAGAGCTTAACTATGAAGAACTAAAAGAAAAAGAAATAAATCTAAGAAATCTAATTTCACTAAATAAAGATAAAATTAGGAAAACTGAAGAAGAAATTAAAAAGCTGACAACTCTCGGGGTTGGAGAATGTCCTGTTTGCAAGCAGCCAATTACAAAAGAACACTTAAACAATGTAAATAAAGAATTCAAAAAGCAAAAGGAAGAAATAGAAAAAGAAATTCAAAAA
>JAGGYW010000002.1 GCA_021162365.1 Nanobdellota archaeon
ATGTAAATGAGATAGAATTAGAAAAAAATGAAAAAGAAATTTACTACAAAGTCCTGAAGAGAATAAAGGAAATTGACAAAGAAAAAAATCTAAAAAAAATAAAACAACAGCACGCATTTGAATTCATAGGAAAGATAATAAAAGAAGTTACTCGCAAGCTGGGTGAAAAAATATCCATTAATGAAGAAGCACGCATAAAATATTTTGTCTACAAAAACTACTTTGGATTTGGAAAAATTGAACCGTTATTATATGACAAAGACATAAAATACATTTTCTGCGAAAGACCTGGATTACCAATTATAGTTTTCCATAAAAACCCAAGCTATGGATTTATGAAAACAAACATAGTGCTAAAAAATTTATATGAATACAACAAAATAGTTGAGAATCTAAAACTAAAAAGTAAAGTCATTAGAAACCCACCAGACTTTTTTGGAATCCTTGGAGATGACAGACTTGTTGAAATTTCTGATGTCCATAATGAATTTAGCATAACTACTTTTGCAAGAATGCCCCTTTCTCCAAAAGACCTCATAAAACTGCGACTTGCTCATCCAGATGCGATTAAATACCTATCAAACGCAATAAAAAATATGAGCTCAATAATTATAATAGGTGGAAATGCCTCACAAAGAACAACTTTAGCTAACTCATTAGCTCTTCTTACTAATAAAAACCTAAAAGCTGTTGTTTTTGAACAAAAGCCGGAGATAATCTTGCCACATAAAGACGCGTATTACAAAGTTCTACCAGCATATAAGAAAAAACATGAACATGTTATCAAAGATTACCTTAGAAAAAATCCCAAACTTGTCATTTCAAGCGAAGTTGGACATCATAACATGATTATAAAGAATATACGGAATATCTGTCAAACTTTCATAACCCTCGAAGCAGAAGACTTAGATAATGCCATGAGAATTTTAAATGAGGATACTCCAACACCATTTATATCTTACATAGACATAATCGTCAAAATAAAAGAATCAATTGGATGGCCACGCATAGAAGAGATATACGAAATAACAGCGTATGATGTTCAATCAAAAATGCTTATGATCAGCCCAATTTTCTTCAAAGATAAAACAACTAAAAAGTGGGTGCTTAGACAAAGCAAACTATTTAGCAAGTAAATTTATTTCGCTATCCGTGAGCCCAAACTCTTCCTTCATCTGCTTCTTAAGATTGGGGGTCGATTTTAACAGAATCTTCATCATAGAGACATAATCTCGCAAGAAGATATCTGAAGACACATGAAGCTTTGATGCAATTTTTTTCGCGGTGGATTTTAGAACACTACGCATATTTTTACTTTCCGAAAGTTTAAGCAACCTTGAAGGAAAGGAATACCTTACAAACCTACTACTCTTCTCTGTAGCGGACAAATTAACGCCGGCAGTCGAAAGTATCTTGGCATACTTGTAAAATCCCCAGTATTGCCTTCGCCTTATTCTACTAAGGAATATGTCACTTCGAGATATAAATTCATATGCCTCTGCTGCATCTCTCGGAGTTTTATATTCATTACAAATATTTTCGGAAACCCAAAGGATGCCTGTTCTTAAATCAATGGCGGCTGTGTCAAAGACATCTATTACTTCCCCCGAGAATTCAGATTTAAATATCTTCTGCATAGCAGAAAAAACATTTTTCTTAATGTTCCTATCGCAAAGAAAAACATCATTGGTAGTAAGTTTATTAATCCCCGCTATTGAAGTTTCAAGATCATTTATTGCGGCTCTTAAATCACCATTCGAAGATTTTGCGATTAGTTCAACTGCTGCTTCATCAAATTGTACACCCTCTTCATCCAATATAAAAATTAACCTCTTCATAATTTCCTTGTAGGTTAATTTTCTAAACTCAACATTCTCACAGTAGGGTCTAAGTGCCTTAAACTTTTGATCCCAAAAATCAATTGCAATAAGGATCACAGGGATTGTTGATTTTCTTATAAGTTCAGCAACTTTAGAAATCCCTTTAGCATCGAAAGATTCCAATTCATCAATTAAGATGACTCTCTTCTTTCCAAAAATGCTGAGAGTGTTAACTGAATTATTTATCAAGTTGTCCATTCTTTCTGCATCTCGTAGCTCATCCGAGTTTAATTCAATTAGTTCGTAATTATATTCATTTACAATTGCATACACAGATGATGTCTTTCCAACACCGGGTGGGCCAAAAAGAATTAGCCCCTTTTTCTTTTTATGCGCCTCTAAAAAACTTATAATCTTAGATATAGCTAACTTTTGACCCACAACATCTTCTACCACTTTTGGAGAATATTTTAAGACAAGATTGGTCATTATATCAATCCATTCTTTTTTAGAATTTTCATTAATCTTTCCAGATCAAGCTTTCCCGAACCTTTAATCATTTCTAAATCTGAAATGTCCTCCTCATCATCACTATTCATTTTTGCAAAATAAATCTCCTCCAATGGGGCAATTCTAAAGTAACCCTTACCACTTTTTCCTCTACCAAAATAACCCCAAATCTCTTTAACATCTGAATTGAATATGTCTTTCGAAAAAATCATTTCTTTGTTATTGTATTTTACTACATAATTTTTACCCTCAAACTTCCCAAGGAAAATATCAATTCTTATATCTCCATTTGGGGAAGCCTTCTTAGCCTTTATTACATTAGGATTTATCGAAAAGATTGTATAATTCATTTTGAAAAGCATCTCCAAAATCTTTTCCTTCGCAGACTCATCAGATAATATTACTCCCGTTGGAACATGCTTTGTCCTAATTCCACTGGCCAAAAGGGCGTATTCTCCAAATACACAATACTTAATCTTGAGAGTGTCAAATAGATTCCCTATCTTTGTCATCTCATCCAAACATGCCCTTTCCAACTTTTGCTTATCAACAAACATTTTAATCCACCGCCGCAAACTGAGCTAAAAGCGCCTCAATTTGCAAGTATTCATCTGCACCTTCAACAATTCTAAATTCATATTCCCCAATTTTATCTATGAGCTTCACCTTCTTTTTATCATCCATGTCCATCTCCCAAACGGTCTTATTGATTAGCTTTATTACATCCAAGCCACTTAAACCATATCTTAGCATGACATCCAACATCTTGTCCTTTGCTGATTTTAGCTCACCTTTCATTGCAGCCTCAAGAATTCCCTTTATCTCCTTGGGCTTAGCGATGCCAGCAACAGAATAGACCATTTCTTCTGTTATTTGTTTATCCATCGCTGCACAGCTCTGGAGGATATTTGTAACTTTTCTTAAATCTCCTTCGCTTGAATCTATAATTGCCTTAACTGATCCATCATCTAACTTCAAATTCTCATTTTTGACTATCTTTTCTATATATTTCCTAACCTCGTCTTCTTCCAAAGGTCTAAATCTAAAAATTACACAACGAGACTGAATTGGCAAGATAATTTTTGAAGAATAGTTACAATCAAGTATAAATCTACAGGTAGATGTATAATTTTCCATCATTCTCCTAAGGGCATGCTGCGCCTCGCTTGTAAGAGCATCGGCCTCGTCTAGGAGGATTATCTTAAAAGGTACATCGCCTATTGGCTTTGTTCTGGCAAAATCCTTTACTTTTGTCCTTATGGTATCTATTCCTCTTTCGTCGCTTGCATTCATTTCAAGGAAATTGGCATGCCAATTTTCTCCAAATAGCTCCCTTGCCATTGCCATAGCACATGTTGTTTTGCCCACTCCTGCAGGACCCGCAAAAAGAAGGTGTGGTATATTCTTCTTTCTAACAAAAGCAGACAGTTTGTCAACTATCTCCTTCTGTCCCACTACTTCCTTTAGATTAGATGGACGATATTTTTCAGTCCAAATCTCAATTTCAGACATGATAATAAATGGAAAAAGCCAGTTAATTAAAACTTTTGCGGAAACGTTATAAATGAATGGAAATCTTTATAGAATTTAAGCATTTTGGTGATTTCATGGAAAAATATGAGCCCTTAAAGATAGAAGAGGAGATACTCAAATTTTGGGCGAAAAACAAAATTTACGAAAAACAGAAATTATTAGGCAAGAATGGACCAAAATTCTACTGGTTATGTGGCCCACCTTATACTTCTGGTAAGTTTCATGTGGGGCATTTTTGGAACTACGCCTCTCTAAAAGACCCGTTATTTAGATATAAGAGAATGCGTGGCTTTGATGTGTGGGATAGAGGGGGATGGGACATGCATGGTCTCCCAACCTCCAGAAAAGTCATGGCAAAATTAGGATTAAAAACAAAAGAGGATATTGAAAAATATGGCGTAGATAAATTTGTTAAGGAGTGCGAAAAATTCTCAAAAGAAACTATGGAAAAAATGACGGAAGATTACATCAGGTGGGGTGTCTGGTTTGACCACAAAAATGCATATCAGCCAATAACTAACGAATTTATGGAAGGTGTGTGGTGGGGAATAAAAAAAGCGTGGGAAAATGGATTTCTCTACGAAGGAGAAAAAGTGATGGCGTGGTGCCCAGAAAGCGAAACTGTTGCCGCAAAGCATGAATTGGAATACAAAGAAGTAACTGATGATTCTATTTATCTGAAATTTAAAGTAAAGGGAAAAGACAAAACATATCTAATAATATGGACAACTACTCCATGGACAATTCCATTTAACCTCGCAGTTATGGCTAATCCTGAAATAAATTATGTTTACGCAAAGGCTGGAGATGAAACATGGATAATTGCAAAAGATTTGCTTGAAAGTGTCTCAAAAGCAGCTAAAGTAGATTTAAAAGTAACTAAGGAAGTAAAAGGGAAAGAACTTGAAGGTCTTGAATACGAACCTCTTCTTGAAAAAGAAATTCCAAAGATTAGCGAAATAAAAAAGAAGCACGACTGGGCATTTAAGGTTGTATTATCCAAAGAATATGTAGACACAGAAAGTGGGAGTGGATTAGTACATTGTGCGCCCGGATGTGGTCCCGAAGACCAAGAGGTCGGAAAAAGGTACAAACTTCCACCATTTAATGAAGTAGATTCAAAAGGTTACTTCCCAAAGAGTATGGGTATTTTTGAAGGGTGGCGAGCAAGATTCGATGACAAGAAATTCATTGAGTACTTTAAGAAAATTGGTGCGCTTGTAGCAAGAGCAAAATATAAACACGAATATCCATTCCACGAAAGATCTAAGGCACCTGTAATATTTAGAACAACAAAACAATGGTTCTTTGCAGTTGAGAAAATAAAAGATAAACTAAAAGAATGGAACAAACAAGTAAATTGGATTCCAAAGTGGGCTGGAGAGAAAACATTTGACAATTGGATTTTTAATCTCAAAGATATAAGTATAACAAGGCAGAGATATTGGGGGACACCCATTCCAATTTGGAAATGTGATAAGTGCAATCATTTTGTTGTAGTTGGCTCCCTTGATGAGCTAAAGAAACTTTCCGGTAAAAAACCAAAGAGCATGCACAAGCCATGGATTGATGAAATTACTTTCAAATGTGATAAATGCAAAAAAGGCACAATGAAAAGAATTCCAGATATTGCAGATGTATGGCTTGATGCTGGATGCACTTCTTGGATTTCACTCTACTTCCCTCAAAGAAAAGACCTGATGGAAAAATACTGGCCTGCAGATTTCATACTTGAAGCAAAAGAGCAAATTAGAGGGTGGTTTAATCTTCTTTTTGATACAGCAGGGGTTACCGGGCTTGGAATTCCATTCACAAATGCGTACATGACAGGATGGGTAAATGACGCCCAAGGGAGAAAGATGTCAAAAAGCTTAGGCAACATAATTGACCCTTATGAAGTTGTTGGCAAATACGGAACTGACACAGTTAGATTTTATATGATGGGCGCTGCTCAGCCAGGAGTTGACATGAACTACAATCACAAAGACATAGCAGTTAAGTTTAGGAATTTATCTATACTTTGGAATATACATAACTTCCTAATCGACTTTGTAAAAACAAACAAACTAAAAATACCTAAAAATCCAAATCTCGGACTTGAAGAAAAATACATTCTTTCAAGGACACACAGCACGCTAAAGAAAGTTACAGAATTGTATGATGAGTATCGCCTAAACGAAATCCCTTGGGAAATAGAAAAGCTTTTCCTTGACATAAGCAGAGTCTATATAAAGTCAATTAGGGATAAGGCAGCAATGGGTACAAAAGAAGAAAAAGAGGCAATCGCATACACCCTCTTTGAAAGCTTAATTACAACCTTAAAGATGTTCGGGACTGTTGCCCCATTTATTTGCGAAAAGATGTACCAAAATCTAAGAAAAGTATTTGGATTAAAACCAATCTCAATTCAACTCTTTGAATGGCCGGAGCCAAATGAAGAATTAATTGATGAAAAGATAGAAAAAACAATAGAAATTGCAAACGAAGTTATTACCGCAATTCTATCAATTAGAGACAAAAAAGGAATAGGGGTAAGGTGGCCGCTTTCCAAGGTGTTAATAATTACACCTTATAGCGAGTATGTTAAAACGGCAAAAGAAATAATTTTGAAACAGTGCAACTTAAAGGACATAGAATTTATAGAAAAAGAACCATCCTGGGTAAAGTTACAAGTGAAGGTAAATCATGGTAAGATGGCGAAGAAATTCAAAGAAAAAGTACCAAAGATAGTTGGCACATTAATTCAGATGAGTCCGGAAGCGGTAAGAAAAGCATTAAGCGAAAGTGGGAAAGTACTACTTGAAGTTGATGGGGAGAAATATGAATTAACCCCAGAGGAAATCTATATAGAAGAAGAGCTTCCAGATAATTGGGGCTCTGCGGAAATTGATCATGGCAAGGTATACCTATCACTAGAACAAAATAAAGAATTGCTCTCAGAAGGTTTTGCTCGCGAGATAGCGCGTAGAATTCAGGACCTAAGAAAGGAACTAAAACTCCAAAAAACAGACAAGGCAAAAGCCAAGGTACTAGTAGATGAAGAGCTAAAAGAGATGCTAGAGAAGTACATACCAGATGTAGAAAAAAGAACCGGAACAACAATAGAAATTCTTACAAAAGGAAACATAAATGAAAAAGCAAACGTCAAAGTAAAGGTGAAAAATAAAGAAATAGTCGTGGGTTTATCTCCTAAAAAAATTTTATAAACTTTGCTCTGCTTTATAAAACAACGAATTTTCTGGTGATAAAATGGCTCAAAAGACAAAAAAGAGGAAAACATCTTCTAAAAAAACAAAAGCTAAAAAAGCAACTAAAAAGAAGACAACCAAAAAATCAACAAAATCTAAAAAACCCACATACCACATACAAAATGTGGTGGCTTCTGCAAGTTTGCATCACGATATTCCATTAGAAAAAGTAACTATCAAACTTCCAAATACAGAATACAACCCAGAGCAATTTCCAGGGCTTGTATTGAGGCTCGTAAAAGGAAAAACAGCACTTATATTCTCATCTGGGAAGATAGTATGTACTGGAGCCAAGTCAGAAGCAGAAGTAAAGGATACAGTTAAGATGATAATAAAAGAACTAAAAAAGGTAAATATCTATATCAAAAAGAAACCAGATATAACCATCCAAAATATGGTGGCATCTGGAGATATCAACATGACTCTAAACCTTAACAAGCTTGCATTTAAGCTTGAAAATGCAGAATACGAACCAGAGCAATTTCCAGGGCTGGTGTACAAAGTACCCAACTCCCATATTACATTCTTGCTCTTTGGTACAGGTAAAATAGTGTGTACCGGAGCTAAAAACGAAAAAGAGATAAAAGATGCAGTAAATAAGTTGGTAGTTACTCTCAAAAAAATAAATAAATAATTCTCTGTAAAAGAGAACTTTCCTAAGAGGGGTATTGCTCATGGATGAGAAAGCGGCTAGTTTTGAAGAAGGGATTATTGAAAGATTTGAAGAATTTATTAATAAGAGGTACCTCTCTGAGTTAAGCAGGGTCATCAATAGTGGAAAACAATCAATCATCATTGATTTCAAGGAATTAGACAAATTCGACCCAGAATTAACAGATTTCTTAATAGAAAATCCAGAAGATGCAATAAAGCTCTTTAAATCTGCAATAAAAAGAATTGAGATGGTCTCAGATGAAGACCTAAATGTGAGATTTTCTAACATGCCAGAAAGCATGAGAATTCTAATAAGAGATATACGAAGCAAACATATAGATAAGTTAATCTCTATTGAAGGATTAATCAGGCAGGCATCAGATGTAAGGCCTGTTTCAACAGTTATAACTTTTGAATGCCCCGCTTGTGGTACAAAGATAGATATGCCACAAACAGGGAATGTAATTAAAGAACCATCTGTTTGTGTGTGTGGCAGAAGAGGTAAATTTAAAGTAATTGACAAAAAGCTAGTTGATACTCAAAGAATCGTAGTCGAGGAATCACCGGAACAGCTTGCGAGTGAAGCACAGCCAAGGAGAATAAGTGTATTCCTAACAGAAGATTTAGTAGATCCAAAAATTGAAAAGAAAACAGTCCCGGGAAGTAGGGTTATAATAACTGGAATTGTAAAAGAAATCCCAATTATTGACAGGGGAGCAAAAAGCACCAGATTTGATTTGATTATTACTGCAAATAATATCGAGCCCTCAGAAAAAGAATTTGAAGAATTAGAGTTAACACCAGAGGACAAAAAAATAATTGAAGAAATGTCAAAGGATCCCTTAATTGATAAGAAATTCATAAACTCTATTGCTCCAAGCATTTTTGGATATGATACTATTAAGGAAGCAATTGTGCTCCAATTATTTGGTGGCGTTAAGACAGAAAGACCGGACAAAACAAAAGTTAGGGGAGACATTCACATTCTCCTTGTTGGAGATCCTGGTGTAGCAAAGTCACAATTACTAAAATATGTTGCTGCTATTGCACCAAAAGCAAGGTACGTATCTGGTAAAGGTGCGAGTGGAGCGGGACTAACTGCTTCTGTAGTCAAAGATGAATTTCTTCGTGGCTGGTCTCTTGAAGCTGGAGCAATGGTGCTTGCAAACAAAGGTATATGTTGTGTAGATGAAATTGATAAAATGGACAAAGAAGATAGAGTTGCGATGCACGAAGCTATGGAGCAGCAGACAATTACAATTGCAAAGGCAAATATTCATTCCACCCTTAAAGCTGAAACAACAATACTTGCTGCCGCCAATCCAAAGTTCGGAAGGTTCGACCCATACCAACCAATTGCAGATCAAATAGACATGCCACCAACCTTAATCTCAAGATTTGATTTGATTTTCCCAATTAGGGATATTCCAAATAAAGAAAGAGATGAAAAACTCGCAGAGCATATTTTATCTACATTCAGGAAACCTGAGGAGCTGGTGCCTGAAATAGCACCGGAACTTATGAAGAAGTATATAGCATACGCAAAAAGATATGTGCATCCAAAACTAACTCCAGAAGCAGCAAATGAAATAAAATCCTTCTTCGTTGACTTGCGCTCCCAAAAAAGAAAGGGTGAGGAAGAAGGGGGAGTTAGAGCGATTCCAATATCTGCGAGACAACTTGAAGCAATGGTGAGGATTGCACAAGCCTCTGCAAGGATAAGATTAAGCGATAAAGTCGAAGGCAAAGATGCAAGGAGAGCAATAAGAATTATGAAGTACTGCCTTCAAAAGGTTGGGATGGACACAGAGACTGGGGAATTAGATATAGATAGAATTGTAACTGGAATAACTGCATCACAAAGAAATAGGATAATGATTGTGAGGGAAATAATAAGAGACTTAGAAGGGAGATATGGGGCAAATGTACCTTTAGCAGATGTAATCGATGCTGCGAAAGCCAAGGGAATAGAAGAAGCACGTATTGAAGAAATAATTGAAAAAATGAAAAGAAGCGGAGAATTATTTGAGCCAAAGCATGGGGTAATCAGGAGAATGCCGTAAGCGCCGCCTTCTTTAGAAAAGAAGGTAGGTTGCCAAGAAAATTTTCCGTGCAGGCTTTTCTTTTTCAAAAGAAAAGGGTGTTATCATGAGTGAAAACATAAATTATGAAGCAATTAAAGAAAGAGATTCTGAAATTTTCAACTATCTGAGTTTAGAAGTTGAAAGACAAAAGTATGTGTTAAATATGATTCCTTCTGAAAACTATGTTTCAAAGGCAGTGCTTGAAGCAAGCGGAAGCATTTTAACAAATAAATATGCAGAAGGTTATCCTGGGAAGAGATATTATCAAGGCATGGCAAATGTAGATGAAATTGAAAGAATTGCGATTGAGAGAGCAAAAAAACTTTTTGGGGCTGAACATGCAAATGTGCAACCATATTCTGGAAGCCCTGCTAACGCAGCAATATTTTACGCCCTTTTGAAGCCTGGCGATAAAATAATGGGGATGCGTCTTGACATGGGAGGACATCTAACTCATGGACACAAGGTAAACTTTTCCGCGCGATTTTACAAATCTGTCCAATACACAGTTGATAAAGAAACCCAAATGCTTGACATGGACGAAATAAGAAAACTTGCAATAAAAGAAAAACCAAAGATAATAATCTCTGGATATACTGCTTATCCACGAAAAATTCCTTTTAAAGAATTTCACGAAATTGCTATGGAAGTTGGGGCATATTCAATGGCAGATATATCTCATATTGCTGGCTTAATTGTTGGCGGTGTTCATCCTTCCCCATTACCTTTTACGGATGTAGTCATGACAACTACACACAAAACGCTTCGCGGGCCGCGTGGAGCTATAATCCTTTCAAAAAAAGAAGACAGACTCGCAAATGTAGATGGTTTGGATGAGAAGAAAGCAAAGTTAGAGAAAAACTTGGCAAGGAAAATTGATAGAGCAGTTTTCCCCGGATTGCAAGGAGGACCACACATAAATGTAATTGCAGCAAAAGCAATTGCATTTGAAGAAGCTATGAAACCAGAATTCAAAGACTATGCAAGGCAAGTTGTGAAAAATGCAAAGGTGCTTGCAGAAACTTTGCTTGACAACGGAATAAAACTTGTAACCGGAGGAACAGATAATCATTTGATTTTAATTGACTTGACACCACTCGGTATTGGAATTGGAAAAGAAGTCGCAGTCGCCCTTGAAAATGCTGGCATAGTTGCAAACATGAACACAATTCCTTATGATCCTTCAACTCCATTCAAGCCGTCTGGATTGAGAATTGGAACACCTTTGTTAACAACCCGTGGAATGAAAGAGGAAGAAATGAAAATAATTGGTGAATGGATTTCCAAAATAATCCACGACTACAAAAACGAGTCCCTTCAAAAGAAAATCAAACAAGAAGTAAAAGAATTGTGTGAGAGATTTTCTTTTTACTAAAATGGTATTCGCAGACAAATCTCTAGAGGAATGTCTTGAAGAAATTGAATTTGATGCTGAGAAGTTGATAAAGATAGAGCTGAGTGAGTATCAAAGAAAGCACATAAAGCTATTTACAGGAGAAGACCCAGGCGAATATATCCCTCCTAGTAAGATTTATACTCTTTCTCCGTTATATCGTAAAGTAATCCATAAAAGAATCTTAGAAGGAGAATGTTTAGAAATCCAGTACTCATCAAAAGTTTCATTAGATAGTTATGTAAGTGAGGTTAAGGATGTTGCTCGCATTGGGATGATGTTTTTAGAAGAGTTGCCAAGAGATAGAGACATAGATATTTCCTTCTTTTCTGAGGTATTCACTAATTCCATAGAGTGGGGTAATGATAATGAAGGGGAATTAAATTTCAACATTTGGGTAACTAAAAAAGGTAGTATTATCTCAATTACACAAAAGAAGGAATGGAATTATCAGAAGTATATCGAGGATTTCAAAAAGGGAACTGCAAAGCCAAGAGGTGGCGGTGCAGGTATGACAGTAATTGACAGAGTACCCTATGAAGTTGGCTACACAAACAACGGAAGAACAACTTATGTTCTAATAACAAAAGAAATGATAACTAAATCAATCCCTTCTTAATCTTTTCTTCCAAGCGGAGCTCTGCTTTCAGTCTACCGAGCTCTTCGTCGCTCATATTGCAAACCATGTACTTTGTCAGAAGCGGAAACTTTTCCTTTAAGATTATATACATCTGCCTCACGATGTTTCTATATGACTCATGCGCCTGGGGTGTTGTCCTTAGTTTTATGATGTGGTACATCTCCCTCAAATTCGCAGTCATCAAATATCTCTTCTTAAAAGCAAGCGGCACGATGTATTGCGCCTCGTAAGGATACTTCTCGTAAATTTTCCTAAATAACTTATCTGCCTTTTGCATTATCTCATCAAACTCCTCCTTAAATCCAGCATCAACTATATCTTTGGGTACAGAATACCCGTGGAATGTTGTTGTTAATTGCGGCGTTTGAGTGCAAATTCTATGCCTTTGTAAGTCTCTAAATGCCCCGAAGTCCATTAAGATGTCCCAAGTGAAGTAAACATGCTCTAATTCTCTCATTGGCCAATCATGCGGTCCCATCTTCTCCAAGTACTTATCAAACACTTTTTCCTTTTCTTCCTTTGACATTCTTCTGACTTTTTCAAGTATTTTTTCCATTGGGGCATTTGAATACCTATAGATAATTGCAGCTACAACCAAGTCATCGATATCTGAAGAATGAGCAATTAATTTAACCGGAACATTATCCCCTTCTTCAAAATTGTAATTCTTAACGAGCTCAAACATTTCCTTGTTTGTCTCTGAAATATATTCATTTTTGTCCGCATACTTTAGCAAAGATGGCAAAACTTTCTTCCCTTCTTCTTTAAGCATTTGTCCAATCACTTGCATCTCATTTATTGGATGAGAAAGAAGTTTCTTAATTCCATGAGCTAATTCACGAGCATTAACAGTCCATCCTAAACTTGTCTTTGTGCAAGCTGGCAAAACGTATCTAACTGCATCGAAGCGTCTGGCGGCACAGGCTCTTTCCCATGCTTTTTCAGATTGCCCTTCTTTCAATGGCGCAACTTTTTTAACATATTCCAAAACTGGCTCCTGCAATTTTTCATAAAAGTCAAAAAGCTCATTAATTAACTTCTCAACTTCTTCGCCAAACTCAGAATTTTTTAGCTTCTCATCTATGTAAAATGAATTTCTATCAAAGTGTACATATCGGGTTGATTTTTCTATGAAAGATGAAAGACGATTGTCTTCAATCACCTTTGTAGCAAGAATACTGATTCCTTCTAAACCAATCCCAACAACTGCACCCTCAGCAACAGAAGAGTGCCCATAGCCAAGAACCCATTTATCCATAAACTTAATCGCTTTGTTTATGGCGTTGTCCATCTTAATTTGGGCTTCTTTATTCTTCAAAATTTCAACGAGCTGCTTGAAGTTTTCCTCATCTTGCTTCAACAATTCCAGGAAATTTTGCCTTAATCCTTTCTTTGAACGGGAGTACATTGCTTGCATAAGTGCCCAAACCTCTGGATGCATATTTTTTACAAAGAAAACCGGCTTGTCAAGATTTGTGAAAAAGTGACTTAAAACAATTTTTTCATCCTCTGTGTAACCCAAAAACATCACCCCAAAATTTAAAATAGACAACTTAAATAAAAAGTTATGGGTGAAGATTGGTTTGAGAAACTTTCCAAGAAATTTGATGCAAGATACCTTATTGCAATCCCACTAATTACAATTCCAACCCTGCTTTTTACAAAGTTAATGGTTGTGCTTCTCTTATTTGCAGCAACTTTTGCAGTTAGCTATTTTGGGCAAAAAACAAAGCTAAAAAAGTTTGGCTTAGAGCTAGCAACATTTACAACAATTATAACTGGTGTCTCCTTTGGTGCAATACCTGGCATTATAGCAGGTGTTCTGACAATTTTGTTCCACGATTTGCTTACTGGCAGGATTAGCTTATATTTGGTTGTTGTAGTTCCAACATTTGGGTTAATTGGTGCAATTGCAAGTGTGTATCCACATACAAACTTGCTTGTGCTTGGAGTCGGATTAACAATTTTTTCTCATTTGATTTTTATTACATTCCAAACACTTCTCCACAGATTCCCAGCAAGATACATGCCTTACTTTGCCTTAAATGTCATATTCAATGCACTGTTGTTTTACAACATCGCCCCCACGATTATTAAAATTCTAACTTAAAAACCAACGAACCATTCAAAGACTTGCTGGTAATACAGGATTCCCCATATAGAGCAAAATTTTATAATACCTCTTTCTCTTTGATTTTTTATGACTAAAAGATGGACAGCCTACAAGATGGCTATTGCTAACATTGTAAATGGGAACTTCACTGAAGATGGATTTGTGCAGTTTGGAAACTTACAAGTTAATAGAGTTAGGATTATGGGGACTGTTGTCTCTAAATTTATTGCAGATGATAGAAAATACGGCTTCTTCATAGTTGATGATGGCACCGAAACAATTAGGGTGCGTAGCTTTGAAGACAACTTAAAGTTAATCGAGAAGGCAAAAGTTGGTGACATAGTCGACGTTATTGGCAGAATTAGAAAATATGAAGATGAAATCTATGTTATCCCAGAGAGCGTTCAAATAATCAAAGACCCAAATTGGATAATCCTAAGAAAGCTTGAGTTAATGAAGCAAAAAAAAGAAATGCCAAAAGCTGAAACAACAGAAGGCAATGTGGTTGGAGAAGAGGTAATTGTAGAAGAAGTCGTTGAAGAAGAAATCGTCGAAACAAAACTGCCAGAGGGACAAACAACTTTGTTCGAAAGCCCCCGCCAAAAAGTAATTAAACTCATAAAAGAACTTGATAAAGGAGAAGGCGCTGAAGTTTCAAAGATAATTGAAAAGATGGGCGATGAGAAAGTTGTTGAAAATGTGCTAACAGACCTAATGAATGAAGGCGAACTTTTTGAACCGCGCCCAGGAAAGGTTAAACTTTTGGAGTGATAATTATGGAGATAAATTATGAGGAATTACTAAAAAAGGCATATGAGAAAATTCCGAAGCATTCGGATAGACATGAGAGATTTCAGCCGCCAAAAGTAGATTCATTTATTGAAGGTAATAGAACAATTGTGAAAAATTTAAACACTATTGCTAACTATCTCAACCGCGATTTGCAACATATAGTCAAATATTTGTCAAAAGAACTTGCATCTCCTGGGACAATAGATGGAAATAGAGTAATATTCATAGGTAAATTCAAGAATAAGCTCATAAATGAAAAAATGCAGCAGTACATTAAAGAATATGTGCTTTGCAAAGAATGTGGCAGCCCAGATACAAGATTTGAAAAAGAAGATAGAGTTCTCATGATACACTGCATGGCATGCCAAGCAAGATACCCTGTTCCAAAGGTGAGGTAATGAAAGTTTGGGTGAAAGTTCAAAAAGTCATGCAAGAAGATAGAGAAGAAATTGTTGTAGCAGTTTGTGACAAGAATTTGCTGGGGAAGGAATTTGACTTCTTCAAAATATCGGAACACTTCTTTAAAGGGGAACTAATGGAAATAGAAGATGCAATAAAAGAGCTTGAAAAAGCGACAATTGCAAATATAGTTGGGGGAGAAATAATTTCTAAACTAATTGAGAAAGGAATTATCGAAAAGGAAAATGTCAAAGAAACAAATGGTATTCCTCATGCACAGATTTATGTTTTAAATGGATAGTTTTATAAAACAAACTTCTGTTTTTATTTGTATGTATCAACGAAATAATCAAAATGCACCAGTAAGGGTAAGGTTACCAAAAGACGGTGAAATGATAGGAATAATAGAGCAACTTCTCGGCTATGCCAAGATGAAAGTTAAGGGTACCGATGGCAAGGTTAGAGTTTGTAGAGTCCCTGGCAGATTAATGAGACATTTGTGGTTGAGAGAAAGAGATATAATCATATTCAAGCCTTGGGAGTTTCAGCCCGATACAAAGGGGGATGTTCTTTACAAATATAGAAAAAATCAGGTAGAAATATTAAAAAAGAAGGGTCTTCTTAAAGGATTAGAAGATGAATTGTGAGGTGGTCATATGTTTTGGCTCCTAATTGGAGTAATAGTTTTAGTTGCCTTAATTTTTGGATACTATTACAACAGAATTATTGTATTAGAAAATAGGATAAACAATGCATGGGCGCAGATAGATGTACAACTAAAGAAAAGAGCAGATTTAGTTCCAAACCTTGTAGAAGCAGTTAAGGGATATATGAAACATGAAAAAAGCATTTTTACAGAAATTGCAAAAGCAAGAAAAGAAATGTTGAGTGCAAAGACGCCTCAGCAAAAAGTAAAAGCGGGAAATCAACTTGCGGGTGCATTAAAAACATTGTTTGCAGTTGCAGAAAATTATCCAAAGCTTAGAGCAAGTGAAAACTTCCTCCAGCTCCAGGAGGAATTAAGTGGAATTGAAGACAAAATTGCATATGCAAGGCAATTTTACAACGATGCTGTATTGCAATACAACAATCTCGTTGAAACAATTCCTGGCGTGTGGATTGCAAGTTTAATTGGCAAGAAAGAAAAACCAATGTTAAAAATTAAAGAAGTAGAAAGGAAGCCAGTAAAAGTAAAGTTCTAAGATGGCAAACTTCTTTGACGAGATAAGAAAAAACAAAATCAAGTCAATACTCTTAATTTTTTTAGTTATACCTTTTTTTATTTTGCTCGCATACGCAATAGCGGAGATCTACAATCCCGAGATGACATTCTTCTTTATGACAATCGCATCTCTTATTGCAATAACGCAAATTCTTATTAGTTATTATCATGGAGATAAAATTGTTCTTAAAATAACTGGAGCAAAGCCAGCAACAAAGCCAAAATATACAAAGCTGATTAACATTGTAGAAGGACTAAGCATAGCCGCTGGAATACCGCCACCAAAAGTGTATGTAATTGAAAACCCAGACATAAACGCGTTTGCTACTGGAAGGGACCCACAGCATGCCTCAATTGCAGTCACCACAGGATTACTTGAAAAGCTAAATAAAGAAGAAATTGAGGGAGTAATTGGACACGAATTGTCCCACATTAAAAATTTTGACATCCGCTTTATGACACTTGTTTCTGTAATTGTTGGGCTTGTTGTTATAATTAGCAACATGTTCCTTCGCTCCCTTTGGTTTAGGAACAGAGACAGAAATAGGAGTGGGGGAATCTTCTTACTGATTGGCTTAGCACTTGCAATTATTGCACCAATAGCAGTAAAGTTAATACAGCTTGCAATTTCAAGGAAAAGAGAGTTTTTGGCAGATGCGTCAAGCGCGCAACTGACAAGGTATCCAGAAGGTTTGGCAAGCGCTCTTGAGAAAATTAAAAATTACAATGCTGGAAAATTACAAGTAAGTGATGCTGTAGCACCATTGTTTATAGCAGAGCCAAAGAAGAGCTGGGTTGCAAATCTTTTTTCTACTCACCCACCAATCGAAGAAAGAATAAAAAGACTAAGGGAAATGTGACTCAAAAACCTGGGCTTGTGTCTCGTAAAATATGCCGATTGGAATTCTTTCTTCCCATTCGTCTGCCTTTCTCACCGCAGCTTCAAAGTTTGAGATGTCATGTCCCTCAGCATTTAAGTTATAAACTTTTTTGTTGTATTCTTGGTAGGTATTGTTAAATACAACGCATGGCTGCAAAACTTCAACAAAGGAAAACCCTTTGTGTTTAACTGCTTTCTTAATTAATTCTTTCAGATGGTCTGGCTTTCCTGCGTATCCACGTGCAACAAAAGTAGCCCCAGAAGCAAGCATTAACTTAATTGGATTAATTGGACTTTCGATGCTTCCATGTGGAGTTGATCTACCTCTAAATCCTTTTGGGGATGTTGCAGTAAATTGTCCTGTTGTTAATGCGAAAACTCTATTGTCATGGATTACCATAGTGATATCTGTATTTCTTTTCGCGGCGTGAATTAAATGGGAGATCCCTTCGTCGTATATATCCCCATCGCCGGCAAATCCAATTGCAACCAAATTTTTGTTTGCAAGTTTCATCCCAGTTAAAGTTGGTGGCACTCTTCCGTGGATTGAATAAAATGAATTAACATTAATGTAATCAACAATTTTAGCGTGGCATCCAATTCCACTTGCAATAACTATATTTTCTTTTGGAATTCCTTCACTAACCAATTCGTTAATCGCATTTTTAATAGCTGTAAGAATTCCAAAATTACCACATCCTGGACACCATGTTATTTCAGCACTGGTGTTTAAATTCATTTCAACCACCTTTTCAACTCTTTAAGTAAGCCTATCGGGTCAAATTCCCGTGAATCGTATTTCAAAACTTTATTTTTAATCTCAATACCTGTGAGTAATTTTATCAAGTTGGCAAGTTGCCCTGTCGCATTTGCCTCCACACAAACAACTTTTTTCGCACTGTTTAAATGTTTTTTAACAGCTTTTTTTGGAAATGGAAGCATATAAATGACTTGAACAATCTTGACATTCTTCAAGCTCTTTGCAGCTTCAAGGACCGCACCAATCGAAGAACCCCATGTTACAATTACATTTTTGCCCTTTCCATAGACTTTCACTGCTTCAAGCTTTTCAATTTCTTTCTCAATTGTTTGCATTTTCCTTAACCTCTTTTCTTGCATTTTCTTTACTACTTCTGGCTCCTCTGTTGTAATCCCAAATTCATCATGTTCATAACTTGAAGATTTTACAACTGTGCCCTTCATTCCTGGAAATGCAAGCGGGGAAATCCCATCTTTTGTCATAGCATATCTTTTGTAATTCTTGCCGCCCTTTGAAAGCTTAGCTTTTGCTTTCTTGGATTTTTTCTCATCAATTTTAATTGTTCTTAAGCTTTCACCAAGGTGTTTATCACCAAGGATTATAACAGGAGTTTGATATTTCCAAGCAAGATATAATGCTTCAGCAGATTTGTAAAACGCCTGCTCGTTCGTTCCTGGAGCAACAACTATCTTTGGAAACTCCCCGTGTCCTGCATTTATTACAAAGTTTAAATCCGCCTGAGAAGTATATGTTGGAACACCCGTACTTGGGCCTGGACGCTGAATTTCTGCAATAACAATTGGCGTCTCAGACATTCCTGCCAAACTTAATGCTTCATTCATTAAGGCAAATCCTCCTCCAGAAGTACCAATCATTGTTTTTGCGCCTGCATAAGCACTTCCTAATGCCATATTTATTACGCCAATTTCATTTTCTGGCTGGACTACCTTTACACCAAACTTATCCGAATTCTTTGCGAGATAGTGTAAAATTGGTGTTGCAGGTGTCATGGGATATGCAATATAATTATCCAATCCTGCTTTAACAGCTCCATATGCAACAGCAGTGTTACCACTCATCAGCTCTTTTGGTTTTCCAACTCTTTTTAGTTTCATAATCTGCTTTGTATTTTCTTTCGCAAAATTATACCCTAATTTTGCAATTGCTACATTTTTTTCGGCAGCTTTTGGGTAAGTCTTTTCCAAAACTTTTTTTACAATTTTAAAATCAATTCCAAGAATAAATGAAAGAGCGCCAAGAAGCGCAACATTCCTCATAATTCTTACTCCGCCAACTTGTTTGACAAGGTCAAGAGCAGGTACACCAAATCCTTTTGCTTTTACTGAATTAGAATCAAATAAAATAACTCCACCTTTCTTTAATTCTTTTGAATGCTTTTTAATTGTCTTTTCATCTAATGCAACCAATACATCTGTTTCAACATAGTGACTAAACAATTCTTCTTTGTCAAAAGAAATTTTGTTAAAGTTGTGCCCACCAGTTATAAGAGAAGGATAATCATCAAGCACAAAAACAAAGTATCCCAATTCGTTAAGAATTTTTGCAAATAGCTTGCCAGCGGCTTTTATTCCATCGCCTGCTTTCCCACCAATCGTAACAGTATTCATTCACCTCACCAAAGAAACTAAGAAATTTGGACTTTAAATTACTTTTTGGCCTCAAAAGTATATAAATATCACCCCACTTTTTCTTTATATGCGTAAGGACAAGGAAAAATTTAGAGTATTCAAAGAAGTCTTCAGCGAATCAACCATGAGAACAATTTACAAATTATCTAGTGATGGGTATATTGATTACATAATTGGACCAATATCTACTGGAAAAGAAGCAAATGTTTTCCTTGGAAAAAATTTTGATGGAGATTCAATTGCAATCAAAATATATCGAATTGAAACAAGCAACTTTAACAACATGTGGAAATATATTTACGGTGACCCACGATTTGAAAAAGTCAAGAAAAGAAGGAGAGATATTGTCTTTGCGTGGGCTAAGAAAGAATTAAAAAATTTGGAGATTGCATTCAACGCGGGAGTAAAGGTTCCGGAGCCAATAACTTCAAGGAACAATGTTTTGATTATGAGTTTTATAGGGGATAGTGAAATGCCGGCGCCAATTGCAAAAGAAGTTCCGCCAAAAAATCCAAATGAATGGCTAAAAGAAATTTTAGATTATATCAAGAAAATGTATAACGCAAATCTTGTTCATGGCGATATAAGCGAATACAACATTTTGAATTTTAATGAAGTGCCCTATTTAATTGACTTTGGACAAGGTGTAATAAAAGAGTACCCACTTGCTGAAGAGCTTCTAAGAAATGATATTAAAAATGTACTAAAATGGATGAAAAAACTTGGTGTAAAAACCCCGGATTTCGAAAAGGTTTATAAAGAGATAACAAAAGGAGATAGTAGAAATGGGTAATTTTGAACAGGTTTTAAAAATACCAAAAGAAAGAATTGCTGTTTTAATTGGAACTAAGGGAGAGACCAAAAAAGAAATTGAAGAAAAAACAAACACACAGTTAACAATAACAAAAGAAGGAGAAGTAACGATAAAAGGAGACTCATTTGATACATGGATAACAAGACAAATAGTCAAAGCAATTGGTAGAGGTTTCTCCCCAGAAAAAGCGTTAATCCTACTAGAAGAGGGAACACAATTTGAAATAATTGAATTAAAGAACTGGGCAAAAACTGAAAATTCAATGAGAAGGTTAAAAGGAAGGGTTATTGGGGAGAAAGGAAAAGCGAAAGAAACCATTGAAAGGTTAACAGAAACATATATATCTGTGTATGGAAAAACAATTTGTGTAATTGGAGAAACAAAAAGAGTTATGGCAGCAAAAAGAGCAATTGAAATGCTGCTATCTGGGAGCAAACATTCAACTGTATTTTCCATGCTCGAAAAAGAAAGAAAAAGGTGGAAAAAAGAAGAACTTTTAGGTTGGTGAAAAATTGACTGCAAAAAAATATGAGGACATTGCAGAAGAACTTGGAAGTCAAATGAAGGCAGTTTCTGTAGCTGAATTCTTTAAGAAAAATAAGCACCTTCTTGGATTTGACAGTCCAATTAAAGCAATGTTAATGGTCGTAAAGGAAGCAGTTGATAATTCATTAGATGCAACAGAAGAGTATGGTCATGCATATTATAAAAAACACAAAAAATGGTATTTCCCCGAAATTTATGTTGATATCAAAAAAGAAGAATATGGTCTTGTGATCATCCCAAAAGGAAGCGACAGACCACTTGCAGATATTGTAAAGACAGGAAAGAAATGGGATTTGATGCACTTTGGCAAAAAACTGCGTGCTTCTAAAGTGGAGGGAAACAAAAAAATATACAATGTTGATGGCGTGAAAGTTGAAGTTATAGAAGAAGGGCTTAAAAAACCAAAAGTTTATGTTGAAGGTGAAAGAGCAGACATTAAAGAGAGGACACTAAAGTATAGAGTGACAATTCGCGACAATGGTCCTGGTATAATTGAAAAAAATATCCCAAAAGTGTTTGGGAAACTTCTTTATGGTTCTAAATTTCACAGATTAAGACAATCTCGTGGACAACAAGGTATAGGTATATCCTCTGTAGTCTTATATGCTCAGCAAACAACTGGCATTCCTGCAAGAATTATTTCCAAAACAGAAAAAGGCAAAGCAGTTAAGATGGAAATAACAATTGCAGATAATAATGAGCCGATAATCCATAACAAAGAATATGTTGAGTTTCCATTAGAACACGGAACTGAAATTTCTGTAGTTATTGAAGCAGATTATATATCAAGTGGAGAAAAATCTGTTTATGAATTTTTGAGAAGAACATCAATAGTCAATCCTCACGCCACAATAATATTCTCTGATCCCAACAAGAAAAGATATGTTTTCAAGAGGACAGCAAATTCTCTTCCGCCAGAGCCAAGAGAAATAAAGCCGCACCCATACGGGTTGGAATTTGGTAAGTTAAAAGATATGCTTTTGAACACAAAATCAAGAAATATACGATCATTTTTGATTAATGACTTAAGCAGAGTTAGTGCAGCAATTGCAGATTCTATTCTAAAAAAATTAGAAATTAATCCAAATACAAAACCAAATGAAATATCAAGGCGAGAAATAGAAAAATTACTTAGGGCTCTGCAGAAAGCACCGCTTAAGCGTCCGCCAACTGACTGCTTAAGCCCAATTGGTGAAGATGCATTAAAGAAAAGCATACTTGCAGATACAAAAGCAGAGTTTGTAGCGGTTGTATCAAGGAGACCTGCAGTTTACAAGGGAATACCCTTCCTTGTTGAGGCGGCGGTTGCATATGGTGGTGAAATTAAAAACACCGGCACAGCACAAAGATTAAGATATGCAAATAAAATTCCATTGTTATATGACGCTGCTGGCTGTGCAATCACAAAGGCAATACAAGAAACGGGGTGGAAGCAATACAAAGTTGAGAATGTAGCATCAAACGGCATACCAACAGGCCCTTATGTTATACTTGTCCATATCGCAAGCGTGTGGGTACCCTATACATCTGAGGGTAAATCCGCAATTGCGAGTTATCCCGACATAATCAAAGAGATGAAACTTGCGCTTCAAGAATGTGGAAGAAAATTAAAGAATTATCTAAGTGCAAAATATAGAGAAAAAAGACAAGCACAGAGAAGGAGTTTATTTGAAATTTATATTCCCGAACTAGCATATAGCTTATCTAAAATTACAAATGTAGATGAGAAGGAAATAATTAAGGGCCTTAAGAAGATATTAAATAAGGGAAAAGTAGCTGAGGGAGAAGAAAATGCCAAAGAAAAATAAGGAAGTAATTGAAAAGCTAGAACAGCTTGGAAAACAAATTTTAAAGGAGATAAAATCAGGAGAGAATCCTTTCTTAGATATACCAATACGCTCCCTCTCAAATGTTTATTATAATCCAAAAACAAAGATGATTGAGCTAGGGATATCCAAATCAAAAAGATATTTCTTCAACGTTGCTCACATAAGAAAATTTGTACAAACAATTGAAGCAGCAGCAACTGCTATGGAATTACTAAAGGTTGACAAGCACTTAAGCTTAAGACAGGTCTTCTACGCAATGAGGCGTACGATCAAAGGTACAAACATTGATATTGTTGACGATCAAACAGAAAGCAATCAAGCAATTGAAGATTTAGAACTCCTTACTGGGTTTGCAAGAGAAGAATTACACATAAATGCAAAGAAAAGTGGGGCTGCCGCTGGAAAAATGATAATAAAAGATAGGGGAGATATAATTGACTTATCCAAAATGGGAAGCGGTGGCTGGGCTATCCCATCTAATACCGAAGATATAGAATTCAAAAAAGTTGATGCAAAATTTGTATTATACATGGAAAAGGACGCAATGTGGGAGAGATTAAATGAAGATAAATTCTGGGAGAAAAATAATTGTATTATAATTGCCTCACAAGGACAAGCAACCCGTGGTATAAGGAGATTGCTAAGAAGATTAAGCGATGAACATGGATTGCCAATTCTAGTATTAACTGATTTTGACCCATGGGGATTTTACATATACTCTGTTTTAAAGTATGGTTCAATTGCCCTTGCAAATTTCTCACACAAGCTTGCAATTCCAAAAGCAAAGTTCTTAGGGCTGACCGCAGATGACATAAAGAAATACAAGCTTGAAAGACAAATAATCAAATTCAAAGAAGTTGATAAGAAGCGTCTTGAACAAATCAAAAACTATGATTGGTTTAAAGACAACAAAAAATGGCAAGAACAATTTAAGAAAATGAAAGAGTTGAAAGGGAAAGTAGAACTTGATGCACTAATTACAAGAGGGATTAGCTTTGTTTCCGAGAAGTATCTCCCAGAGAAAATTAAAAACAAAGATTGGATAGAATAAGCAAAAACTTTTATTCTCCTGAATATTAGATAAAGTATGGCTGTTTTATTGATTGCAGCAGGCGCAATTGGCATTGGAGCAGTTATATATTTATTTCTAAGAAGAAGAAAGAAACATTGGCAACAAGGATATATTATGATTGGAAATTTTAAACCAAGAGAGACAAAGCCAAAAGAGGATTATCCAATTTATCAGCCACCATCGCAAGAAGAAAAAAGTGAAGATGAGATAATAATGCCTCCAGGAATGTTTGATTAATTCTATGAGAAAAGCTTTTAAAATACTCAATTTCACAATATATTTAGTGCCCGCGTAGCTCAAACGCACCCTTTAGAAAAGCGTGCACGGAAAGGGTGTGTGGCGAGGCGGTAGAGCGGCAGCCTGTTAGGCACCTTTTCTTAAAAAGAAAAGCTGCACCAAAAGAAAAGGTGAGGCTGTAAGCTGTAGGTCGCAGGTTCGAAACAACCCTTTTCTTAAGAAGAAAAGCGTTGACGAAAAAGAAGGGGTTGAGAAAGTCCTGCCGCGGGCGCTATAATTTTCTTTACAAATAAATTTATTAATGACAATTTTCTCCAAATAGATATGACAAGTGCGAGAGGAGTTATAATTGGAATCCTAATAATGATTCTTGGCATTTTTGTTATATATAATTTCACTTCTCCTGATTTCTTGTTTTCAGTTGGTGTGGACATTAAAGCATATAATGCAATTCAGCAGCAGTGGGGATTTTGGGGACCTGCAGTTGGAATAGCAATTATAATAGCTGGATTAATTGCTATGGGTAAATTCGAATAATGGTGATAGAATGGGAATGGGTAAAATATTTTTTGGTGTTGCAATCATTGTGATTGGGATGGTAATATGGTTCTCTCTATTTAGCGACATGCTAAGTGTGTTCATAGATTCTCCTCAAGCAAGATATGACTTCCGTCAAAATCTTGAGAAAGTCCAAACAATATATTTCTTAGTTGTAATTCTCGCTGGTGTTGGATTAATTCTTTGGGGAGCGCAGACATAAACTTTTAAAAACATTCTCTTTTTCTATTTCATTACTGGCCCGGTAGCTTATCAAGCACCCTTCTTAAAAAGAAGCGTGCACGGAAGAAGTGGTGCTATGGGCAAAGCCTGGTTGGAGCGCACGGCTGATAGCACCTTTCTTTGGAAAAGAAAGTTGCACCAAAGAAAGTGTGGGAGACCGTGAGGTCCGGAGTTCAAATCTCCGCCGGGCCATCTTTAGTGATGGACTATGAAAGTTGCAATGTTCACAGACACATTCTTACCAAATAAGGATGGAGTTGTAACCTCAATTTGTAATACAGCAAAAGGGCTAAAAAAGAAGGGTATTGAAGTAGTCATATTTGCACCCGGCGAAAAAACTAAACTAGAAACTCACTGCGGGGCAAAAGTATACTTCATAAAAGGGAAGGAGTTTAAAAATTATCCTGGATATAAGGTGGTATTACCTGACAAATTTTTATCTCGCTTATTAGTATTTCTTGAAATAGAAAATCCAGATGTGTATCATGTGCACTCTCCATTCTCTCTTGGGATAGGAGGGCTCCTATACTCAATAAAATTTAAGAAACCCATAATTGGATCATTTCATACAAATCTAAACGAGTATATAGGGTATATACGGAATGGTCATGTAACCAAGGTGGAAAAAGAAATCTTTGGAGCAATTAATTGGAAATTCTTAAAATTCTTTTTTAATCAATGCAACAAAACGATTGCTCCGACTAAAGAAATAGCTAAGATTCTCAAAGAGAAGGGATTTAAAAATGTGATCGCAATTCCTAGCAGCGTTGATTTTTCTTTTCTTGATTCCCAAAGAAAAATTGACATAAGAAAAAAACACAAACTCAAAAAATCCACAAAAGTAATCCTATACGTCGGAAGGTTGGGCTTTGAAAAGAAGTTAAAAGTTCTGCTGGATGCATTCAAGATGTTGAAAGGAGAATATCATTTACTCATTGTAGGAAAAGGTCCATTTGAAAAAGAATACAAGACATATGCCAAAAAGAATCAAATTAAAAATGTAACCTTTGTGGGTTATGTAAGTGATGAAGAACTACCAAGCTACTACCGAGCATGCGATTTGTTTGTTAGTCCTTCAGATACAGAAACACAAGGTTTAACGTTTATTGAAGCAATGCACTTCGGCAAACCAGTGATTGGAGCAAACAAGTATGGTGTGAAAGAAATAATTAAAAACTACAAAAACGGGTTGAAGTTTGAGCCGAATAATCCTCATGACCTAAAGAAAAAAATAGAAATTATACTCAGCAATAAAGAATTATATAAAAAATTAAGCAAAAATGCGAAGGCGATATCAGATAAGTATTCCATCGAAAAAACAACATCTAATCTCCTAAAAGAGTATCAAAAGCTAAAGTATAAGAAAAGAACAATAGACAGTCTTAACAAAAGGTTTAAAAACATTTTAAATTTTGATAAGTTTGTGCTCCGATAGTCTAGCGACCTTTTCTCCCGAGAAAAGCTCGACCAAAAGAGGGAGAAGGGGATGGACAATCCGGTCAAGGATGCCGGCCTTTCGAAGCATCTTTCTTAAAAAGAAAGCTGCACCAAAGAAAGGCTGAAGAAAGCCGGTGACCCGGGTTCAAATCCCGGTCGGAGCATCTATTTTAATCATGGCAACTCCAAAATGTAGCATTATAATCTGCACACATAATGAGGAAAACAGTATTGGCAAAGTAATTGTATCCATCCCCGACAGTATTAAGAAGCAATCTGAAATTATCGTTGTAGATTCTTCAACGGATATGACTCCAAAAATAGCAAAAGCCCTAGGCGCAAAAGTAATTCGAAGCAAACCTGGGAAGGGTAGGCAACTTAGGTTGGGTGCATCTAAGAGCAAAGGGGAAATCCTTGTGTTTTTAGATGGTGATGGAGAACATCCACCAGAATATATTCCAAAGTTATTAAAGAAGCTTAATAACAGTGATATGGTGATTGGATGCAGAGAGATGAGTAATTTAAGAATTTCTAAGAAAGACGATTTTAATACCAAAATGAAACTTATCGTACTAAAATTGTTAAGTTACCCCATTAAATCCATTGTTGACATTGACAAGTTCATCAAAGTAAATGACTCTCTCTCAGGGTTTAGGGCTATTAGGCGAAAGGATTGGGAAAGATTTAGCCTAAAAAGTAATGGATATGAAATAGAAATGGAGATAAATATGCATGCTTATGAAATGGGATTTAAGGTTGGGGAAGTAATAATACCTACCGTAAAAAGTAATAGCAAGAGTGAATTTCTAAAAAACCCCCACAACTTAATAGAAATCATAAAGATGGTAAGAAACTATGAAAAAAAGAGGAGAAGATAATGATACTTTTTGCTTTTCTAAACGCAATCCTAAGCGGGATAGGTGTTGTTTTACAACGTAAAGGGTTGAAGAATATAAAAAAGGGTTACCTAGAGATGTTAAAATCTAAATGGTGGTTATCTGGAACTTTTTTCATAATATTATCCACTTTGTCTTACATTATTGCCATAATTGATGAACCAATTGTATTAGTCATCCCAATATCAACATTATCGCTTGTAGTATCGACAATGCTAGGAATTTTCTTATTAAATGAAAAGGTAAATATTGTGGAAATTTTTGGTATGGGGTTTTTAATTATTGGAATTATCATATTGGTGGGAATGTGAAGAGTATATATCTTTCGTTTATGAGTGGAGTATGTGGTGGTCTCGGTGCATTTTTAACAAAGATATTTGTTCCAAATAACCCAATAGATATTTCTTTATGGATTAATAATCCAGGCTGGAGCTTATCTATTCTTTTGGGTGTGGCGAGCTTTTTATTTATGCAGGAAGCATTAAAGAAAGAAAAAGCACACATAGTCATGGGGGTTATGATGTCGGTAATTGTTATTGTATCAATTATATGTGGAGTTATCTTTCTTGGAGAGAGGATTAGCTATTTAGGTGTACTTGCAATTGCATTTGTACTAATTGGAATAATAACGATAAATAGATAAACTTTTAAAAGGTAGTGTGGTGAAAAAATATTATGAAGAGAAGCTCAAGAACTTGGAAGAAAAGAAGGCAATGTAGGTGGAAAACTAGAAAGAAGAGGATTAAGGAAAGAAAAAGGAAGAGAAAGCAGGAGAGAGCAAGAGCTAAGTAATACACTTTTTCTTTCTTAGGAAGAAAGAAAACCTGTACTAAAAGAAAGAAGTTGGTGGATTCTTTGATAAATTCCTTCTTAGAAAAATTTTCTTGGTGCAGCTTCTTCCTAAGAAGGTGCAAAGAAAGGTTCTTACAAAACTTTTAAAAATAATATTAAAATTAGTTAAGACTATGCGGGGGTACCCAAGAAACCCTTTCCGCTTCGCGCAAAGCGTTTACGGAAAGAGGTTGGGAATCTGGCCCAAGGGGCAGGACTTAAGCGACCTTTTCTTAAAAAGAAAAGCTCGACCAAAAGAAGAGGTCGTGGATATCCTGTGGCTTAGAGCCGATGTGTCCTTGGCACCTTGGTGAGCAATGCCCGCGAGGGTTCAAAGGCACCCTTTCTTTAGAAAGAAAGCGTGCACGGAAAGAAATCCGTGGGTGCTTGGAAGTCCCTCCCCCCGCATTTTTTACGGTGATGCGAATTGGTTGAAATCTCAATTATAATCCCGACACTTAATGAAGGAGGATATCTTAAAAAAACTTTGAAATCGATATTTAACCAAGATTGTAAGGACTTTGAAATAATTATCTCTGATTCTATGAGCGAAGATAACACAAAAGAGATTGCAGAAAAGTTTGGAGTAAAACTAATAGAAGGTCCAAGAAGAGGACCTGGATATGCAAGAAATCTTGGAGCAAAATATGCAAAAGGAGAAATTCTTTTGTTTGTAGATGCGGATACAATCCTAAGTGATAAAGACATATTATCAACAATTGTAAAAGAAATGGAAAAGGGAAATGTTGTTGGTGGAACATCTACGTTTGAGACATTTGATGGTGGAAGTTTTGAGAAGTTTATTTTCAGTGCGACATCAAACCTTCTAAAAGCTATGTATCTAATGAATCTAAAATTTGCTGCGCCAGGATATTTTATGTTTGTTAGAAGAGACATTTTCCAAAAAGTCGGTGGTTTTGATGTTGAATTACCTTATTGCGAAGATCATGATTTAATAAAAAAGATAAAACCCTTCGGCGAGATAATCTTAATCGACAAAAGAATACTTGCTTCTTCAAGAAGATTAAGAAACAAGGGACTGTTAAGAACATTTGTTGATTATATCCCACCAACTATTGCATACTCCATTGATAAAGAATATATGAAAAAGAAGTTTAAGTTTTCACCTTCGAGTTCGATTAATCGATAGATTTATAAATCAAAAAATTTCTGTTAAGTTACTGTGACGACAACGGGAGAGATGGTTTGATAATAATCTCCTAGTCTTTGTCAGGAATCCCTGGCCAAGACTCTGACAATACCTGTTAGGTTAAGAGTGAGGAGTCTTTTCCATTCCTGACAAGCCTTTCTTTCCAAAAGAAAGCCTTGAGGGAAAGAAAGGAAGTCGTTGCCCTCGCCGGTGCATTGCGTGCTGGCACAAAAGAGGGTGATGAGTAAGTAGGAATATCCTGCTTATGATGTAGGAAGGCAACAAGTGAAATAGGTTGTGCTCTAACGCGACCGAACTCCAGTTGATCCTGCTGGAGATCACTGCTTTCGGAGTTGGGCTAAACCATGCAAGTCAGCTGGCAGGGTGCTGCTGGCGGCGAACGGCTTAGTAACACGTAGACAACTTACCCTCAGGAGGGGGATAACACCGGGAAACTGGTGCTAATACCCCATAGGTGTTGGATACTGGAAAGTTCCAACATCAAAAGGGCTTAGGCTTTCCCCTAAGTTCCGCCTGAGGATAGGTCTGCGGCTGATCAGGCTGTTGGTGAGGTAACGGCTCACCAAACCTAAGACCAGTAGGGGTCTTGAGAGAGAGGGCCCCAAGAAGGACACTGAGACAAGGGTCCTAGCCCTACGGGGTGCAGCAGGTGCGAAACTTCTGCAATGCCCGCAAGGGTGACAGAGCAACTCCGAGTGCTCATGCGTAGCATGGGCTTTTGCCAAGTGTAAAAAGCTTGGCGAATAAGGGGTGGGCAAGACCGGTGGCAGCAGCCGCGGTAATACCGGCGCCCCGAGTGGTGATCGCTATTATTGGGCCTAAAGCGTCCGTAGCCGGTTCGGTAAGTCTTTGGTGAAATCCATGCGCTCAACGTATGGGCGAGCCAGAGATACTGCCGAGCTAGGGACCGGGAGAAGCCAGGGGTATTCCTGGGGTAGGAGTAAAATCCTGTAATCCCAGGAGGACCACCGGTGGCGAAGGCGCCTGGCTAGAACGGGTCCGACGGTGAGGGACG
>JAGGYW010000008.1 GCA_021162365.1 Nanobdellota archaeon
AAATAATAGTTTTAAATTCCATTGCTGGTGATTTTGATATCGAAATAGTAATGATTGCAAAAAGTTCAGAGGATTTATCCAAACTCTCAAATGAGATTAGAACGAAATTTTCTGAGATAATTGTAGATTGGAAAGTGAACATTATTACAGAAACTCATAGAGTAGAAGAATTTGAAATAATAAGTTCATAATGTAAGATTTAAATACAATTACTTTCTAAAAAAGAATATGACTTACGTTAGAAGGGTAAGTCCAGATAAATATCTACAAAAAGAACCAAATGGGAAACTATTTTCCCACAAAAGCTTGGGCATTACTCGCTAAAAAATAATCCTTTTAACTTGGAGGAACATCTATCTAACGACTTAGATGGAAAATTATTCATATCCCCAGTGGGAGAAGTTATTTCAGACGATGGTGAGGTAGAAAACTTATTATTACTCGTCAGAAAAGTTGAAGGTAAGTATACCAAGAAGATATGGTTCTTTGACAGAGACAAAATGATATATGAGTTGCCAGAAGATAAAAATATACTCTCTGTTAGTGGAGCCATCTACGCAATTGGGGATAAAATATACATAGTAGGACGGGAAGACTTAAAAGAAAAAAACATCCTTAGAATCAAGAAATTTCCAACACTCGAAGACGTGTTTGGTAGTCCTCATGAAAATGTAATGAATCTATGGACTCCTCCTAGGAATACTATTATTCTAATAAACGATAGATGCGAAGAACCCCATGATAAAACTGCACATAGCCGAGTACTAGCTTACGATGGAGATATCGCATTCAAAATATCAAAAGATGGGAAACAAGCATTCATAGAGGAAGATGGAACAAACAAATTTGGATGGCATAATCATATTATAATTTATTTCCCACAAGAAACAGCCCCACCATTAGAGATAATTGACATTGATGGGAATAAAGAAATACTAGAAATGCGCACCTTAGACAATGAGTGTATACTTAAAGATGTAAAAAAGCGTAGAAAAATGTAAAACTACTTCTTGCCGCCAGCGCCTTTAACTTCTTTGTGTTTAGGCCTGAGCTGTTTAGAACCACACTTGCGGCACTTAACCTTACCCAATCTAACCTTTTGTGGGTCTGCCCTTATCTTTGACTTGCAAACCCTACATACAAATACATTCTTGAACAATCTGTCTTGGGCTTCCTTGAACTTTGCCATCAACTATCACTAATTTACCTCAAATTTTTGCCTTTTTAAAGTTTGCCCTAACACCTACGGCAACTTTTATTAAACTACCACTTCTTAAACAAAATATGTTTTGGGATTTTTGGATTGAAGAATTTGACGAAAAACTCCTGCAGAAACTTGGATTTGAAGGGGCTTGCGTATTTGGAGAAGCAAAAGGCAGGAAAATCAAAATTCTAAAAGGGGAAAAAATAATTGCAAAAAACGGAAACGAGCTAAAGAAAAAAACAAAATCAAGGGCAGACTTTCTCATGTTAACAAACACGAAAGAGAGACTTCAAAGAATTGCAATAAAAAGATGTCTTGTTGATGGAGTGCACGGCTTTGTCAAATACCCTTTAATAAAAGAAATGGCGGAAAAAAACATAGCAGTTGTAATTTCCTTTAATGATCTATTAAAATCCAAAGAGCCACAAAAGACAATTGCAAAAATGAAGCAAACAATAAAGCTTGCTAAGAAATATAAAACACCCATTGTTATTGTTTCAGGAGCAAAAAACAAATGGGAACTAAGAGGAACAAGCGAGCTAATTGCTTTTGGTGAAATTCTTGGACTACAAAGAAACGAGGCAAAAAAGGCGCTCTATGAATTCCAGGATAAAATTGCGGAAAGGCAAAAGCTGAAGAAAGAAGGTAAATATGTAATGCCAGGGGTGAAGATAATTTCGAAAGATTAATAAACATGCGTCCACATAAATAAACAGGTGTTCACTAAAATGGACAAGATATTAAGTTTATTTCTTGAAAACCCTAATGCAAAATTACACATAAGAGAAGTCGCTAAAAAGCTAAAGATATCCCCCACAACAGCTAGAAAGTTCCTCATTAAGTTGGAAAAAGAAGGAATGCTAACAAAACAGAGAGAAGGAATATACCATTATTTTAAGGCAAATATTCAATCAGACTTATTCAGAATAAAAGCAAAATGTTACATGCTGGAAAAGATAACAAAGAGTGGGCTAATAGATTTCATATCAAACACTCTAATACCGGAAGTAATTATCTTGTTTGGATCTATTGCTAAGGGAGAATATTCCACAAAGAGCGATATAGATTTATTCATAGTTAGCGAATCAAACAAAAAAATAAATTTAGACAAATTCGAAAAGAAGCTAAAACGAAAAATACAACTATTTGTCTATTCGCACAAAAAGCTTGTTGAACTAAAAAGGAAAAGAAAAGAGTTTCTGAATAACGTGATAAATGGAATCACTATTAAGGGCAATTTAGAGGTGCCATAATGAGCTGGATGGATTGTCTTGAGAGTGGGAATGTAAGAAGAGGTAGTCAAGACAAAAATCTAGCAAAAGCACGGCTAAATATGGCAAAAAATAAATTAAGAGATGCAAGAATTTTGCTTAAAAACAAAGGGAGTATTGCAAATGTGTTCACACTATACTATGATGCATTCCTTGAAACAGCTCATGCAATAGCAGCCATAAACGGATTTAAGATATATAATCATGAATGTATAACATACTTCCTAAAGGAATTTATTAATGAAAGCGACATAGGTTCATTATTTGAAGAATGTAGAAAGTTAAGAAACAAAATAAATTACTATGGAGAAACTCTCGAAGACGCTGTAGGAAAAAGACTCATACAAAAGATCACCAATGCAATTAAAAGAATGCAACAGCATATAAATCTAGAGGAGGATAGTTAATCATGAAAAAACCGTATAGAAAAAGATATATACTCTTCGAAATTATTTCAGATAGTAAATTTAGGGACAATTTGATAGATATTTCGATAAAAAACGCCGTAAAAGAGCTTTTCGGAACATTCGGGCTAAGTGAAGCAAATCCAAAGCTCCTGACAGAGCTTTCAAAAGGAAATAAGCATGTCCTACAAGTAGACCACAGGTGTGTGCAAAAAGTAAAAGTTGCAATGGCAACAATTAAAGAAATAAACAAAAAACCAATCATATTCAAAACAATAAAAGTGTATGGAACCTTAAAGAAAATAAAGGAGGTAATAAAATGACCGAGATGATACCTCATGATATAATGGGGTATGATAGAGCAATAACCGTATTTTCCCCGGACGGGAGACTTCTACAAGTCGAATATGCAAAAAAAACTGTATCTCAAGGTGCAACTGCAATAGGAATCAAATGTAAGGATGGAATTGTATTCGTTGCAGATAAGAGGATAAGTGAAAAACTAATTGTTCCAGAGAGTGTTGAAAAAATATATCAAATAGATAAATATACAGGTGCCGCAGTAACAGGAATAATGTCAGATGGTAGAGTCTTAATACAGAGAGCACAAACAAAAGCACAAAGCCACAAAATAACATACGACGAAAGAATAGATGTATTGTCTCTAGTCAAAGATGTTTGCGACCAACAACACATCTTCACTCAATATGGTGGAGCAAGACCATTTGGTGTTGCCCTATTAATTGGGGGTATAGACACCACAGGTCCACGATTATTTCTTACAGAACCAAGCGGGATTTACTTCGAATATAAAGCAACAAGCATAGGAGAAGGAGCACCAATAGTCAAGAAATATTTAGATGAAAACTACAAAGACACTATTTCAGTTGAGCAGGGAATAAAACTTGGAATTTCTGCACTTAAAAAAGCACTTGGAACAAGATTCAACAAGGACAGAATAGATGTAGCAGTAGTTTCAAAGAAAAGCAACGGCTTTAAAAAACTAGAAAAACCAGAAATAGAGAAATATCTTAAAAAGTAAGCAGGGATAAAATGGTAAACGTTGAAGACGCTGTAGTGGCTAAACTAAAAAAGAACGGACAGAATTTTGAAATACTTGTTGACTGCGAACTAGCCATAAAATTCAGAAGAGGGGAAAATGTAGATATTAATGATGTTCTTGCTGTGAGGAATATTTTCAAGGATGCAAAAAAAGGAGAAGTGGCACCACACTTATTTGAAGCATTTGGTACAGAAAACATAGAAGAAATAGCAGCAGAAATAATAAAACAGGGTGAGATACAGCTAACTGCAGAATACAAAAGAAAACTCGCAGAACAAAAGAAGAAGGAAGTTATAGGAAAAATAGCTGACTCTGCCATGGATCCCAGAACAAAACTCCCCATTCCACCTAAGAGACTAGAGCTTGCAATTGAACAGGCGCACATAAGCTTTGACCCATTTAAACCTGCAGAGGAACAAATGCAACAAGTAATAGAAAAATTACGACCTGTTCTTCCATTAAGCTTTGAAAAAAGGAAATTTGAGGTAATCATACCTGCAAGACACTCTGGCGCATGTTATGGCATACTCAAGAAATATGGAAAGATATTAAAAGAGAACTGGCTTGGTAGTGGTGCTCTACAAGCCGAAATAGAAATGCCTGCAAAAATGGCTGAAGGGTTTATAGACGAGCTAAACAAAAAAACACATGGTGACGTGCAAATAGATGAAAAATAATGTTTCATTAAAAAGGTGATATAAAATGAGTGAGTTATTAGTTAACGAGAAAGAAATTGTTATCCCCGGCGAAGAAGTTGCAAGGGGAATGGACTTCCTGCCTTCAATAGGCACATTTAGGGAAGGCGAAAGTATATATGCAAAAAACTTAGGGCTCCTTGAAGTAAGGAAGCACGTAATAAAAGTTATACCTCTAAGTGGGTATTACATGCCAAAAAGAGGAGATACCGTAATAGGTGTTGTAACAAATATTGGATTCTCCGGATGGACAATAGACATAGGTGCACCATATGATGTAAATCTACCTGTCGGAGAAGCAGTAAGAGGAAGATTGGAATTGCTGAGAACAGATTTAAGCAGATATTTCGATATTGGCGACATAATTGTTGCTGATATATACAATGTAACAAAATCAAAAATAATCCAACTAAGCATGAGGGAACATGGATTAAGAAAGCTAAAAGGTGGTAGAATAATTAAAATAACACCAAGCAAAGTACCAAGATTAATTGGAAAAAGCGGGAGCATGGTTACAATGATTAAAAAATACACCAACTGTGAAATAAATGTTGGACAAAACGGTTACATATGGATAAATGGCCCAATAGAGGGACAATACCTTGTCGAAAAAGCAGTTGATTTAATTGAAAAAGAAGCACACTTATCAGGACTCACAGATAAGATAAAAGAAATGTTAGAAAAAGAGGGTGTTAAAAATGAGTGAGAGACCAGACGGTAGAAAATTTGACGAGATGCGCGATATAGAAGCAAAAGTTGGAGTAATCGAACAAGCAGATGGATCTGCCATGTTTAGAATAGGAAAAACAATTGCAATTGCTGGAGTATATGGTCCAAAAAAGGTAGTACCAAAACACCTAGAAGACCCAGAAAAAGCAATTTTGAAATGCTACTATGATATGTATTCTTTCTCTGTACCAGAAAGAAAAAGACCGGGACCAGACAGAAGAAGCATAGAACTAAGCATGGTAATTAAAAACGCACTTATGCCTGCAATATTCTTAAGGGAATATCCAAAAACACAGATAGAGGTTTTTGTTAGCATAATTCAAGCAGATGCAGGAACAAGATGCGCGGCAATTTCAGCTGCAGCTATGGCACTCGCGGACGCGGGGATAGCTATGAAAGACATTGTATCAGCAGTTGCAGTAGGGCATGTAAACAACGAAATAGTTGTAGACTTGAACAAAGAAGAAGAGGATATCGAAGGAACATCAGATATTCCAATGGCGTACATGCCAAGAATGAAGAAAATAACTCTTCTCCAGCTTGACGGTAAGCTTCCAAAAGAAAAGCTAAGAAGTGCAATAGAGCTTGGAATAAAAAGCTGCGAAAAAATATATGAGATACAAAAGAAAGCCCTTAAGGGAAGATATAAACTTCAAGGTGAATAAATGAGGGTAAAATTAAGGGGCATATACTCTACAGCCCTTACTAAACTTCTTACTGAAAAGGGAATTGAGGTAGTCCAACCATCCAAAGTAATTAATGACAGATTCAATATCAATGACAACGAGCCAGCAACTACAATAATATATGATAAAGAAGATCTAAACGGAATTACAATAAGTGGAACAAATGCAGAAGAGATTACAAAAATAATATTTGAGAATTTATCTGATTCTGCATTAAGAAAAACAGAGATAGGAGAGATATACTGTGGAAGAATAAAAAACATAGACAACAAATTAGGGAATATCATTATTGATTTGGGAAATGAAGAAGGGATACTACCACTTCAAAGCTACTGGGGAATTCTAAAAGAAGGCGAGAAAATACTTGTCCAAGTAAAAGGCAAATTTAGGGGCAAAAAAATCTTGTCGGACAAACTTAGGATATTTGGCGAAAACGCTGTTTTAATTCAGGACGGATTTACAAAGATATCAAAGTACATAAAATCAAATGAGGAAAAAGAGAAACTACAAGCCATAAGCGAAGAATTAAAAAAAGATGGATGGGGTATCCTCTGGAAGGCATTCGCAGATGGAAAGGAAGAAGAAATTCTAAGAAATGAGATAAAAGAACTCATAAACCAAGAGAAACAAATAAAAGAACAGTTCAAACAGATGAACGAACCTGGATTAATAAAAGAAGGTGTTAAAGTATTTCTAATTGACTTTGGTGCAATCTCTAAGAAAGAGCTGGATGACATTAGAAAAAAAGTTATCACAACAATACCTGGCCATCACTTCCTAAAGTCCGGTGGACTATCTATAGTAGTTGATTTTGCAGAATCCCTCGAAAACATAGACTATGACATAATTGCAAAAAAGTTAAACATGGCATTAATGAAAAACGGACCAAATCCAGGAATGTTCTATGAAGTAATTCAAAAGAAAATAGGTAAGAGAGATATTGTATTCAAAGGAATTGTGGAATCAGTAAATGATGAAGAAATTGTAATCAAAAGAAGATTACATGCTGGTGGCAGATACGACGGAATTGGCGGACAAATAAAACCGGGGGATTATGCAATAACAAAGTTTAAACCAAACGGCTGGATAGTTGAGCACACCTACTTTGACAAAAACGGCATCCAGAAAGGAAAATATTTTAATATAAACACGCCTGTTGAAACATATCCTAATTTTGCAAGATACATAGATTTAGAAGTGGATGTAGTTGAAGTGGGAGGAAAAAGGGAAATTGTTGATCTAGAAAAGCTCGAAAGGGTTTTAAAAGAAGGGCTAATCAAGAAAGAACTAGCCGATGAGGCAATTAAGATTGCAAATAAAATTGTAGAAGGTGAACAAAAATGATTGTTGGAGAAACAGATTTTAAAAAATATGTTTTAGGACTAAGTGAAAAAGGAAAAAGGATAGACGGTAGGGGTCTCCTTGATTATAGGCAACCTATCAAAATTGAATATGGAATTTCAAAAAATGCGGAGGGAAGCGCCGCAGTTACAATAGGGAAAACACGAGTCATATGTGGTATAAAAATGGAAGTTGGAGAACCATATCCAGATAGACCTGATGAAGGAACAATGATTGTAAGCGCAGAATTCGCAGCTCTTGCTTCCCCAGAATTTGAACCGGGAGCTCCTGGCGAAAAATCAATAGAACTAGCAAGAATAGTTGACAGGGGAATAAGAGAAAGTGGCGCAATTGATGTAAAAAAACTATGCATCAAAGAAGGCGAAAAAGTCTGGCTTGTATTTATAGATATATATGTACAAAACCACGATGGGAACTTAATAGACGCTGCAGCTCTTGCAGCAATGGCGGCCCTACTAAACGCAAAATTCCCAAAACTAAACGATGATGGAACTGTCAATTACAAAGAACACACAGACACACCACTTCCAATAGTGAAAAAACCAATCGCATGCACTATAACAAAGATAGGAGACAAGTTGTTTGTTGATGCAAATGCGGATGAAGAAAATGTTAGTGATGCAAGAATAACAATAACTTCTGATGAAAATGGTGTGATTAATGCAATACAAAAAGGTGGCGAAGAAGGAATGACTGTTGATGAAATAGAAAAATGCGCCGAAATAGCAGTAGAAAAAGCCCAAGAACTAAGAAAATATTTGGGGTGATTCAATATGAAATATACAAAGTATGAAAAGGCAAGGATAATTGGTGCACGTGCACTCCAAGTTGCTATGGGTGCTCCACTCTTAATTAAAACAAAGGAATTAAATCCAATAAGAATTGCTGAAGAAGAATTTGAAAAGGAAGTGCTACCAATTACTGTTAGAAGAAACAATCCTAAGAAAGTGATTTAATTGAAAATCAAAAATATATCCGCACGAAAAATACTGAATTCAATAGCAAACCATACGATTGAAGTAGCTATTGAAACAGATAAAGGTGTGTTTAAATCATCTGTGCCAGCAGGTACATCAAAAGGAAGACATGAAGTAAAAGAATATGTGGGTGGTGTTGACGCTGCTGTAAAAAATGTAAATACAAAGATAAAAAGATCAATTAAAAGATACAAAATTAATTCTCTAAAAGACATTCTCGCATTTGAAGAAAAAACCAAAAAATATGGCGGAAATGTAACCCTTGCAGTCACATACTCTCTATTAAAAGCACTTGCAGCTGAGAAAAAGGTGCCTGTATGGAAACTTTTTACAAAAAAGAAGAAGCTCCCAATGGTATTAAACAAAATGATTGGTGGCGGAAAACATGCAGGAGAACAATCAACCACATTTCAAGAATTTCTTGTTCTCCAAAAGCTAAAAGACATCAAAAAGAATATTGAATTATTCCACAGAATAGGCAAAGATTGGGGATATAGTGGAAGAGACTTAGAAGGGGGCTGGGTGATAGATGTTTCTGACGAAAAAGCACTTGAGATTATAAGAAGATATGACAAAACCTCGAAGATAGGTGTTGATATTGCTGCATCAGAATTCTACAAAGATGGAAATTATATCTACAAAAGGGTGTCGATAGTAAGAAAAGATGGAAAAATATCTATGCCAAAGCTTGCAAAAAATACCCCAGAACAAATTAAATTTGTAGAATACCTAAAAGAAAAATTTAACATATACTATATAGAAGACCCGCTTCATGAAGATGACTTCAGAGGGTTTGCAGAGCTAACACAGAGAATTGGAAAGGACACTCTAATTGTTGGTGATGATTTGTTTGTCACAGATCCCGAAAGGCTTAAAAAGGGTGCAAAACTTGGAGCAGCTAACGCATGCATAGTGAAGCCAAACCAAATTGGTTCCCTTTCAAAAACAATTGAGTTCGTGAACTTAGCAAAAAAATATAAATACACAACAATAATTTCACATAGGTCTGGAGAAACAAACGACAGCATATTATCAGACCTTGCAGTTGGACTCCAGATACCAATTATGAAAATTGGCATATCTGGGGGAGAAAGAATCTCAAAGATAAACAGATTGTTTGAGATAATGGGTGAGTAAAATGACAGACAGCCTTTTAGTTCCAATTGATGTATATTTGCAATCTGGAATCCATATTGGTTCCAAATACAAAACAGGATTTATGCGGCCATACATCTATAAGATTAGACCTGACGGACTTTGCGTGTTAAACATTGCAAAGATAGATGAAAAACTAAGAGCTGCAGCAAAAATGTTAGCAAATTATGATCCTGATAAAATTCTTGTAGTCTGCAGAAGAGATAACGGACACAAAGCAGTTAAAGCATTTGCAAAAGCAACTGGTGCAAAGGCAATTGCTGGAAGATACCTCCCAGGAACAATGACAAATCCATCCTTCCCAGAATTTACAGAGCCAGATGTGCTTGTAGTATCAGATCCATGGCTCGACAGGCAGGCAATAAAAGATGCTGTAAAATCAAACATACCTGTAATTGCACTTTGTGATACAAATAATACCACTGAAAATGTTGACTTAGCAATACCATGCAACAACAAAGGTAACAAATCATTGTCATTAGTATACTTCATCCTCGCAAGAGAGTACTTAAAAGCAAGAGGAGAAAAAGAAAGAGCAATAACACTAGACATGAAGGAGTTCTAATGAAACAAACTCTTTTAAGAGTGGGCAATAGAAAACTGAAAGTTGAGATATTAGAATCCCCAAACGAACTTTCTAAAGGATTAATGTTTAGAAGTGGAAACGTAATTCTAAAGTTAGATAAAGAAAAAAGGTTTGGGGCATCCATCCATACCTTTTTCTGCAAACCCCTTTTAGTAGCTTGGCTGGACAAAAACATGAAAGTTGTTGACGTAAAGAAAACAAAGCCGTTTTTCTTTTACCTGCCAAAAAATCCAGCTAAGTACGTATTTGAAACAACAAACACAAAGCTTAACATAAAAATAGGCGACAAGCTAAAGATTTATAAGTAACAAAGTCACTACTCACCAATAGAGGAAAAATGGGTATATACGACAAAGTTGATTTGTCTTCAATAACAGCTGGATCTACAGCATTCTTTATATTAGAAGAACATCTAAGAGAGAGGAATAACAAAAAGGATTACCTCGAATTCTTAGAATTTTACATCAATCAGCTTGAACAATCTGAACATAAAACACCCCTTCTTGGAACACTTTACAGCAAAGTAGCTTATACTCTTCTATTTGACGGCAAGGAAACAGATGCAAAAAGATACTTTGAAAGGGCAATTGAAATTTACGAAATGAGAATTCCTGTAGAAAAGAACTACAGCAAAAGGGATGAGATAACAAAATGGCTTGCATATAACAGCGAAGAATTGGCTTCAATATTAATAAAAGAAGGTGAAGAAGAAAAAGCAGTTATATTTCTTGAAAAATCACTAAACAGCTTCGAGTCATTGGAGGGAATTCTTGAGGAAGACGAGTTAAACACACAAATTGCGGTGGTAAGCTATCACTTTGGCCGGTTACATCCCCAAAAGGAGAAAAAAATAGAGCTCCTTGAGAAGAGCTATAAAATTCTTACCTCAGCAAAGTTAAAAATGAGCGAAAGACTCAGACTAGAAAAAATAGTTGACGTGTGCAAATACTTAGGAGAAGCATATGATAAAATTGATGACTTAAAAAGAATATTCTACCTAGAAGAAGCCATAAACACGGCAAAAGTGTATAAAGAAGAATTCAAAGAAAGTCTAATGTGTGAAGGATTCTTGATGATATCTCTTGCACATACTTTGAGATATGCGGATCCCCAAAGCGACAAGATAGAGCCAAACTATAAAAAGGGTATCGAACTCCTCGAAGAATTAAGAAAAACAAATCCTGTAAACATAGATAAAGTCGACAAAACAATTGCTATCTCTTCGTACATACTTGCAGTTAGGTTGTTTAAAGAAGGAAAACATGAGGAGGAGATAAAATACTTAAAGAAAGTAGTTGAGTATGGGTATCAGGAAAAATTCAAGGATGATATAAATCTCTTAAGAAGAGTGTATAACGCAGCATATTTCTTAACAAAGAAAGGATTTAACAAATATGTGCCGATCCATGATGAAGTTGGATCTCTCATCAGACGTCTTGAACATCCAGAATTCTATGCGCGGGAATAAAGACTTCCTCTCCAAGATTGTTAACATACCAAAAACCATCTTTCTGAATTTTTGTTATATTCTCCCCAAAAATTACTTTCTCATTATTTGGAGCTCCACGGTGTTTGACAATTATCTTCACAGACTTTAAACTCTTATAATTAGGATCCCATTTCATCCGCATTAATTCCTCGATGGGTGCCATAATATTATTAAAAGCAAACATGTGTTTAAAAGTTATGCAAGAATTACTTAATGCCCTTAAGGATGCCATAAAAAAAGAAATTGGAGATGCCAAACAAGTTGGGTTGTTCTTCTCAGGAGGATTAGACTCTTCCATAGTGGGCAAACTCATTAAAGATATGGGCATAGATGTTATACCAATAACTGTTGGGGAACAAAGGAGCGAAGATGTAATAACAGCCAAAGAAATTGCAAAATTAATTTTCAAGAAACACGTAATTGTTAACACAAATAAGGATATAATTAAAGAAATAATTCCAAAAGTGATAAAAATCACCGGAGAAAAAGATGCAATAACTGTATCTGTTGGGTGCGTGATTTATCTTGCAGCAAAATACGCCTCAAAACTTGGACTAAAAAAGATATTTACAGGGGCTGGAAGTGATGAGCTGTTTGCAGGATATAAAAGCCACGAAGAAGCATTAGAAAAAGGATGGGATGAAGTTCAAGATGAATGTAAAAGACGAATTGAAGGGATTAAAAAAGACATCCAACGCGATGAAAAGATATGTAATCACTTTGGACTTAAGGTTGAAACACCCTTTCTTGATGATAAAGTAATTGAGATTGCCTTAAAAATACCACCGCAAGAAAAAATATCAAAAGATGAGAAAAAAATCCTCCTTAGAAAACTTGCAAAGGAAATAGGATTGCCGTCCATTGTTTATTTGAGAAAAAAGAAAGCGGCACAATATGGGACAAAAGTGCAAAAAATGATAAAGAAGATAGCAAAAGAAGAAGGATACGCAACAATTGCTGATTATTTAAACAACGTTTATAAAAAACAAAAAATTTTGTGATTCTATGGAAAATATATTTAGAGCATACGACATAAGAGGGATAATTGACAAGGAAATCACAGAGGAAACTATTGAAAAAATAGGAAAAGCGTTTGGAACTTTTCTGAATGGAAAAGGAACAGTTGTTGTTGCAAGAGACACAAGAAGGAAAGGGGAAATATTTAAAGAAAAGCTAACAGAGGGAATAACTTCAACAGGTGTAAATGTAATTGACATAGGAATGCAATGCACGCCCGTATTGAACTTCTACTGCTCACTAATAAAATCAACAGCTGGCGCCCAAATAACTGCCTCACATAATCCTCCCGAATATAGTGGTGTAAGATTTAGAAAAAGCGATGGCACTGGCTTTCCAGAAGCAGTCCCAAATGTGAGAGAATTATTTTTCTCAGAAAAATTCATAAAGGGGAATGGTAAAGTCCAAAAAGTTGACGAAAAAATACCACAAGAAGAATACATCAACTTTGTTCTAAGTAAAATAAAAATCGAAAAGCCAATATCTGTTGTTCTCGACCCAGGAAATGGGGCAACATCTAATTTTGCAAAAAAATTATTTGAAAAAGCAGGATGCGAAGTTATAGCTATTAATGATGAGCCAAGCAGTGAATTCCCTGGAAGGGGACCTAATCCAAAGCCAAAAATGCTTTTTGACTTAGGACAGGAGGTAAGAATAAACAACGCAGATATAGGTATTGCATTTGATGGTGATGGAGATAGAGTTGCCATAGTTGACGACGAAGGGGAAGTTTTGAGCGCTGATGAGATTGGCTGCATAATTGTAAAAGAAATTCTAAGCTCAAAAAAAGGAAAGATCGTGATTAACGTTGAATGCTCAAAAGCTGTTGAAGACACAATAAATGAAAATGGAGGAGAAGTCATATATACAAGAGTTGGTGACGCGTTTCTCGCAGGCGCAATAAAAGAAAACAACGCAATTTTTGGCATGGAAGCATCAAATCATTTCACAATCCCAGGAATATTCCCATTTGATGACGGGGTGCTTGTGGGTTTATTTTTTACAAAAATAATGAGTGAAAAAGATATTCCACTATCAGAATTAAGAAAGAAAATTCCAAGATATCCAAAAGAAAGTATAAAAATCGAATGCGAGGACGATCTTAAATTTAAAGTAATCCAAAACTTAAAGGAAAAATTAAAAGCTGAGCACAAGATAATAGATATAGATGGGATAAGAATTAACTTCGCTAATGGGTGGATTTTAATAAGGGCGTCAAACACAACACCGTTCATCCGCCTGACCGTAGAAGCTAAGACAGAAAAAGAAACAAAATTGCTTCTCGACAAATTCAAAGCAATTGTTGAAGATGAAATTGAAAAGGTGAAAAAAAATGATTGAACTCTGGGCTGTTGGAGGATACTCCGAGGTTGGAAGTAAAAATATGACTGCAATTCGAATCGATGATGAAGTCATAATCCTTGATATGGGATATAATGTAGGAAAAATTGTAGAATATGAGGGGACTGAAGGGGAAGAGTTAGTAAAACTACCTTACGAAAAAATGCTTGCTATAGACGCTATCCCAAATGACACAAAACTCCATGAGGAATGGGGAAGCATGGTAAAGGCAATTGTAATTGGTCATGCACATATAGATCACTGCGGAGCCGTTAGATTGCTTGCTCCAAGATACAAAAAAGCACCAATAATTGGAACTCCATTTACCCTTGAAGTCGTAAGAAATACACTTGAAGGAAAGAGGATCCCAAACAAATTTATCCCACTAAATCCATCTTCCAAGTACAAAATCTCAGATAGAGTTACAATAGAACTTGTAAATATGACTCACTCTACCCCACAGACAAGTGCAGTTGTAATCCACACACCTTATGGTAAGATAGTTTATGCAAATGATTACAAACTTGATGATCATCCCTTAATTGGAAAGAAACCAAACTACTCAAGACTAAAGGAAATAAGCAAAAACTGCCTTGCTTTAATTTCAGATACAACAAGGGTGGAATATACAGGACACACACCCTCAGAAATGCTTGCCCGCGAAATGCTAAAGGATGTTCTAATGAGATACCTAAACAGAGATGTAGGCATAATTGTAACTACATTTTCCTCGCATATTGCAAGATTGTCTACACTAATAAGCCTCGCAAGAAAAATGGGAAGGGAACCACTTCTTGTTGGCAGAAGCATTTCAAATTATCTTCAAGCCGCAAAGAGAGCACACATCTTTTCAACAGATGCAAAGGTGTTTGGATATAAAAGAGATGTAAACAAAGCATTAAGAAGAGCTAACAAAGAAAAAAGCAAGTACTTTGTAATTTGTACGGGGAACCAAGGCGAGCCAAACTCAGTTCTATCAAGAATTGCAAATGATGAAACACCATATGTTCTCGGAGATGATGATATAGTAATCTTTAGCTGCACGGTAATACCAACACCTGTTAGCGAAGCAAACAGAAAAACAATTGAAAACAAATTACTAGAGAAGAATGTTAGAATATTCAGGGACATTCATGTAAGCGGGCATGCATCAAGAGAGGACCAAAAAGAATTCTTACAAATGCTTAAACCAAAGCATTACTTCCCAACCCACGGTGGGATTGAAAAACAGGCTGCCGCTGCAAAAATTGCTGAATCAATTGGATACAAAATAAACGAAAATGTGCATATACTGCAAGATGGGCAGAGAATGGTGATACAAGAATGAATGAATTAATTTTAAAGTGGGCTCTAAAAAATGCAATTGACCATGAAGGAGATGCCCAAGTAAAGGCAGTAGTGCCGAAAGTTATCGGTGAAAATCCAGAACTCAAGAAGGACATTAAAAACTTAATGAAAGAAATAAATGAAATTGTAAGTGAAGTAAATAAAATGTCTCTTGAAGAACAGATTGAAAAACTAAAAGAAATTGCCCCCGAGCTCTTAGAAAAGAAAAAAGAAAAACAAGAGCTGCCAGAAATTCCAAACGCAGAGGAAGGAAAGGTTGTTATGATGTGGCCTCCGGAGCCAAGCAAGTACTTGCATATCGGACATGCAAAGGCAGCAATTCTAAATCATTATTATGCAAGAAAATACAAGGGAAAGTTCTACCTTCGATTTGAGGACACAAACCCCGAAAAAGCTAAAGAAGAATATTATGAAAACGCAATTAATGATCTAAAGTGGCTTGGGATAGAATGGGATAAAATTGACTATGTTTCAGATTATATCGACAAATTTTATGAATACTCTGAAAAACTAATAAATGAAGGAAAGGCATATGTCTGCCTTTGCCCTGTGGAAAAAGTAAGAAAACTTAGACACGAAGGAAAGGAATGTGAGCATAGGAATCAATCCGCAAAGGAAAATCTTGAACTTTGGAAGAAAATGCTTTCTGAATTTAAGGAAGGTGAAGCATCCCTTAGATTAAAAATTGATATGGATCACAAAAACGCGATAATGCGAGATCCAACAATAATGAGAATTGTTGAGACATCTCATGTAAGAAAACCGGGATATAGAGTTTGGCCGAACTACGACTTTGCAACTGCAATTATGGATGGTTTCGAGGGAATCACACATAGAATTCGCTCAAAAGAATTTGAACTAAGAACAGAACTCCAAGAGTATATTCAAAAATTATTTGGCATAAAATCCCCAACATTTATTGAAATCGCAAGATTCAACTTGGCCGGAGTCGTTGCATCTGGAAGAATAATCCGGGAAAAAGTAGAAAGTGGAGAATATATGGGGTGGGATGATCCACGACTTGTAACCCTTATTTCTCTAAGGAAGAGAGGATTCCAACCAGAAGCAATAAGAAACTTTGCTCTCAACACAGGCATATCAAAAACAGAATCCATAATTCCGTGGGAGATTCTGGAAAGCGAAAATAGAAAAATAATCGAGCCAATTGCGGACAGATACTTTTTTGTCAAAGATAAAATTAAGCTCATTGTTCGTGGGATACCAAAGGAATTTAAATCAGAAAGACTAAAGCATCCAAATCACCCAGAACATGGCAAGATATCTTATGAAATTAACAACAGTGAAGAAACATTTTATGTCGATAAACACGACTTTTTGAATGCCAAACAAGGAGATATCTTACGATTAATGGATCTAATGAATATAAAAATTGATGTGGTTGGTGATGAAATCACCGCTGAATTTGAAAGTAAGGATTATAAACCGGGCGTAAAAGTAATTCACTGGGTTTTCGAAAAAGAAAATGTGCCCGTTAAAGTTTTAATGGCGGATGCATCAACCGTAGAAGGTGTTGGCGAAAAGGCAATTGAAAACTTAAAAGAAGGAGACATAATACAATTCATACGCTTCGGTTATGCCCGCCTTGACAAAAAAGATAAAACAATATCGTTTAGATATACACATGATTAAAATGGTAGATATACAAGTAGTAAGTTTCGATTGGAGTGGTGTACTTAGCGATGATAGGCGACCTGTATATGAAGCGAACATGAGAGTTCTTGAGAAATATGGTAAGAAAAGAATGCCCTTTGAAATATGGCTCGAGAGGACAACACTAACTCCAGTTGAATTTATGAAAAACCATGGGATAAATGAAACAGCCGATGAAATATATAGGATGTACACTAAATATTTTAATGAAGCAATTAGTGAAGGAATTACACCAACCCCATATCCTAACTCAAAAAATGTACTGAATTACCTAACTCAAAGGGGATATATTCTTATTGTGCTTAGTAGCCACCCAGAACAAAACCTATTAAGAGAGCTTGAAGAGTATGGCCTACGTGACTTTTTCAGAGATGTGTTTGGGGGCACAAGAAACAAAGTAGATGGCATCACTCAAGTTGCAGGTAAATTTAAAGTTCAACCACCACAGATACTTCATATTGGAGACACTATCCATGACATTGCTGCTGCAAAAGAGGCAGGTGCAAAGTCTGCTGGGATATGTACTGGATATCACACAAAGGAAAGATTAGAAGAAGCAGATCCAGATTATCTATTTGATAGTTTGGATGAAATAGTTGGTGTATTATGAAAATCTTAGCTGCTTCGGATGTACATGGAGATAAAAGCGTAATTGAGAAACTTGTAGCTAAAGCTAAAAAAGAAAAAGTGGATTTAATTATCCTCGCTGGTGACCTAACTTTCTTTGAAAATGACTTAACAGGCATAATTGGACCATTTAAAGAACTAGAAAAAAAAATAATTATCATACCTGGAAATCATGAAACCTTTGCAACAGCGGAATTTCTTGCAAAGCAGTATGGACCTGGCGTATATAACCTACATGGACGCTCTGTTTTATTTTACAATGAAATAGGAATTTTCGGAGCCGGTGGAGCAGATGTTGGACTATTCCAGATAGGAGATGAAGAAATAGAAAAACTTCTTGAAAAAGCCCACAAGCCAATAAAGGATGCAAAGCATAAAATTTTAGTTACACATATTCCACCCTATGGAACAAACATAGACGCATTGTGGCAACATGTGGGCTCAAAAGGGGTAAGGAGGGTAATTGAAAAAATCCAGCCAGAAATTGCTCTTTGTGGACACATCCATGAAACCTTTGGTAAAAGCGCAAAAATTGGAAAAACTACAGTGGTAAATGTCGGAAAAGATGGAATCATAATTGAAATTAAGAAAAAGAAAGATTAAATTGTCTCTCTTTTCTCAAAATCACTAAATTCGCCTGTTGGAGTTTCTTCCTCGATAACAATATCAACGACTTTTGCGAGAATTGGTCCCTTCTTCAGCCACTCAACAAATTCTTTTAGCTTTTCCTCGCTTCCTTCCGCAACAATTTCAACCCTTCCGTCTCTCAAATTCCTAACCCATCCGACAATCCCTAACTTTCTCGCAACCTCAACAGTATTTGCCCTAAAGAAAACACCCTGCACCCTTCCAGAAACAAAAATGTGAAATCTCTTCATTTTTTCATCCTTTCAACAATTTTGCAAAACGAACAAACTTCTGAGGTCGTTGGAAATCCACAAACCTTACATTCATTAAGCTTAATCTCCGACTTTGGCAAAATTGGCTTTATTTTTTTCAAAAACGAGCTAATGAAAGTCAACTTCGTACCCGGTGATTTTTCTTCGATTAAATCAAGTGCTTTTTTATACACCCTCTGCTTGGTCTCTTTAGAATTTGGGCACTCTAAAGTAACTGTTTTGATACCAACTGCTTCGCAATAAAGTTTTACTTCCTTCTCATAACATTTGTAAAGCGGCTTTATTCGCCCAATTAACTTACCATTTGTTTCAGTTATAGGACCTATTCTTGAAAGCTGATGTAAATCTCCAGACATAATGGAATTTAAAACAAAAGACAACTCATCATCTAGGTTGTGCCCAACAGCAATTTTGTTAAAACCCCTCTCATAAGCAATTTTATTCAATAAATACCTCTTAATTGTCCCACACATCCCGCAAACTCGCTCCCCTTTCAAATCAGATATTGAAAATCCAAGCTCATCTTTTAGATCATAAATTATTAAGTTAACATTTTCTTTTTCACAAAATTCTCTTACAATTCTCTCGCTTTCTTCCGAAAACTTACCAATACCCAATTTAAGATGAATTGCAGAAACTTTGTCTGAAAACAACTTATGCAACAAATGTAAAGTTGTAAGAGAGTCCTTTCCCCCTGAGACAGCAACTAAAATTTTATCTCCCTCTCTAACCATCTTAAATTTTTCAATTGTATTCTTAACTTTAGATTCTATAAATTCTGCGAAATGCTCCTTACAATAATTTTTTCTCATATACTCTACTCTTGTGAATGCTTCTTTTTTACAAATAGAACACCGTCTCATAATCCCAATTCTCTAATTTTTTCTTCAACTTTGGGCAAATCTTCTTTAATAGACATGTCAATCCAATAATCCTTCAGTTCATATATTTTAACTTTACCTAATAAAGCAAGATGATTAATTGCATCTGTTAATTCAATCTCGCCACGCATCGACTTCTTTAAATCAACAAGGTGTTCAAATATTTCTGGTGTAAATCTGTATAACCCGGTATTTACCAAATTGGTTTTTGGATGTGCTGGCTTTTCCTCTATTTTAATTAACGAAGTGCCATCTACTTCTAAAACTCCATAATCCTGTGGGTGATCACTTTTAAATGCAGCAACCCTACAAAAATTATCATTAATCTCTGCAAGATGTCTGATATCCTCCGGCGAATAAAGATTATCGCCCATAACAACAATAAAATTCTCACCATTCACCCATTCCTTTCCACGCATTACCGCATCCCCCGTTCCAAGCAACTCCTTCTGCTCTATGAATTTTAATTTGAACCCAAACTTTTCTGCAAATTCAACAACCTTCTCTTTCTTATATCCAACAACAACGCCAATCTCATTTACTCCTGCTTTCTCCAGATTTTTTAACACATAGTAAAGAAACGGCTTTCCAGCAACTTCAATTAGAACTTTTGGTTTATCCTGCGTAAGCGCACCCATCCTAATTCCTCTTCCAGCCGCTAAAACCAACGCCTTCATAATAATAAAAAGAGTATCTAAAAATTTATTAAACATTATGGTAAATGTTTTACAGATGAAGATAGTCATAACTGGGGGTCCATGTTCTGGTAAAACAACAGTTATAAAACATCTAGAAAAAGAAGGATATAAAGTATTACATGAAGTTCCAAGAGAAGTAATTCTTGAATATAAAAAACTTGGCAAGGACCACTCTAAAAATGTACACGACTTCCAATACGATGTACTAAAGCGAACAATTGAAAGAAATAAAATGATAAAAGAGGGAGAGTTAACCTTTTTGGACATAGACATACCAGAAGGTGTTGCCTACTTTAAGATAAGAGGTATGAAACCGCCAGAATGGCTTATATCAGCAATAAAAGAACACGCCAAATATCACAAAGTGATTCTCCTTGAACAGGCACCGTTCTTTGAAAAGGACGGGGTGCGAGTAGAAAATGAAGAAACATCAAAGAAAATCAGCAAGATAATTGAAAAAACATATAGAGAGCTCGGCTACGAAATATACAAGGTACCATTCATGGAACTAAGAGAAAGAGTAAAAGTAATCAAAAAAATATGTGGGCTTAATTCTTAGCACTCTTCCACAAAATTTCAAAGTAACTTCTAAACGAATCTGCAGCTGCCTTGTTTTTTATCACAACAGCTTCCGGCGGCTCGCTCCAAATAATAATTGCAACCTTGTCACCATAGATATCTATTACTGACTGCGACTTTGTCTTTCTTGGGATATATTTTATTGTTGTTGTTTTAGTAGAGTTAACTTTAGCGCCCCTTCTGACTATGTGTCTAATTTTGATTTTTTTCCTTTCAACCTCACGAATGTAATATGGTGCATAATAAGACATCTTTTCGGAGAACTGACCCTCAGCGTCGATGACCAAAACTTCCTTCGCCGTTCGAAGTATATCTTGAAAAACAGACTTAACACCTTTGTATCCGTAAAATAAAGTAACCTGACTTTCTTTCTTTGGCGAAGTATACAAAGAAAGCAACTTCGGCAGCATTTTCTCTGCTTCTTCTTCTTTTTCTTTAATTAACTCAAGAATATACTTTGGGTTCGTCGCCTTAAACACCTTTCTATTAGACTCTATCACATAACTAATTAAACCTTTGTCCAACAAGCTCTTCAAAGCTGCATAAGTAGTTGTCCTGTTTAGCTGTGCCTCCTTACTTATCTTTCCAGCACGGCTCATCCCAAGTTTAAGCAAAGCAAGATAAACCTCGGCCTCTACCTTAGTAAGTCCGAGAAATTTTAGCTTTTTGACAAGATTTTCCATAAAAGTTATCCATACAGTTAAATTATTTATAATTTGTTGTAAAGTTTTTGACAACAAGATTTTTTATACATTCCCAACTAATTGTTAACTGATAAAAAATGTTAAGGCTCGCCACTCCTGAAGATGATAAACGTCTTGAAGAAGAACTTCTGAAGCTAAATGAAAAAGACAAAAAGATATACGAAATAGCCCAGAAGATTAATGGACCAATCACACCAGAAGATGTCTTAAAAAATAATTGCAATATCTTCTCAAAAAAGGATATTGAGAGTAGCCTATACAAATTACACAGAAATGGGAAATTGCGACTCGAATACAACAACGGATGGTATTACGCAAGATGGAACTGATGGAAAAGCTTTTAAATGCCTCATTTTTCCTTTTCTTTACCAAATGACTAATGAAAGCAGCGCATGCTGTTTGAAGGAGGGATATATATGGCTGCTACTTATGCTAAAGTTGAAGTGCCAAAAGAATTAGCAGAAAAAGCTTTGGAAATAGTTGAAATTGCAAGGAATAGCGGTAAAATCAAAAAAGGACTAAATGAAACAACAAAGGCAGTTGAGAGAGAAAAAGCAAAACTTGTTGTAGTTGCAAATGATATTAATCCACCTGAAATTGTAATGCATTTACCACCTCTCTGCGAAGAAAAGAAGATTCCTTTCATAGTTGCTGCATCAAAAAGTGAACTTGGTACTGCAGCTGGATTAGAAGTGCCAACTTCAGCGGTTGCAATACTAGATGCAGGAGATGCAAAGAAACAACTTGCCGAACTAACTCAAGAACTAGAAAAACTAAATAAGTGATGATAAATGGCTGAAGAAAGAAGAAGGGGGAGAAGAGGAAGACCAAGAAAAAGGGAAAAGAGAAGAGAAGCCCTTACAGAAGAAGAGCAAAAATTTGAGGAATACAAAGATGCAACTCCGGCAAAAGTGGTTGAGCTTGTCTCAAGAACGGGAGTAAGGGGAGAGGTGACTCAAGTCAGGTGCAAAGTTCTTGCAGGAAGAGACGCGGGTAAAGTTCTAAGGAGAAATGTTAAGGGCCCTGTAAAAATAGGGGATATCTTAATGCTAACAGACACAGAAATGGAAGCAGCACCATTATCTAGACGTGGGAGGCGGTAAACTTGCCTAAATGTACATTTTGTGGAAAAGAAATCCCACAAAACAAGGGAATAATGTATGTCAAAAACGACGGAAAAGTTAGATGGTTTTGCTCATCTAAATGTGAAAAAAATGCACTAAAGCTGAAAAGAAATCCGAGAAAGGTAAGATGGGTAAGGAAGGTGAGTAAGTAATGGTAAAAATCATAATGCTTGGTCCCCCAGGTGCAGGCAAGGGAACATATGCAACACGTCTTGCACCAAAACTTGGTATTCCTACAATCTCGACAGGAGAGCTTTTAAGGGCAGCAAGAGATGACCCAGAAATTGGGGAAACAATTAGAAAATACCAAGATAGCGGGGAGCTTGTACCAGATGAGATAGTAATCCAAATCCTTAAAAAAAGACTGGAGCAAGATGATGCAAAAAATGGATTCATACTTGACGGTTTTCCAAGAACACTTGCGCAAGCAAAGGCTCTTGAAACAATCACAAACATAGATGTTGTAATTAACTTAGACGTGCCTGAAGAGATCCTAATTAAAAGGTTATCCGCAAGAAGGCAGTGTAAGAAATGTGGTGCAATTTATAACCTACTTTACCTCAAGCCAAAAGTAGATGGAATTTGTGACAAATGTGGTGGAGAGCTCTATCAAAGAGATGATGACAAGCCAGAAGCAATAAAAGAAAGACTAAGAGTATATCATGAGAAGACAGCACCCTTAATTGACTATTATAAAGAGAAGGGGATAATGATAACAATAACCACAGACAGAATTGATGTCCCGCCAGAAGAACAAGTTGAGAAGATAATGCAAAAGCTCAAGGAAAAGAACTTAATTTAACCAATATAACTTAAGTTTTCTTTATTCTTCTTTGTAATCTTTTTGAAATATCTCTTTTGTTCAGGGGTTAAGAGATTCCAAACACTACTAATTTCACCTGATTCCGGCCCATCCATATCTACATTATCAAAAGTTGGTTCATCCATATCTCAACGAATCCAATTGAAGTTAATAAATCTTGTCCTAAGGTTTTTAAATCAAAGTTGGATTGATTAATTTATGAAAATTCGCCAGCCAATTATAACCGTAGTTGGACATATAGATCATGGAAAAACAACAATATTAGATGCAATTAGAGGAACTGCCATAGCAAGAAAGGAAGCTGGCGCAATTACACAACATGTCGGTGCTTCTGAAATACCATTAGATGTAATCAAAAAAATCTGTGGTCCCATCCTCGAAAGGATGAATATAAAATTCACAATACCCGGACTTCTGATGATAGATACCCCAGGTCACGAAGCTTTTACAAACCTAAGAAAACGTGGGGGCTCTATTTCAGACTTGGCAATTCTAGTTGTTGATATAAATGAGGGATTCAAAGCACAGACAAGGGAGGCAATTTCAATTCTCAAACAGTTTAAGGTCCCATTTATAGTTGCAGCTAACAAAATTGATTTACTACCTGGATGGAAGCCACAAAAAACCATGTACTTCTCCCAAAGCATAAAGCAGCAAATGGAGCATGTCCAGCAAGAGCTCGACAATCAAATTTACAAACTTGTCATATCCCTCTCAGACTATGGAATTGAATCAGAAAGGTTTGACAGAATAGATGACTATACTAAAAGAGTTGCTATTGTTCCCGTATCTGGCATAACTAAAGAAGGAATTGCAGAATTACTCATGCTACTAACAGGGCTTGCCCAAAAGTACCTTGAAGAAAAATTAATGATAGAAGTAAGTGGACCCGCAAAAGGGAGCATACTAGAAGTAAAAGAAATTAAAGGGCTTGGAAAAACAATAGATGTAATACTTTATGATGGGATATTAAGAAAGGGAGATACAATTGTAATTGGTGGTGTAGAAGGTCCAATTGTCACAAAAGTAAGGGCAATTCTAAAGCCGTCACCCCTAAAAGAGCTAAGAGAGAAGGGACAATTCCAATCTGTAGATGAAGTCTCTGCAGCAGCGGGAATAAAAATTTCTGCTCCAAATTTAGATAACGCAATTGCGGGGATGTCGCTAAGAGTTGCTAACACAAAGGAGGAAGTTGAAAAAGCAAAAGAAGAACTAGCAAAGGAAATTAAAAACATATTATTTGAAAAAGGCGACGAAGGAGTTATCATAAAAGCTGATTCCGTTGGTGCTGTTGAAGCCCTCGAAGGTATGTTTAAACAAATTAGTCTACCTATAAGAAAGGCAGGAATAGGTTCTGTAACAAAAAATGATGTGGTTGAAGCAAAACTAATGAAAGAAAAAAACAAGCTCCATGGAGTAATCTTTGCATTTAATGTTGAAATCCCAAAAGATGTAAAACAACTTGCGGAAGATTATGGAATAAAAATATTCTCTGCAGATATAATATACACCTTATTTGAAAAATACAAAGAATGGAAAGAGCAACAAATAGAAGAAGAAAGGAGAATAGCACACGAAAAGTTAATCTGGCCGGGAAAGGTTAAGATTTTGAAAGGTTACATCTTCAGACAAAGCAACCCTGCTGTGGTTGGCGTTGAGGTATTTGGGAGAATAAAAACAAAAGTTCGCCTTATAAGAAAAGATGGAAAAGAAATTGGGGAGATTAAAGAAATACAAAACGAGGGGCAATCGGTTTCCGAGGCAAAATCCGGAGATAAAGTTGCAATCTCAATCCCAAAAGGAGTTGTGGGAAGAAATATTCATGAGGGAGACGAATTGCTTGCTTTCATTCCACGAAGCCACTTAGAAATAATTGAAAGCAAATTCATGAATGACTTAACAGAAGAAGAGCTAAAGATAATTGAAGAGTTCAAGCAAAGTCAAAAATCAAAAGGTTTATAAGTAACTACTATTTAGTAGTGAATATGAATGGGGATATATATTCCAGAGATGAAGTACTTAAACTAGCTAGATTAATTTTTCCTAATATCAACAGAATATATTCTGGGGGAACCAACGGAACATACAGTTTAGTTCTGGGGGACAACGAAAAAGTTTACAAAATCTTTTTTGAAAATCCGAATTACGATGGGATAAAAACCGCAAAAGACAGCTTCAAAAGAGAAGTTTACAACACAAAACTGTTGGAAGAAAATGGAATAGGTACCCCAAGGATTCTTAATACATATAAATTAGCTAAAGGGGTTTATGTGATTGAAAAGGAAAAAATAGATGGTGAAAATTTAGAAAATTACCTAATAAATCCAGATATCCCCAAGTCAAAAAAAGACGACGCATTAATCTCAGCACTAGATTTGATACTAAAAGTTCATGAGATAAATCCAAAAAAAGCGAAAAGACACAAAGGGCTTGAAAAGTTGGTGAAGGAGATGGAGTTAGAGCCATATACCAACGGCGAACAAAAAACAATAGTCTTCGATCCAAGGTTAGCTAATTTTGTTTGTAATAAAAAAACAGGGGAGGTTTATCTTGTTGATACAGAAACGATAACCTGTGGAAATCCCTATCAGGATGTTGGGTGGTTTCTTGCCGACCTCTCCGAAGTTGCAATTAACAATCCCAAACTTCTTAACATTGAAGGAAGACTTATCGCAGAGTTTTTGCTACATAATCCAAAGCCTCTTGAGGAAGCAGTTAAAGAGATTGAAACATTCAAAAACAACTACTTCAAGATGCCAAGAGAATCTAAGCTTAAAGCATACAATGTTTCGCTAGATGACACTAATTTCGAAAGAGGGATAATTGTAATTCCTGTCTCCCCAGAAGACGTGCCAGGAGATGGGACAAAAAATAACGAGGATATGTACACAGTTGGCAATGTTAACTATAGCATTCCCAAAAATGTTGCAGTAGTAAACACTCCAAAAGATGCACTTAGAGTAATCTCCAATTAAGCAGAGTTCTCTCAATTATTTTAACAAATAAGAATAACGTTTTATCTGAAAGTTTATTCTTTAAATTAGACAATTTAGCCACATTTCCAAAGTCTTTATTTGACATAAACGTTAAAAGAACCTCTAAAATTTGTTTTATTATTTTTATATCCTTCAATGCCTTTTTTTGTAGAACCCAATCACCAATCTCCTTAGCGGCATATAACACAAACAAAAGGTCTAACATCTCGAGAGAGGATAGTTGTGATTCAATAAACTGGTGTGGCTTCTGAAGAAAAGAGTTATACATTCTCTGAAAGGTTAACATAGTGGATATATACTCCTTACGGTAATTGTTAGCTAAACTCACTTCGCCTTGCTCAACTGCCATTAAAAGTTTTAGCACCCTCTTCAGTAAAATCGTTCCTAAATCAAGGGGCTTTAGAAACCCTGGTGGTATCTTAAAACTAACAAACTCAGAAGTGATATCTACAGCAAACTGACTAAGCCCCCTATCAACAAGATGATTATTCAGCTTAGACAATTCCTTTTTTGAGAGGGGTATTTTAAAACCAACTGTAAACTCGTCATAACCATTTATGTACAGAGAGGCGATATGCCTTATTATAAAATCTAAATCATGACTATCTACCACAATATCTTTCTTAAGTAAAGGCAAATCTTCCGACTTCAGCGGCGAAATTTTTATAATACCTGTAGAAGTTATATCCAAATTGACCTCTTTGCCCTTAATTTTACGAGCCCAATCTACAGGTAGATAAATGAAATACGCATTCCCTGATTTTTGGAGTTTTTTTATTACCATATATATGTATATAAAACATATACATCATATATAAATC
>JAGGYW010000006.1 GCA_021162365.1 Nanobdellota archaeon
ATTTTTGCTAACATGGACATGATAAAATAACAATGCCAATATATTTTTTTTCATTTCTAATGTAATGGGGAGATTATTTTTCTTAAATACAATATAATGAATTGTTATATCCTCCTCTGCAAGTTTAGATAATGTGCGTTTTAGTAATGATTCATCTGGAAAGTTGCTATATTTTATTTCCCCACCATTTTTATTTAACCATCTAGCAAATTTGTTTTTGCTTAGAAGTCTTTTCTTAGTGTTCCTTATTATTTTAGCTATCTTCTTTTTTGATTTGATACACATTGTTGTGACAACTAGGTGTTTACTCCCCTTAGAACCATTATCCCCACTCTCATCTATAAATACAAATTCCATACTTTGTGATTTTGATTTATTTTTACCTTTATTTTTACTCATTTGATTACAAATACATATAACCTTTTTATCATTTACTAGTCCAATAACATTAAACAACTTAAAAATATATTATTATATAATATGTTGTTTATTGACATCGGAAATAAACAGGGAAAAACTTTTTCTGGCGTGGTTTGGCTGTCCAAAGGAAATGGACACTTTTTTCTTGCAGCCCTAATAAAGCTTTCTCGCATTTTGTTGATATGTTAGATGTCGAAACTTTGAGGAAATGCTACACGCTCTCGCGCAAGTGGGAAAAGGAGCTTGTTATACACTTTCCCGAGGTTATTGGGCTAACCGAAAACGAGGCAAGAGTTTTGGTGCACCTATACAAAAACAAAGGATCGTATTTGAATAGGATTGTGAGGTTGCTCGGCATAAAAAGATCAACGGCGTATTCCGTTTTGGAAAAGCTAAAACAGCAAGGGGTTGTCTTCACGACAGTGAGTCAGCTCACAGGGAACAAAATTTACAAACTCGCGGACAGCAGTTTGACGAGGGCGCTTCTCGCCACGGCTTTCAAGCTCTGCGTTTCCGACCACATAAAGAGAGGTGTAAATGTAGATGATGTCCTCTTTTAAGCTCACGAAAGACGGAATGATTTACAAATCTGATGGCGTGAAGTGCATCTTTTGCGGAAAGTTAATCACAGAGGGGGAAACTGCTTGGTATATCGAGTCAAAAAGGGACTTCGCTTGCGACATCTGCTTTAAGGAAAAGAGGGAGAAAGGACTCCTTTGGGGAGCAGGAGCCATGGTTCCCGTGAAAATTGTAAAGGAGCTTCCCGCAGAACTTCGCGAAGAAGATCCAGAAAGCGAATGGAGATTTTATCCTTAATAAACCCTTCTCGCTAATTATAATTGGTGGTGTCCATGAAATTGGAGATCCAAGAAAGATTGCCGAAGTGGTGGCTCGTTCTCAAAGGCGAATTGCAAGGGGGTGGTTTGGATGGACAAAAAGCTGAACGAGAAGAAGATCAAGGAAATCGAAGAGCTATTCAAGAGCAGAGTTAAGGGCGACTTAATCATCGAGGCAGTCGAGAAACTTCGCAAGAAGTAGTCCTTTTCACATCCGCAGAAAGCAGTTGTTTTCCAACCACCTCCTTTGTGGCTGTCGCTTGGTCCAACTTAAAGCTTTTGGTTTGACAACCACGCTTTCGCTAAAAGCATTAAGAGACCGCGCTCCCGAGACGCCACCGGAGGTGGTTTAAATGGAAAACAAAAAATCTGCTTTAGATGAAAATGCGAAAAGGGCAAGGAGGATTCTTGCGAAGGCAAGATACCTCGCCAAGATAGCTTCTGACGAGAGCGTTGACGCCTTCGTTCGCAGAGACATCAGCAAGGCAATATTCTTCCTTTACAGAAGCGCATTCGGCATAAAGCAGAAAACACCAGAAGGAATTGCTTCAGAGCTGCTCAGGGAAGCAGCGAAGCAGGCGGGCGTTTAAGCCCGTCTAATTAATTATTTAAACTTTCAACATATTTTTTATTATATGGGTTTTAGAGACTCAGCATCTTTTGGAAAAAGACAAGAATATCGCGTCATTGCAGAGTTGTTGAAAAGAGGATATGATGTTTATGCTACGCTAGTAGATGACCAAGGCATTGACTGTGTAATAAGATTGTCTTCGAAAAGGTATTTGGATATACAAATAAAAGCAAGGTCAAAAAATGTTCGTCGTGGGGATGAAGCCTTATTTGCTGCATTGAAATTTGAACCACGTGATAATTATTATTTCATATTTTATTCGGAGGCGTTGGATTTATTTTGGGTTGTTCCTTCTGTTGAGCTTGTAAAGATTGCACACAAAAATAAAAAGGGTAAAAATGTAGGTAAGTATAGCATATGGTTTAATGGAATGCGTAAAGGTAATCCATACCCTAAAGAGAAATACAAGAAATATGAAAATAATTTTGATTTATTAAAATAAATTTATATTCTCCACTACAACAGAATTTATATTTGAGTACTGCGTATATAATGAAGAACGTCCAAATTTTGGACATGGCGGTGTACTCAGATTCTAGGTCCTGCCCCTGGCGCTATTTTGTTATCACTGGGGAAAAACGAAATATTTATAAATGAGGGGTTGCTATTCTGTAACAACTAAAATGTAGTAAAAAGGGGTGAGTTATAATGGCAAGAAATTTAATATTCTCTGCATACCAGATGAATAAGCTAGAAAAAGAGAAACCTACAACCTTAGGAGATATCGCTGAGATAGCAACTAAGGTAGAACCTAAAGAGGAAGAAAGATTACCCATGATTCTAAACAAGGATGTGTTCTCTGTACCTTCCTTTAGAGAAGTATTTGAAGAATATGCCTATGATGGTGTAGTGTTAACGGGTGAGGAAGGAGATAAAAGAATGTATCATGCTAGAGAACCAGTTCATAAAGAATTGAGAAAATCACTTGAAGAAATTCTTGTTAATGGTGCAAGTGGTAGTAAACTTATGGTTGGTGTTGAAATTAAAGGTCCATTTGCTACTAAATTCGTATCTGACTTGAGGAAGCAGGCTGTTAAGAAGAAAAAAGTATTAGCAAAGGAGTATAAAAAAGACCCAAGCAAAGTAAAGCTTAAAGATTATCTTAATTATATGGGATGGGAATTAAAGAAAATCCAAAATGGAGTTAAACTTCAAATACCCGCGTCTGATTTGGAGGCAATGTCACCAGAGCAGAAGACAAAGATATTTATGTCAAATTACTTTAAGGACGACGAGACGATTACTTTTGAGGGAAGAGAAACAGCTGTTTTGGCGCTTACACAAGGGATATACAATCAATTGAAGGAAAATCTCGAAAAGTTGGACGATGAGGAGAAGCAATTGCTAGAGACTCTTCTTGTAGAAAAAGATATAGGGACTGTGGATCCAAATACAGGTCAAGTTACTGGTCGTGAAATTAACTACTATTTGAAGCTTGAATACGTAGCTCAGTTGCCAGTAAACCCACAAACTAACACACCTACTGTGGACATAGAACAGGGTACTCCAAAGGAAGTATACGATGCATTATTGAAACTTGCAGAAATTGGAGTGCTTGATGATGCAATTTCAAAAAGGGCAGGTGTTAAATTCTCAATTAGCAAGAGCTTACCTTATGCTAATGAAATAAAGAGAAATCTTGAAGCGAGTGGTTTAAGTGTTACCGAAAGTTCAAAAGATTACACTGTTGACACTGACTTCTTTAAGGTTAAAAAGGCAGTTAGCGGTGTAGTTTCAAATGCATTCCCAACGGAGAAAGAGAAAGTGCAGCTTGTGGAATTCTCAATAGACGATAAAGAAGAGTACATGAAGAAGCACAAAAAGGGAAGATTAGTTGGATTACTTACAGAAGTAGCAGGTTGGTTGGGAGTCGGTGCATTGTTTGCATCTTACTTTGCACCAGCAATAGTACCACCAGCAACTGAGAAGACAACACATGTTCCAAGCTTGGAGCATGCAGTTGATGGACACAATGTAACTGTTGATGGCTACAATCTTGAAGTTCCAGATCAAACAATTCAATTGACATTGCCAAACGGAACAATAGAGGTACCTGCATTTGAGATGTTAAATCATGGATATAATCTTGTTGTACCACAACACAATATCTCTTTGGAGGATGCACTTAACATAACGGGAATAATAAATGAAAGCAAGGTTTCAGTGTACAATTATCCTTCCGGGGCACAGGTAACAGAGAACTCAACTTCAAATGGCACATTTGATGCTACCCTCCCAACACTTGTGTTGGTTGGAGATAGCTATGTATTGCATGTGCCTGACACAAATAGCACTGTAGGTGGATTCACTGCAATTTACACTCCAAATACAGATGCACAAGGAAGAATACTTAGTTACGAAATAAGTGTTGAGAAACATAACGAAACTGTGGCGCCATACAACATAACCACACCAGCACATGATGAAACATCAGAAACATACATTCCTAAGGAATGGTTTGGTATTGGTGGAGTAATTGGAGCAGCAATAACTGGATTATTCCATGGAAAGAGAAGGGCAAAGAACAAGAAGGAAGATATGACATTGAAGAAGAAATATGATATCGCTATGGCAAAGATAGAGAGTTTGCCAAAGTACTAACCTTTTAGGTGAGGTGACTAAATGAAAAAAACCTTCATTTTGTTTTTTACTTTTGTAATGTTCCTCATGAGCATTATTAGTGTTAGTGCTTTACCACCAGCCCATTTCCATATAAATGGAACTGTCGTTGATAATGAAACAGGAGCTCCAATTAGTGGTGCAGTTTTGACTTTAACTGCTCCAGGAGAAACTCTTTCTTCAGGTAGTAATACAGACACAACAGATGCTAATGGATATTATGAAATTGACGCTTATTTTGAGCCTGGCGATCCTGGAAACACATGGACTCTAAGAGTTGAACATGATGTATATATATCACAAGAAATCTCAATTCCTGGGGATGTTGAAGTTATTAGAACTGATGATTTTTCATTAGTTAAGAGATTATCAACAGATGATATTCATTTTGTAAACTCTTCAGGCATGGAAAGTGATGTTTACTATCGTGGAGAAGACGTTTTCATTTGGATATCTCTTAAAGACCAGGATGGGAACGCACTTCCTGGAGAAAACATCTACTTTACAGACCCCAATGGCAATTTAATTTTAATGAATGATAACCATGATGGAACATATAGTTATACATATCATATAAATTATAATGATCCTCTCGGGACATGGACAGTCCAATTTTTCCAAAATAGCGAATTGCTAAATAGTGTAGATTTAACAATTTTGGCAGTTAACCTTACGATTGTTTTTAATCAACCTTCGCAAGGAGATATATTTAATCGTGGCGAAACAATCCCAATTGATGTTTTTGTTACATATCCGGATGGAAGCGATGTTGATACAGGCAGCGTGAATGCAACAATAAATGGGGATGTAATAACATTAACAAATCCAAGTCATGATTCTGAATGGACAGGCAGTTATACCCTTCCAAACAATGCACCTGAAGGGAATTTAGTAATCCAAATTGATGCAAATGATGGCTTTGACAACACCGGTCAAAATTCAACTACGGTTAATGTTAATGCCACTCTCTTTGTAAATATAACCTCTCCAAATGATGGTGATACTTTTAGCAAGGGTCAAGTAGTTACTGTAACCGCGGAGGTTAGAGATATTCACGGCAACTTATTGTCTGGTGCAAATGTTATTGCGGATGGACCAAATGTTGGAAATAACTTTGTGTTGGTTGAAATTAGTCCGGGTATCTATTCCGCAGATTATCATACTTCTAGTGGAAATCCAAGCGGTGTTTGGAATCTATTTGTAACTGCTACAAAGAATGGAAATTCCGGAAGTGATTCAATTGGTGTTAACTTAGAAACCCCAGCAAATTTAGCTATAGTTCATATGTCAACTAATCTAAGTAGGCACGAATATTGCAATCAAGGGCAAACATATGAGTTATATGTGAATGTTACAAATAGTGGAGAAGCGGTTGCTGAAAATGTTAACGTTAGTTTAACATCTAGCGTTGGTTCAACTATATCACCTACTACGGTGCAATTAGGAGATATTTCCCAAGGTCAGGTTGAAACCGCAACTTTCATTGTTACATGTAGTCAAACTTTGGGCTTAGATACTCTTACTGCCACCTCTAGCGGAACAGATGAAAATTCTGGGGATGTTACATCAACTTCAGATTCAATAGATGTTATGATCCAGCAAGGAGCTGGGGGAGATGATGGAGAACTTGAATTAAATGGCACATTGGGCAGTGGAGTTTGGATAAATCCAAGTTTAATAAATGGTCAAGGAATGCAAGCAGAGGTAACTGTAGTTGTTGCAAATGATGGAGACGTTCCAGTAACTTCTACATCAATTACTGCTACAATCCATGAGGGTAGCTGTAGTGGTAGTGATGTAACAACTCAGTATTTTGATTTGACTCAGTATCTGCCAGCAAGTGCGGATATTGCAAACATGTCAACGCAAACTTATACATTTAACATTTCTACCACAAGTGCCCATTCAGGAGATTATGTAGTTTGTGTAACTGCAAGTGGAATTGATGCGAATGATGGAAGTGTAATCGGAAGCGATGAAGGCTATGCTTTCTTTTCTGTAGACGCAGATGCACCCATGATAATTTTGAATTATCCAGATAACAATACACTTACTAACGTTAGTAATGTTAACTTTGGTTTTACAGTTAGCGACAACAGTGCAACAAACATTAGAGTTGAATTGTATATTGATGGGTTGCTAGAAAATTCAAGCACATTTGCAAACCCTTACACAGGTGAATTAAGTGCTACATTACAGGATGGAGTGCATACATGGCACATACTTGCATATGATGATGTTGGGAATGTTGCTCAAAGTGAGGTAAGAACTTTAGTAGTTGATACTACACCACCTCAGATAACTCTCACCTCACCTGCTGAAGGCTCCCACGAGGGGCCTTCAGTAATTTTTAACTTTACTGCCACAGATGCGATTAGTACAACTCTTTATTGCGAGTTAGTAATAAACAATTCAATAGTACAAACAGATAATGTCGCAAGTGGTATGCCTAATTCATGGCAGGTAAATGGATTAGCATTAGGAAACTATGAGTGGTATGTTAATTGTACTGATGAAGCAGGAAACGAAGGACAATCTACCGTAAGGCATTTTGATGTAGTAGATACAACTCCACCGGATGTAAATATTACTTTCCCACAAAATAACAGTTATTTGAATACAACCTCAGTTACTGTTGAGTGGAATGGTAGTGACGATATTGGAATAGATCATTACGAAATTCAGATAGATGGTGGTAGTTGGGTAAATGTTGGAACAAATACAAATTACACATTTAACTCTCTTTCAGAAACAAGCCATATTGTTTCAGTTAGAGCATATGATACAAACAACAACATTGGTAGCGATACTGTCACATTTACAATTGACTTAACCTCACCAAGCAATGTAAATATCTCTCTTGTAAATGTTACAAGCGGATTTTGGTATGGTGGGGAACAAAGATATGTTAAATTAAGCGTAATTGCTGAGGATAGTAACGGAATTGATAGAGTTGAATATGTGGTTAATGGAACGAATGTAAATGGAACCCTAACATTTGTTGGGGGTAATGAATGGCGTGGAGAGTTTGATTCTCAGTTGCTTATTGATGGCAATTACACAGTAATAGTTTATGCTTATGATTTGGCTGGTAATACTAACTCAAATAATACAGATATTGGAGTAGATAATACGCCTCCAAATGTAAATATAATTCAACCTGTTGCTGATTCAAATTTAATTAGAGGAAGAACATTTAACATAGAAGTGAATATCAGTGATTTAGGTATTGGAATTTCAGATGGAACATCTTGTGAAGTTAGATTAGGAGCCAGATTACTTACCTCAAATGTAGTTTACAATAAAACATCGGGAATGTGTGTTGGAACAGCACAGATACCTGGGGATGCAGTACTTGGTCCAACAACTTTAGTCATAAGGATTGAAGATGATTTAGGTAATCTTGGTGAAGACACAGTTGGAGTTAATGTATTGAACCCACCTGCTGGAGGTGGTGGAGGCACACCTGCAAACGCAAAAGTTAACCTAACTATAGATGAAGAAAGCGTTGAGGTTAGCTATGGAGAGATTGTTACAGTGCCAATACTAATTGAAAACACAGGTCGCCAATACTTAGGCGAACTTAAATTGTCTTTGAGCGGGATCCCATCCGGGAATTATGAATTTACAGAGCAAAACTTTGCTTTGGATATTGGAGAATCAAAATATGTTGGGTTGAAAATATCTCCAGTTAATCTACCAAGTGGAACATACACAATAAAAGTTGAAGTTGAAAACAACATAGTTAAGGATTCAGATTTATTTGTATTAATATACAATAACACAATGGAAGCAAATGCAACTGCTGTTTGTGATCAAGCAGAGAATTATATAAACGAATTGGAAGCAAATGGAACTGATGTTACTAATCTAACAACAGAATTAGGAAATGCAAGAGACGCTATCGATAGTGGTGATTATGATTCTGCAATTTCAGCATGTGAAGCAATATTAGCGTATACACCAACACAAGGCGGTGGCGGAGCACCATCACCTACAACACCACCGGGAGGAATTACAGGTTTCTTCATAGCAGTGGGAGATTTTGCTATGAACAATTTAGTATGGATATTGTTAGCAAGCGCTACAGGAATTGTGTTATTCTTAGGAAGGAAAAGGATAATAGAATTCTTTAGGAGACCACCAGCTCCACCAGCAGCTACTGAAGGCGAAAATAATGAATCAAGTGGAGAGAGTGAGGATGACACAAAAATATACACAATCCTTTGGTAATCCTTATTTTTCCTTTGAAATTTTATATTCTAACAAATTAAAGAAGTTACGCTGTTTTAGGACCAGTTACATTTATAAAGGATAAATTCAGTGTGATAACCATGGCTAACAAAAAAATTAAGGCAAAGCCATCTAAAATTGCATCAAAAAAACCGGAATTTAAGCAAATAATTCGTATAGCTGAAGCTGATTTAGATGGCAACAAAAAAATAGAACATGCTTTAATTTCAATTAAAGGTGTTAGCTGGACGTATGCTCATGCAATTAGAAAAGCTTTGGGATTTGATAATGTTAAGCTTTCTGACTTGTCACAAGAGGATATTGAGAAATTAAAGCAAGCACTTGCTGAACCACGGAAGTTTGGAATCCCTTCATGGTTATACAATAGACAAAAAGATATTGCGATTGGCAAGGATATGCATTTATTATCCAACGATTTAATCTTAGCAGGTAAGATGGATATTAGGAGATTGAAGAGTATAAGATGTTATCGTGGTGTAAGGCACTTTTACAACTATAAGGTAAGAGGGCAAAGGACACGTTCGCGTGGTGCGAACGTCCGCGGTAGGACAGGTGCCACCGTGGGTGTAGTTAGAAAGAAACTTAAGAAGTAGTAGGGGTAAACAATGGTAAAAGCAAAACTACGTAAGAAATATTCACGTCCAAGCCACCTTTGGCAGATGGATAGGATTAAAGAGGAAGCTCAGCTTAGAAAAGAGTATGGTTACAAAAATAAAAAAGAGATTTGGAAGGTCCAGTCTGTTCTTAGAAAGTTTCGTGCCCAAGCAAGACGTTTGATTCCTCTTACTGACAAGCAAGCGCAATTAGAAAAGCAACAGCTTCTTTCAAGGCTTGCATCTCTTGGGCTAGTAAATGAAAATGCGCAAATAGAAGATGTTCTTGCATTAACAATTCGGGATTTGCTTGAAAGAAGGTTGCAGACACTTGTTTTTAGAAAGAAAATGGCGAATTCAATTAAGCAGGCGAGGCAGTTCATAACTCATGGTCATATCGTAATTGGTGATAAAAAAGTAACATCTCCCTCATATATGGTGAAAGTTTCTGAGGAACCATACATTGGCTTTGCTAAGAACTCTCCATTAGCGGATGAAGATCATCCAGAGAGAGTTGTTATAAAGGAAAAAGAATTGGGCAAGCAAAAAGCTGAGGAAGTAAAAGAAGAAAAGGAAAGTGAAGAGGAAGAAGAAGCAAAGGAAATCCTTGAAACTGCGGAGGAAATAGGTGAGTAATTTGGCTGAAAAGAAAACTAAATGGGGAATTGCACACATTTTTGCTAGTTATAACAACACATTTATTCACATCACTGATTTAACTGGTTCAGAAACGATTGCAAAATATACGGGTGGGGCCCAAGTTAAAGCAGATAGATTGGGCTCGTCTCCAAATGCAGCTATGATTGCAGCAAAGAAAGCTGCTGAGGAAGCGATGAATAAGGGAATAACTGCTGTTCATATTAGAGTTAGAGCACCCGGTGGTATAAAACAAAAAAATCCAGGTCCGGGAGCACAAGCTGCAATTAGAGCTTTGGCAAGAGCAGGTTTAAAAATTGGTGTTATTGAAGATGTAACACCAATACCACATAACGGCTGCAAAAAGAAGGGTGGAAGGCGCGGCCGTAGAATGTAAAGGTGTTTATAATGAAAATTACTGTTTTTGAGAAAGAAGGGAATACAATTAAGTTTGTCATTGATGGTATAAGTGAAGGCTTAATGAATTCTCTCAGAAGAATTTCTATGGTTGGAGTGCCAACTATGGCAATTGAGGAAGTTGCATTCACTAAAAACTCTTCTGTTTTATATGATGAAATTATTGCACACCGGCTTGGCTTAATTCCACTCACGACTGATTTGAAAAGTTATAACTTACCAAATGAATGCAAATGTGGTGGAAAAGGTTGTGCTCTTTGTCAGGTTAAGTTCAAACTTTCTGCGAAAGGTCCAAAAGTTGTTTACTCTGGCGATTTGAAGACAAGCGATCCAAAAGTAAAGCCAGTTTATGATAAGATCCCAATTGTAAAACTTCTTGAAGGGCAGGAATTAAAGCTTACTGCAACAGCAGTGTTAGGTTACGGAAGAGAACATTCAAAGTGGTCAACAGGGTTGATGACTTACTATTACTTCCCCAAAGTTGTTTCTGGCAAAAAGGCATCAGAGTTGAAAGAACCAAAGGATGCAAAGGGCCTTAAAGAATATTTGGAGAAAGTTAAGAAGTTAGAGAATCTCGGAGAGATAGAAACCGAGCCTGTTGAAGATAAGTTTGTTGTGGGGTTTGAGTCATGGGGCCAACTTGATCACAAGACAATACTTCTTAAAGCAGTTTCTAATCTGTCAAAGAGATTGAAGGCTTTCGATAAAGCTTTGAAGTAACTTTCTTAATAGAAACTTTTTAAAATAAATAGTTCTACAATTAGTTAAGTGCGGGAGTGCCGGAGCGGTCAAACGGGCACGGCTAAGGTGGCACCCTTTTAGGAAAAGCGTGCACGGAAAAGCTCGCTGGTGTCGCGGAAACCGTGTGGGTTAGAGCCGCTGTGCCTATGGCACTTTGGTGACCAATCCCTACGCAGGTTCGAAACAACCCTTTTCTTAAGAAGAAAAGCGTTGACGGAAAAGAAGAGGGTTGGGAAAGTCCTGCCTCCCGCACTTTTTGATTAATTATTTAAGTTAAAATCTTCTTCTATGTTATGGTGATATCATGAGTGAAACCGAGAAAAATGTTATGGAAGCTTTTGCTGGGGAATCTCAGGCAAATAGAAAATATCTTGCGTTTGCGAAAAAAGCTGATGAAGAAGGTTTTCATGGAGTTGCGAAATTATTTAGGGCTGCAGCTGCGGCTGAGACAATTCATGCTTTCAATCATCTTGATTCTATAGATTTTGTTA
>JAGGYW010000007.1 GCA_021162365.1 Nanobdellota archaeon
AAAGCCAGACTATAGGAACTCTATTCTACAAATAAAAGAACTAATCATGAATTCAAGAAGCAAAAAGACGTTACTCATATTAATAGATGGATTTGGTTACAAAATTTTTGAGGAACTATTAAAAGATAGGCAGATGAAAAAGACCCTCAGAAAATTTAAGACAAAAAAGATTTCAAGTGTGTTCCCAACAACAACCGCGGCGGCAATCACATCAATCTTCAGCGGAGAACCACCATCAAAACACGGCATTTATGAATGGCATATGTACTCAAGCAAGATAAAAATGGAGTTTAACCCACTTAAGTTCGAAGCTGTTGATGAGAGTATGCAAAAGAAATTTGAAAAAGTTGCTACACCAAAACTTATCAAGCATAGGGATTTCACAGAAGAGCTACAAAAAAAGAAAACAAGAGTATACCAAATCATCCCGTACGAAATAGTTGGGAGTAACTTTAACCCCAAAAAAAGCAAATTTATTGGGTATAGAAACACAGTTGAAGCGATAGTCAAAACAAAACATGCAATAAAAAACGAAAACAGAAAATCATTCTTCTACCTTTACTTGCCACAATACGATGAATCTGAGCATCTAAATGGCCCATATTCAGAAGAATCGTTAAAATTGGCAAAAGAAATTTTAAAATTAATTCATGAGGAATTACTCAGCATCAAAGGATTAAAATTTATCATAACCGCAGATCATGGATGTATGGAAGTTAAAAAAGAAATTAACTTGGAGAAACTAAGCTGGTTTTGGGATAATGTCTGGAAAAATTTAAAGCCCTGTTGCAAAAGAAAGATCTTACCTGTAGGAAGTCCGAGGGATATCTTCCTTCATGTTAAAGAAAGTAAAGTTGATTATGTTGTCGAAGTTTTGAGAAAGAAACTTAAAAAGTATGCTGAAGTCTATAAAACAAACTATCTCATAAAAGAAGGTGTGTTCGGTGGAATCGTTAGCAAACAATTCAGAAAAGACATTGGAAATGTAACAATCTTGCCGAAGAATGGGATTCTTATTTCTTTTTATTCAGAGAAGAAAGCCAAAGGATTTCATGGCGGATTAAGCGAAGAAGAACTTTTTGTTCCTTTGATGATAATGTAATTTTTTAGAAAAAAATTTCTTTTGGTGCAGCTTTTCTTCCTAAGAAAATATACTAAGTGGCCCGGCGGAGATTTGAATTCCGGCACTTTCTTTCCGTACACGCTTTCTTGGAAAGAAAGGGTGTCTCCGGACCTCTGGTTTTCCGAGATCCAGGGACTTTGTCCCTAAACGTCATATAAGACCAGCGCTCCAACCAGGCTAAGCTACCGGGCCACAACTATGGAAAGGAAAATATTTATTTAAAAAGTTATCTTTTAGAATTTATGACAAGATACTTGTTTACTTCTGAATCCGTAACCGAGGGACATCCAGATAAATTATGTGATCAAATTTCCGATCAAATCTTGGACGAATTAATAAAGCAGGATAAGAACTCAAAGGTTGCTGTTGAAACTTTAGCAACGCGTGGACTGATAATGGTAGCAGGGGAAGTTACAACAGAAGGGTATGTCGATGTCCAAGGAACAGCAAGAAAAGTTGTCAGAGAAGTTGGATATGACAAACCTGAGTATGGTTTTGACTTTGATGATATTGCAGTACTGGTGGCGTTACATGAGCAGTCACCAGATATTGCAAGAGGTGTAGTTAAAAAAGAAATGGGGGCGGGTGACCAAGGACTTATGTTTGGTTACGCTACCGACGAAACAAAAGAACTTATGCCGCTTCCAATAACACTTGCGCACAAACTTGCCATGCGACTCGCCGAAGTAAGAAAGAAAAAAATCTTAGATTGGGTGCGCCCCGACGGGAAAACACAAGTAACTGTTGAGTATGAAAATGGAAAGCCGAAGAGGGTTACAACTGTCGTTGTTTCAACTCAACATTCTCCAAAAGTTAAAAACAAAAAAATTAGAGAGGATATAATTGATTACGTTATTAATCCCGTTGTTGGAGATTTAATTAACAAAAGAACAAAATTTCATATAAATCCAACTGGAAGATTTGTAATTGGGGGTCCAGCGGCAGATACAGGACTGACTGGAAGAAAGATAATTGTTGATACATATGGTGGATTTGGTGCCCACGGCGGTGGCTGCTTTTCTGGGAAGGACCCATCAAAAGTGGATAGAAGTGGAAGCTACATGGCAAGATATATTGCAAAAAACCTGGTTGCAGCTGGGCTTGCAAAAAAAGTTGAAGTGCAAATTGCATATGCAATTGGAGTTGCAAAGCCCGTTTCAGTGATGGTAAACTCATATAACACAGGTGTTTTTTCTGATGAAAAATTAACAAAGATTGTGAAAGAAGTGTTTGATATGCGACCGGGAGCGATAATTAAACAACTAAAACTATTACGCCCAATTTATAGAAAAACTGCTGTATATGGACATTTTGGTAGAAACATATTTCCTTGGGAAAAAACAGACAAAATCAAAACACTAAGGGGTTATCTATAGATATAAAAGCTCTGCTTCCAAAGGTGAGCGTGGAAGAATCCCTGTTTCCTTTGCCTTGTCGGTTGGATCAATCCCATGATACAAATGTCTTCTTTCTCTAGCAAGATATAAAGACCTGTCTGTTAAATCAACTCCATACTTCGTCGGATTTCTATTTGTCAAGCTTTCACCTCCAACCCTTGCTTCACAGTAAAATATTTCCCGCAAAAAAAGCATTGAACTCTTTTCTTGCTTAGATTTCTGGTATTCCTTGGCAAAAATTTTCTTTTGCCACCACAATAAGGACACCTAAGTTCCAATTTTTATCCCACCTGTGCCTGGAAGTTCCGCAGGTCCTCCGCCAAAGCAGCTCATTACTCCTGACATTGCATCAACATAACTACCCCATATAAGCCAAAGGATAATAATTGGTATTACAAGTGTGGCTATGAACATAATTGTGCCTATAATTGGGATTATATCAAAAATCGCTAATAGATGAAGTATAAATAAAACTATGTTCAAAATTAAAATCCACCAAAGCACACCAGAAATGGGAGCAATTGCCTGTCCTATTGACGCGCCAATCCAAGGAATTTTTGGACCAAGAAATACTCCCAACGCCCCAAAAAATTCTCCAAAGATTATTGCAAGAACTGCAAGAAATAAACCGAGACCTGGACAAAAAGATGCTACTGCAGCCGCGCCAATTGCAGCGCCAATCCCAATTGCGGCTTTAAGAATTAACCCAAAGGTTCCCTTCATTAGAGAACCTAACAAGAATTTTAAAGTGATTACAGGAAACAAAGTTGCTGCAGCAATCATCCAAGCTTCAACCATATACTAACAAAGTTTGAAAAACTATTTAAACAATTCTAAATTTTCTCTCTTTATGCTTAGTGAAAAAAGATGGAAAAAGGAATTTGAAGAAGAATTAAGGAAATTTTGGGAGGGAAAAGGAATTTACGAGTTTAAGCTATCAAAAGACAAAGAAGTTTTTTCTATAGATACCCCCCCACCATATCCTTCTGGGAAGCCATGGCACATTGGGGCTGTAGCTCATTATTCTCAAATAGATATGATTGCGCGAACTGCAAGGATGTTCGGAAAGAATGTCCTGTTTCCTGTTGGAATTGATAGAAATGGATTACCTGTTGAGATTTATACAGAAAAGAAATACAAAATTCAAATGCATAAGATGCCACGCGAAGAATTTTTGAAATATTGTAAAATGTCACTTGATGATTTGGAGGAATACATTGTCAACATAATGCATAAAATTGGATTTAGTGCCGACTTCAAAAACCACAGATATAGAACAGATTCAGAAGAATATAGAAAAATTACCCAAGCAACTTTCATTGAGTTGTGGGAGAAAGGATTAATTTATGAAGATACGCGCCCAAACAACTATTGCGTTAAAACAAAAACAACAATTGCAGATGCAGAAATCGAATACAAGGAAATAGAAACAAATTTGGTTTATATTAAATTCAAAACAGAGGATGGAAAAGAAATAGTGGTTGCTACAACTCGCCCTGAGCTTCTTGGGGCTTGTGCAGCAATTCTTTATAACCCAAATGATGAAAGGTACAAGGGACTGAAAGGAAATGTGATTGTGCCAATTTATGGGCAAAAAGTCCCAATTATAGCCCACCCTTATGCAAAGCCAGAGTTTGGGACAGGGATGGTTATGATTTGTTCTTATGGTGATTACAATGATGTTAGGTTGTTTAGAGAATTAAAGCTTCCAGAGAAAATTTTAATTGATGAAAATGGGAGGATGAATGAAAACGCCGGAAAGTATAAAGGGCTAACGGTAAAAGAAGCAAGAGAAAAAATAACTGAGGACTTGCAAGAACTTGGTGTTGTAGAAAAGATTGAAAAAATAATGCATAGAACCCCATTCTCAGAAAGAGGAAAACATCCAATTGAAATAATTCCTATGAAAGAGTATTATCTCAAGCAAATTCCATTCTTGGATGAAGTAAGAAAATGTGCTGAAAAGATGAAGTTCCATCCAGAATATTACAAGCAAATGCTTTACGATTGGATAAACTCTGTTTCCATGGATTGGCCAATAACAAGAAGGAGATTTTATGGAACTGAGGTTCCAATTTGGTATTGTAAAAAATGTGGTGAGCCACACTTACCTGAGCCAGGAAAATATTACCAGCCATGGAAGGATAAAGCGCCATTTGAAAAATGTAAGAAATGTGGACATACCGAATTTGAGGGGGATAAAAGAACTTTAGATACTTGGATGGACTCAAGCATAACTGCTTTATTCATTTCTGGATATATGAGAGATGAAAAATTGTTTGAAAAGGCGTTTCCAGTTTCTATCCGCCCGCAGGCAAAGGATATAATAAGAACTTGGCTTTACTATTCAATTCTTAGAGTTAAGCAACTTACTGACAAGTGTGTATTTAAACATGTTTGGATAGGCGGACATGGCGTAGACGAGCATGGAAAGAAGATGAGTAAATCAATTGGGAATGTTGTTGACCCCGTTCCTGTGCTTGAAAAATACGGTGCTGATGTTTTCAGATTTTGGAATGCAGCGGAAGCAGCGGTTGGAAGCGACTTTAGGTATTCTGAATCTCGCTTAGAAGCGGCAAAGAAATTTTTGACAAAACTTTGGAATGTTTCACGATTTATTTCTTCATTTGAATTAACAGATGGAGAAGTTGAGTTAATGCCAACAGACAAGTGGATTTTGGCGGAATTAAACAAAACAATTGAAAGGTGCAAAGAAGGTTATGAAGATTTTAACTTTTTCATTCCAGCTAATGAAATAAAACATTTTGCTTGGAGCATATTTGCAGACCATTATATTGAGATGGTTAAGGCAAGAGCATACAACAAGGATGGTTTATTCACAGAAGCGCAACAAAGGGGTGCAATAAAAACTCTTTACAATGTTTTGGAAAACATTTTGAAGTTGTTGGCACCAATAACACCATATATAACCGAAAAAATTTGGCTTGAAGTATTTTCAAAAGATTCAATACACACGCAAAGCTTCCCAGAAAAGTTTGAAACAGATGATGGCTTAGTGGAATTTACTGAAAAAATAATTGAATTTAATTCTAAAGTTTGGAAAATGAAAAAAGATAAAGGGCTTTCTCTTAATGCTGAAATTGAAGGTGTTGAAATACCAAAAGAACTCACATTATTTGCAGAAGATTTAGTAAGGATGCATAGGATAATCTAACTTCTTAGACAAAGATTTAAAAACCCCTCTAAAATTGTTTTAGTGAAATGGATGAAGAAAGATACCACTTAAAAAAACTTGTAGAAAAGTTAGAAAAAATTAGAGGAAGGCATACAGAATTAGTTAGCTTTTATGTTCCTGCCGGATATAATTTAGACGTTGCAAAGGCGCAGCTTGCTTCTGAAGCAGACACTGCTTCAAATATAAAGTCAAAAACTGTTAGGTTGAATGTAATATCTGCAATTGAAAAAATAATTAGTGAATTAAGAAATTTCAAAAAAACGCCGGAAAACGGAATTGTTGTTTTTGCCGGCAATGTTTCCGAAGTAGAAGGGAAGCCAGACCTGCAGGTTTGGACAATTATTCCGCCTGACCCTATAAATGTAAAGTTATACCGATGCGATTCCTATTTCGTTGTTGAGCCATTAAAAGAGATGCTTGAAGCAAAACATGTTTACGGACTGATTGTTTTAGATCACAAAGATGCAAATATTGCATTGTTAAAAGGGAAGAGTATTATTGAACTAAACAATATGCATTCCTTTGTTCCTGGAAAGATGAAGGCAGGTGGGCAGTGTGTTCTTCCAGATACATTAATCCAAAGATGGGATGGAGAAATAATAGAAATACAAAATATAAACAAAAATGAGAGGATTATTGGAGCAAACTTAGAGAAATACACTTTATCAAATGAATGGTGTATTGAAAAGTGGGAAACAAAAAAGAATAAAGTTTACAAGATAATAACAAGGCATCCACGAATTGAAATTGAAGTTTCTCCAGAACATAAATTTTTTGTTTTAACAAAAAATGGTGTTTTCCAAAAACCTGCTAGGGAATTAACAATTGGGGACTATCTTCTGACACCAGGGAGGATTAAGTTTAAAGGTAGCTTGCAATTTCTTGAGACAAGCGAGCCATATTTTGTAAATGTTTCAAAGAGAGGTAGAAAGATTTTAAGGGAGAAAAGAATTTCTCTCAAAAAAAGCCAAAGGGAAGTTGGTAAAAAAATTGGTGTGCACCAAGCAAATATATCTCAATTTGAACTTGGAAAGATGAATTTCACATGGGATAAACTAAAGCAATTATGTGAAACCCTTGATGTTGATTTTAATAATTTTGTGAAAAAATATTGTAAGACAATAAGCATTCCAAAAGTTCTCAACAAAGATTTAGCTCAAATAGTTGGGTATCTTATTGGAGATGGATATTGTGAAAAGCACAGAATAACTTTCTTTGAAGGTAGGGAAGAAGTTGTGAGATTATACTCAAAAAAACTAAAGAAATTATTTAGAGAAACACCACA
>JAGGYW010000001.1 GCA_021162365.1 Nanobdellota archaeon
TCTTTTTTAGCTTCTTAACTGCTAATTCTATCATCTTTCTTGATTTCGCACCAGCCACAACAATACGTCCTGAGGAAAAAATTAGTATCGATACTTTAGGTTCTTGTAGCTTTAAACATAAACCAGGAAATTGTTCAGGTTCCCACATAGTATTTTCTATTTCCTTAACAATTTTTTCTAATGAGATATGTCTAACAAATAAATCGCCGGATGCAACCATATTTTGGATAGTGATATCCTTCTTTTTAGGTTTTTTAGCGACTTTTTTCTTTGTTATCTTTTTTAACACTCTTCCTTTGTAGTTTTTTCCACTTTTCATATTCTATTTTAATTCAGAATCCACAATAAAGGTTTTGGTTATACATTTTTTAAAATTATTACCACAATTGGTAAAGTTATTAAACCAATTATGGCTTTTATCTTTATGAGGAAATAAAGTCAAAATATGACTAGGTGATTTGTATGGTAATCCCAACTACTGAGTTTGACAGTAGTAGATACTACACAGCAGCTAATCTGTTAATTGCTCTTCTTCATGATGGGCCTTTAAGTAAAGATGAATTGGCTGATATTGTAAAAGGAGAAGTTAATGTGTGCACAAATGAAGTCCTATGGATTATACATCACCTTAAAGCTAGAGGATACATCAAATCTGATAGTAGTAATGATAACCTCTACTTGGGTCATAAATTATACAATTAGTTCTTTTTTGTTTCGGCTATGTGTATAAAAATTATTGAGCTTGCTGCCATAGCTGCTATTAGCAATCCTATAAAACCATGATGAATGTGTATCCCACCTATCTCAATTGGTTTTATGACGCCAATCATTGGCATATTCCCTGTTATATCTCTTAACCCCCCAATGTTATGCCAAAGCATATCGTCAACTACTAAGAAAATACCAAACCCAAGCAAGAACACTCTTGATAATATCCTCAGAGCTAAGAACAATTTCCCTTTTGAAAATTTGTGTAGTTTGTCAACAAGTGCCATAATATCTCCTTAACTTACTACTTTTTAAACTTTAATATTGCAAGCTAAGGATACTTTCTTTGATATTTACTATTTTGCTTACTATTTGAGAGAACATGTTTTCTTTCGGTTCTTCTTTTACCTCTTTTACTACATAACCCGTAATTGGTGTGCTTTGGGTTTTTTCTTTTATAGTAACTATATCTGTGGTTTTATCAAACCCGTTAGGAGATATCCACAAAGTTATAACTTCGTAATCTCCAACTACTTTGGGTGAGAATTCGCAATGGATTTTAAATGGCGTTTCTACCTCTTCATACTTTATGTGCACCATTTTTCTGCTTTCACCCATGAATTTTTGAGTACTTGTTTCTAAATCTTTTGCTGCAACATCCGATTCGCATTTTACATATTCCCAATCCTTCGGAACAAAAATTGCAATGTCTAATTTTTCTGTGTCTGGGTCAATCTGCGCTGTATATGCTACTTTTTTTGTATCTCCAGTCACATCTGTTGAAATGGATGTAGCAAACACTATTGAAAACACAAGAAGTGAAGCAACCAATAATATGCCTGCTTTCATAACTACTATAAAGTAATTACTACTTAAAAACTTTTCTAACCGAAGAGAACTAGGAGAATGTACATAATATATGATACAAGAAGCGCAATGCCTGTTTTGGTGTGTATGGATTTTCTAAGGCGAGTAGAGATTGCAAACGATAGAGAAAGGATGCTAAGGAATAATAGCGGTAGGAATCCATAATTATAGCTTAGATTATATGGAATTGGGTTAATTAGTGCTACAACACCGGGCACAAAAGTTAGTGAGAATACAATACTTCCAAGTAGGTTATCAAATGTTAGAATAGGTGACTTGAATACATTATTAATTAAATCCAAGAGCGGAAGGGAAAGCAATAGCCCGTAAACAGTTAGAGAAATGAATGCAGCTGGAATTAGGAAGTTGTAACTCATTATGGAAATTGTTGCCACAGCTGCAAATGTGCTTAGAATTATTGCAATTATTGCAGGGATGAAAAGTATTTTGTTTGACTGCCTTGCTTTTAGAAAAGTATATTCTTTTGCTTTTTTTGTTCTATAGTAAACATATAAGCAGTAGAAAGCAAACACCACAAGCAAAAATAGTGCATCTGCTCTGTCAATGAGCTGATCTAAAGTTACTACAAAAAATAACACGGACGCAGCCCACATGAAGGTTGCATTTCTATATCTCTCATATTCAACAGATACTTCATTTTTGATTAAAAAAATGCCCATTATTAAAGTCAGGACTGCTATTGAGAAGCCAATTAATGCTGAAACCCCTAAAGTTGGAACATTAAATATGTTTGAAAAGAGCATGGTTAAAAATACTGGGAGCGAAATGATAAATGAAAGAATAACTGTGCTGACAAGATATCTTGGCACGCCAGTAGTGCTCGCAAGATTTGCGACAGCTTTAGAAATAAAGTCAATGGCTGATATTACTGCCGCCACACTTATTACAAAAATTATAACTTCAACTACCATTTTTTAATCATTTTGTAAAGTAGTAAACTTTTAATAAGCTTTACTCATTTGATTATTCGATGCATCTATCTGACATAATTAGATTTTATTCAAATGAAAAGGTAAAATCTGCTATTATTTCTCTTGCTAGAAGCAGAGAGGTAGTAGCAAGATTTAACGATCATGTAGGCAAAAGACCAGATTCTCTAATTTATGAGGAAGATGTTATCCAACTTGCAAGAAATGGAGCCACATCATTTCATGCATCTATGGAGAGATGGAAGAATCCTCTTTTACTAAGACAAGATATGAAAAAAAAGGAATTGGATGAGCTTAGAATCGGATGGGACTTAATCCTAGATATAGACTCTCCTCATTTAGAGTATTCAAAAATATGTGCAGATTTGATTTGTCAAGCTCTCGAGTTCCATGGGATTAAGCATTATTCTGTTAAGTTTAGTGGGGGAACAGGATTTCACATAGGTGTTCCATTTGAGTCATTCCCCAAGGAAATAAATGGGCAAGACATACGTTTGCTTTTCCCAGAGGGTGCACGGACAATTGCAGGGTATATTCGAGATATGATAAAGCAACAGCTTGCGGATAGGGTATTGGAGTTTGAGGATATAAAATCAATAATAAAAAGGACAGGCAAGAAGTTTGATGAGCTTGTTGTTGAAGGGGAGTTAGATCCATTTAAGTTAATTGAGATAGATACTGTTGCAATCTCCTCACGCCATCTCTTTAGGATGCCTTATACTTTTAATGAAAAAACATGGTTAGTTTCAATTCCAATACGAAAGGAGGAAATTCTTTCTTTTGACAAAAAGAGGGCAGAATATAAAAATGTTGAAGTTAACCTCGGCTTTTTAGATAAGTTTAAAATAAATGAAGCAAAGCAGTTGTTTATTCAGGCTTTTGACTGGAGGATGAACCAAGAAATTAAAGCAGAGATAAATGAGCTAAAAAAAGATTATGATATACCAAAAGAAGCAATTGGAAAGGAATTCTTCCCTCCGTGCATTAAAAATATTTACAAAGGATTGGAAGATGGAAGAAAAAGAGCTCTTTTCATTTTAATTAACTTCTTAAGAAGCGTTGGTTGGGATTTTGAAGCAATTAAAAAGGAAGTATTTGAATGGAATAAACACAATCCCGAGCCCCTTCGAGAAAGTTATATAAACTCTCAGCTCAATTGGCATAAAAAGATAAAAGGTTCATATTTGCCTCCGGGGTGCAAAAATAAAAATTACTATCTTGATATTGGAATATGTAAGCCAGACGAAACTTGCAAGGGCATTAGTAACCCTGTTGTATATCCTTTCAAAAAAATGAAAAAGATGAGAAGAAATGGCAGATGAGATTATATCCTATGAAGAAATAAGGCGTGTCCAGGCTTTGGAGAGAGATAACAAAGCCTTGCAGGAGATAGATCCAAATTTCTTTAAAAGGGTAGGTGAGTACATAAAAACAAAGGAGAAACTAATTGAAGAAAATAAAGGGAAAGATAATGTTTTTTCTCAGCAGATTGTGGAGAAAAATGAACATGAGTTAAAAAATGTAAGGAGGATAATTGAGGATATCTGCAGCAGAAGAAGGAGAAAAATAGTTATGCAAGCATTAAATAACATTTCTGCTAAAGTCCACAATACAGAAAACATGCTTCCTGAGGAGGAAGAGTTGTATAATTCTACAATTGAGATTGTAAGGAAGTATACAGATGCATTTATCTCGAAGTTTAGCGCGCCGAAGGAAGAAGTAAGCGAAGTAAATGAAGAAGAAAAAAGTTTAAAAAAGCTTAAATTCATGGATGCCATACCCGCTTTTTTGTGGAAAGATGGAACGACCTATGGTCCATATGAAAAAGAAGCTGTTGCAGGATTGCCCGCAGAACTTGGGGAAATCTTAATAAAGGAAGGAAAGGCTATTGAAGTTAAGGAAAGTGGTGAAAATGAAGATACCAAAGGAAATCAATAGATACTGTCCGTATTGCAAGAAAAAGACAAAGCACAAATTAGTGCAAGTGAAGTCTGGCAAGAAAAGAGGTAAGTTAACGATAGGTGCAAGAAGGTATGAAAGAAAAATTGAAGGATATACTGGATTTCCAAGACCTAAGCCTGAAAATTCAAAGAAATGGGGCGTTAAGCTTACAAAAAAGGTTGATTTAAGATACAAATGCACCGAATGTGGAAAGATGCATATTCGCAAGCAAGGATTTAGAGTTAAAAAATTAGAGATGGTGGGTGCTAAATAATGGAACTCATAAGTTATCCAAAAAGCAGATTTATTAAGGTGAAGTGCAATAAATGCAAGAACGAGCAAATTATATTCGGAAAGTCAGCTTCTGAGATAAAGTGCCTTGTTTGTGGCAATGTGCTTGCCATTCCAACAGGCGGAAAAACAAAAATCAAAGCAAAAGTTCTTGAAGTTCTCGAATGACTTTTTTTCTTTAGAAAAGAAAAACCTCAACTAAAAAGAAACACTTTCTCTCTACCTTCTTTTCCCTCAAGGCTTTTCTTCTTAAGAAAAGGCTTGTAAGTGCTCGCAAAACATTTATAATACCCTTCTAAATTGATTATCTTATGTATTTCAAGAAAGAAGGAAAGCCGGAAGTGGGAGAATTAGTGCTTTGCACTGTAAAGAAGATTTTACCGCACGCCGCGTTTGTCATATTAGATGAATATAATAACTTAGAAGCCATGCTTCATGTTTCTGAAATTTCTTCAAGGTGGGTTAAAAATATTAAAGACCATATATCTCAGGGAAAGAAAATTGTCTGCAAAGTTCTTGAAGTAAAGCCAAATGGGCACATTGATGTGTCTTTAAAAAGGGTGACAAGTGCTGAAACAAAAAGGAAGCTAAACGAAATTAAAGCAGAGCAAAGAATGGAGAAGCTTATAGAGGCAATTGCAAGGAAGTTTAAGGAAGATCCAAAGAAGAGCTTGGAGAAAATTGGAAGTATCATTCTTGAGGAATTTGACACTCTTGCTGACTTCTCGGATGAAATTAAGAGAGAAGGACCTGAAATAATTAAAGAGCTTGATTTGCCTAAGAAGTGGAAAGATGAGCTTTACAATCAGATATCAGAACAGCTGAAGGCTCAGATGGTTAAGTTATGCAGAATAATTGAAGTTAGCTGTCAAGAGGGCGACGCAGTTCTTCGCATAAGAAAAATATTTGAGAAGATGTATGACTTTGCAAAGAAGGAAGGCATTGAAATGAAGATTAAGTATATATCCTCCCCTAAATATTCCTTTGAGATATCAGTTAAGAATTATAAATTAGGAGAATCTTTCCTTGAGAAATTGTTTAAAAATATGGAAAAATATAGTTCAAAACAAAATGTATTATTTAAAGTTGTAGGTCCGTGCAAATGAACAAGATAAAATATTGTCCAAAGTGTAAGGAATATACTTTGGAGGAAGTTTGTCCGCGTTGCGGAGAAAAGACGGTAAGCCGAATACCACCAAGATACTCTCCTAAGGAAGAAGTCGCAAAGTATAGGCGGAAACTGAGGAGAGATATTCTGAAAAAAGAGGGGTTATTATGAGTGAAGCTTTCATAGTTAAAAAAATTGGAAGGAAACCAAGACTTAAGAAGCCAATTTTAATAGAGGGTCTTCCAGGCGTTGGAAATGTTGCAAGAATTGTTGTTGATGTTTTAATTGATAAATTAAAGGCTAAGAAGTTCCTTGAAGTTTATTCTTACTACTTTCCTAATTCGGTTTTTTTAACTGGCGAGCACAAGCTAGAAATGCCAAAGCTTGAGTTTTATTATGCTAAAAGAAAAAAAGGAAGCGACCTTCTTTTTGTAGTCAGCGATGTCCAGCCCGGAGATGAATATGCTAGTTATGCTTTCTCAGATAAGATTTTAGAAATTGCAAAATCGCTTGGGGTGAAGGAAATTATAACCCTTGGTGGGATAACTTCAAAAGTGAATGTAGCTAAGCCAAATGTGTATGGCGCATTTACAGATAAGAAGTATGTTAACAAGCTGAAGAAAATTGGTGTGAGATTTGATAGAAAAGGTTCTATTATATTAATTGGTGCAGCAGGGCTTCTTTTGGGGCTCGGTGAGTTAAAGGGAATGAAAGGATTTTCTTTGCTTGCAGAATCATTTGTTGGCTCAAAGATTGGCATTAATGCAGCTCGTCAGATAATTCTTGTTTTAGCTAAGTATCTTGGCATAAAAATTTCAGAGAAGGAGCTGTCATTTGAAGTTAATCTACCTCAAATACCCAGAATTGTAAGAAAAAGAACAACAAAAAAGGCAACAAAGCCCCAATTTAACCCAACATATATTGGGTGATTATCTTCCTCTTAATGTGGTATCTAATGTAGCAATATCTATGCAATATCCATGGTTTATTTCTGTCCTTAGTTGGTATATCTTTGTGCTTTCTTGGAACGCTGCTGGGTTTGTCGGTTCAATATTCATTTTTAGGAACAACTCCTTTCCTTGGATGAGTTTTAATAAGTATTTGTATTCTCCAACATTATCCGATGTGATTACTAGTGATTTACCATCATCGCTGAGCCAATCGCCAAGCTCGCTTTTACTTAATCCACCGAATTTTGTAATTTCAATATTGTCTCCAATTAATGTTATGTTGATCTTTCTAATTGTATTTAGCGATAAATTATTTGAATAGTTTATATAATCTACCCATCCAGGCCCCACGTTTTTGATTATAATTTGTCCGCTTAATGTGTTTTCATCGCTGTCTGGGATTACTCTATCAACTCCGAAATTGTAGGCAATATCTAAGAAGTCGCTTGAAACATAGCGACTTGGTGATGGTGGGACATCGTTATAGTCTCCTGGTATAAACACTAAATCGGTGTATCCTTTTGAGTTGTAATCAAAGCATATTCTAATTGTTGTTGGGCAGTTTATCCTTTCTCCTTCTCCCATCTCTGGAGCTCTAACATCCCAACTCATATACCTCTGGTTGTTTGGTAGAATTTCATCAACATATGCATCTTCTGCTTCAAGACAACCAAGAATTCTACCTGTAACATTTTCTATTGGGTTTACACCTGTGTTTTTGATTTTTATTCCTATTTGGGCATTTTGATTAGATACTAAGTTGAGTGTGTTTGTTTTTACTCCATTAACAAGGATTGTTGCATTTAATGTCCCCACTCCTTGTTCTCCACTCCCTTCTTCTTTTTTACCACCTATACATCCGAAAGTTAAAGCTAATAAAAATAATAAAGAAAATGCCAACAAAGCTTTTTTATTCACTTTTTACCACCTTAGCATCTTTGACCTACGGGGCACACTGTAATTGTTCCCATTGGTATCTCATAGCAGTATGTGTAGTTGATTTCCCCGTTTGTTCTTTCTACCTTTATGTCACTTCCATCGTAATCTGTGGTTATCTTTACTGTTGCAGTTAATCCATCTCCAATTGCTAGTTTGTTTTCTAAGATGTCACAGTTGGTATCTTCTGGCTTTATCGATGTTGTTGTATCATTTCCACATTTTGCATATTTCACTCCCTCTGATGCAACATTCTCTGCCGGTGGTGTTATTTTTATTTCATTAATCCTTTCTATTCTCCCTTGCCAGTTATTCTGAATATTTAATGATCCTGTGGTGTAACTTGTTCCATCTTTAAGGAAAATTTTGTCTAGTCCAACTTGCGTTACTTTTATTGGTCCATTTGAATATCCACTTTGCACTTGTATTGCTTCAGTTACTTTATCTTTTGGAACTAATGCTGTGTCAAAGTAGAAGTTTGTTACGTAATCAAAGCAGACTTCTATTTTTGGAGACACTGTTTGTTTTAAATCGGTTTCTGGTGCTTCAATTGTCCAAATGATTGGGTATTCTTGTCCTCTTGTTATAAGAATGCCTGTGTTTTCTTCAGGTGTCCCAAAGCTTGATGGTAAATCTTTTATTACAGCAGATAAATCACTCATGTCATTGTCAAATATGTTCTTTAATCTTAATTCAACTGTTATGACTCCTCCCGCAATTACTGTTTTTGGATTTACATTAATTGTATAGCCATTTCCCGCAGCAGTTTCGTTTTCTTCGCCACCGCCACCTATACATCCGAAGCTAAATGCTAATGCAAACAATGCAATTAAGACGATTATTCCCTCCTTTTTCATTTTCATTACCTCCTATATACCTCTAATTGGATATACAGTAATATAATCTTTTCCAATTGTGAAGTATCTATAAAATGCATAAACTTCGAAAGAGTACATTTTTACAGGGATATTATAATCCCTTAGGAATGTTCTCTCTTGGCCTGTCATCACAAATGGTGCATATATTGAAAATGAGTTCACAAAGTCTGTTCTATTTATCTTTTTAATTAGTATGTGGTCAGCATTTTCTTCGAGTTTAGCATATTCTTCATCGCCAAGATTTGATTTTATCCAATCTTTACAGGGTATCTCCTGCTCTCCCAATTGATTGTCTCCCGTGTTACATATTTCATCAAATTCATCCCATTTGTACCATCCATATACTTTGTAGTTCGGCGTTCCCTCTGGAGCACTTTCATCCACATTTATTCCACTTTTTGGATATTCAAGTATTACAACAACATCAGAAATTGGGAATCCCTTCCCTTTATTTTCGACAAAGTATTGGGTTGCGAATGAGAAATCTCCTTCTGCAGGTCCACCTGGTTGATTGTCAAAGAAATAAATTATTGGTTGTTGTGTTGAGCCAGAGAATCTTAATTCACCTGCAGTATTTCCTGACTCCCCAGAGATCATGTAATCTTCGCCTGCCTGTTTTCTTTTTATCATTTCACTTTGGGACATGAATACTATATTTTGGCGGAATTTAACTTTATAATCATAAGATGTTGAATAGTATATTGGGTGTTTTAATGCGATGTCTGAAATTTCATCTTTGCCTGGGGCTTTCAATCTCCAGAAAACATTTATTTCTTCACCAGGTATCAATTTTCTAGTCGCGTGCATTCTAACAGGCATATCCTTATCTAGGTCAAGCTGACCAGTACATGTTCTTGGTTCATTTGGTTCTCTTTCCCCGCCGCATTCAACTATTGCGAATGGTTTAACATTATCAATTGCAATTATTACATTGCTTGCTCCCTCTCCCTCTAAGTTACTTCTTACATCAAGAGAAATATATCCTTCTAATCCAGGGTGTAGTTCATCGAACTTCAATTTTCCAACAATGCCAACACCTTCTTCTACTTCCAGTTTTGTTTCATTTGCTGGCTGTGACTCGCCTATGCATCCAAAAGTTAGGGCTAGTAAAAACAGCAATGATATAATGAATATTTCTTTTTTCATAATTAACCACCACACCCCGCTTGATTTTCAGTACAAAACGTATTAACTGTAACAGTTGAGGACTGAACCTCATAAGGATATGCTGCAATCGTAGTGATGTAATCTGTAACTACATCTTCATTTGTTGTTATTTCTGGTATAGTTAGTGTGCATGTAAACACGTTAAATTCTTGAGTAAGATACGTTGTGCCACATACATGCATTTTTCCCTCTGCAGCCAAATCACATGCCCAATTTAGTACTGAAATAACATCTGGGAAGTAATCTTCAATGATGAGGCGCATATATCCATCCTCGGCGCACCAGCTATTAACTAGCTCGTCATCACATACTACACATCCAACATCGCTGCTGCAATCTACACTATTTGGATCATCATATTTATCATATCCGGCGGGTATGCAGCTGCCAAAATCTTTTGGAGTAACAATGAATAAAATTGGGTCTTTTTTTGCTTTCATTTGCCCATTCCCAACATTCTGCCATCTTAATAGTAGTGCTGCGCTTCCAGAATCATCCAAGATTGGTTGGGCTCCAATGTCCATATCAATTGTCATGGCGGAGCCATATTTGTATGTGGCTCCCTTTGCTGTTTGTCTGAGTGCATTATTTCTTATCAATAGCAAGCCGAAATCGCTTTTTATCCTTTCAACTGCAAGGCGAGACGCAGTCGGATAGTATGTCCATGCAGTTGCTCTAACATAAACAGGTGTTTTTGTATTCGGCTTTAGTTTGTTGTCAATTACGTTATCCTTGATGCAATTAAGATCAACCCATCCGCCCGAGAATACAATTTCCTTTGTGGAGAAAGGTGCAATATTATCTACTTCTCTATCCAACCCACCTTCAAATTTTATACATCCACTGAAAGGTGGGAGTGAATCAAGATGGATATTCATTTTTTTGATCTTGCTGCTTCCTAGGTTGTTAATTGTGACTATGAAGGTAAGTGCTTTTTGATCCATGACAACTGTATCTACACTTCCTCTTATGCTAATTGAAAATGCTTGGTTTGGTGGTGCTTTTGTTTTTTGTTCGGTTTCTTCATATTGCCCACCCGTTGGACCTATTCCGAATGGATTGGCTAACATGTTACTAAAACTTCTGAAGAGATAATTGTTGAATATGCCACTAAATGTTTCGCTAATTCTGTATCCCAATCCTGATGTGGCTTGCCCCCCACCAACATTTATGAACCAAAAGTAAATTAAGAAACCTACAACAGCAATGATGCCAATTATGACAAGAATCATGATTATTTTTCCCCAGTTAATTCCTCCGCCACCTATAGAGGGCATACTTGGTTTTTTCCCGCCCCCGGCACCACCCATTGCTGCTTCGAGTGCCATTCCTTCGGGTGTGTCGGCGGCTACCGCCTCCAAAAGTTTCTTTTCGTCTTCGACCAATTACCTCACCTATTTAGCTATGATTACCAAGCCAGTTACCCTATATCTTCCATTTGGAGAGTCAAGTGTTATTTTATTTCCAAGCTCTTTAAGATAAGTTTTATCAAGAACTGTGTACGACCACGCACCCGAGGCAAGGTCGCTGTTCTCAAAGTAGTATAATGGACCATCATCTCCTATTTTTGCATAAATATAACCAGGTTTTATTATCTTGTCTACTCTTATTCCAAGAATGATTTCATTCGAAGAAAGATACTCTTTTGGTATGTCAAACGCATATACTTTGTTTGTTGCTGGGGTTGAAACTGCCACAAACTCAAATTTCACAAAGGTTAGGTTGTAAACTCCACCTTTATCTGCTTCAAAAGTGATTGTGTTATCTCCGACTTTTACTCCGCTTTCATCTAATCTCTCCGTTATAGAGAAAAGCTCCTTTTCTTCAACTTTTCCCGAGAATATAATTTTTCCATTTAGTTTTACAATTAAGTCCCCGTCTCCAACAACTTTTAGAGGTATGAAAGAAATTTTAAGTTCATTTCCTTTAATGTTTGTTTGGCCCAAAGTCACATATTTTTCGTCAACCGTTTGTTTTGGATTGTAATATGCCTGAATTATCTTTACATTAGCTGCAAGCACATTTGTTGTCCAGAATGCCCCATTATGTGTTAGCTTCAAAGCAATGGGGTTGTTCTCTTTTAGATATACTTTAGGTATGTGGATTGTTACCATACCTGTTTTTGTGATGGTATTCTCAAATATTTTTGAGTTATTTAGCATGACAATTAAATTTGGGTTGCCCTCAAGGTAGGTGACATTTATAGAAATTGTAACTTCCTTTGTATTTTCAAGATTTAAGTTGTCTGCAGCAAAATATGATGTGCTTCCTTTTAGAATTGATGCTTTGAGTGAAATATCTTTTTCATCTAATATTTTTTCTTCAACGGGATATGCGACATAGACATCTGGGAGACTAAACGAGAACACAGTTTCGCCAGATGAACGTCCAATTTCACTTATCTCCCCACTGCTGAATATTAAGTATGTCCCTTCGCCAAGGGGGGATTCTGTTATCTGTGCAGAAGTTTGGTTTGGTATAGTCACATTTAGGATTCTTGCCTTCTCCTCTGGATATGCAAGGATTGTATAAATTATGAATAGTGCAGCCATACCAATTAGAATTAATGTAGCTGCATATTGGGCTTTTTTTGCCATTTTGGAGTTTTCCATGTTATTTTCTAGCAAATTGTTAATTAAAAAACTTACTCTATTAATGGATACTAGACAATGCCCTAAAAATAAAATAATATTTCATACTTGTTTCTTTTATGCATACAGGAGTTGCAAATCTTCCTTTGCATTATGGAAAAGCACCGCGCTGGCTTTTTGATAGAATGACAAAGCTCTCCGGCGAAATTGCAGAAATTATAGTTGATGAATACGGGCAGGATGAATTTCTTAGAAGATTGTCAGACCCTTTTTGGTTTCAGGCATTTGGTTGTGTTCTTGGTTTTGACTGGCACTCAAGCGGATTAACGACGACCGTCCTTGGCGCTTTGAAGGTTTCTCTAAATGAGAAAAATCTTGGTATTCAAGTTGCTGGTGGAAAAGGAGCAACAAGCAGGAAAACTCCAAATGAAATTGAGAACACACAATTTAACTTATCAACAAAAAAGATTGAAAAGCTCGTGAAAGCAAGTAAGCTTTCTGCAAAAGTTGACAATTCTCTTATTCAAGATGGATTTCAGCTTTATCATCACAATTTCATTTTCACAGAAAAAGGAAAGTGGACCGTCATCCAACAAGGTATGAACAATTCGTGGGCGCGTCGCTATCACTGGCTCTCGGAAGATGTAAAAACATTTGTTGAGGAACCACATAGCGCGATAATTTCTGACATGAAAAAAGAAAAGGTGCTAAATTTAACTGCAAAGGAAAGCAAGGAAACTCGTCAGGCAACTCTCGATTTGGTTAATAGCAAGGATATCTTAACCCTTCCAAAACGGCACGAGATTTTAAAAAAAGATTTATCCCCAAGAGCAATGAAAGTAGTGAACCTCATTTATGAATTTCAGCCTAAAAATTACGAAGAGTTAATTTCAATAAAGGGGGTTGGTCCAAAGACAATTCGTGCGCTAACGCTAATAAGTGATTTAATATATGGGACAAAAGCAAGCTGGAGAGACCCCGTCAAGTATTCGTTTGCTCATGGTGGGAAAGATGGAATTCCCTATCCTGTTGATAGACCTATTTATGATAAAAACATTCAAATTCTGAAAGATGCAATTGAAAATGCAAAGGTTGGTAAGAAGGAAAAATTGCTTGCATTTAAGAGGCTGTCTGCTTTCATTAGATAAAAATATAAGTGAAGTATGTATTATATTCATTGGGGGTATTGTGACTGACGTTGCACTTGAAGTATTGGCTATATCAGACATACATTACGAGTTTCTACCCTTCTCTCCCAAGAAGACTATTGAAAGGATGGTAACTACCGAACTTCCCGATGTTGTTGTGAACCATGGGGACAACTCAGGCAAATATGGGGCAAGGGTTAGACAGCTGATGGGTGATGTTCCTTACTTATCCGTTCTTGGGAATCATGATGCTATTGGACTAGAAATAAATTTGCCAAGCAAGCCAAATAAGTTCCTTTTTGGAGAAATGTCTGTTAGGGACAAGAGGGTTGCCAGAAGATATGGCTATGGTGTATTTAATGATAAACACTTCTTTTCTCCGATAAAGTTGGACTCAAAGACTTCTGAGTTTCGCATGTATATTTCATCCATTAGAACAGACATAGGTAATGTAGGTATAATCTATAGACATTATCCTTTCTTTTTTGACAAAGGGAGAGATGTCGAAATTGCAGTCCGCACGATTCAGGATTATAACCTTGAAGCACTATATGTTATCTCAGGGCATTTGCATATGACTTCCTTAAGGATAAAGGGGATTCAAAAGGACATTCGTATAGAAGATACAAAAGTTCCAGTTTGTAGTATCATCCTCCCACCATTTACAAGAAATGATACAGAATTTTATGCAGCAACGTATAAACTCGAGTTTCTTTATGATGGCTCCCTTAACTTGAGGGAACGCTACATCAAAAGGGGTGTTGTAAGGGAAAAATCATTTGGAAACATTTTTGGGGAAATCGATTTAGAAACAGAAATAGAAAAGGGTGAGCTTCTTGTCAGAGCTTAATATAGTTGTTCTAAAAGAAGAATTTGAAAATTTGCCTAGTGATTTTTACAAAATTATTCTTACTTTAGAAGATATGATCAATATAAACCCAACTTCAAGAACGTACATCTTAGGTAAACCATTTGAATTAACGATTGAAGGAAAAAATTTGTATGTGGATCCAGAAAAAAAGGTTTTATCTGTTGGCGATGTTGAGGTTCCTTTGAACGATCCAGTGACATACATCCAACTTGTTAATGGAAATGTTCATTGGGACAACTATTCTTCTATTGACACTTTTATCGAAGAGTATGGAATTAGTGGACAAAACCCCAAAGATTAAAAATGGAATTTTCTTTTCACATTTTATGTTTTACTACTTTAGTTTATTGAAGGCAAAGAAGAAACTCAAAAGTTTAGAAGAAGAAATCGAAGGGGAAGTAAAGAAAGTTAATCCCAATTTGTCACATAGCACCACTTTAATTTCGATAGGATTAATTGCTCCAGTCGCACTTTACTACACATTACCACAAGAGGAAAGAAAACGACTTGAAAACAATTTTGAAGATTATATTCATATGATGGCATATGGGCTTTTCTCAGGCGATTTAGAAGACAGATTAAATGATGAATCAGAAGACGAAGATTTAAGGAAATCCATAGAAAAACTAAGGGTTGACTTTTCCAAAAAGGCAAAGAAAATAGCTAAGAAATATGGTATTCTTGACATGTTTAATAATGCCGAGTCAATTTCAAGAAAGTTTCAGGAGAAAGAGCTTGTGTATTCAAAAAAACTAAAGGATGGGGATTATTCATTTATCTTAGAATTGTTTAAGGAAGATGACACTTTAGGGAATCTAACTTACGGAAGGGTTGGTATCCTTTTTGAATTTGGGGTTGACGCAGCATATGAGATATTTCTTAAAGGAACAAAATACAAAGATTTGAGGGATACACTTAGGAAGTGGGCAGTTTATTTGGCAGCAGCTTTGCAAGAGGGATATGATGATATAAACGATTTCGAAGATGATTTGGAGAATTACAAACCAACGCCAATTGTCCTACGAAGTTTCTACCTAAAAGCAATTAGAGGTAGTAATTCAAAAGAGCTTAGCGAGAACGAAATTAACTATGGAATTATAAGCACCACATCGCAAGTTGAATTTTACCTTATACAAGTTGAAGATATGAAATTACCTAAGGTATTAAAGATTATAACTAAAAGCGCTGCAAGTAAGATAAGAAGAGGTATATACGAATGAAGCTCTTAGATATCAAAGATAAAATTCCTAAGGAACTTTATGACAAGTTAAGCATAGAAGAATTTCGCCCGCCGCAAGAATTGGCAATTAAGAAAGGGCTTTTGGATGGAAAAAACTTAGTTGTTGCAAGCCCAACGGCATCTGGGAAAACTTTGGTTGCAGAGATTGCAATTGTGAACAACATTTTAAAAAAGGGTGGCAAGGCAATTTACCTTACACCATTGAAATCTCTCGCTTCTGAAAAATATAACGAGTTCAAAGAAAAGTATCCATTCCTAAATGTAATGCTTTCGATAGGAGATTATGACTCAAGTGATCCATGGCTTCAAAAAGCAGACATAATTGTTTGTTCAAATGAAAAGCTTGATTCTCTCATGAGACACAACATCCCTTGGATTCGGGAAGTAAACACAATTGTAATTGACGAAATTCATGTTTTAGACCAGCCAGATAGAGGACCAACTCTTGAAATACTAATCACGCGACTTAAAGAGTTTTGCAAGAACGCACAAATAATTGCCCTCTCTGCTACAATTCAAAATGCAAAGGAATTGGCAGAGTGGCTAAACGCAAATCTTGTAAAAAGCAACTATCGCCCTGTCGAGCTCGAGTATGGTGTTTATCTTGATGGCAAACTTTACTTCGAAGACAAAGTTAAGAATTTGCCGGAAGCAAAAACACCAGAACATCAGATTATCAAAGATACTTTAGATATGAAAAAGCAAATTCTTGTTTTTCTTTCAAGCAGAAGGAACGCAGAAGCAGTTGCAAAAAACGCAAAATTAGTTGTTGAAAAATACTTAACAAGAGAAGAAAAAGAAAAACTTGAGAAGTTAAGCAATGAAATTTTGCATGTTTTAGAATCTCCGACAAGGCAGTGTGAAATTTTAAGCGAATGTGTAAAATGTGGAACTGCATTTCATCATGCAGGTCTTGTTGGAAAGCAGCAAAGAATGATTGAAGATGCATTTAAGCAGGGATTAATTAAATTGATTTCCGCGACGCCAACACTTTCTTTTGGAGTAAATCTCCCGAGCCACACCGTTCTTGTAAGGGACTTAAAAAGATATTCTCCTGATTATGGAAGCAATTGGATTCCTGTTTTGGAAGTTCAGCAGATGTTTGGAAGAGCCGGCCGCCCGAAATTTGATAGAGAAGGTAGAGCTTTGATGATTGCTCGCTCTGAGATTGAAAAAGATGAAATCTTTGAAAAATATGTCAAGGGTGACCCAGAAGAAATTTATTCCAAGCTTTCAGCAGAGCCGATTTTAAGAATGCAGGTTTTGGGATTAATTGCAAGCGGTGAAGTTTCAAGCAAGGAAAATCTTTTGAAATTTTTCTCAAAGACATTTTTTGCAAAACAGTATGCTGACTTAGAAAAAATCGAAGTGAAACTTGACAAAGTAATTGAGTTACTTTTGGGGTATGGTTTTATAACAATTGATAGAAATAAGTTGCTCCCGACGCAAATTGGAAAGAGAGTTGCGGAATTATACATAGATCCAGAGTCAGCACACTTGCTGATTGAGAAAATAAAGCAGAAAAGAAAAAGCGAAATGTTTTGGCTTCATTCGATTTGTTCATGTACAGAAATGTTTCCATTGCTAAGGGTTTCTCCAAAAGAATTTACTGACTTGCAAAAAATGTACCTTGACTTTTCAAGTGAGTTAGATGAGCCAAGCCCGTGGGAATTAGATTACGAAATTTGGATTCGCGCCTTTAAAACCTCTCTCATGCTTTTTGATTGGATAAATGAAAAAACAGAGGCAAGAATTCTTGAAGAATATAAGGAAACGCCAGGTGTTTTAAGAAATCGACTTTATATTGCTGACTGGCTTCTCTACTCTGCGTATGAGCTTGCAAGAATATTAAAAGCAAAAGAGTTGCTTCTCCCTCTTAATAAGTTGCGCCTTAGGGTTAAGAATGGAGTTAAAGAAGAACTACTTAATCTTCTTCAGCTTGAAGGTATTGGCAGAGTTAGAGCAAGAAAACTTTATCGCGCCGGCATAAAGAAGATTTCTGATATTAGAAAGGCACCACAAGAAAAGCTTGCAGGAATCTTAGGTCCAAAAATAGCAATAAAAATAAAGAAACAAGTTTAACTACCATCTTCCATATAGTTTAACTGCTCTTTCAAATATGTGTTCTTCTGACAATCCATATTTCTTAATTAGCTCTTCCGGTTTTCCAGATTCTGCAAATGTATCTTTGACGCCCATTTTGAAGAATGGAACATCGTTTGGTAATACATCCCTTACTGCGTCGCCAAGCCCACCAATTACACTATGGTCTTCAACAGTTAGAATTGCATCAGTTCTATTTGCTAAATATTGTATTAGTTCTTCATCAATTGGTTTAATGGTTGGCATGTTGGCAACATATGCACTGATGTCTTCTTCTATTTCAAGTCTTTTGGCAGCATTTAATGCTCTAAACACCATATCCCCTGTAGCAATAATTGCAATATCTTCTCCTTCTCGTAGAATTTCTCCCTTTCCAATTTTGAATTCGTAGCTGTTATGATGGATTACTGGCAAGTTGGCCCTATACATCCTTATGTAAACCGGACCATTATGACTTAATGTAGCTTCAACTGCTTTTGCCATCTCAACTGCATCGCTTGGATTAATCACTGTCATATTTGGCAAGACACGCATTAATGCAATATCTTCAAGTGGGATGTGGGATGCACCATCCTCCCCTGTTATTAATCCGCCGTGCGAGCCAGCAATTACAACAGGTAAGTTAGAATATGCAACTGAATTTCTTATTTGGTCATATGTTCTTCCAGTTGCAAAAACTGCAAATGTTGATGCAAATGGTCGCTTACCACATGTAGCAAATCCAGCTGCAGTTCCAATCATGTCTGCTTCTGAAATTCCCATGTTAAAGAATCTGTCTGGGTATTTTTCTCCGAATTTCTTTGATTGAGTTGAGCTTGCCAAGTCTGCATCAAGAACAACAATTTCTGGGAATGCATCTCCAAGCGCAGCTAATGTTATCCCATATGCAACTCTTGTTTTTACCATACTCCCTCTTTCAAATGTTGGAAGTTCGTATGATTCTCTTTCTGGTTCAGTCTCTATTGATTTTGGTGGGGTTTTTACCTTTAGTGAAATGGTTGGTTTAATTTTGAGCGATTCCAATACAGCATTTATTTCATTTAGTGCTATTTCTTTTTGTTCTTCGTTTGGTGCTTTTCCGTGCCATCCGACTTCATTTTCCATGAAGGAAACTCCCTTACCTTTGGTTGTTTGAGCAATTATAATTGTTGGTACATCTTTTGTGTTTCTTGCTTCGTCAAATGCTCTAATTAGCTTGTAGAAGTCATGCCCATCTACAACAAGTGTATTCCAACCAAAAGCTTCCCATTTTTCTTTTACAGGTTTTATATTCATTACCTCGCTTACTTTTCCATCAATTTGCAAGTGATTATAATCTAATATTGCACATAGATTATCAAGTTTGTAATTTCCTGCAGTCATTGCAGCCTCCCAAACCTGTCCTTCTTGAATTTCTCCATCTCCTAAGAGAACATAAACTCTGTAACCTCTTTTGTCTAATTTTCCGGCAAGTGCAATCCCATTTGCAACAGATAGACCTTGTCCAAGAGAACCAGTGGAGATTTCTACATACGGCAGAAACGCAGATGAGGGATGTCCTTGCAATCTGCTTCCTATCTTTCTTAAAGTTTTTAGCTCTTCAATTGGAATGAGTCCTGCCTCTGCAAGAACAGCATAAAGCGCTGGAGCCGCATGGCCTTTTGATAGTATAAATCTATCTCTATTTAGATTGTTCCTTTCGTATCTCATTACATGGAAATAAAGTGCAGTTATAATATCTGTGGCAGAAAGAGAACCTCCTGGATGACCCGAGCCAGCTTCATATGTCATCTCAATTATATGTTTTCTTACTTTTGCTGCTGTTAGTTCTAAAGAATTAACTAATTTTTCAAGAGATTCATCTGGAACCAATTTCACACCCCCAGGTTTTAAAGTTAGAGTTTGTTTTTAAACTTTATTGTATTTTGTTAACTACATAGTTACGAATAATTTATTAATATCAGTTTTGATAATTCTTTCGTGTGGGGCCGTGGTCTAGAAACCCTTTCTTCCCGAAGAAAGCGTTTACGGAAAGAAGGGAAAGTTGGACAACTTGGTCTAGGATGCGTGCCTGGGGGCACCCTTTCCGCCTTCTTTAGAAAAGAAGGTAGGTTGCCAAGAAAGGGAAAGAAAGGGTAGTCCGGAACGCACGTGGTCCCGAGTAAGCCTTTTCTTTGGAAAGAAAAGCCTTAAGGGAAAAGAAACCAGGATGGGCTTCGGGAGTTCAAATCTCGGCGGCCCCACTCCATAAATTTTAAATGCATAGAAAAACTTATTCTCAAGTGTTTAAAATGAAGGATAAGCTTCCTATCGTAGCAGTAATAATTTTATCTGTTATAGTTATAGCAAGCTATATCTCTCCTATAAGTAACTGGAACTCAAAGCAGATTTCTAATATATCTGTGGGTAGTAATTACTGCTTTTCTGTGATTGGGGACATTAATGGGGACTTTCCATTGCTTGAAGATTTTCTTTCTTCTGCTGCCCCAACAAATAGATTTGTGTTTGTAGATGGGAATTTCATTAATTTGAATTTGGGTGGAGAATACCTACTTCTTTCGCATGTATTAAATAAAATTAATATACCAACAATTTTTGTAATTGGTGAAAATGAGGTAAGTGCGGGTAGCAGTTATATGTATCGGTCTGTATTTGGTGCGCCTTATTTCTCATTTAAGATTGCCGACACTTTGTTTGTTGTTGTGGATAATAGCTTGGGTAGTGTAGATGTTGATCAATACAACTGGCTCAGTAATACCCTAACAAATAATTCAAGGAGGAAGATAGTAATTATGAATAATCCAATTATTAATCCATGGATGAGCGAATATGAAACACCGGATGGGAAAGTTTTAGATTACTTGTTTAAAGAAAAGAATGTTTCACTGGTTGTTTCATCTAATGATGAATTCGCTGTTTTTATGAAGGATGGAGTTAAGTATGTGAATTTGGGTAGTAATGAAAAAAATGTTACATATACAAGAGTTTGCGTTGGAGGAAATGGATTGGATGTTTTCATTGGCCATATTGAAAGAAAGGATGGATTTAGAGAATTTATTTATACAAGTTTAATCCCCGGACTTTTTATAATATGTAAAGCTTTGCTTCTTGCATTAGTGCTTCATTTTTCTGTTAAAATTCTAAGAAGGGAATTTGCAAGGTGATAAAATGAAAATCACATATTTGGGACATGCTTCATTTTTAATTGAAAGTGGGAAAAAAATTTTAATTGATCCTTTTTTAAGTGGGAATCCAAAAGCTACAGCTAAGCCATCCGAAATAGAAGCAGATATAATACTTGTTACGCATGGACATGGAGATCATCTTGGCGACACAGTCGAAATTGTAAAAAACACAGGAGCAAAAGTAGTGGCAATTCACGAGATTCAGCAGTTTTTGCTAAAGCAAGGAGTTAATGCAATTGGTATGAATATTGGAGGTAGCATAGAAATAGATGGAATAAAAATTACAATGGTGCCTGCAATCCATTCCTCTTCTTTTGATGATAAATATATGGGACATCCGGCAGGATTTGTTATTCGTTTTAGTGATGGTATTGTTTATCATGCAGGAGATACAGGAATTTTTTGGGATATGAAATTAATACATGAATTATACTCTCCAGATATAGCTATACTCCCAATAGGGGATGTTTACACGATGGGACCAAAGGAAGCTGCAAAAGCAGTTGAGTTAATTAAGCCAAAAATTGTTATTCCTATGCACTATGGGACTTTTCCAGTTTTGACAGGAACGCCTGAGAAATTCAAAAAGCTTGTCAGCGATGCAGAGGTTTTAGTTTTTGAGATTGGAGAAACAAAAGAGGTGAAATTATGAATAAGTTGTTTAAGGTGTGCGCAGATGTTGGAGATGACATAATTGATTTTCTTCAGAGAGACAAATGGCATGCACTTTTGATTGGAATTTTATGTTTCATTTCTCCGGTGAATTTAATTATGTGGATAATGATGATTTGTTCTCTTTATAGAAAGAGAGTTAGGTAAGGCTTTTGAAAAACTCAACAAAAAGCCTTACTCCCCATCCAGTCGCTCCTTTTTTTACATAATCTTTGTCTTCTTTTGACCAAAATGTTCCTGCCATATCTATATGTGCCCATGGGGTTTTGCCAACAAACTCTTTTAGAAATGCGGCTGCAGTTAATGAGCCAGCTGCCCCTCCTTCATAACCGATGTTTTTGATATCGGCAATATCACTTTTTATTACCTTGCTATACTCTTTGTAGAGAGGTAAATTCCAGACCCTTTCATTTGTTTTTTCTCCCGCCTTGAAAATTGATTTAATCAACTCTTCGTTATTTCCCATAAGTCCTGCAACATGATAACCAAGTGCAACTATGCATGCTCCTGTTAAGGTTGCAATATCTATGATTGCCTTTGGCTTCTTTTTCGATATGAAATAGATTGCATCCGCAAGTGCTAACCTACCTTCTGCATCTGTGTTTATTACTTCAACTGTCTTTCCAGACATAGAAGTTAGAATGTCGCCCGGCTTCATTGCATTTCCACCCGGCATGTTTTCAACACAAGGTATAACTCCAATTACATTTACAGGGAGCTTCAACTCTGCAATCGCGTTTATACCGCATGCAACTGCTGCCCCTCCAGCCATATCTCCCTTCATCTCACTCATTTTCTCTGATGGTTTTAATGAAATTCCTCCAGAGTCAAATGTAACTCCCTTACCAACTAAGGCATGAAATTCCTTGCTCTTCTTGTTCCCCCAATACTCGAGGACAACAAGTTTTGGCTCTTTGCTCGAGCCCTGCGCAACTCCAAGGAAACAACCCATTCCCATTCTTTCGATTTCTTTTTCGCCATATATCCTAATTTTGATTTTGTTCTTCTTTGATATTTCTTTTATTTTGCTTGCGAGAGCAGATGGCGTTGCATGATTAGATGGATTATTAACTAAATCTCTTGCGCAACAAACATATTTAGAAATTATTTGTCCTACCTCCATTCCTTTCTTAAACTTTAGCGGGCTAGTGGTTGCAAATGTAACTTCTTTAATTTCAATATCTTCTTTTTTTGTTTTAAATTTATCAAACTCGTAACTTGAAAGGATAACTCCTTCCGCAAGGGCTTGTCCGCCTATAACATAGTTGTCTAATTTTGGGACAGCGATTGTGATCTCATCTATTTTTAATTCTTTGGCGAACCTTACAGCTTTTGCTCCGGCTTTTCTTAATTCCTCTGGGGAAAAGTCTTTCACAAAAATATCAATTACTCTCTCGGACAGGGATTTACTTTTGTCAATATCTACTTTTTTTGAACTATCTTTTTTAATTAGCACGAGAAGTTTAGCTTTAACTCTTTCTGCTGGGGCATCAACTACTTTTAGCTTCATTTTTTCACTCCTCAACTTTTATTGCATGGGTTGGACATTGTTCTTCAGCTTGTTTATTACATCCAACATCTTCAACTTCTTTTTCAAAAATGTTGCTGCTTACTTCTTCACTTCCCTTTAAATGTGATTTACCATCTTCACCCATTTCCCAATGCTCTGGACAGAGAGCTGCACAATATCCACATCCAATACATTTTTCCTTGTCATGAATAATCTTTGCCATTTCAACTCACCGCTTTTTAGAAAAAGTTACTTGTTTAAATATTCATCTATGAGTTTGATTGAATGCTCGCCAGTAATTCCATCCTTCAACTGTTCTTTGTCTTTTTCTAGAGAGTTTAATAATTCCTTTAAGAATCTCTCTGCCATTTCTGGTGCATACATTTCTAATACCTTTTTTAATGAGCTAATTCCATTACATAGAATATAATCCTGACCAAATGTGCTGCCGACATAATATGTTCCTTCGCGAGAAAGAGATATACCTCTTGTGTCGACTGTAAGATTTCCGCCCCTGTTTCTCATTTCGGGACCGGCTAATGATAATATTATTCCTTTTTTCTTTGAATGTCTTTCAACTTCTAATGTGTCTTCTATTCCTTCTTTTTTGAAGAAGACAGGTTCTACGAGCGAGCTTGAAGTACTGTTATCTATTCCGATACATAATCCTGATGCGATGTACTCTATTTCTCCCTCCCTTATCCACGTTTCACCATTGAGGTATTCCTTTTTTCCACCTCTTAATGAAACAACACTTAGATATAGGATGGGTGAAGTTAATTTTACCTTTCCTGGCTTTTCCATTTCTTGAAGGTATCCACTTATTGCCATATATTCAACTAGTGTGCGAAGTTCACTATATGGTATAACACTTTCTAGCTTCAAGAGAGTCACCCCTATAGTAAAGTAACAGGGCAGTTAAATATTTTTTCCCAAAGAATTTATAAATCCTATTGAGGTAGAATATACTATGGTATCAAAAAAGTTAATGGTAATTTTAGTTTTTGCAATTGCATTTTTTGGCATTTTAAGCACCGCACATGCGGATTTAGGAAATATAAAATATAGTGTAAATGTCATCAATGATAAGGCAAGACCAGGAGAGAAACTAGAATATAATGTTACATTACGTAATGATGGAACATCGCCCATTAAGCTGAGTTTGAATGTATTATTCACAGGAATTACTGAGGTTAAGCCAAGTGTATTTACACTTGATCCAGGTGCTGAGCAACTTGTGCATGTTGCTTTAACCGTAAAATCTGATCAAAAACCAGGCAGAATTTTGATTAAGTTGCTTGTGTTTGACGACGCGGGCAATTCTCTTGATCCTCCAATATATTTACAGGGAGAAATACTCGAATCTCCTAAATTGTTTGAGTCTGTAAAAATAAATAAGGTGGAGGTAGAGCCGAAAGTTTTGGATCCACGAAATCCATTTTCTATTAAGTTTGAAGTTTACAATCCAATAAAAACAGTTGTTGTTCCGTTAGAAGTTACATCTGATATAGAAGGATTTAGCTATAGAATTGAAAATCAAACTGTAAGTGAGGGAACAAACACAATAACCATTAGCAATTTAACTCTTCCACCAGATGCAGCACCGGGTAATCATACTTTTACAGTAAGGTTGTTATTTTTCGGCGGTGTTGTTTCTGAAGGCAGCACTGTTGCAGGCGTAGTTAGTTATTCTAACTGTGTAATTGATGAACGCACAGATGTTAGTTTAATTGGGAAAACATATACTGCAAGCGTTAAGAACACCGGAACCGAAGAAGCAAATTGTGTAGTTTCCTCCCAAGTTACAGGCATCGAAAAAGCATTGGTTACCTCTATTACGGAAGGTTATGCTTATGAGGATGGGCAATTTGTTTGGAAGTTGAACATTTCCCCTGGCTCAGAAGTAATTGTTAAATACAACATTAGTTATGTGCCAATTCTTGCGATTCCATTTATTGTAATTGCAGCTGTTGCAGCAATCTGGTACTTAACAAGAAAGGTTACAATCAAAAAGGAGCTTGTTGATTACAAGAGATATCCTGGGTTCATGGATTTGAAGATACAGCTTAAGGTAAGAAACTTAACTAACAATGAGCTAAGGAATGTGAAAGTTTCTGATATGCTTCCAGCATTTGTGAAGGAAGTAAGGGACTATGGAACAATTCCTGGCGAGGTTAAGAAGAAAGGCAAGTCAAAGATGGTAGTGTGGGAAATTGAGAGCATTAAGCCAAGGGAAGAGAGAGTTCTTTCATATAAGATTAGAACTTCTCTGGAAGTTTTAGGTAACATAACCTTTGCACCAGCAAAAGTGGAGTTCAAGGACATTAATGGAAACAAAGTTGAAGAGTTTTCGAACACACTTTCAATTGAAGTTGAGTAATTTCTTCTTTTTTATTTTTGTTAAAAAACTTTTTAAAGCAACAAATTTCTACTTAAATTGTCCCGGCGTAGCTCAATGGTAGAGCGCACGGCTGTAGTGGGATGATGGAGAAATCCATCGTTGAAACCGTGAGGTTGCTGGTTCGACCAAGCCTTTCTTCCCGAAGAAAGCCTTGAGGGAAAGAAGGGGAGAGGCTTCGAGTTTCCGGCCGCCGGGACTTCAAAAGTTTTTTAAATATACTCACCTAATGAAAAAGTTAGTGCCCCGATAGTCTAGCGACCTTTTCTCCCGAGAAAAGCTCGACCAAAAGAGGGAGAAAAGAGCGGACAATGGCCTAGGATCCCGGTCTGTCGAGCGGCCCTTCTTAGAAAGAAGCGCCGGCGGAAGAAATTCCGGGAGTGCAGTAAGCCGGGGACCCGGGACACCTTTTCTTTCAAAAAGAAAAGCTGTACCAAAAGAAAGGGAAGGTGCGGGAATTCAAATCCCGGTCGGGGCGCTTTTTCATTTGGTGATTCTTGTGAAGGTTCTCCAGCCAAGGTTTAGGAAGGGTAAGAAGAAAAGAAAGAAGTTACGTTCAAAGCAGTTAAAAAAGCAGAAGAGCAGAGGTCGTAAAAGAAATAGAAATAGGAAGAGAAGATAACTTCAACTTAATCTAAATCTATGGAAACTTTAAAATATTCTATATGTTTTGAGTTTGATATGGATAAAAAAGTTTTAGCCGGAATTGCACTTTTATTCTTAGTTGTTTTTGTATTTGGTTGTATTAATCAACCACAACATAACGAGGTAATTAAGCTTAATGATACTGGTTGGACGCAAAGCAGTGTTGCTTCTATTGCCAAGTCAAATAATGAGTTTGCAATAGATTTGTATTTAAAATATGCGAGTAACTTTAATGATGAAAATGTTTTCTTTTCACCTTATAGTGTTTCCTCTGCTTTTGCTATGGTTTACGAAGGTGCAGATGGAAAAACAGCAGGAGAAATAAAAGATGTTTTTCATTTTCCTGAGAACAGGAGTGAGTTAAGAGTCTCATTTGCACACATATATAACATACTTAATTCCGAAAATGAAAATTACACATTAAAAACTGCAAATGCTCTTTGGGCTCAAAAAGATTACCCATTCTCACAAGAGTATTTTGACACTATTAAGAACTACTATGGCGGAAAAGTTACAAATGTTGATTTTATTAACAAATCAGAAGAAGCTCGACGGATGATAAATAGTTGGGTGGAAAGCCAGACGAACGATAAGATAAAAGATTTAATTCCACCTAATGTGTTAACTCCTGACACTCGGCTTGTCTTGACAAATGCAATTTACTTTAAGGGGAATTGGACCCACCCATTTGATAAAGATTCAACTCATGAAGAAACATTTCAGTCGCCAAAAGGAAATATTAGTGTAGATATGATGTATGTAAAAGCTGATTTTAATTATTATGAAAATGATGAAGTTCAGGTTTTAGAGTTGCCATACGAAGGGGAAAATCTTTCAATGGTTGTATTTCTTCCAAAAGGAGATTTAAGCGATTTTGAGAATAATTTGAGCTTGGAGAAAATTGAAAATTTAACTCAACAAATGAGCAAAAAGGAAGTTAGCGTCTACCTTCCAAAGTTTAAGTTTGAAACAAAATATTTCATGGTAGATGATTTAAAAGAAATGGGGATGCCGACAGCATTTTCTGCAAATGCAGACTTTACCGGGATGTCTAAGAGGGGAGGATTGTTTATTCAAAATGTGATCCATCAGGCGTATATTGATGTGAATGAAGAGGGAACAGAAGCTGCGGCTGCAACTGGCATAGTTGTTGGTGTAACAGGAATAATTGAGCCAACTATTTTTAAGGCGGACCACCCATTCATGTTTGTGATTCTGGAGGAAAATACGGGAGAAATGTTATTTGTTGGAAGAGTTATGTCACCAAATTACGAGTAAAGCGTGTTCTTCTTTTCCGGGCGCGCTTTTGCTTGCAAAAGGGTGCATAGAAAAATATATAAATGAAAAAAAAGCTCACAAAGGTATGTTTGAGGGCTTTCAGGGACAATTTATGCAGAAATTTCTATCAACTTCTAAAAATTCAGCTTGGGCCCGTAGCTCAGCCTGGTCAGAGCGCCTGTTTCAAATTCTCTCAGATTCACTTGAGTTTGAAGGTGATGCTTTTAACCAGGAGGTCAGGGGTTCAAATCCCCCCGGGCCCATACAGTTCGAGTTTCAGTTAAAGTGGTGAGTCGAAAGTATGGTGACAAAAAAATCAAAAAAGGAGGAAAAGCCGATTGACATATTTAAGAGTAGGCTTGTTCCTGAATGTAGGGTATTGTCTGAGGATGAAGAAAAGAAGTTACTTGAGCAATACAATATTTCCAAAAGGCAATTACCACTTATATTTTCCACAGACCCTGTTGTGAAAGCGCTTGGTGCAAAAGTGGGGAATGTAATTGAATTCACCCGTAAAAGCAAGACAGCTGGTCTGTCGAAGTATTATAGGGTTGTTGTAGGTGGAATCCGTGGATAAAGAAACATCACAATTTTTGTTGAAGAAGTATTTTGATTATCATTCCTTTACTGACCACAATATAAAATCGTTTAACAAGTTTATCAAATATGGCATGCAAAGAGTTGTGGATGAAGTTGGAGAAATTGTTCCAGATATTCTTCCAATCGGGGTTAGAGATTTGAAGATAAAGCTTGGGAAAATATGGGTAGAAAAGCCAATGATTAAAGAAGCAGATGGCTCAAGAAGAAAGATTTATCCCATGGAAGCAAGGATGAGAAACTTAACTTACGAAGCACCAATCCTTTTGGAGATGAGTATAGTTCAAGGTGGGGAAGAAAAAGATAAGCAAGTAATACAAATAGGGAGCATTCCTATAATGTTGCGTTCTGATAATTGTTATCTAAGTGGGATGTCCAAAGAAGAATTAATTGAAGCTGGTGAGGACCCAGAAGATCCAGGTGCATATTTCATAATTAACGGCACCGAAAGGGTTGTTGTTATTGTTGAGGATTTAGTTACAAACAAACTTTTAGTAGATGTTCAAAAGACAGGTACCTATCCTTATGTTGGTAAAATATTTAGCGAAGATGGACAATATAATATCCCACATACATTAGAAAAGGCAAAAGATGGGACAATTTATGTTTCCTTCACAAAGCTTCAAAAGGTGCCATTTGCACTTTTAATGAAAGCATTAGGAATGACAAAGGACAAGGACATCATAGAAGCAATATCAACTGAATCTAAATTTTCTTCAGACCTATATATAAATCTATATGAAGCACAGGGAATAAAGAAACCAGAAGATGCCTTAGAGACAATTGGTGGTAGGTTTATTGGGATTAATATTCCTGAGAAAAGAATTGAAAGGGCAGAAGAAATGATTGATAAATTTTTCTTGCCACATATCGGCCACTCAAGAGAATCAAGGGTGCTTAAGGCCATGTTTTTGGCGCGAGCTGTTAAGAAACTACTACTTGTTTCATATGGCGAAGTTGAACCAGATGATAAGGACCACTATGCAAACAAAAGATTGAGATTATGTGGTGATTTATTAGAAAACTTGTTTAGGTTCTCATTTAGAATGCTTATTGGGGATGCAAAGTATAACTTTGAAAGATTAGTAAAGCGTGGAAGGATCCCAAATCTTCAATCTGTTGTCCGTTCGCAACTTTTGACTTCACGTTTAAGAAGTGCATTGGCAACTGGCGAATGGATAGGAGATAGGCATGGAATTTCACAGCACCTTGATAGGTTGAATTATTATGCAACACTTTCGCACATTAGGAGAGTTGTATCTCTTTTGACTGCAAGCAGGGAGAATTTCGAGGCACGTGACTTGCATCCGACCCACTGGGGCAGGTTATGTACATCTGAAACTCCAGAAGGTGTAAATGTAGGTTTAAGAAAGAATCTTGCTATTACATGTGAAATTTCAACTGATCCAGAAATGAGTGAGGATGAAATAATATCTAAAATCCAAAAGTTAGGTCTTAAGAGGGTAAGGTAAATGGCAAATGTGTTTTTGAATGGAAAGTTTATAGGCACACACGAGAACCCGAAAAAGTTAGTTAGTGAAATCAAAGAGATGCGTAGGGACGGCAGACTACCTTTAGAAACTAATGTTTCTTACTATGAGGATGAGGACAGCGTTTACATACTTGCTGATAAAGGCAGAGCAAGGAGACCTCTAATTGTAGTTAAAAATGGTAAATCTCTCTTAACAAAAGAACACATCGAGAAGTTAAAGAAGAACGAAATTACTTGGGATGATTTGGTTAAGGAAGGTGTGATAGAATATCTTGATGCAGAAGAGGAAGAAAATGCATACATCGCGGTTGACGAAAAGGATTTAACACCCGAGCATACACATTTGGAGATTTCCCCAACTATTATAATGGGTCCACAGGCAAATATGGTTCCATATGGTCAAAACTCATTGAGTTATCGTATCACCCTTGGTGCAAAAATGACAAAGCAGGCACTTGGTCTTTATGCAGCTAATCTTCCATTAAGAGCGGACACAGATGTTTCAATAATTCATTATCCTCAAGTTCCAATTGTTAAAACTCAAATGTATGATTTACTTAAGTTTGAAGACCATCCTGTTGGGCAGAATGTGGTTGTCGCAATAATGCCCTTTGATGGTTATAACATACATGATGCAGTTGTTATAAACAAAGCAAGCATAGATAGGGGATTGTTTAGAGCTACAACTTATAAACCATACAAATGCGAGGAGTTAAGATATCCAGGTGGTCAGACAGATATCATAACCGTGCCAGATAAGGACGTTAAAGGATATAGAACCGAGCACGCATACAGATACTTAGAGGAAGACGGTATAGTTTATCCTGAAGTTGAAGTGAGCGCAGGAGATGTTTTAGTTGGAAAAGTTTCGCCTCCAAGATTCCTTTCAAGTTTGGAAGAGCTTAGAGTTGGAACTGAAGCACAAAGGGAAACCTCAACTGCATTAGCTCACGGAGAAAAAGGCATAGTTGAAAGTGTTTTGATTTCGGAAAGTGAGGAAGGGAACAAGTTTGTAAAAGTAAAAGTGAGAGACGAAAGGATTCCAGAATTAGGTGATAAGTTTGCCTCAAGGCACGGACAGAAAGGAGTAATTGGATTAATTGTTCCAGAAGAGGATATGCCATTCACCGAAGAAGGAATTGTTCCTGACATAATTTTCTCACCACATTCAATTCCAACACGTATGACTGTGAGCCACTTAATTGAAGTGCTTGCTGGTAAGGTTGGCGCACTTGAAGGCAAGTATATTGATGCTACTGCATTCCAGAGTGTGAGTGAGTTTGAATTGAGAAAAATGCTCAAAGAAGCTGGATTCAGAGAAGACGGCACAGAAGTTATGTACGATGGAAGAACTGGAAAGAGAATGAAGGCGAGAATTTTTGTTGGGAGTCAATATTACTACAGATTAAAGCACATGGTTGCTAACAAGATACATGCAAGAAGTAGGGGTCCTGTGCAATTGCTAACAAGGCAGCCGACAGAAGGGCGTGCAAAAGAAGGAGGACTTAGACTTGGAGAGATGGAGAAGGATTGTTTCATAGGTCACGGTGCCGCATTGCTACTTAAAGAGAGATTTGACTCTGATAGAACAGTTGTGCCTGTTTGTAAGAAGTGTGGACTTATTGCAATTTATAATAAGTTCAAGAATAAAACAATATGTCCTGTTTGTGGAGAGGACGCACCAGTTGATTTCGTTGAAATGGCATATGCATTTAAGTTATTGCTTGATGAATTAAAGTCGATGTGTATATATCCAAAGCTTGATGTAAAACCAAAGTTTGAGGTCGGAAAATGATAATTGACCAGGAGATAACTAAAATTGTGAAGAATAAAGTAGGTGCAATTGAATTTAGAATGCTATCTCCAAAGCTAATAAAGAAGATGGCAGTAGTTAAAGTAATCACACCAGAGCTTTATGATGCAGATGGTTACCCTGTCGATGGTTCGCTCATGGATTTGAAGATGGGAGTCATTGATCCTGGTTTAAGATGTAGAACTTGTGGTGGAAAGGTAAACGAATGTCCAGGACACTTTGGTTACATCGAACTTGCAAGACCTGTTTTCCACGTTAGGTATATACCTCTAATATACGCTTTCTTAAGAAGTACATGTTCTGAGTGTGGAAGGTTGCTTCTACCACAAGGCGAGATAGAAAAATGGCTTGAAAAGCTTAGAAAAGCAGAGGGGGATTCTGCAGTAAGAGCAGGTATCCTTAAAGAAATCCTAAACAAAACAAAGCTAATAAAGAAATGCCCACATTGCGGCGCAAAGCAGGAAAGAGTTAAGCTAGTAAAACCATATAATTTCACAGAAGGAAATAAGAAACTTACACCTATAGATGTTCTTGAGAGATTAAAGAAAGTACCTGATACAGATTCTGAATTATTGGGAATCTCACCTGGCGCAGGTCGCCCAGAGTGGATGGTGCTAACGGTATTACCTGTGCCACCTGTATCTGTTAGACCCTCAATTACTCTTGAATCTGGTGAAAGAAGCGAAGATGATTTAACTCACAAACTTAGCGACATAGTTAGAACTAATCAAAGATTGTACGAAAATCTAAGTGCGGGTGCACCAGAAATAATTATTGAAGATTTGTGGGATCTACTTCAATATCACGTTACTACATTTTTTGCAAACAATATATCCCAAGTTCCACCTGCAAGGCATAGAAGTGGACGTCCACTTAAAACTCTTGCAGAAAGAATCAAAGGAAAGGAAGGAAGATTTAGGAGAAATCTTGCTGGTAAGCGTGTAAACTTTTCAGCAAGAACTGTTATATCACCTGATTCTCAGTTAGCAATAGATGAAGTTGGAGTGCCTGAAATAATTGCAAGAGAGCTAACAGTTCCAGAAAGAGTTACCGAATGGAATTTGAAGCAAATGAAGGAGTATGTTAAAAATGGGCCCGACAAGTATCCAAGTGCTAATTATGTTATAACTCCTGATGGCAAGCGTAAAGTAATCTCAGACGAGACAAGGGATGTTATCTTAGACGAATTAGCCCCTGGCTACATTGTGGAAAGGCACCTCAAAGATGGGGACATTGTATTGTTTAACAGACAGCCATCTCTTCACAGAATGAGTATAATGGCTCATAAGGTTAGGGTGTTGCCATATAAGACATTTAGGCTAAACTTATGTGCTACAATCCCGTACAACGCAGACTTTGATGGGGATGAGATGAATCTTCATGTTCCCCAGACGGAGGAAGCAAGGGCAGAAGCAGAGCTCCTTGTTGGGGTTAGGCACAACATAGTTACCCCACGTTATGGTTTACCAATTATTGGTGCAATTCAAGATCAAATAACCGGTATTTACTTATTAACAAAAGATGAAGATAATTTAATATCACAAGAAGATGCTGCACTTTTGCTTGCACAGGTTGGAGTTACAGAATTGCCTAAGAAGCCAGCATCAAAGAAAGGCGGCAAAAAGTATTATACTGGAAGGCAGATTTTCTCTATGATTTTGCCTGAGGTTGATTACATAGGAAGATCAAAAACATGTCCAAAACATCCACATTGTAAGGATCCAAATTGCAAGTATGCTCAAGTCATTATTGAAAAAGGTGTATTAAAACAGGGAGTAATTGATGTAAATGCAATTGGACCTGAAGCACCAAAAGGTAAGTTAATCCAAGCGGTGATAAATAGATATGGCCATAAAGTTGCTATTGAATTCATCCAAAAGGTTGCACTTTTGGGTATTGCTTATTTGCAGATGGTTGGATTTACTACATCTGTAACAGATACTGATTTGCCTGAGGAGGCACTAAGAGAGATTAAAGAAACATTTGACTTCGCAGAGAAGAAGATAGATGGATACATCGAAGAGTTCAGGGAAGGCAAGATGCGTGCATATCCAGGTAGAACTGTAAGGGAAACTCTTGAATTTAAGATAATTGAAGCAATTAATAGGGCAAGAAATAAGACAGGAAGGATAGTAGAAAGATATCTTAAGCAAGATAACCCAACGTTGATTATGGCACAGTCAGGTTCAAGAGGTTCATTGTTAAACTTGTCTCTTATGTCTGCATCGGTAGGACAGCTTAGCTTAAGAGGTACCAGGATTAGAAGAGGATATAGAAATAGAACTCTCCCACACTTTAAGTGGGGTGATGTGGGTCCAGCTGCGGGCGGTTTTGTGAGGCATTCCTATAAAGGCGGATTGACGCCGACAGAATTCTTCTTTAACGCAATTACAGGTAGGGACACAATTATGGACACCTCTATGAGAACACCCAAATCCGGTTATCTTCAAAGAAGGCTAATAAATGCACTACAAGACCTAAAGGTAGAATATGATATGACTGTAAGGGACGCTTCAGGAAGAATAGTTCAATTCATATATGGTGGAGATGGAATTGATGTTGCTAAATCAGATAATGGTAAATTGCTAATTCCAAAGGAGGAAGTGCTCAAATGACATTGCCACAGTCTGTTGAAGAACAATTGAAAGAAATGAAAGAAATGTTTAAGCTTAACAAGACACAGATGGAAAAACTTAGAAAGATTGCCGAAAAACAATATGAAAAATCTCTAATTGAACCTGGGGAAGCAGTTGGTGTAGTTGCAGCTCAGTCAATAGGTGAACCGGGTACTCAGCTTACCTTGCGTACAAAGTTGCTTGCAGGAGCTATGGAGATGACAGTCACACAAGGTCTTCCTCGTTTAATAGAAATTTTTGATGCAAGGAGAGAACCAAGTACTCCAACTATGACTATCTTTTTGAAACCATCATATGCTACAAGCGAAAAGAAAGTTGAAGAGATTGCATTTAAAATCCTTGAAATAAAGCTTGATGATATTGTTAAGTCCATAGATGTTGATTTGCTAAGGATGAGAGTGGAAGTAGAACTTGATCCAGAGATGCTAAGGAAATACAAACTAAGAGAGAAAGACATTCAAAGAATTGTTTCTGAGGAATTTAAAGGATATAAAATCACAACCGGATCTTATAAGATTAATATTAAACCAAAAGGAGAAGATGTTGACATAAAACAAGTTTACAAGCTAAAGGTAAAATTAAAGGCATTGCATGTTGGCGGAATAAAAGGAATAAAACAGGTTTTGCCAATGAAGCAGGGAGATAGATGGGTAATCAAAACTGCTGGTACAAACCTGAGAGATATTTTGCAACTTCCAGAAGTCGATATTGAAAACACAGTTACAAATGACATTTTTGAAGTGCTTAGTGTGTTTGGAATTGAGGCTGCAAGGGAGATGATAATTGAAGAAACCCTTAATGTTCTTAGGAATCAAGGTATAGAAGTTGATGTAAGGCACATAATGCTTGTTGCAGATGTAATGACATATGAGGGGACAATAAAAGGCATAGGGCGTTACGGTGTCAGCGGTGGAAAAGCGTCTGTCTTGGCGCGTGCAAGCTTTGAAGTTCCACTTAAACACTTATTTAACGCTGCTGTATCTGGCGAGACGGACAGATTAACAAGCGTAGTTGAAAATGTTATGATAAACCAACCTGTGCCAATAGGTACAGGAATGGTTAATCTTAAAGTAGAAAAGAAGGAGGATAAGAAATGACAGAAGTAAATGATTTGCCACAGGAATTTAAAAATGCGCTTGGCACGAAGAAAGTTATCTTTGGATCAAAAAGTGTGTTAAAGGCGTTGAAGCTAGGAAAGGTAGAGGAAGTTGTCTTTTCTTCAAATGCTCCAGAAAGTTTGATTAAAGATTTAGAACATTACTCAAAGTTAGCGAGTGTTGAATTGAAAAAGTTTATGGGCGACAGCAAAGAACTTGGAGTAAAGTGTAAACGTGCACACTCTGTTTTAGTGGCTGCTTTGTTAAAGGGAAGCGAAAATGGCGAATAAGATTAAATTGTCCATTGAAGATATTGGACTTATTACTTCCTTTGAAAATTTGACAGGTGCTTCTGTAAAGGATTGTATAGTTGATAAAGAAAAGGATAAAATTACTTTCATAGTAGCTGAAGGTCAAGCGGGTATAGCAATTGGTAAGGGTGGAATGAACATAAAACGATTTAGTGAAAAGTTAAAAAAGAAAATAGAGGTTCTGGAATTTTCAAGCGACCCTTTGAAGTTTGTTGCAAATATATTTAGACCAATAAAGCTAAAGAATGCATATATAGCTGAAAAATCAGATGGCACAAAAGTTCTCTATGTTTCTCCTGTAAGGGATAAGCTTGGTATGATAAAAGCAAAATTGAAAAGCACTCGCGGGTTAATCAAAAAATATTTTGGGATAGATGAAGTTGTATTACAATAAAAATAAAAAGAAATAATTAATCTGTTTTCAATCCCTTTCTTTCTCTGATTTTCTTTACTACCGCATCCTGTAGCGACTTTGACAGTTTCTCAAATCTAGAGTTTACAAGGAACCAGAATGCTCTTCCTTCTGTCTCGCCTCTTAACGAATCTGTGAATCCAAACATTTCTGCTACTGGTAGCCTTGCTTTTACGATAATGGATTCTCCCTCTTGTTGCATGTCTATCAATTGACCCCTTCTGCTTTGGATGATTTTGCTTATTGAACCCATAAATTGTGCCGGTGAATCTATTCTTATTGTCTGCACTGGCTCGTATAATATTGGGTCCGCTTGTAACATTGCTTGCCTTATTGCATCTCTCACTGCGGGAATTACCTGTGCAGGTCCTCTGTGAATTGCATCTTCGTGAAGGGTTGCGTCCACTAACCTAACTAAAACTTTCATACATGGCTCTTTTGCAACAGGACCTGCTTTCATAACTTCTTCAAATGCATTTATTACCATCTCTATTACTTCGTTTATATGCACAATTCCGTGTGTGTTGTCTATTAATATCGAGCCGTTGAATATGTCTCTCACACGTTTTGCATCATCTCTTGTAAATCCTGCTTCCTGTAGTTTCTTGAAAAGTTCTTCATCCTTCTTTCTTGGCTTGACTTCTGGTATTTCTCCACTTTCAATCATTTCAAATACCTTATCTGGAAGTGGTTCAACTGTTATGAAAAACTTGTTGTGCTTGTTTGGAGACTTCCCTTCTACTACAGGTGATTTCTTTGAAACAGATTCTCTGTAAACAACTATTGGAGGGGATGTTTTTATCTCCAACCCCATTTCCCTTCTTAAGTCGTCTTCAACTATCTCTAAGTGAAGCTCACCTAAACCCGAAACAAGGTGCTCTCCAGTTTCTTCATTAATTTCTACTTTTAGTGTTGGGTCTTCTCTGCTTTTGTTCCTTAGAGCCTCAATTAATTTGTTTAGGTCTTTTGGATTTTTTGCCTCGAATGCTTTTGTAACAACAGGTTCAAATATGTGTTTAATCTTTTCAAATGGCTCAACTCCTTTTATGGATGAAACTGTATCTCCAGAACTTACACCTCTTAATCCGACTACACCAATTATGTTGCCCGCGGGTACTTCTTCAACGGTATATTTGTGTGGTCCTTTCCATATGTAAATCTGCTGTGCTTTTGTTTGGCTTCCATCGCTTAGGTAAACTGTGTCTCCGCGATGCAAAGTTCCAGAATAAATTCTTGCTATGGCAATTTCACCTGCATGTGGGTCCATGATTACTTTGGAAATTGCCATCATTAATGGACCCTTTTCATCACATGATAGCAACGCTTTCCCAACTTCTGATTCGGGATCACCATGCCATATTGCAGTTACCCTATATTTTTGTGCTTCTACAGGGCTTGGTAAGTGCTTTACAATCATATCAAGGATTGCAACATGGACTGGTGCTTTTTTCGCAAATTCCTTTACAGCATCTTCCCCTTTTTGATATGCATCTACAACATCTTTGAATGAGATTCCTGTTTCTTTCATTATTGGGAAGGAAAGCGCCCACTTGTCCATAGCGCTTCCAAATACGACACTACCTTCCTGCACGTTTACTTGCCATTTTTCTTTAAATTCTTCAGGAGCTAAATCCCGAATTAACTTGTTGACATCTGAAATAATTTTTAGGAATTGCTCCTGCATTTTTTCAGGAGTTAATCTCAATTCGGAAATTAATCTATCTGACTTGTTTATGAAGAGAACGGGTTTTACTTTTTCTCTTAATGCTTGCCTTAGAACTGTTTCTGTCTGTGGCATAACTCCCTCTGCGGCATCTGCTAAGACAAGAGCACCATCAATTGCACGGATTGCCCTTGTTACATCTCCACCAAAGTCGACATGCCCAGGGGTATCAATTAAGTTAATAAGATAATCCTCGCCTTTGTAGGTGTGGACCATGTTTACATCTGCTGATTGAACTGTGATACCTCTCTCCTGCTCTACTTGTTTAAAGTCAGTTACCATAGCTTGTGTAGCTACCTCGTAAGAAATCATGCCTGCCCCAGCAAGCAAGGTATCTGTTGTAGTTGTTTTTCCATGATCTATGTGTGCAATTACACCAATATTTCTAATTCTTTCTTTGTGCCACATGGCTTTTTTTACTTTTTCAAGCATTGACTCTTTTTCTGCCAAAATATCACCCTAATTAGTTTTTAACATTATCAAAGAATCAAAATTAATGCTATTTTTAAAGATTACTATTAAATGTTGTAGTATTTCAGCAAGCTCAACTTCTGCTTTTTTAAAATGTAATTCCTTACTTTCTCTAATGCTTTTATTATTGAAGGAATCATATCCTCCTCGATAGGCATTTTTACCATAAATCTGTTTTTGCCATATACTACAACATCTACCCCAAGTGCTTCTTGGAACACTTTTCTTTCATTCTCTCTATGCCCATAAGATAAATCAAAGAATAATCCATTTGGATCAATTACTATCTCTGCATCGTTTCTTGTTGGGATTCCCTTCTCTTTTATCTTAGAATGAAGTTGGTTTGCAGTTTCAACTAGTTCTTGGTGATCGGTAGAAATAATTTCAATTCCCATATTCTCCTCAAAAGGTGTATTTGGAACCAATCTCGTCTCCAATCCAACATCTTTGGCTGCTCTTTCAACAGTTGGAACATAACTTGTGCATTTTGGCCTTCCAAATTTATCAAGATATGTTTTGTCTTTTTGAAAGTAAAGTATGACTCCAAATTCTTTTGGTTTTGCCATTTCTTCCTTTAGGATCTCATCAATGTTAATTTTCACCTTTTGCACCCCCACTTTTCCAAATAATGTTTGTTTTATAAATCTTTTTCCTTTGCAAGTAGTAATATTTTTACAACAAACTTTTTATTTGAGTAGGTGTAACTTTTTCACATGGGTGCTCGATTTATTTTCATTGTTGGTGGAGTTCTTTCTGGACTTGGCAAGGGCATCGTCACTTCATCTATTGGAAAATTACTCCAAAGTTATGGCTACAAAGTTACTGCAATAAAGATTGACCCTTACATAAACATAGATGCTGGAACTATGCGCCCGACAGAACATGGGGAAGTTTGGGTCACAGAAGATGGTGGAGAAATAGATCAAGATTTAGGGAATTATGAAAGGTTTCTAAATAGAAACTTGCCGAAAAGGAATAACATTACTACTGGTCAAATTTATCTTTCTGTTATTAAAAGAGAAAGAGCACTTGGATATAATGGAAAAAATGCGGAAGTTATTCCTGACATAATTAATGAAATAAAAGATAGGATAAGACAGGTAGAAGAAGATAATGACTTTGTGCTTGTTGAAATTGGAGGTACAACAGGTGATATACAAAATGAAGTTTTTCTTTACGCAGCTCGCGAGTTAGGTAGAGAGAATCCTTCGATTTACATTTTGGTTACATACTTACCTTTTCTTAAAAATGTTGGTGAATTGAAAACAAAACCGACTCAGCAGGCAGCTGCTTTGTTAAGGGCAACGGGTATTGTTCCTGACTTCATTGTCACCCGTAGTGATAGACGATTAGATGAGCCAAGAAGAGAAAAAATTTCCAAACAGTGTTTCATAGATAAAGAGGCAGTTATTGAAGACCCGGATTGTGAAACTGTTTACGAAGTTCCGCTTTTGTTTAAAGAGCAAAACTTTGGTAAAAAAATTCTTGCTAAGTTTGGTCTTGAGCCGAAGAAGGATGACTTAGGAAATTGGACAAAATTAATTGAAAATATGAAAAATGCAGATAAGGTTGTAAAAGTGGGTGTTGTAGGAAAATATGTCGCTTATGGTGATGCGGAACACAAAGATGTTTATATTTCTGTTTTAGAAGCAATTAAACATGCTGCCGCACATTTAAAGGTTAAACCAATAATTGAGCAAATTCAGTCCACGAGAATTGAAGAAGAGGGTACAAACATTTTAAGAAAATATGATGGTATTGTTGTTCCAGGTGGCTTTGGGAAAACAGGAACGGAAGGTATAATTGAAACGATTAAATTCTGTCGTGAAAATAATGTTCCTTTCCTTGGGCTTTGTTATGGGATGCAGATGGCAGTTATTGAATTTGCGAGGAATGTTTGCGGACTAAAAGGTGCGAATACAACTGAGAATGAGCCAGATACACCCTGCCCAGTAATTGACTTTATGCCAGAACAAAAGGAACTAATTAAACTAAAACAATATGGGGCCACGATGAGACTTGGTGCTTACCCGGCAGTTTTGAAAGAGGGCACAAAGGTGAGGGAACTCTACGGCAAAGAGTTTGTTTCAGAAAGGCATAGACATAGGTATGAGGTGAATCCAGAATATATAGAAACTTTGGAAGAACACGGCTTGGTTTTCTCTGGAACTTCCCCCAATAAAACTCTCATGGAATTTTTAGAGCTGCCAAATCACAGATTTTTCATTGCAACACAGGCACACCCAGAATTCCACTCGAGGTTTGAAAAGCCAGCTCCATTGTTTATGGGATTCCTAAAGGCGTGCTTAGAAATGCCTCAACAAAAAACACTAAGTTAGTTTTTAATGAACCCCGCCTTTATTGCTGCTTTTTCTATTTGATGTGGATTCTTTTCTTGCAGTATGGTGTATTTCTCTTTCTTCTTGAATTCCCTTGCAGAGAGAAGAAGTTCAAGTCCTTGTTTATCTGTTAAACCAAGTTCTTCGGCTGATGTTGCTAGTCCAACTTTTTGGAGCACCCCTTTTATTTTTCCAGGGACAAAGAAGGGATTATATCTATTCCAATTTCTGCTGTGGAGTAAAACCATAGTTGGTACTACCACACCAACTTGCTCGCCATGATATGTACTTTTTTCAGGATATGTTTGATCTAAAACATGGCTAAAATTATGCTCTGCACCAGAAGCCGGCAAAGAACTTCCCGCTATTGACATTATAACAGAGCTTGCCACCTCTGAAAGTAAAAGTAATCTTAGAAACTTTCTGTCAATTGAATAACTGTTATCATCATAGACATACCCATTTATCCTTCTGGGCAACTTTAGTGTGGCTTGTATTATAACATAACTTAACATTTTGCTTGCCTTGCTTAATGTTTCCCCATACTTTACTTTATCCTTAAAGTTTCTGTTTTTGCTTGCGAGTTCCCAATCCTTTGCTGCAGTATAGTTAGAAATTATGTCTCCAACACCAGACATATTCATTTTGTATGGTGCTTCAGAAATTATGTGGGGTATATCAGCAATTACTGCAATAGGGAGCTTTGTTTGTATAGTTTTTCTTATTAAGTTGCCTTCGTTATCGTTGACAAGTATGCTTGCTCTGTCAGAAGCAACTCCATCATGCGCGGTACTTGTTGGGCAACTTATTATCCTTTGGTAGTCTCTCTCCTTTCGTTTTGTTTTTTTGTAAGCCGCTGCTTTTGCAAGGTCAATTGAGGAACCACCACCGAGGCCAATGACGCCATCAACTTTGTTTTTGTTTATTAAGTCATTTAGTGCAGCTATTGTTGTATGTGTTGGGGGGGATTCAGGATTGTAGAATATGTAAACTTCAAGCCCACTCTCTTCCAAATAGTCCTTTACTTTTTCAGCAACGTCTGCGGTAAATCCATTTTTTCTCCCAGTTGCGATATATACTCTGTGCCATCCAAGTCCAAATGTTGTATCTAAAATTTTCTTCTCAAGAAAATCTTCGTCTTTTGTATACATTCCAATACTTACTCTTGAAGGTAAGTAGACGTCCCTATCTATTCCACTCCCACTTCCTTTTAGGATGTCTTCTATTGTTTTCTCTAAGTAGCCGAACATAAAGCACCCAATTGTATAAATCTAAATAGGTGTATAAATCTTACTATTTCATAGTAGCGATAGAATTACCTTGAAGCAGCTGCCTGTCTTTGCACTTTTTCTTTAGAAAAGAAAACCTGCACTAAAAGAAAAAGGATTAAATGTATGAGATTACCTTGACGCTGCAGCTTGTCTTTCTACTTCTGTTTTCTTTGAAATTGCAAATGATTTTGGATCTTCCTTGCTTGCTGCAATTATTTCGTTTGCTAGCCCTTTCTCAATTGGCACTTTTTTATCGGCAACTGCTTGGAAAGCACCTTGAGTTAACCACCTTAAAGCCAAGTCAACTCTTCTTTGTGGTGAGGTATCAACTTGCTTTGGGACTCTTATTCCTCCGATTTCAATTACAGTGACCTCATCCCTTGGGGCTGCGTTTTCAACAGCTCTAACAAGAACTTCGACAGGATTTTGTTTGGTTTGCTTTTCAATTATTTCAAATGTTTTCTTTGTTATGTTGTAAACAGTTTGTGATTTTCCGGTACAGAACTCACTTGTCCTCCAGTGCTTCTTACCTTTGTGACCAGGGGACATAAGTTTGTTCATGAATCTTTCAACAATGTTAACATTACTTTTAGCAAACCTTGTGCTTGCATGTCTGCCATATGTTTGTGGGACAAAGAGAGGCTTTAAGTTTATAACACTCTTTAATCCAGGATCTTTGACTTCCACATTCGTATCATACTTCCCGAAAATTTTTATTTCCACCATCTTATCTCACTTTTCTTTGGTTAATCTTTCTTTTTAAGAAAGATTATCGCATTGGTTTTTCTTTTCTACCTTTTACAAGTTCTTTTATTGAAACACCATTAACTTTTATGACTCTAAATTTAACACCTGGCATGTCACCAAACGCTCTTCTTTGCGGAGCACCCATTCTTTCAATTATGACTTCGTTGTGTTCATCTATGAATTTAATTGCGCCAGGACCATAGCCAGCATAAGCAGTAACGGTTCTTCCGTTTTTAGCAACCTGCACCTTCACACATTTTCTTAAACCTGAGTGTGGCTGCTTAACTTCTATCTCCATTTTTTGTAGAACAATTCCTCTTGCTGCAGGAGCACCCTCGAGCGGATCTGTTTTTTTGTAAAGTTTTGTCTTCATCTTTTTCAAATCTTTTTTTGCGAATAGAAATTTCTTTCTTCGCTGTCTAAGCTTCTTTCCTGCATTAAGTCCTCTTGGTTTATTAGCCATATCATTTTTCAATTCAAAACCCTTTATAAATCTTACTAAGAATTTTTGGTTCGAAAACATACTCAAATTGTAGAAATATAGAGTAACTTGTTAATAACCGCAATATTTTTAAAACCCTATATTTTATTTGCTCTAAAGATATTCAACTGAAAATTAGGAGGTTAGGTAAAATGGCAGCAAAACCACACATAAATTTGGTCGTAATTGGTCACGTAGACCATGGGAAGTCGACGATTGTAGGAAGATTACTTTATGAAACAGGTACAATCACCGAACAGGATATTGAAAGGTTAAAGAAAGAGGCAGCCGCCTTGGGTAAAGCCACATTCGAGTTTGCATATGTACTTGATGCAACTCGTGAAGAAAGAACAAGGGGTGTCACAATTGATTTGTCTCACATGAAATTCGAAACCCCAAAATATTACTTTACAATAATTGATGCACCTGGGCACAGAGACTTCATTAAAAACATGATTACAGGTGCGGCACAAGCAGATGCAGCTGTACTTGTAGTGGCTGCAAAAGAGGGTATCCAACCACAGACAAAGGAGCACGCATTCCTTGCGAAGGTTCTTGGAATTAAGCAGTTCATCGTTGCAATTAACAAAATGGATACAGTGGATTACAAAGAGGACGCATACAACCAAGTTAAGGCAGAGCTTGAAAAGTTCTTGAAGACAGCAGGGTTTAAGATAGACGAGATTACATTTGTGCCTGTGAGTGCATTAGAGGGTGAAAACGTAACAAAGAAGCTTGGAAAGATGCCATGGTGGAAGGGTCCAACATTGCTTGAAGCACTTGATGCACTTAAAGAGCCAGAAAAGCCAATTGACTTGCCACTTAGATTGCCAATACAAGATGTTTACTCAATTACAGGTATTGGTACAGTGCCTGTAGGAAGAGTTGAGACAGGTGTAATGAAAGTTGGTCAGAAAGTTATCTTTGAGCCAGCAAATGTCTCAGGAGAAGTTAAGTCAATCGAAATGCACCATGAACAGATGCAGGAAGCAAAGCCAGGTGACAACATTGGTTTCAACGTGCGTGGTGTGACAAAAGAACAAATTAAGAGAGGAGATGTTGTTGGTCCAGTTGAAAACCCACCAACAGTTGCAAAAGAATTCACAGCACAAATGGTTATCTTACACCACCCAACTGCAATTAGCAAGGGTTACACACCAGTATTGCACGCACACACAACACAAGTACCAGTTAAGTTTAAGGAATTGAAGCAAAAGCTTGATCCAAGAACAGGTCAAGTAGCACAAGAAAACCCAGACATGCTTAAGACAGGAGATGCAGCAGTTGTTGTGCTTGAACCACAGAAGCCATTAGTAATTGAAAAGAGAAGCGAAATTCCAAAGCTTTCAAGCTTTGCAGTTAGAGACATGGGTGAAACAGTTGGTGCTGGCTTCGCAATTGACATTGTGAAGCGCTAATTTCTTTCTTTACACTTTCTCTTTCTTTTCAAGAAAGAGAACCTGTGCTAAGAGAAAGAATCTTCTCCTTTGGTGCGACTTTTCTTTTTTGATTTTTCTCTTTGGTAAAGCTTTTTCTTCCTAAGAAAAAGGTTTTTGTGAAGCGCTAATCTTTTCTTTGCACTTTTTCTAAAATTTTTAAAATATCCACCATCTATAATTTGCTATGCCTAAAAAGTATCACGCAATTGGGTATGGTGGAACTTTCGGGCCTCTTCATGATGGACATAAGTATGCTATTCGACATGCCGCCGCTGTCGCGGATGTTGTGCATATTGGAATCACCTCAGATGGTTTAGCAAAGTTTAAGTCACCTAGTGTTCCACCCTTAAATGAAAGGAAAAAAGCACTTGAGGATTACCTCAGAACTATTGAAGGCAATTTTGTTGTTACTGTTATATATAATCCTTATGGAGAAGCGCCATCTTCGAAAGAATTAGAGGCAATAATCGCAACGTCAGGTACCCTTGATGCAGTAAGAGAAATAAGTCGCATGAGGAAATTAAACGGTCTTCCTGAATTGAAAGTTGAGAAGTTGGATTATTTACTTGCTGAGGATGGAGAAAGAATTTCCTCAACTAGAATAAGGCGTGGCGAAATAACTCCGAGCGGAAAACTTGTTTCTGCAATGCGTTAGTAACTTTTATAAACCCCTTTTGATGTGAAAATTGTATGCCAACAGCAAGAATAAGATTAAGCTCTGTAAACCCACAGCAATTGAACAACATAGTTAATCAAATAAAGGAGATTGCAGAAAAGACTAAAGTTAAGTTTCACGGACCTATTCCTTTTCCGACAAAGAGGTTGAAAATACCAACTCGTACTGCTCCTGATGGCAGGGGAAGGGAATTATACGAAACATGGGAAATGAGAATTCACAAAAGAGTAATGGACCTAGATATAGACGAAAGGGCGTTAAGATTAATAATGAGAATCCCCATGCCAAAAGATGTTAATGTTGAGATAGAAATTATCGAGTAACTTTTTCTCTTAGGAATGTATATATATTATCACCTCCTAGAGAGTAATATGCTTGCTTTAGATGAAGTGTTACTGCCGGCATCACGAGAATTTCTTAAGAAGATTTGTGATGACTCTGCCCCTGAAGAAGTATTGGATTCTGCAAAAAGATTTCTTAATGCATACCTAACCACGATTTATTTCCCACTTCTATACTTCCCCGCGAAGTATGCTATAATTTCTATGAATAAAGGGTGTGACTGGAAGACGGTTGACGCCTGTAAGCTATTTTTGAGATCTCTTTCTATTTATGAACAGAGAGTGAATACTTAAACTATAAAAATTAGAAAGTTTTATAAATAGGGGTGGGAAGGCTACCAAAAGGCTGGAAAAAAGCAGCAGAGAATGAAAGTGTAATTGCATATTCCAAAAAGAATTACATAATCCATATTTGGAAGTATAAAAAGCCAAAGAGGTTTGTCGTAGAGCCCTTTAGGAAGCTAGCAAATTACAAAAGACGTCTATTTTCCAAGGAATTCAGGACTCTTTCTGCTGCAAAGAAATTTGCATGGAATTTAATGAAGCAAAAGGAAATACGAGGATATTATCTCAAAGGCAACGATTAATCTTTCTTTATGTTATTATACCCAAGCACACTAAATGTTAGTATGGATGCTAGATGTACTCCTATTAAGTTTACCAATGTTAATCCAACAGCTCCAGAAAGTAACATCATGTTGGACATCCCAATCCCAATCCCAATAGTCACTGCGGGAGGTATTAATGCAACTGCGATTGCAACCCCACTGAATTCACCAAGGTTCCTTGTGGCAACGCTAAGTGCACCTGCAGCACCCGAGAATATTGATATGCCTATATCGAAAAACGATATTGTGCTTCTTCCTAATAATAGTGGATTTATTTTCATCGTGTTTATTACTTCAGCTATTATCATACCCCAAAATATGGCAAGTAAAATCCCCCACATTTCAGATGTAATTGTTTTCGAAACTTTCCTAAAGTTGCTTTTTAGCAAGAAGTAACTGCTACCTATTATGGGATATAAAATTGGAGCAATTAACATACCTCCAATTACAACTATTATGTTATTCCCAAGAAGACCAAGTGCAATTATTATAGCAGAAAGGGAGATGAAACCTATATATACCCAATTTAAACTGGCACCTTTCTTAATATCTGCTTCTATCTCTTCCTCAGAAATAGTTGGCGTTAATTCTTTTTTCCTTCTCGATGGAACAGAAGCTTTTACATCTAAGATTGTAATTGAATTCTCAAATGATTTTCCAAATCCAGATTTTTCAAACTCTCCAAGAAGGGAGCCTGTTTCTTTATCTGTTGCTAATATCTCAAACTTGTATAGTCTTTTCCCTGTAGTTATGTAATCATAAGAAACTATCCTTTTCTTCTCTAATATGTCTAAGATTGCTTTCTTTTCGGCATTACTTCGCGCAATTACTTTTATTAGTTTCATACCTCACCATGAAAATTAACGAATACTTTATATTTAAGTTTTTAGTAATTGTATGTGAGGTGAGGATATGAACAATAAATTATTTTTAATTGGGATGTTGGCTATGTTTTTAATCCCAATAGCGTTTGCAGAAACAGACAATGTAACAATATTGCCTGCACCAAACGACACAGAAATTACTTTGCCACCAGTACAATATACACCAGATAATCCACTTTATGGATTAGAGAGATTCATGGAAAGAGTGAGATTGTGGCTAACCTTTGACGAAGAATCAAAGATTAAATTGCAGTTAGAGTATGCAGAAAAAAGATTAGCCGAAGCAAAAGTTATGGCAGAGAGGAACAAAACAGATTATGCGGAGAAACTTCTGAAAGAATATGAGTATGAATTCAATAAAACTGTGGAGAGAGTAAAAGACAATTATGAGAATTGTGTAGCAGTACAGATGCAGAAGTGCGAGCAGATGGGCATCGAAGAGAAGTGTAGTGCAATAGGGATTTCAGAAGAAGCATGTGGTAATTTAACAAATGCTTGCCAAACCTATGCGGAAACAAAATGTAGTAAGTGGGCGAACCTAACAGAGATGGTATCTAATGCTACAATGAAGCACATACATGTTTTGCAGAAAGTTTTAGAGAAAGTTCCTGAGCAGGCAAAGCCAGCAATACAACATGCTATTAAATCATCACAGAAAAGCCAAAAAGTGGTAGAAGTAAAAGTAAGAGAAATTATGGAGATTAGAGATGAGTTGAAGGAAAAGTTGAAAATGAAACTAGAAACGCACTTAAATCAGTCATTACAGAATCAGACAATGATTCAAAACATGACACAACAAATGAGCCATACGCCAAACGATTCAGGATATTTGCCACCACATGAAACACCACATGGAATCGAAAAATAATCCTTTTTCTTTTTTATTCATATCTTAGTGCATCAACTGGATTTAGTCCTGCTGCTTTTTTAGCAGGCAGAATCCCCGCGATACTTCCCATCCCAAATGATAGGATAAGTGCCCCAATTATTAAGTCTGCTCCAACATATGTTTTCAGAGGTATAAACATGGAATAAGATGCAAACATCTCAACAGCTTTTGCCATACCTATGCCTAACACGATTCCAAATACTCCACCAATTACTCCAATTATCCCAGATTCAATTAAGAAGAGTAGGAGTACATCTTTGTCTTTTGCACCTATTGCTTTCATAATGCCTATCTCTTTTGTTCTCTCCATAACTGACATATACATTGTGTTCATAACTCCGACTGCTCCAACAATTAGAGATATAGCTCCAATTCCAATTAACACAACTTGTATTGTACCAAATAATTGATTGATTAATCTTAGCAAATCTTCACTTGTCCTAACTTCAAATGTTTCTTCGCCCTCATCTTGGTTTTTGAAGTCCCTTAGTGCTTTTTCTACATCTTCTTTTACGTTAATTGGGTCATATCCTTTTTGTACCTTTGCAAAAATCATCGTTACACTTTCTTCATCACCGACTATTTTCCTTAACTCTTCTAAAGGAACTATTACGGAGGAATCATCTTGCCTATTTCCAATAGGCTTGTAAATTCCAACAACCCTAAAAGTGTAATCCCCAATCTCTAATTTACTTCTTAGCTTTATTGGATTCTCGAAAATATCTTCGTCTGCCAACAGATAGCCAACTGTTGCTTTTAATTTATCACTTTGTTTTAGTTGCCTTCCAACATTTATTTCAAATCCTTGAACTTCTTCGAATAATTTTTCTGTTTTTTCGTCTGTAGGTATACCAAATACTGGCAGGAATTCTACCTCATCTTTATATTTAACAGGAAGATTCTCCCAAAGAATTGCAGAAACCAGATCGATCCCCTTTGTTTTTTTTATTACATCAACATCTTTTTCTGTTAGTACAACCGAACTAGAGCGCGGCCCAAATCCACCCATCCCCCTCGGAGTTATGAATAACTTATCTGATCCAAAGAGTTGGAATTGCCTTTCTACTTCTCTATTTAGTCCTATGCTCAATGATATAAGCGCAACTACTGCTCCGATTCCAATGATAATTCCTACTATAGTTAACCAACTTCTTAGTTTTCTTTTTCGTAAGTTTACTATTGATAGTTTAAACAAATCTTCAATCATTTCTCTTCATTAGTTTGGTGTATCCAATATACCCAATAGCAAGTAGAACTACTGCTGCTATTATCCAGCTTAGATTACTACTTTCTCTCAATCCATATCTACTTATTTCAGATGAAGTGTATAATCTTAAGTTGACATTCTTGGTTTCTTCGTGATGTATGTTGTTGCTATCTAAGTAAGATACTTTAGTTTGTAGCGGTATTTGTTTGTCGCTTGTTGGATTTACATATACGCTAAATTCAACTGTGTCCGTATCGTCAGAGTCGAGGTCTCCTATGTATACTTTATCGCTTGATAATTTTTCGTAATCTTCAGAGTTAAGTAGTTCAACACTTAGAAATTTTATATCAGATAGTCCTTCATTTACAATTGTTAACTTAACTGTTCCGCTCTCTCCTGCTTTTAGAATATCACTTTCATCCAAATATATGTCTACATCTGGTTTGTCTCCTACAATTATACTAATCAAATCCTCTTTTGTATACTTGGTGCCTGTGTTGTCAGAATATGAAATTGTAACAGGTATTTTGTAAATTCCACTTTTCGTGTCGGATAGTGGTGCTAGCATAAACGAAATCTTTCCTATATCGCCAGACTCAATTAAATTCATCCTTTTTTCAGTAGTTGAATTTATTGGGGCAAATGGAACGTTCGTCAAGTCAAGTTTTACATCTATGTTGCTTAGAAATGTATCAGCTAGGTTTTTGAATACAAATGTAAGGTTTGCTGTTTCTCCAGGGGATACCAAATCTGGTTTTGTATACACTTTCTCTATTGATAATATCGCATCGTGTGTTTGGACAAATATCTTGAATCTCTTTGTTAACCAATCAAAACCACTATATCTGTATGATATATCTAGGAAATTGTCTCCTTCGACAGCATTTTCATCGACTTTTATTCTAACTCGGAGGATTTCTTCCCTACCACCAACAATTGTTCCCAAGTTTATGTAACTATCCTCGCTTGGATCTAAGCTAAATGGGAATTTCGGTGTGATGTTCACTTCTACATTATCTGCATCTTCTGTCCCCACATTTCTTACCTTTAACCATACATCAACATATTTTCCTGGTTCCGCTGGGTAAGGTTCATATTTTGTTATATTTACAGAAATTCCAGCTGGGGTTGCATGTGCAACACTCACTAAAGTCAATACCATTAAAATAAAAATTATTTTTTTCATTTTGATACCTCCACCTTTCCATCTTTAATATGAATTAATCTTTTCAAGCCTTTTGCTATATTTAAGTCATGCGTTACTATGATAACTGTTTTTCCTTTGTTTTTATTAAAAGAGATTAGGAGGTCCATTATCTCCTTTCCACTTTTCGAGTCTAAGTTACCTGTCGGCTCGTCTGCGAGAATTATGTCTGGATTATTTGCGAGCGCTCTTGCAATTGCAACCCTCTGTCTTTCTCCACCACTCATCTCGGATGGAAGGTGATTTATTCTGTGTTTAAGTCCGACTTCACTAAGAAGTTCTTTTGCTCTTGTTACTCTTTCTTCCTTTTTGACATTCTGAAATATCATTGGGAGCTCAACATTCTGGAGTGCAGTCAACGATGGTATTAGGTTAAATGTTTGGAAGACAAATCCTATCTCTTTTCCTCTCATTTTTGCAAGCTCGCTTCTCGTAAATTTTGTTATGTCCTTACCTTTTATTTTGACTACACCTCTTGTTGGCACGTCTAATGTACCTATGAGGTGCATACACGTAGATTTGCCCGAACCTGAAGGCCCCACAATTCCAACTAATTCACCTCTTTCAATGTTAAACGAAACACCTCTAAGCGCTGGCACATTTACTTCTCCCATCTTATAAATCTTCCACACATCTTTGAATTCAATTAGATTTTTCATCTTCGAACTCCACTTCAATCCCAAAGTTTTCTTTTATCAAGTTAAGTATTTCATATTTTATATCATCCACTTTCTCTTCTTTTTCTTCTATTCTCTTTTTTAATTCAGGTATCTCATTTTCAAGTTTTTTAATCCACTGATTTGATACTTTTAGCGTCTCCTTTAAGTTATCATATTCATTTATGTCTATCTCCTCGAATTCCCTTGCAAGTCTCTCTTGTTCTGTTTTGATATTCCTTATTGTATCCTTTAAACTAGATAGTTCGATGGGCATTTTGTTTATGTCCTCAAGGATTCTTGCTTTTGTTTTTTCATCAAACTTTATTTTTTCTTCTTCAATTAGTTTTTTAACTTCAGGTAGGATTTTAATTATCTTTTCTTCACGACCCTCAAGAATTATTTCTGTTGGGTTTTCGATAAACTCCTTTATTTGTTTTAAATCCTCTTTGCTTAGAAATCCTCCATAAAAATGGATATACTTTTTAATTCCTTTGATTATAAAATTGAGATTACTTTTTACATCAGATTCCAACTTTAGTTCTTCTTCTACTAATGTTTTTAATTCATTTTCAATTTCTTTTTTCCGCATGAATTGACTTGATTTTTCAATTTCTCTTAGTTTTTCTTTTACAAGATTTTGGTTTTTTCTTAAATCTTGTAATTCTTTTTCCTTTTCACTTAGTTTTTCTTTTGTTTTTTTAATTTGTTCGTTTAGCTCTTTTAATCTGACAATGTTCTCCCTTGCTTCATTTATTGAAGTTAACTTGCTTAGGTTCTCGTTTAGAATTTCATCCATCCTTGATAAAATGGTCGCAAGGTTAGCGCCGGTTTCATCAAGCATCCCTCTCTCTTTTTTGAACCCTATTTTAATTAGTTCTCCTTTTTTGCTTAGGATATCTTTTATTTCCTCGAGTAAGTGGTAGGTTTTATCCCTTAACTCGGAAAATTTGTTCCAGTCAGTTGCTTCAACTTTGGAGCTGTGGTTAAACAAATATTCTAATTTATCTGCAACATTGTCTCTTGCACTCATAACTTTTTTCTTCAAGTTTGGATCAATTTCGAAGCCAATTTCCTCGGCTCTGAGTTTGTCTGCTATCTCTTTTAGATTTTCCCTAATTCTTTCAAAATTTTTGCTGACTTTCTTAGCTTCTGACTCGTGTTTTTCAAAAAGATTCTTTTCAATTTCATCTATGAGTTTGCTGACTTCATTTTCTGTAACCTTTTTCTTCTCAGGGACTTCTTTTTTCTTTTTGAAAATCTTGCTTAGGAATTTGAACATAATCTTCCTCATGATTTTAGGTTTTATTAAACATTCGCAACCTTTTAAAATAATGACTCCCTAGTTATGAAAGGGGTGTTTTGCATGTTGAGTGACAAAAATTTTCCAAAATTAGTTATGGCTGGAGATTTACCTTTTGAAGAATTATCAAAGAAATTAGATAAAGTTAGAGATGTTCCAGAGATTGAAGCAGTAAAGATTGGTACTCTTACGACGGGGGTAAATTATGGCTTGAGAGATGTTGCAAATGAGATAAATGATGCAGGTAAAGCTGTGATTTATGATATGCAAAAAATGGGACAAGATATTATGTCAGTAACTAAAAAACAAGCTTCTCTTTTTGGATCCGTTGCAGATGCAGTAATTATATATCCAAAATCTGTCGAGCATTGGTTCGCTGCTTATGAGGCGCTAGAAGACAGCGACACAATGTTAATTTCTGTATTATATATGACAGATGGTTATGATAATTTATCAAATAGGTTGGGTTTAACAGTACTGCTAGCAGAAGATGCGAACTCACGTGGTATAAAAATAGAGGGTGTTGTTCTACCAGCAAACATGACAGAAATAACATCCCGTTTCATTAGCTTATTAGAGAAATACAATCAGAATCCAATTGTTTTTAGTCCTGGGATAAAGGCACAGGGTGGAAGCGCCTATCAAGCTGCAAAGGCAGGCACAGATGTTGCTATTGTTGGAAGGGCGCTTTACAATGCAGATGATATTCAAAAAGCAGCTCTAGAAATATTAAATGAATTAAAAAGAGGTTATTCTGAGAGGTGATAAAAATGGCGAATGTAGATATAGATGTTGAAGGTATTTGCAAAGCGATGTATAGCGTAGCTGTTCCTGTAAGGAGGGCAGATGGAACATCCGAAGTTAAAGGGATATTCAAAGTTGGAGTATTTCCATTAACTTCTGGTAAGCTTTCTCCATTTTATGTGGATACACGAGTTATACCTTCCTCCCCCGGAGAATATTCTTTCATTGTGGGTGAGTTGTTAGATAGAGTGGAAGGCTTCCTGAATGAAGGCATTACATACATAGTTTCCTCCGAAAGCGCAGGTATTCCATGGGGAGTACCAACTGCATACATGCTTAATACACCATTTGGTTTTGTAAGAAAAGATAGGGACGAGTTTGCAGGAGCACTTGAAGAGGGTGCACGTGTACTTGGAGTTGATGATTTAAACACCACACTTAAAACAGTAGGCCACATACTAAATGTAGTTAGAAAAGAAGGCGGAACTATAGATGATGTAATTGTGGTAATTGATAGGAAAGAGTACAACAAAGAGGCATTGGAGAAACTTAAAGTCAACTTACACTCATTGGTTACTATAAACGATTTGGTTGACTATGGTGTTAGTAACGGACACATCAGTGAAGAACAGCTTGCATTAGTGGAAACTTACTGGAAGGATCCAATTGGTTTTGCAATAGATGCTATAAATTCTAATGGTAAACTTTTGGTTAATCATCCACGCTGGGGAAGGGTTAAACAATTCTACAGCGGAAATCCAAAGGTCTTGGAAGCGATTGCTGAAGCTGAGAAAAAGTATAGGAGCTGAAAAGATGGACTATTCAGATTTTTTTTCGGAGAGGTCGAAACTTCTTTCATCTAGTTTTATTAGGGATATCCTTCAGGCTGCAAAGCAACCAGGAGTTATCTCTCTAGCTGGTGGCTTGCCCGATCCTGACACATTTCCAATAGAAAAGCTAATGGAAATCCACAATGAAGTTGGAAAGAAAAAGGAAGTATATCAATATGATGTGACATCTGGATACAGGCCATTAAGAGAAGAACTTTTGAAGTTTTTAGAAAAGAGAGGTATTTCTGCTTCTCTTGATGAATTGGTTGTAACTACCGGATCTCAGCAGGGGCTTTTTTCCTTAGCGTTACTTCTACTTAACAGAGGAGATGTGGCATATGTGGAACACCCAACTTTTGTTGGTGCATTGATGCCTTTCAAGTTGTTTGGTGCTAAGTCAATGGATATTCTAAACATAGAAGGCATTCCTATAGATGAGAATGGGATGGATGTAGATGTGTTGGAAGAAAAATTGAGGAAGGTAGAAGAACCTCCAAAGTTTGTTTATACAATTCCCACCTTCCAGAATCCAGGAGGTGTCGTAATGTCAATTGATAGAAGAAAGAAGCTTCTTGACTTAGCACATGAATATAACTTTTCGATAGTTGAAGATGATCCTTATGGTGAGATAAGATTTACTGATGATGTCCCACCATCAATAAAAAGTATGGACAATGAGGGCAGAGTCATCTATCTTGGAACATTTTCAAAAATGCTTGCCCCAGGATTTAGAGTTGCATTTACGGTTGCTCCAAAAGAGATAACAGAAAAGATTATAGTTTCAAAACAGGCTATGGACTTGCACACAGCTACTTATGGACAGGCAGTGATAGCAGAATTCATGTCTCGCGGTTTCTTAGAAGAACACATCTCTTTCCTTAGGGAGTTTTACAAGAAGAAGAGAGATGCTTTATTGAATGCTATGGATATCTACTTTAACAAAGATGTCGTTAAATGGGTAAAACCAAAAGGGGGGCTATTTACTTGGATAGAAGTTGAAGGATTAAATACTATGATGATATCTGGCAGGAGCGCTGTTGAGAAATACAAGGTTGCTATAGTTCCTGGAGCTGCCTTTTATCTTTCAAAAGATGAAGGATTAAATATGGCAAGGGTAAATTACAGCTATCCTTCGATAGATGAGCTTCATACAGGTGTTAAGCGATTGGCATATGCAATTGAAATGGAAAGAAGCAGAGGAGACAATTCAAGCGTCATGGTTTGATATTAAAAACATCACCCGTATTTTTCAAAATTTGTTTTCTTACTTCTTCAACTTCCATCTGTTTTATTTCTGCAATTTTTTCAATTACAAGTGGAATGTTCCTTGGATCATTTCTTTCTTTTGTTGGTCCAAGATAAGGTGCATCTGTTTCTGTAAGTAACTTTTCTATTGGCAATTCTTTCAAAAGTTTCTGTCGGGCTTTGTTTATTATAACGTTTGGAGGAATCGAAAAATAGAATCCTTCAGCAGCTCCAAGTTTTGCAAGCTTCCAGCTACCACCAAAGGCATGGAGTATTACGGGTACATGCGCCATTTTTGCAAGGAGTACAATTGTTTCTTTTTCTGCCTTCCGCGAGTGCACATTTAAAGGAAGTCGAAGTTTGTTTGCAAGCCAAATTATTTCTTTAAATCTTTCCACTTCAAGCTGCCTTTTTGCATCGTCTGTTATCCAATAAAAATCTAAGCCGACTTCCCCAATTCCCACTATTTTGTCTTTGTTGTCTTCTATAAACCTTAGCTCCTCAAAGAATTCTTTGTCACTCATCTCTGCAGCTTGCACGGGGTAAATTCCGAGATTTAAATTTACATTTTTGTATTTTAGAAGCTTTAGGGACTTTCTGTTGCTCTCAGAAGTTCCGCCACAGTTTATTACAAAAATACCTTTTTCTTCACATTCTTTTAGAATTTTGTCTCTGTCTTTGTCAAATATTTCCTCACCCATGTGAGAATGAACATCTATGTATTTGATTTTCATTTTCTTATCACATAAAATATTTCGTTTTTGAAGTTTAATACTTTTACTTCGTAGCCAAGCTTCTCACACAATTTCTTAATCCAGTCGCGGTTTGCTTTTTTCATTTCTTTTTGTCCGATTGTTTTTGTTGAGAAGCTGACTACAATCCACTTTGCGGGAATTGACTTTATTAGTAACTCACCAATTTTTCTGCTTTTGATAATTGTAGTGTCAAGGAACTTGAAAAGAAAAGCGACATCAAATTGCGGAAGTTTTTCAAAGATGTTTTTTTCTTTTATCTTTAATAAGTTCATTACTTTTGCCTTTCCTTTAACTCCCTCCTGCTTGAAGAATTTATTAATTAACTTTGCATCTTCTTTTGATATGTCTATTGCTAGATAAGTTACATCTTCCAAATTCATGTATCTTAGAGAGAAAGGATTCATACCACATGCTAAATCTAAAATTGACTTTGGTTTTCCAGTAATTTCCCAAATCTTTTTGTAAAGTTGTGGGTAAATATCAAGTCTTTCTTTTGTGGATAAATGGCTTTTTAGAATTTCAACATATCTTCCTTCCCTCAAAAAATTTTCTCGTTTTTCGAAGTTTTCTTTTGCGTAAACACCATAAACTTTCCTCAATTCAGCTCGAATTTTCTTTATAAACTCTTTATATTTTGTAGAGCGACTTAGCGTCTTTAATTCATGCCCTTCAAAGAAGGCTTTCAGCTTGGTATTGCTTCTGAGATGTTTTTCAACTATCCCCTGCACAAACTCATCGCTAATGGTGGATAGCTCTTTCTTCTTCTTTACATCCTTTAAAATCTTATCTAAATACATGTTAAATGAAAATAAAACAAAAAAGAAAAAGATTACTCTTTGCTTAGAACAATCTCAATTGTGGAGATTCTTACTTTCTTTCCGTCTTCGCCCGTGAATTCTTCGGAGCTTATTCTTATGTCTTTTAGCTTGACATCTTGGATGAATCTGTTTCTTACTACTTCTGCAATGTCTACTGCCCTGCTGATGTACTTTCCTCTTGCCTTTACGGTTACTTCTTTTGCTCCAGAGTTAAATTGCATTACTACTCCTGTTACATAGTTCATAAATGGCTTCTTACCAACAAAAACAACACTGCCATTTTCTTCAGCCATTTTAATGCACCTCCGTTTCTTTGCTTTGTTTTACTAAATGAACAATAGCTCCAGCAATCTTATTTCTTAACTGCTTTGATGGTATATCCACTAATTCATCTAACATTTTTTTATTCTTTTGAAAGTCAGAGGTAAATTTATCAGGATATTGCCTAAGCAATTCCTCTGACTTGCTCTTAATGAATGTAGTTCTTATACGTCCCATTACATTTTCCTTAGTTTTTCCCCTTTTTAAAGCTTTTCTTAGCACCACAGAGTAAGATTATTAAATCATAAATAGCTAAGATTTATCATGGTGTACGGTGAAATCATATTGGCAGTTGCTGTAATTCTTGGGTTTGTTATGGCGTATACTCACTTTTCATGGTTTAGAGTGGGTACATATATTCTATTACTCTTGGTGGCAATAGGTATTTTCTTTAAGTTTTTTGTCAGAAAATATAACCAAAATGAGAGGGCAATTATATTCCGCATGGGTAAGTTTAATCGTATTGCAGGTCCAGGTTGGGCTATTGTCATCCCATTCTTTGAAAAAGAATTTGCTAAGGTAGACATCCGAACAAAGATGCTTAGTGTTAATATTCCTGTTGCGTTTACAAAGGATGATCTAAGATTGAAATTAAATGGTGTCGTTTACTATAAGATCGTTGATCCAAACAAGGCCTTGCTAAAAATTGATAATTACATGCAGGGGTTAATGGATCTAATAACAGCTCAAATTAGAAATCTTATTGCCTCTATGACTATGAGAGAGGTTTTTGGAAGTTTGCCAAAGTTAAATGACATGCTTGCAGATGCAATAAGACATGCTACGTGGAAGTGGGGTATTGATGTCCCCATGGTGCAATTGAGAAGTGTCATGCCACCAGAAGAAATTGCAATTGCTATGCAACAGAAGGAAGTTGCATCACAATTCATGCAGGCAGAGAAATTCAGAGCAGAGGCACGCAAGCTGGCAATAGAAGCCCTTGGAGACGCAGCAAAGAAGCTGGATGACAGAGCGCTAATGTACTTATACATTAAGGCAATTGAAGATATTAGCAAAAGCTCAGGTACGAAGCTCGTATTCCCAGCCCAGTTTATGGATGTTATGAAGGGTGGCTTTGGTGTAGGAACCGGACTTCGTGCTGCAGGCATTGATGTAAATGATGCCGTTAAAGCTATAAAAGAAAAATTAACATCGGGTTGATTATGAAAAAGATCCTTTTTTTACTAATGTTTTTAGTTGTGATCTCTTTAGCAAATGCTAGGTCGCTTGATATATCAATTGATAAAAAGGAATTAGCTGCGAACTCAGAGATAACAATTACATATAGTATAAAGTTTGATGAGGTTGAAACATTTAGTTATCAAGTTGGTATAAAGGGAGTTAATCAAACAATTGTGTTATTAGAAAAAAATGTAACTACAGATAGCGAGTCTGGCAGCATAACTTGGAATACTCAAAATTATCCTGCAGGTGAATATGAGGCATATGTTTTCATTTCACCTTCTACATATTGGCCTTCAAGCAAGTTTGAAATCCTTCCTTTCATGGACTTTAATATAAGCGTACAAAAGCTTGAGTTGTTTGTTTATGAGAAAAGTATTACAAAGTCTTTTGAAATTAACAATTTGGGCAATGTCCCAATATTTGTTTCCTTATCTCCAAAAGGATTAAAATCGGAATCATCTATCGTCCCACTTACTATGAACATTGGTGTGAATGGCTCGGCAAATGTATTGTTTTCTGTAGAAAAGCCGAAGGATAATTATAACGCATCATTAACGGTAGAAGCAAGTTGGGGTAATCTTTCACAAGAAGTAAACATCCCCATCTATGTATACAATCCGATAGTTATTATTGAAGCGGAGAATATAACTCTTGAAAAAAGCGACAATTTGCAGGTTGTCACAGGAGTTGTATTTAACAAAGGTAATGTTCCACGAGATTTGACGTTAACCTTCTACACAGATGGAAAAGATGTCGTAGATAATATTAGAATACCTGCTGGTAAATCGTACTATTTGAATTACACTTTCCCATTGGATACAAAAGTCAAAAGTTTAGAGATAGCGTACATCAATAGCAATGGTAAGGAAGAAACAATCATTAAGAATTTTGGGTTGTTACCTTCCATTCATGGCATTAAATTTAATTTCGACAAAAACACATATTATATCCTTGGGGGCATTATTGTTTTAATTGCAGCAATTTCATTATTCCTTAAATTTAAAAAGAAGAAAATATCTGAAGAAGGTATTGACTTAGAAAAACTAAATAGACAATTGGGGAGATAAATGGTAGATTGGTACAAAGAGTTTGGGTACGGGAAGTATAAATTCACTTTGGCAGAAATAAGAGACTTAACTATATCTGCATTAATACTTGGATTTTTATTCTCAATTGCATTGGGAACATTTAAATATGTCTCTCCAATTTCAGCTGTAAAGAATTTTTTGGTCGCACTTGTAATTGTTGCTCCGGCATTAATTTTTCATGAGCTTGCTCACAAGTTTATGGCACAAAGATATGATTGCAAAGCCGCATATGTGCTTTGGCCTAATGGTGCAATAATGTCATTAATATTAACTCTTATAACGGGTGGTAGAGTTATATTTGCTGCGCTTGGAGCTGTGATGATAGATACAACTTACTCTACTCGGTTGGGATACAGATTTATAGGATTATCGAGTGAGGAAATAGGTAAAATTTCAGTAGTAGGTCCATTAACCAATCTTGGATTGGCTTTGCTTGGTTTTTTAATTTACTCCATAAATCCAATAATCATTGGCACATTCATACAAATTAACTTGATAATTGCACTATTTAATTTAATTCCATTCCCTCCATTGGATGGAGTAAAAATATTTTCGTGGAGTAGAGTTATTTGGGGTGGAATGATTGCTGCAACAGCTGCTTTGTATTTCCTTCCACCAATTATCGGTGTTTTAATGTCGATAATAGTGGCTATTTTAGTAGGCGCGTTAATATTTGTGCTTGCAAGGTTAATCTCCCCATGGAAACATCCAAAGAAAGAACATGTTTTTTAGTTACAAAAACATTTAAATAGAAAAAGTTAGTTAAAAAGTTATACGGAGGTAGGAAAATGGTCACAAAAGGCGAAAGAGTTCAATCTAAGGATATATTAGGTAGAACTGTTGTTAGCAAGGCAGGAAAAAAATTTGGTGAAGTCGGCGACTTGATTTTTGAGGCAAAAACAGGTGAATTAATATATGTTGTCTTGAAGAATCCAACACCTTATGCAATGAGCTTTGACTTGGAAAGAGATGAGAGGGGCAACATAAAAATTCCATTTTCATCTGTAGTTGCAGTCGGTGACTATGTCGTTGTAGCAGAAGAAGACATCTTGTAATTCTTTCTTATATTTTTATCTCCTTTCAGGGAAAAAACCCATAATCTTTATATTTATGTTTCACTTCTTAATAATTACTTTAAATTAAAAGGAGGTAAGCTAAATGGCAAAAAATAACGACAACATGTGGATGATTTCTATGACCGTTATAGCAATTGTTGCCATCGTAGCAGTATTTGGGTTAGTAAGAATGACTGGTTATGCATTTTTAGGTAGCTCCCATGAGTTGCCAGCATACGCAGGTGGAAGCTATTGGAGCCAAGGATACAAAACAGAGATACAACTACTAAGGATACAGATGCAAACAGAAAGAGAGTTAAGAAGAGAATACGGCAACGATATTAGTGTTGTTTGGGTGAAGTTTGTTTACGGTAATAAAGCAATGTTAGGTGGAATAGTTTTGAACGCAGACGGCACATATAACTCAGGCGCATCAGTTGCGTTGGGTCAAATACTTGAAGGTAAAGTGATGTCAGCACCAGGATTTGAAAACACAGAGGTTATGGTTGCAACACCTGATGCGGCGTTTAAGGCATTGGTAGCAGGCGGCGCATCAGAACCATTTGGAATTGGATCTGGTGGAGTAAATATACAGTAAGCCTCTTCTTTTTTCTTTTTTTAGTAAATTTTATAACTTCATGGAAGTAACTATTTCTTATGATTGAAAGGGGTGAATTTCAAGCTCTTGCTGAGATGCTTGACAAACTGGGAAGCGAGCCAATGTTTCTAGAGTTAACTGGTTCAAGAGGAACAGGTAAAACTACAACTGTTATGGAGATTGGTGATTATCTAATTCGAGAGGGTTATGTTGTTATTCCGGTTTCCCCATCCGGGGAAAATGCTTTAATGGATTCCTTTAGCGATGGTGCATTAGAGGAATTGGTCCAATCGAGTTTTGAGATAAAAAACATTATGCTCATTAATGGAAGGAATAACTTACTCATGGTTGGTAAGGAAGTTTCCAAAAGTGCGGACAGTGACATTGTTGCGTCTATGCTTGGTGCGGTTGAAAATTTTGTTAAGGATACCTTTGGGAGTGATGAAGAGAACACACCAGAGGAGGTAAGCAACATAGTCAGTTTTGGTGATAACACAGTTGTCATGTATTCTGTAAAAGATTTTGGAACTCTCACAGTGTTACTTCAAGGTAAAATTCCAGACATAATTACATTAAGAATGAAGAATGTTATGGATAGAATAAAACATGAATATTATAACATAATTGTCAACTGGAATGGTAGGGGAAGTGAAGAGCTAGAGAGAGTTGTTGATTTATTTTCGCCAATCGAAAAACTTTCCGAAAAGAAGGAGTTTAGCAGCTTAGTAGAAGAAGAGTATTACTTTGCTAATAGATTTTTCAGGAAGTTACAGGAGAAGTTAGATGAAGGGGCTAAAATCGCGATTTTAGTTGATAATTATGACTTACTTGATAAAAGCTCACAAAATATAATTGCCGCACTTCCGAGCATTGTTAAGAGCGGCAATCTTGCTGTTGTGGCAGCCACAAGTTCTTCAATGAATTTAAGGAGATATGCTACTCTGAAGCTTGGCAATTTTAGCTATGAAGATGTTAAGAAGTTAATTAATTCAAAATTTGCGTTAAAGAAGCCAAAAGAAGAATTAATAAAGTATATTTACGAGCAAACAAAGGGAAATCCACTTCTTGTCAATGAAAATCTAGATATTTTGCTTGAGAGCAATTTTGACTTTTGGGGAAATAATCGACCCTCTCTAATAACTGATTTCAATGAACTAGCAAAGTATAAGCTATCAAAACTAAATGAGGATGAAAAGAAGTTTCTTTCATATCTTTCATTATTTGGTGAGGTCGGTATAAAATTAGATTATGTGGAGGACAAACAGTTACTTTATTCTCTTAGCGAGAAGGGATATCTTGTTGTTGACAGGAGTATTTCATTCAAATATATGGAGATGGAGGACTTGCTTCGCCAGGAAGTGAGTGACGAAGACCTTTTGATTGCTGCGGATAAACTTGAAGAAGATGGAAAGTATAAAAATGCACTTTCCTTAAGGATTGAGTATCTTAAGAAGACAGAAGATAATTCTCAAAAGGAAAAAATATTGTCGGGGCTTTCGAGTTGGGTTTCTGGGATGAAAGAAGGTATTCTCCCTTTGGAAAATCCATTCCCACTTATAGAAGAGCTAGTTGATATTCCAGGGTTTAAAGACTCACCAGAATTTCTTAAGATAATTGATGATGGATTATTCTCTCTGACAAATAGTGGGAGTTTAGATGAGCAGGAAAGAATTATTTCAGAAGTTATTGATTTTGCGGAGTCGGTTGGCTCGGATGATGTATACGCTCGTGCCAGTTATATGTATATACGTATAAAATACAAGAAAAGGAAATTTAATGAGGCCCTCTCGTTAATAGATGAAACGCTTAAGAAGTGGAAAGAGAAGGATATATCTGAAGAAAGGTATGTCCGTTTAAAGAATACCAAACTTGCTGTAAAAAAGGAGCTCGGAAAGACAAACAAGGATGTTAAACTATTGAGGGAAGTAGTAGATGAGGTTAATACTTTAATTTCTGAAAAGGATATAAACTCTATTTCTGAAGAATGGAAAGACATTATCTTGGAACTTTATAGGATTGGGCTATCTGTATATTCTAACATTGAGGCTATACACCGTGATAAGAGTTTAGAAAATGAGGATATCTTCGATGAAACTTATAGAAAAGGGAAGGAAGCATTTTTCAAAAGATACGAAGAACTTCTTAGACATGCGGAAAGTAGCTTTGTAAAAGTTTCTATGTTACGATTGTTCTCTATTTATAATTTAAACATAGGTGATATTGGGAGAGCATACGAATTGATAAATGAAGCAAAGAAATATTTAACTCCAAATAACCTTAGCGAAGCATTTATGTCCGCAATTCTCGTATCCTATTTGACTTGGGTTAATGGACATCCAGAAGAGACTGTTGACATATACAACAAGTGGTATCCAGCAATGCTTGCTTTTGGGTATTCCGAAACAGACTACCTAAAGGGGAATTATCTGGTTGCACAGGAAATTTTGCTAAAAGAGGAGGAGAGAAGCTTCATTAAAACTGCTGTTGATGGCGCACGTAGGAGTTTAGTAGATGATATGAAAACAGTTATTGAGAAGTATAGCGATGTATACAAATTCATAGGGCTTAATTCGGATAAGTCCCTTGATTAAAAAAATCAATCAGTGTCAATTTCTAAATCTTGTTCTAGTCTGTATCTCCCTTGTGCGCCTTCCTCGTATTCAATGCAATCATCACAAAGCAATCTCTCTTTGTCACCACAGTTTTCGCAAAATCTTGCACCGCATGCTTTGCATTTATATGTTACTTTGACTTTCTTCCCACAGAGTTCACATACTGGCATCTATATCACCAAATTGTAATCCTATTTAGTTATATACAGGATTTTATAAGCTTTTCTTTTAGAGGATTTTAAGTAGATCAGAAAACTTTCTTAAGGTATAGTCGGGTTTTACATCAACAACCTTCGGCTTCTTTCTGTCAAAGCCAACAACATGTTCTTTAACCTCTCCATACTTTGCAATGGCTGCTTTTATACCCAGTTTTTTTGCACCTATTATATCTTTTTCGATGGAGTCTCCAACCATCAACACTTCCTCTGGGTTTAACTTAAGAATTTTTAGCGCGAGTTTGAAGGGTAATTTGCTTGGCTTTTTTTCTGTGTCCTCTGCTGAAATTACAATATCAAAAAAGTGTTGGAGCTTTGCATCACAGAGGCGAGTCCAAATTTGGAGTTTTGGAGCATCGCTTATTATGCCAAGTTTGTATCCTTTTCTAATTAGTTCAATTAGCGTAGGGAGAACATCTGGATACGGATCAAGATGTGCACTTTTTATTTTTCTGTAAGCACTTATTCCTGCAGCGAGAATTTTATAGTCCACTTTTCCAATAAGTTCTTTTAACAAGTCGTCAAATACATGCTGGTACTCAACACCCTTTTCTCTGTAGATTCTGTCGATTACCTTTATTATCTTGCTTCTCGGCATTTTTAGTCCTGCGTCAATCATTGCTGCTACGGATGCCTCTATTGCCATTTGCTTCAATTTTCTCAAATCAATTAGTGTATTGTCCAAGTCAAAGAGAATGGCTTTTATCATAATTATATCTACTTTGTTTTGTATTTATATTTGTTGGCAAATTTTAAATAGTGTCAACTGTTTAGTAATTACATGCTTGAAGACTTAGTCGAAGGAATCAAAAATTCACATCTCTATCTTAGGGGTAGGGAGAGTATAAATCAAAGGATAGAGAAAGAACTCTCACAAGCAGATTCCTATGAAGCAGTTCAAGAGATTGGGAAAAAATATATCAACGGAATTAGAACCGGCGCAAAGCTAACGTTTTGGGGATTAACTGCTCCATTTAGTGCTTACTTTCTTGCAGGAACACCACTCCCCTATGTTGGTAGACTTGCTTATCTTCCCCATGCAGATAAAGCAGGACATGCTGCAGTGGGAATGGGTATTGGGTGGATTGTAGGTAAACTTCATTCAAAGTTAGATGACTACTTTCACTTTTGGGAGGATGTTGACGATGCTGCTGAAAGAAGAAACAAAAACACTCTCTTGAGATTTGGCCTGGAATTTGTAGCTAATATTTCTGCAGGTGTTGGCAAAGAAGTTTATGATAAATTTCATGGGGGTGTCGCAAGCTTGGCAGATGCCATTGCCACAATAGGTGTTGGGCAATTAATCAATGGCATTCTTGAGTATACCCGTGCTGGAAAATACGAAATTATAATAAATCAGATGAGAAAGAGACTTCGCGAGCTTGGACTTGATGATGATGGCAATGCTCTTCCAGTAGAAAAAGAATACAAACCAATTAAGATTACTATTTCTAAAGCTCATAAAGTTAGGAAAGCGATTTATGATGGGAATTTATCTCAGCTTAGTTAGTTTGATTTTTGAGCTTCCATCATTGCTATAAATGCAGGTAATCTAACACCAAGCCATTCAAGAACCTTTATAGCAAGAGTTATTTGCTCTGTTGTTTCCCATTTTCCTTCTTTCTTCTCAACTCTCTCAAGGCGTATGCTATTTGGCCACACTGTTACTTTTATTCCTTTTCCCTCACCTAGGTTTATATAATCAGATCTAATTGGATTTACCATTTTTATCACCAAAATTAACAGAAACACTTATAATTTATATCTTTGTATGTTTGTCCGGTGTTTTAAATGATGTTTTATCTTATGGGCTTGGCGGACATATTCGTTGCTGGGATGTTAATAACTAACTTTAAACCTACATTCCTTCTTGCATTTTCAATTCTCTTTTTGCTTGTAAAAGGCATTCTTAGCTTTAGTGGGAGACCAAATGTATTCTTATACATCTTTGGAGGGGTTGACTTAATTGCAGTTCTAATGCTCCTTACAAATATTTCTCTTGGATATTTTGGCTTAATAATTTTAGTAATTATGGTTTTCAAGGGATTCATAAGCTTCTGGAAGCTCAAGTTTATTAGGGATCTCACATTAGCTATGGTGTATATCCCATACCTTTTGGCTGTAAGGGGAAGAATTGATGCAAAATGGAAAGAAAAAGTTGTCAACTATCTTTGGTTTGGGAGAGGACAAATAGACGAAAAAGAGCCATATATAATAAGATACCCCATTTTTGAAAGTTATATTTCCTTGCATTAAATTTCTTTTGCTTTTGGAGGAATAGCAGTTGGCGTTTCCCCACCATGCCACGAGAATCTTGGTCTCATTTGCACGGAATATAATCTTTCTTGATTTTGATCAAGTATTAATGCACATCCCTTTACTCTTGGAAGCTGATCTAATGCTTGTGACAATGTTTGTGTCATAAACGACTGCATAATAGTATTAAGTGCTTCAATATCCATTTTTGAAGTTACTCTGTGTGAAATTACAATGTCACATTGCGATAAAACATCTGTGTTCATTTTTCCAGGCTGTTGTGTTGCAACTACAAGAGATATTCCGGGTTGTCTTCCTTCTCTTATAAGTTGTAAGAGTGGACCTGTTGCGAGGGTTGATCCCTTTAATGGAAGAAATTCGTGGACTTCGTCTATGAATATCCAAACCATTGGAACTTTCTTTTTCTTTATCTCTCTTTTTCTAAAGTATGCAAGACCTTTTTCTATTTCTTCTTTTTCCTCAAGCCTACTTGCCATTTCTCTTTCTTCAAGAATCTTTTTTGCAAAAAGCGCAATGACAAGCGAACGGATTGAAAACGCACCGTAAACATGAGTGTATACTGAAATGTCAAGAACAGAAGCAACGCCACCTTGAACTATTTTATCTAGGGGTGTTCCCTCTCTTGCAAATAAACCCCACTCCTTTATTGATTCAAATCTGGAGATTACAGATGATTTTGTTTTTTTGTCCGCCTCTTCATCATTTTGCACTTCTTCAATTATGTCATTAATATCATATAATTCTCCTGTTTTTCTTAGGCGAGTTATTACTCTGCTTATCAATACCCCTTCTTCATCTGTTGGTTTTATTCCAAGTGTTAGGCACCATTCGAGAGGACCTATATCTGAGGTAGTTAGATAGAATTTTTCATCTACAGGTATCCCCTTTTCCTGAAGTTCTTTAAACTTTCCACCAGGCACAAAAAGTTTTACATTCTCCAAACCTTTTGGTTCCAATCCCCATTTATGTAACAGTGCTTCATCTCTGTAGTTTGGAAATTTCATAGTCCAGAATATGCCCATTGTATCTAAAAAGAGCATAGCTATATTTTGAGAAATTTCTTTCGGAAGAAATGCAATTACACTTTCTGCAATTTGTGCCATTGTATATGATTTACCCTCTCCACGTTTACCACAAACAAGTATAACATGCGGTCTTATTACATCTAATAGAACTTTGTTTGCTAGTGACATGGTGTCTCCCATCTTTACATATTGCTTACCTATAAAGACAGCACCTTCAGTTCCGTACTTTTTAAAATCCGACTCACTTCGTCCGATTACTATCTCTGGCATATATTTTTAAAAGGGTCGTTTGTTTATAATACTTATTGGTGCCAGGGTGGCGGAATCCGGTAAACGCGCTCGCCTCGAGGGACCCTTTCTTAGAAAGAAAGCGTCCGCGGAAAGAATCCGGGTGAGCGAGTTCCCGTAAGGGAGTGCAGGTTCAAAAGAGCTTTTCTTTCCAGAAAGAAAACCTCGGAAAAGAAAGCTCGTGGAAGTCCTGCCCCTGGCGCTAGAATCGTGGTGCACCGCCCTTCGTGCATCCCTTATAAGGGTTGCACCTCAAAGGTAGGCGAGGACCTATGAAGGGCGACATCCACGAATATAAAAGAAAATTAAATAATTCTCTTAGAAAGCTTGAAAATTCTAAGCTGAGCAAGGCGAACAAGAAAGCCATTTTTGAATTCTACCAGGAGTGCTTCGCTGAAGGATTGAGCGTTCCGCGGATAGAGAGGTATGTATTCATTCTTAGGCAGATTGCCGAAATTCTTGGGAAGGACTTTAAAAAGGCGACCAAGAGGGACATAATCCGCGTGATGCAGGAGATTGAGAGCAGGGACTACACCGAATGGACGAAGCTTTTCTACAAGGTGGCTCTCAAGAAATTCTACAGGTGGCTGCGCGGAACCAAAGACCCACCTCCCGAAGTCGCCTGGATAAAGCTCACGATGAAGAACGGAAATCACAAGCTCCCTGAGGAGTTACTTACTCCGGAGGATGTTAGAAAGATGGTGGAGTCGGCAGGTTCCATCAGGGACAAGGCGTTGATAGCAGTCCTTTACGAAAGCGGGTGTAGGATTGGAGAGCTGGCGTCCCTTCAGATAAAAAACATCAGCTTCGACAAATACGGGGCAATCTTGATGGTCGACGGAAAGACGGGAATGAGGCGCGTTAGAATAATAAATTCAGTTCCCTATCTCGCATCGTGGCTTTCCATACATCCCTGCAGGGAAGACCCTAATTCTCCTGTGTGGGTAATTTCCGGAAAGTGCGAGATTATGAAATACAGAACCATTGTTAAGGTGCTTAAGGTATCTGCAAAGTCGGCTGGAATACAGAAGAGGATATATCCACACCTTTTCAGGCACAGCAGGGCGACTTATCTCGCCAAACATCTCACAGAAGCCCAGATGAAGCAGTATTTTGGATGGGTTCAGGGAAGCGACATGGCGAGTGTCTATGTGCATTTGAGCGGGAGAGATGTTGACTCTGCGCTCTTGAAGCTCAACGGCATAAACATCGACGAGGAAGAAAAGGAGAAGGACAATGTCTTGAAACCCATCGCTTGCCCACGCTGTGAACACTTAAACCCTCCCACCGCGAAGTTCTGCCAAAGGTGCGGAATGGCTTTAGATTTAAAAACAGCTATGGAGCTCGAAGAGGAAAGAAGCAAAGCAGACAAGGTTATGAACATTCTTGTCAAAGACCCCGAAGTTCTTCAACTGCTCCAGAGAAAAATAAAAGAGCTGGGTGTCGATAATGGATAGTAGAATAGAAGATGCGATAGATTTAACCACCTTGCTTTCATTTTTGGTTAGCACATTCGCATGGGGCGTCGCTTTTTTCTACTATGTCAAGTTTGGCGACGCCCTTACTTCCCTGGGAATTTTGGCGATCGTTCCATGGTTGATTCTGGGTGTTGGTGAGTCAGTAAAACATAAGTAAAAATTAATTAACTTATCAAATAGAAACATTTAAATAATATTATATTCTTAGTATTTCATGGCAAAAAAGCAAAGTTGGTTGGATTTAAGGTATGATACGTTGTTTAGTTCTTTTGGAAATAAAAGCTTTACTCTTGATGATGCGTTTAAGGTTTTGAAGGAGAAGCTAAACGAGGACAAAAAAAGTGTCGCGGTGGTTCTATCAGAACTCAGAAAGAAAGGTTTGTTGAATGTAAAACCATCAAAGGAAGATTATAGGAAGAAGATTTACACTCTAATTAGTAAAGGTGATTTTCTCAAGAAAACAATCCTTGCTAAAGAAAAACTTTCAAGAGCAGATATCGAAGCTCTACTTAAAAAGGCAGCTGACTTAATACGCACTAGAGTTAGCTACGATTTTATATTAATTCTTCTTTTCCTTAAGAGATTAAGTGACAAGTGGGAGCTAGAATTTGAGACTGTGTATAAAGATGCTTTGAAAGATGGGCTGAGTGAAAAAGAAGCTAGGGAAGAAGCAAAAAATGCTGCATATCATGAATTTGATCTTCCTGAAGAATATTTATGGGACAATCTAAGAAAAGATGTAACCCATCTTCCGGAGAACCTATCTAAAGCTTTAAAAGAATTAGGAGAAAGAAATCCTGAATTAAAAGATGTTGTTGATAATGTTGATTTCCTTCAATTCACTAGAAATAAAGAAAATTCTGAACTGTTAAGGCAACTAATTGAATTATTTAGTGAGAAAAAATTACATAATGTTTCAGCTGACATATTAGGAGATGCTTACGAATGGTTGCTTAGATATTTTGCTCCACAAAAAGCAAAAGAGGGAGAGGTATATACGCCTAGAGAAGTAATAAAATTGCTTGTTGAGATATTAGATCCAAAACCAAAGGAAGGTGTTTATGATCCCGCTTGTGGTTCTGGTGGTATGTTAATTGTATCCTACAAGCACGTAGAAGAAAAAGAGGGCAAATCTAAAGCAAATAAACTTTTCTTGTATGGCCAAGAACATAATCCTAAAACATTAGCGTTAGGCAGAATGAATTTATATATTCATGATATTAAAAATGCACAGCTTGCAATTGGTGATACACTTTTATATCCAAAATTCAAAGAAGGTGGATTTATCAAACAATTCGATGTTGTTATAGCAAATCCACCATGGAATCAAGACGGCTACGATGAAGAACAGATAAAAAAAGGTGAATTTTGGAAGAAGAGATTTCCATTTGGATTTTCAACTAAACAATCTGCGGATTGGATGTGGATCCAACACATGATTGCTTCTGCAAAAGACAAAACCGGACGTGTCGGTGTAGTTATAGATAACGGTTGCTTATTTAGAGGGGGAAGAGAAAAAGGAATTCGTGCTAGCATAATTGAAGAGGATTTAATTGATACTATTGTTTTATTACCTGAAAAGCTATTTTATAACACAGGTGCTCCAGGAGCAATAATATTTTTAAGAAAAAACAAACCGAAGGAGAGAAAGGGTAAAATATTATTCATAAATGCCTCTAAAGAATTTGAGAAGCACCCTGAGGTTAGGAAGCTAAATATTCTCAGCGACAAAAATATCAAAAAAATTGTTGACGCTTATAATAAATTCAAAGATATCGAAGGCTTCTCACGAGTTGTATCCCTTAAAGAGATTAAAGAAAATGACTACAACCTAAACGTTTCCCTCTATGTTTTCCCAGAAGAAAAGGAAGAAGAAATTGATGTTAATGCTGAATGGAAGGAAATGAAAAACGTAGAAAAAGAACTCCTCCAACTCGAAAATCAAATTCATGAATATCTTAAGGTGATAAAATGAACACAAAAAAGAAAGAGATTTCCTCAATATCAGTTAATGAAACCTTAGTCTTAAAGGATGATGAAGGGATGTTCCATGATCTAATTGTTATTAAAAGTACGAAGAAGAAAGAAATAAATAACACAATAAAAGAACACCTTAACGAATGGATGGATAATCCACATTTTAAAGATAAATCTAAAAAATTTGATGTTGCGATAGTTATTTACGTCGACAATTTTAGAATGAAAAAGCAGGACGTAGATAATATTTCTAAGGTTGTGTTAGATGCACTCAAGAAATCAAAGAACCCTAAGGAACCCCACTTATTTGAAGACGATTCTCAAGTTGTTAGATTGCTAATATACAAATTGCCAAGTAAAAGAACAAGGGATTACAATACTAATAGTCTTGTCATCTCATTTAGAGAGCATAATCCTAGCAAACAGATGATTCTAGTAAAAAAGAAGGTAATCTAAGATGAAACCCAAAAAATTCAAACAAACCAAAATAGGAAAAATCCCCGAGGATTGGGATGTTGTTAAAGCTAAAGAATATGTTAATTTTGTAAAAGGTACTGAACCTGGGAGTAAGAGTTATAACAAAAATGGTGAAGGTGTACGATTTTTGCGTGTAAATGACATAACTGAAAAGAGAGAAGATGTTATATTTACATTATCAAAAGATGTTACCCTTGTTAATAAAAAAGATATTCTCCTCTCACTTGATGGAACACCTGGAATTGTAGCAAGGGGATTTAAGGGAGCCATTTCTTCGGGAATAAGGAAGATTATTGTTAAAACTGAATTTAACAACATATTAGATTACAATTTTTTGTATTATGTATTACAGAGTAATTATATTCAAAGAACTATCAGAATTTACTCTTTTGGGGATATCATCAAACATGCTAGTAAATCTATAGATCATCTTATCCTTCCACTCCCACCACTTCCCGAGCAAAAAGCCATAGCGAAAGTTCTTTCTACTGTGGACGACGCCATCGAGAAA
>JAGGYW010000017.1 GCA_021162365.1 Nanobdellota archaeon
ATATATGTTGGCGTGCTTCTTTTAGTATTCTTTTTGGTTATCCCATTTGTTACCCCATTATTGAAGGAATATGTGAAAAAGAAAAAAGGAAAAAAGAAATAAGTTTACATCTTGAAGTTTTCTATAACTAAGTATAGTGCTCCAATGAAGCCAAATAGCCATGCTAATGTTCCACCAACCCACTGACCAATTGCCAAGATTGTTGCGCTATATGCTTGTCCTGACAAGACATTAGCGAACACTTGGAATGCGTGGTAGAACAAAAGCCATGCTGCTCCAATGCCGATAAACTTCAATCCGTTTTTTGATTTAAAGCCCCCCTGCTTCCAGAACCAAATGAATACTAGCCATGCAATGGCTATCAATGGAAGCAAGAGTGCTTCTGTCACTTCTACCATGAGATTGTAAAATAAATTTGAATTTAAATAAGTTTATAATAAAAAGAGGTAAATTTGTCATTTTTGAGTAAAAATCAAAAAAGAAAGAAAAAAGAGAGAGGAGGGAGGGCATAAATCAAGAATTCGAGCGTGATTTTATCCTATTTAGCCACCATCTTGCTCCTTCGGACGGTGTTTCTCTTCGTCTTTCTTCAACAATTCTCATCCACAAATCCATATCATAAAAATATCCTTGCATGATTATCACCTCACATTCCCCAAAGGGGTAGGTGAAGGATTACTTCACCCGGCTAAAGAGTAATAGTTATTGGGGGTATTTATATTTTACAGGGGGTTGTCCACTATTTCCAGTAAAGTTTAAAAATAAACTACTACTTAGTGGTTTCATGGACATACGTGAAGTAGATGAGCATTACGCGAGTAAATATCCGGCAAGGTGGATTCTTGGAAGGGATTTAATGATTGGTGATGGAATAAACATTGGTGGTTCATTTGTAGTAGATAGAGTTAAGGAGCTTAATTGTCCTGTTATTGTAGCCGAGACACCTAATGGAGAGAAGACAAATATTGCTCATGTCCCGATGTTAACTGCATATCCAATTTATCTTCCAATTGAGTCTGCTGTTGGGTTAGTTGAGCGACTTAAGAAGGAGATAAACAATGGCTTGGAAATACTTTCGGAGCCAATTTTATATGATCAAAACGTTTTAGAAAGTTTGGTGGCAGTTCATCTAACGCCCGGATATGATCCAACCTTGGAACTAAAGCAGCTCTTGCAGGAAATTTCTGCGGAATATGGTGCGCAAATTCTTTCGCTTGATATCTCTATAGACGGTAAATTTCAGTCGATTGATTTTGGCAAAGGATTACAATATAGGAGTCTCAATCGCTCGCTGGTGAAGGAGTGATCCTCATTAATATTTCTACAACTATGTAAAATATTGGGAAAAATATTGTGATTGAAATCAATGAGTCTATGGTTAGAGGGATGTATCCATATATCATTGGAGTTAAACATATTATCAGGTATGTAACTTCCCTTACTCTGCCGATATACTTCGCTATGTCTTTGCCACGAATCCCTTCTATAAGAATCATCAGCCCGTATAAAATTAAGAATCCAATTAGTCCAACTTTAAGGGCGGATTCACCTCCAAATGTGAAGTTTTGTGTAAGTTCTCTTCCCCAGTCGAGTCCAACCCAAAGGGCGACAAACCCATTTGATATGGCATTTCCAATATGTGTCCCCTTGTGTTCTTGATAAATATCTCCGATTATCCAGTTAGCATAAACAGGTATTAAAACCCAAAGAAGTTCCGGATGCCTAATGGGTGAAGAAATGATGTCTATGAATGTGGTAACAAATTGGGGTAACATGATATTTCCAATTTTTTAATTTTTAAAAACATTTTTAATTTTCGGGTGCGTGGAGCATTTGATGATAGACATAAGAGAATTTCTTGGCATAGAACCAAATGATATACAAAGAAGGATATATATTGCGGCATTTGTATTTGGAGCTACATTTATCCTTGATATAGTGCTTGTTATTTCTGTGGGTATCTTAGATAAGGGAGTAAGTATTTTGGGGATGTTTTTGAATTACTATCCTCCTTTTTCATTTGAGAGGGTGGTTAGTTTTATCTTGATTTTGTCTGTTGGTGTTTTTGTTTCGTTAATTTATTATATATTGCTACCTCTTGGTCCACCGCCAAGGGTTGAATCAATTCCAGAAATGGATTTTAGGTTTTGAAAAGTTTTTTAACGTCAAGAAGCTTTTTCTTTTTATGGAAATTGATGGTGAAATTAAAAAACTTCTGAAGGAAAAAGAGCTAATTAGGATTTACGATGAGTTGTCGAGCGATAAAGAAATTAAATCTCTCGTTCGGTACGCAAATATTGTCTCCATAAAAAGACTAGGATATAATGACCATGGCGAAATGCACTCAAAGATTACTACAAGGAATGCACTTCACCTTCTTAATTTAATTTCATCAAAGGTAAAACCAAATATAGTTAAAGAAAAGTTGGGGGATTACAACGATGCAAAGCTTGCAGTCATGCTTGCGGCATACCTTCACGATATTGGAATTGGTGTAAATAGAAAAGAACATGAGCGCTTTTCGGTAATTCTGGCACAGCCAATAGTTAGGCGGATGTTGTATAGCTACTATGGTGATAATGAAAAAAAGATATCCTTAATCTTGCCGATCATCTTGGAAGGTATTGTGTGTCACATGGCACACTATAAGCCGACATCTGTTGAAGCTGGAGTTGTTTCTGTTGCTGATGGTTGTGATATGGCAAAAGGAAGGGCAAGAATTCCATTTAGGATTGGAGAACGGGATATTCATGAATACTCTTCCATGGCAATTGATGAGGTTAGCATAAAACGCGGCAAAAAGAAGTTGGCGAAGATAACCGTAAAGATGAATAGTGCAGCCGGAGTTTTCCAAGTGGAAGACATACTCCTAACAAAACTTAGGAACTCCGGCTTGAAGGAATATATAGAAGTTGAGTCAATAGTTAGCGAGCGCGGGAACATCTACAAGGATATTTACTAGACGTTTATCCCTTTTTTCTTTAATCTCCTTTCTAACTCTTTTACATACGGCTCGTCAAGTGTTTGTAGTACATAACTTGCAAAGTTTTTGTCAATTTTACTCATTTTGGCAATAAATGCTTCGAGCTTTTTTAGATTGGATTTAGTTGTGTGATTCCTTTTGCTCCCTTTTATGAATGCAATCGGCTTTAATTCAAATGTATATGGGTCTTGTTCATAAATTACCATACCTTTTAAGTTGGGGTACCAGTAGTTTGCTACTTTTTCTCTGTCTGCTGTAATGTGGTCAATTCTGTGAAATGTTCCAACTGTTTCTATTGTCCCTCCTTCCTCTACAGCACAGGTTGCATGTCCGCTTTGATTGTCCCACATGGTATACATGTATGCTCTGTGACCATTTCTATTTAGCCCGCAGAGGAGGAATCTTGCTTCATCATCACAATCTCCCTGGAATTGTTTTAAGAAGCTAACTCTATCGTATGTCTCCTCTGGTGTCTGCCAGTAGTCACCTTCATCTTTTACGTAGTCCCATCGCCATATGGAAACTGAACCTGCTTTTGAGGTTGTATCTAAAGCATTCATGTAGTTGTCAAATCCAGGAAGCCCCCATAGGGGTTTTCTCCATAAGTATGCTATTCCATCCCAAATAAAATTGCTAATTGCTTTAATATCTCTTTTAGATTCGCGGCTTGCAGTTTTTGTAACTCTAGCCTCTTTGTATTTCTCTAACATTTCATAAAGAATTTCTCTTTGATCATCGTTTAATCTGCGAGCTAAGAATCCAACTGCAACTTTTCTAAGAAAATCCAGCGGCGTATTGCTGAATGTTTCATTAAGTATGTCTTCGAGAGACCCCATAATATAACAAAGTCGTTTTTGATTTAAATATTTATCTATCTAATAGTGGTAACTTTCTTAAGAAAACAAGATAAGAATTTCTTTTTATCTTTGGTTTAAATTTCATTTTTTCATTTGCGTCTTTGAGTATAACTTTTGAAAGCTTTACTAGTTTTAGGCTTGTCTCTTTTGCGGCTTGCAAAAGTTCTTCAACTTGGCTTAAGTTTGGAAGGTAACAAACAAGGAATCCCCCCACTTTTAGTGCCTTTTCTGCATGCTTTAAAGAATGCCATGGGTCGGGCATGTCAAATATGACTACATCGACATTTTTTTCATTGATTCCTTTGTGGGTATTTTTGTTTTTGAATTTAACATACTTTGAGAGTCCAAACATTTTGACATTTTCCTTTGCAATTTTCAAGAAGTCGCTTCTTTTTTCATAAGAGTAGACTTTTCCATCTGGTTTTACAAGATTTGCTAGATAGGAAGTTAAAGCACCGCTACCGCTTCCCGCTTCTACAACTTTGTAACCTGAAGAAATTCCTGTATATGCTACAATTATTGCGGCATCCTTTAGGTCAATTATTTGGGGTCCCCTTTTTATGTTTTCAAACTTATCGACGAAGTTTGCTTCAAGGACAATTATTTTTTTGCCGGCGCTTGTAGTTATAGTTTCCCCATGTTTTGCTTTCTTTAGATCTTTTGTATTGATTATCCCAAGATAAGTATTTACTTTCTCCTTTGATAAATCAATATCAATTCTTTTTCCACTTTCATCAAAAAAGACTTTCATAAATCTTTTTAAACTCTCCTTCTTTTTTAATTTTAATGGAAGTTGTTTTTATACCCGTGAAATACAAAAAGCCGCTTAGCAATGAGTTTATGGAAAAAATTGCTGAAGTTTCCTGCGAAAAAGTTGGGCTTTTCACCACAATCCAGTACATTGACCAATTAAATCAGTTAGAGGAATTTCTCAAGAAGAAAGGAAAAAAAGTTTTCATAGGCGAGCCAACATATAGGGCAGTTAAGAAGGGGCAAGTTCTTGGATGTGATGTGACCTCACCACTTTCTATTTCAAAAAATGTTGATTGTTATATCTACCTTGGCAGCGGTTATTTCCATTCAATTGCGCTGTCGCTTGAGTTGGACAAGCCAATATTCCAGGCAAACCCATTTACAGGTGTTGTAAACAAAGTAAATGAGAAAGAAGTTGAAAGATATAAGAAATTAAGAAAGGAAACAATTGCAAAAGCAAAGAAGGCAAATGTGTATGGTATCCTTGTTTGCACGAAGCAAGGACAGTACTTTCCACAGATTGCAAAGGAAGTAAAGAAAAAGCTTGAAGCAAAAGGCAAAAAGGCGTATATATTCATGTTTGAAACTCTTTCGCCAGAATCTCTTTTAGATTTTCAAGATATTGAAGCGTGGGTGAATACAGCTTGTCCAAGAATTGCTATAGATGACATAGAAAGATTTGACAGACCAATTGTAAATCCAGGTGATTTGTGATGATAACTACCATACTTTTGTTTGTTGTTTATCTGTTTTTGATAGTCATCGGGCTTGTTGGTGTTGATATAATTAACAGGAAAATTTCTTCAAGGACGATCTCCCAAAGAAAGACAATTGCAATGCTTATGTCTCTTGTTGCTTATGCGCTTTTCATAGTTTCGCTGTATTTTATGCTCTCATATAGTGGGATTTTTGATACAAGTGTTTGGTTTTGGACTTTTGCCATTTTCACTTTTGTGTTTTTGCCCATTTCAATTGCGCTAATAGTTGCATCTTACTTAATGTATTTTAAAGAGGTGAGATTAAAACCTGCAGTTGTTTTGATAGTTTCTCTTTTAATATTTTCATTTGCGGCTTCATCTTTACATGACATAATTTGGTGTGCCCACGCGACTGACTTTTATACAACTCCAAAGCAGGGGGCTTATGACTTGGAGATCTGGAGTGAGGTTTTTGGCATGCCAAATGACTACAGATTTTTCGGTGTATACATGGGTGGGATTTTCCTGCTTTTAATTTATCTTGGTATAACATTTGTAGATAGCTTTTTGACAAATGTTAACAAGAAATATCTCTTTTCAGGAGTTTTGTGGCTTGGTTTATTTCTGTACTTTGTAGATAGCTTTTTCAGGTTCGGTAGGCTTGCAGTTGTTGCTTCCTTGGCTGCTTTCCTTCCACTTTCAATTTATTCTTTCATAAAGGCGTTTGACAACCCTTCTTAGAAAAAGCGTGCACGAAAAATGGTAAGGTTCGGACAGCATTTCATAAAAAGCGAAAGTTTGCTAAGGGAAATCGCTAGTTATTTGAATATCTCAAAAGATGATGTCGTGCTTGAGATTGGTGCTGGCGACGGCAGATTGACAAAGTATCTTGTTGATGCAAAGAAAGTTTATGCTGTTGAAATTGATAAACGCTTAATTCCAAAGCTTGAAGAGAAAAATATGCCAAATGTGGAAATAATTAACAAAGACATTTTAGACTTCGGGTTTCCAAAGGATGTAAATAAAATAATTGGAAATCTCCCATATGAGCTTTCTTCTCCAATAACGGAGAAGATTTTGCTTTTCCTAAATTCGCAGCTGCATAGTGGGGTTAAAAATTTGCTTGCAGTTTTGATGTATCAGCGCGAGTTTGCAGAAAGAATGACTACTTTTCCAGGATTAAAAGATTACTCCAGACTCTCTGTTTTAGTAAATTACTACGCGGATTGTGAGATAATTAAAAACATTCCAAAGGGTGTTTTTCGTCCCCCGCCAAAAGTAGATTCATCTCTTGTAAAAATTGTTCCAAAAGATGTAGTGCGCGATGACAAATTGTTTGAGGTTGTCAAAATTTTGTTTATGCACAAGAACAAAAAGGTGATAAACGCATTAATTGACTCGCGTGAATTTTTAAAAGTAAAAGACAAGAATGAATTAAAATCAATTCTGCCAAAACTCCTTGGCGAGTTGGCAGAGAAAAAAGTATTCTACCTTGAGCTTGAAGACATTCAAAAGATTAAAGAAAAAATAAATACATTAGTGTAGGAATGCTCGCATTCCCCCCTTGTATCCTCCCTTTTTCACATAAGGTGTGTGCGCTGCCGCTATTCCCAGTTCTCTCATTGCTTTGTGTACTTCCTCATCTCTAATTGAGCCTGCGGGGCTTAGGCTTGCTGCAACACCGAAATGATACAGGACTTTTATTGCATCAGGGAATGGATAAAACGCATCCGAAACTGCAACGCTTCCTTTAGACCTTCCATATGGGGTGATACCTACCAGGTTTGCTAAGTTGTAAATTGCGTTGTTTATTTGGAGGCTTCTCTTTTCTTCTGCTTTGCCAAGTAACACATCATACGGTTTATTTGCTTTCCATCCAGCTATAAATGCTGCATCAACTCTACTTTGTTGCCCACATCCGATTCCAATTGTTGCTAGATTTTTTACGAGCAAGATAGTGTTTGAGCGGGTTCTTCTTACGACATACCATCCGAAAATCATATCTTGTATTTGTTTTTCTGTTGGTTTCTTAATTCCTTTATCTTCAAGATATATTAAGTCTTCTGGCGCTAGTTTTGAGAAGTCAAATTCTTGGATTAAAAATCCACCGGTGATTACCCTCATATCATATCCCACTTCTTCTGGCATGTTTGTGTCAATTTTTAGAACTCGCATGTTCTTCTTTTTGCATAAAACTTCAAGTGCACCATCCTCATATTCTGGAGCAAGAATTACTTCAAGGAATTTTCCATCTGTTATATACTCTGCAAGTTCTTTTGTGACTTTTCGATTAACTCCTGCAACACCACCAAATGCGCTAAGTGGATCACAGTTCCACGCTTTTTCATATGCCTCAATGATAGTGTTTCCTTGAGCTACGCCAGCAGGTGTGACATGTTTAAATACTGCTGCAGTCGGATCCTCAAATTGCCAGAGCATCTTAAGAACTCCATCCGCGTCCAACCAATTGTTAAATGACATGGGTTTGCCATTTAACTGCTCTGCTGATATAATTGGTATAAGCTTTTCTAATGGAATTCCACTTATGGATTCTATTTTATATATTACCGCGTCTTGTTGTGGATTTTCCCCATACCTTGGTTCCCCAAATTTTTCCAGCGATATCTCTATTATTTCTTGAAATCCCATCATCTATCACCTGCCGAAGTAGTTCTTTGGTTGTTCAGTCATCCTAACAGAAGGATGGCTTTCTATTGCCCCATTTTGGGTAACCCTCTTAAGAGTTGCCCTTTCGTGGAATTCATAAATATTACGCGCACCAACAATTGCAAAAGACCTTTTGAGCGCCCCTTCCATTTGATAGAGCAAATCCTCGAGTGGTCCCTTGTAATCAACAATACCCTCAACTCCTTGCGGTATTATTCTCTTCACGTCTTTTTCGTTGTATCTGCTTAGCCCTCCACCAGCTCTGTTAAGCATTGCTGCTTCCGATCCCATACCTTTGTATACTTTGTATAACCTGCCATCAATCAACACTTTTCTTCCTGGGGACTCTTCTACACCTGCAAACATACCACCCATCATAACTGTATCTGCCCCTGCTGCGAGCGCCTTTGCAATATCCCCAAATTCTTTAATCCCTCCATCCGCAATTACTTTAACGTTATACTCTTTTGCTGCTTCTGCGCATTCAAGTATTGCAGTTATCTGTGGAACGCCTGCACCTAGGACGACTCTTGTTGTGCAAATTGAGCCGGGACCAATTCCAACTCTGAGAAAGTCGACTCCTGCATCAATTAGATTATACGCGCCTTCGGATGTGGCGACATTTCCTCCACCAATTATTATATCATTCCCATATATTTTCCTAAGTCTCTTTATTGTTTCAATCTCATTTTTTGAATCTCCATGAGAAACATCAATAACAATTGCATCTACACCTTTTTTATAGAGCCGCTCAGCTCTTTTTATTTCTTTGTCTCCTACCCCTATTGCCGCGCCGACACGCAGCCTTCCTTCATTATCTCTTGTTGCGTCGTTGTACATCTCCCTCAATACAAAGTCTTTACCTGTTATTAGCCCTCTAAGGTGCCCTTCATCATCTACTACGAGCAGACGTTTTTTCTTTTCTTGTCTTAATATATCTCTCACCTTTTCTCTATCTAAACTATCTGTTAGTTTTATTGTTGCTACATCTGTTGTCATTCTTTCTTTTACCTTTGTGTCTGGACGCTCGAGATAATAATCTGTGTGTGTTAAAATGCCCACTAGTTTTCCATCCTCTACTACAGGAAAAGAGTCAAACTTTAGCTCTCTTTCTTCTTTCATGCTGAGAATGTCACCAATTTTCATATTTGGAGTAACTACAACAGGATCCCATATTATGTATCCTTCGTGTTTTTTCACCCGTTCAACAGCCATAGCTTGCTCTTCTGGAGTTAGATTTCTGTGAAGAAAAGCAAATGCTCCATGTTGTGCCATAGCTATGCAAAATTCTTCACCAGAAACATCTTCCATAGGTGAGCCTATAAAAGGTTTGTTTAACTTTATATCTCCTGCCAAGTATGACGAAATATCCGGCTCGTCTGGTTCTACATCTGAATGCCTTGGAAGAATTAGGACATCGTTAAAAGTTAGTGCTTCTTCTAAATCTATCTTTTTGTTTGCACCCATATTTGTATTACTATATAGTAGATATATAAAATTTTTGGAAAAAGAATTAAAGGGAATTTGGCTTGAAAAAGCATGGCAAACAAGAGAATACCTGTGCGTTCGATTTATGGGCAGACATATTGTCACGAAAGCGAGGATTTAGAAAAGGTAAGAAAAGCATTAGAAGTTTTTTTCAGCGAAAAGGACATTAAGCAAAAAACTCAGCCAGGCGCCTATGGGACTAAGATTAGAATTTTAAGTGCGGAAGTAAAAGGAAGGAAGGCACGCGATTTAACGAAGAAGATTCTTGAGGCATTAAGCGAATTGGAGAGGAAGGAGCTAAAAGATGAAATTAGATTAAGGCTCAGTGAAGAAGGTAAGTTTTACTTGCGATTTGACAAGCAAATTGCTTACAAAGAAGGAAAAATAGTTCTTTGTGATGAAGAAGACGCAATTCAAATAATCCTTTCTCTTGAAGGATATCCTGCAAAGATGGCTAACTTCTTAAAGTCTGCTCGCGAGATTTTTTCATAATGTTTTTAAGCTGCTGGTATGTTTAATTATGTGGTGAAAAAAATGGTGTTCGATAAGAAGACTATTCTTGAAAGATATGAAGATCAATTTAAAGTTAGAGAAATGAAGAATAAACATTTATTCCATGATTTATATGCAAGGGTTGGGGACCCTGAAGAGCTTCGGGGTTTTATTGTTGAACTGCTTCAGGATTCTGACTGGAAAACTTCTATAAATGAGCTGACTAGGTTTGAAGATGAAGAGATGGAGCCAGTTTTCCGCGGCGGTCGTCTTAAACCAATAAGAAGCATAATTAAGGCATATAAACAAATCAAAAAAGGTCCTAAATACCCACTTATTTGGAAGTTGCTTTTCTTAATTGGTGCAGGATTCTTGGGTGCATACCTATACACTCTTGCTGTACCTACAAACTGGAATTCCAATTTGATTTTAGAGGTTACACCAATATGGTTTATTTTAGCGCTCATAGTTTATAGCATAAAAGAAACGGTATCTCTTGCTATGTGGATTAAGATATCTGGTGTTTATGACATAGAAGATGGAAACGCAGATGTAAGGGTTGTGCTTGCAGCGGATGCAGATAAAAAAGACAAGGAAGCATACGACAAGTTGGAAGAGGATGTTTCTGAGATTTACAATGTGCTTAATAGAAAGTATGTTCCAAAAAAGAAAGTTACAAAAACAGAAATAGTGAAGGTGCTGAAGCCAAAGAAGAAACAACCAGAGCTTTCTTTAATGAAAACAGTTAGGGATATAGACAAGCAGCTTGCTACACTGAATAAAAGATTTATTAACAAGGAGATTTCAGAGGAAACTTATAAGGAGCTAAAGCGTGAATTGGAAAAGAGAAAAGCAAAAGCAGAAACAGTTTTAGACTTGCTTTCTATTTAATTTTATTTTTTTACCCAACAAATAATCTATATTTATCTTTGTTCTGAAGCTCTTCTAATATCCTCTTAACTATACTCTGTTTTGGGTCGGGAATTAGCTTTATTCTGTTTTTAATATCTTCATACGATTCAAACGGCTTTTCTTTGCGGGCGTCTATGATATCCCACATGTGTTTTTTCCCTATTCCAGGTAAGACTTCCAAAGTATGCAGTCTTGTTGAAATTGGTCCACACTTATTAAAGAATTCAACAAATTCTTTTTCTCTTTCCTCTACTATTTTCTCTATCAAATTTTGAAGCTCCATTTTTGCGGTTTCCGTCAGTGTATCATAACTAATCCTTCCAGCTACATGATGTACTTTCTCTCTCTTTTCAGGACCTATATATACCCTCTCACCTGGTTTTAAAAATACTCCCTTTTTTGGAACTACTTCTAGAAGAACGAGATGCTTTTCACCGAGAACTTGCGCTACAGGAATCCTCCGGGCAGAATTTGCGTGCCCGTGAGGAAGAAAATCTAAAACTATACCATATTCCTCTCGTGGTGTTGCTCTTCTTTCCATAAAATTCACTTTTCATATTTTTTCACTATTTCAAGTATCTTTTGTAGCTCTTCTTCCTTAAATTGTATTTTTGATTTAGCGAGTATAACTTTAAGGTCATCTATATCTTTTGGAAGTATGTCAGCTATTTTAACAATTTGGTCATCTTTTAATTTTCTCATCTCCAAGTTTGAGAGCTCCTTTATAAGCGCTGTCGCCTTTTTTGCGTCAAGCTTTGAAAATTTCTTTGCGTGTTCATACGCAAGCTTTTGCTCATATGTTTTTTCTTTGACTTCTTCAAGTATTTCTTTAACTTTGGATATAGGTACAAATGTTTCTTTTATTTCTTCATATTCAACCAAAATTATCACCTTACGCTTTTCTTAGGTGGATTGGAGCACATATGATTTTTTTGTACTTTCCACCATCGCGAACTTCTACAATATAGGACTTGCCTTTCTTTTCAACTATCTTTCCATGCTTGCCTATAAATCTCCTGTGGGGCATCCCTTTGTGATAAGAAGGTTCAACATCAATTATGACCTTTTCATTTATATCAAACTCTTGGAGAGCAGCCCCTATCTTCACTTTTCCTCTCTCCCTCACTTTTTTTCTTAGTTTCCTACGTGTGCCTACCCTAAATCCATGTGAACGTGTTACCATAGAAAAATCAAACACAAATGGCTTTTTAAAGCTTTATGTTACCCACTTTTTATTGTGTTACTACTAATACATAACTACAATAGTAAACTTTATAAATTCTGTATGCTTATACTAATTTGATTTGGAGGCTTAAATCTAAGTCTCTTAATTGTGGCTTACCTCCGACTCACCAGCCTCCAAATCTCCTCTTTTTTGTTTTTTACTTCAAGTCTAATTGAAGCTTTGGAAAAGCATTTAATTGAATGTATGTTATTTCTTTCCATGGATAATTTTGTTGTTCTTTCTATGACAGATGAGGGTAAAGATGTAGCTAAGGTTCTCTCTAATGAAACAGCAATTAAGATTTTAAACAAACTTGCCGAGAAGAGAATGTGTCCCAGCGAGATAGCTAAGGAGCTAAATCTTCCACTTTCAACGGTGCAATACAACCTTGAGTTACTTAAAAAGGTAAATCTAATTCGAGATACGGCATACAGATATTCTGAGAAAGGAAAAAAGGTACTCTATTACGAGCCTGCAAAGAAGGTTATAATTCTTGCTCCAAAGAAAGAAAAGGAATCAATTCTTAGTGTGCTAAAGGATAAGTTCCTTATTCCAATCGTCCTCATAGCTTCGCTTGGCGTTGGATTTGCAGCTCAAAGGCTCTTTGGTTCTACTAAACAAGCATATTTTGCAATGGCACCTTTGGCTGAAAAAGCAGCAGCTGTTTCGTCCACTACAACTCTCCAAATCACGACACAAATACCTCCTTGGCTTATTTTCTTCTTTGGAAGCTTATTTGCAGTTGTCGCCTTGGCGGTTTTTTACTTTTTAAAATCAAGAGGTGGTTCGAGTGAATAAGTCGGTTTGGATTTTAGTTGGAATCTTGATTGTTGCATTAGCAGTGTTTTTCTATCCAAAAGATGCAGGATATGTTGTTGGCGGTTTGATTGCTTCAGACTACAACGTCACAGTTATGGTGAAATATGATTGTTATGGGTTCTTTACAGTTGAGAAGTCAAGAATACCATGCGCTGACTGTGGCATTCACTATAAATGCTATGGCTTGCTTGGAGAGAAGCACTGCTTTAATCCCGAGGGGAACGAAATACAGTGTAGAAATCATTAAATAATCCTCTTTTCTTTGTTTTTGTATGATTAACATATTTTTGTTTCTTGCATTCATGTTTGCTGCGACTTTTATATTTGGCAGATTAATCGAAAAATTAAAAGTGCCTTGGATTTTTGGGGCACTTTTGCTTGGATTTTTACTCTCCGTAAAAAACCCTTTTGCTCAAATTGTTTCATCTGATGCATTTGGTTTTCTTGCCGATCTTGGTCTGTACCTCTTGCTTTTTGTGATAGGTTTTGAAATTGACCTAAAGGCAATCTTCAAGGAAGGTAAATTCATAATAAAATCAACTTTGTTTATCATCCTTTTTGAAGCTCTTTTCGGTAGCATCTTAATTCATTACTTCTTTGGGCTTTCGTGGCTTATCTCAGCAATTGTTGCTCTTTCATTTGCAACAGTAGGAGAAGCAATTTTAATACCAATACTTGATGAGTTCAAGCTCTTAAAAACTTCTCTTGGTAGAGCCATAATTGGTGTTGGAACTCTTGATGATGCGTTTGAAATATTCACATTAGTTCTTGCAGTTTTGGTTATTGGTGCTGGAAGTAATCATTTTAGCGTTTTCCATGTAGTCAGTTCGCTTTTAATCCTGCTTGCATTAACATTCACTTTTCAGCTCTTTGGAAAGGAAACAAAAACATTCAAATTCTTTAATGTGGAGACCTTGTTTTTCTTTAGCTTGATCATTCTTTTCTTTTTCATAGGGGTTGGGGAGTATGCAGAGGCTGCGTCTCTCGGTGCTCTATTTGCAGGTATAAGTTTGAAGACATATCTGCCAGAGAAAAGGTATAAGTCTATAGCAGGAATTGTAAAGGCAATTTGTTATGGCTTTTTTGCACCCATATTCTTCTTGGATGTTGGGATGAATATGAATATGAGTTACTTACTTACTGCGCCGGGCATTATTCTTGTGGTGGTTTTGGTTACTTTTGTAGCTAAATTGGTGGCTAGTTACATTGCTGCCCACAAGCATTTTGGCTTTAATGACTCTATGTTGTTAGGGGTTGGCTTGTCAGTTAGATTTAGTACAAGTATGGTTATTGTAAAAATTCTGTTAGACAGTGGGGTTATAACGAATGAATTGTTTTCGATAATCATTGCATCCAGTGCTATATTTACATTTGTAATTCCAATTTTGTTCTCACACCTTTTAGTGAAATGGCATTTAAGCAAGCAATGAATCAATACTTTCTGTTGCCACATTCTTCATAATTCTCGCAATTGGGGTTAAATACTTTAAGTTGTTAATTTTGTTTTTTCCGACTTCAAGCGAACTTCTTATTCCATAGTGCCTGCCAACAAGAGGATTCACTTCATACTCAATATACTCTCCGAGAACACGAGATATATTCCATAATTCGGCAGCGAAGTATACCGTGACTGCACCTTCTAAAAGAAGAGATATTTCCATAATTGTCTTCACCTAAGAGCGGCTTTTAAACTTTACGCAAGATATTAAAATCATTTTTAACTACTTTTTTATATGCGTCGCCGATTTAGGGTCATGAACATATTTGCATTCAATCGCGCAATTAAGATACTTCTTGTTACAAATGCACTTATTTTAATCGCAGGGGCTATGTTTGGTCCAATTTATGCTCTTTTTGTTGAAGGTATTGGAGGAGACTTGCTTGATGCAAGCATAACTGGTGGTGTCTTTGCACTTGCAGCCGGGCTGACAACTTTGGTTTCAAGTGTTTATGCAGATAAGATGAAAGATAAAAGGATGATTCTTGTTTGGGGTTATACTTTTATAGGAATTGGTTTTGTTATGTATCTTTTTGTAAAGTCTGTTTGGTCACTTTTGCTTGTTCAGATGTGGATTGGCTTTTCCGAAGCAATGTATTATCCTGCGTTTGATGCTATTTATTCACGACATCTCGACAAACACAAAGAAGGCAGAGAGTGGGGAGCATGGGAAGCGATGGACTATTTCACCACAGCTTTTGGAGCCATAGCTGGAGGTGTTGTTGTAACATATCTTGGGTTTAATGCGATCTTTGTTATGATGAGCATTCTTTGCTTCTTAAGCGCGGGGTATATATTTTATTTGCCAAAGAAAATCTTAAATTAAAAAGAAAAAGAAAGCGCTTACAAGTCCTCTGGGCGCATTGTTTTTCTTCCGTTTGCTTTTGTTCTTTCTGCTGCTTCATTAAGTAATCTTTCAACTTTCTTGCTAAGGGCTTCTACTAAATCCCCAGAAGAATTTAGCCCTTTGCTTTTTACATAGTCTTTTACTTTCGAACCAACTACTAATACATCTGCCATTTTTTCACCTCATTTTTGATTCCAAATAAAAAAAGAAAGCAAAGAACACATTTCTTAGTGCAGGTTCTTTGCTTGCAAGGAAAGTGCTTACAAGTCAGCAGGTCTAAGTGTTTTTCTCTTGTTTGCTTTTGCTCTTGTTACTGCTTTTTTAACTAATGCTTCGACCTCTTTTGAAAGTGCTTTCAAGAAATCTCCAGACATGTTCATTTTGTTTTTCTTAACAACAGCTCTTACTTTTGAGCCAACAACCAACATTTCAGCCATTTTTGCTTACCCCCTTTTATTTGCTAAATTCAAAGAGAATTCGCCATTTTATAAACTTTATGTAGTTATGCGTATGCCCCGCTGAAACTCATTATGTAACCTACTAATGGGTTTCCATTTCCCCTTCTTGCGTTTACTATTTGAGTAATTTCAGTAACCCATCTATTTCTGATATCTTCTCTAATAAAATACACCCCTCTTCTTTGCATTTCTCTTGCTATGTCTATGAGGTCATCTTCCGTGATTGGTTTCCCTCGATATTTATCCCTTATTACTCCATCAAGTATGTTTACTGCAGCTTCGCCTCCATGCTTCTTAAAATAGTGATATGCTGCAGAGTATGCAGAAGTAGCTTCAATATACGTAGGCGATTTTGGATTAAATCTTTGCTCACCTGCTATCTCACGGGCTTCTCGAAATGTGTGGTACGGTTTGAGAGGCATCTCTTTTTCTCCTCTCTCATCCTAGCCCCTTTATATGTAACTTACAATTTTACCTACAATTTCACTTTGGTGATTTTGTTGGTATTTGTGCAACGCTATGAGTAGTAATCCCCACCCAATAAGTACAAGAGGGGATGTTCTGCGTAGCACGTTGATTATGTTTTCTATGCCATCCATACTATGTGCAGTTGAGAATAAGATATATAAACTTTACCATTATATGCGAACTCATTCGTAACCAAAAAGTGATTAATATCCTAAAATAACAAAGAATTGGGCTTACTTCTGCCTAAAAAGGCAATTTTGTGCCCCCTTTGCCAAGCCGCTTGGCCAATTTTTGTATGTCTTTGCCTTTTAGACCTTTCATTAGTTTTTTAATCTGGTTGAATTGTTTTAATAGTTCTCTAACTTCGCTTGGCTGCGTGCCACTCCCTTTAGCAATCCTATTTATCCTACTGGATTTTATTATATCTGGATTTTCCAGCTCCTCTTTTGTCATTGAGTCCATAATTACTTTGAATTTTTTAAGTTTCTCTTGCTGGATGTTCAACATATCTTTTGGTATTCCGGCCATACCCATGCCAGGTAACATGTCAATTATCTTTGAAAGAGGACCCATTTTTGACATTGCTTCAAGCTGCACCTTAAAATCAAGAAGGTTGAATTTACCTGACATTAGGCGTTTTTCCATTTCTTTGTCTGGTGCTTTCTCCTCGGCTATTTCTTTTGCTTTCTCAAGAAGACTTTCGATATCTCCCATGCCTAAAAGACGAGAAACAAAACGCTTTGGCTCAAATTCTTCAATATCATCTATTCTTTCGCCTGTGCCTATGAATTTAATTGGCGCTCCTGCAATCGCACACGCAGTTATTGCTCCCCCACCTTTGGCGGTACCGTCCATTTTAGTAAGAACAACTCCGGTTATGTTCAATGCCTTTTTAAATGCCGTTGCTTGCTCCTTGGCTCCTTGCCCTATGTCCGCCCCCTGCACAAGAAGAATTTCATCCGGCTTAAGTGCGTCTCTTACAGCAGTTATCTCATCAATCATGTCTTGCTTTAGGGCATCTCTTCCAGATGAATCTGCAATTACAATATCATATTTGTTAATTTCATTTTCAAACTCTCTAATTACATCAACAGGATTTTTTTTGCTTGGGTCTCCAAACACTGGTACATTTATCTGCTTGCCAAGCTGGGTGAGCTGTTCAAATGCTGCTGGGCGAAAAGTATCCAGTGCAAGGAGGCAAACTTTGTTACCTCTTTTCTTAAAGAACTTAGCAATCTTTGCTGCAGTTGTTGTCTTTCCGTTTCCGAATAAACCAATTAAAAGTATTTTAAATGGCTTTTTTGTAATTTCAATTTTGTGACCTTTTTCGCCGAGAATTTTTACAAGTTCTTCGTAAACAATTTTAACGATGTACTCTTTAGCAACTTCCCCTTTGCCAATTTCTTCTTTTGCTCGCTTTTTGATATTTTCACTTATTTGAAATACCAAGTCAACAGCAACATCTGATTGCAATAGTGCCCTCTGAATCTCATTGACAAACTGATTAAGGGTTTTTTCATCTAGGAATATTGAAGAAACAAATTTCCGCATACTATTTCTTAGTGCTTCGGATAATTTATTTAACATAATTATTCCCAAATGCTGGGTTTTTAAAGCTTTTATGATTTAAGCAACTTATCGAGAAGTTTCTCTTTGTCGAATGGCTCTAAGTCCTTGTAGTCTTGGCCGACCCCAAGGAACAAAATTGGCTTCCCAGAAACATATGAAACTGAAAGAATGGCACCTCCCTTTTGGTCAACATCTGCCTTTCCAAGAATAATTGCATCAAATCCAATCTTGCCAAACTCTTTTGCCTGTTCAACCGCATCATTACCTGTTAAAGCGTCCGCAACAAATATTGTGAAGTCCGGCTTCGCAACTCTTTTTATTTTTGCAAGCTCGTCCATAAGATTTGTATTTGAATGTTGCCTTCCAGCAGAATCAATTAGTACTACATCTATTTTGTGTGCTTTCGCATATTCAATTGCATCATATGCGACTGCAGCTGGATCGGCTCCGTATTCGTGTTTTATTACTTTCACCCCAAGTTTGTTTGCATGTATCTCAAGCTGTTCAATTGAAGCTGCCCTAAATGTGTCACTTGCAGAAATTACTACGGAGTACCCTTTGCTTTGCAGCCAATAACACATTTTTGCGAGGGAGGTGGTTTTACCAACCCCATTCACGCCTAAGAAAAGGATTTTTGTTGGCTCACCTTTGCTTTTGTTTTCTTCTATCTTTTTGATTATCTCTTCCGGATTCATCTCAAGAAGGATTTTTTCAAATGTTTGCTTGATGGTATTCAAAATTGTTTCTTCAACTTTTCCCCTCTTTATAGGATTATCAACAAGCTCCTTTTTGAGTTCTTCTTTAATTAGCTGGATGACCTCATATGCAATGTTTGCTTCAAGGAATGAGATCTCAAGCTTTCTAAAGAAATTTTCAAACTCTTCTTCGGAAAGCTTTTTTTCAAGAATTGGGATAAACGGCTTTTTTTCTTTTTTTGGCTTTTCTTCCTTTTGTTTTTCTTCTCTCTTCTTACCGAAAATCTTTGCAAAGAATCCTTTCTTTTCTTTTGGCTTCTCTTCCACTACTTCCTGTTTCTTTTCCTCCTCAACTTTTTCCTTCTCACTTTCTCTTTCTTCAATCTCTTCAGCTTCTTCTTTTAGCTCTTCTTCAACTTCTTCAAGAACTTCTTCCTCTGCTTCTTTAGCAATTTTTTCTTCTTTCGTTTCAGCTGGTTTCTCCTCAACTTCTTCTTTTAACTCCTCTACCTCTTCAATCTCTTCTTTTAATTCTTCTTTTTGAAGTTCTTCTTTAGGCTGCTCTTCTTCCTCTTTAAACGCCTTTTTGATTCCTTCAATAGATTCCTTTAGTTTTTTCTTTAAAAAGTCAAACATAAGAATTCACAAAAGCTGTTGTTTTTTAAGGGTTTTGATTAGAAAATAGAATATTTTTGAATTTCTTTTTCTATGAGCTTTTTTACAT
>JAGGYW010000003.1 GCA_021162365.1 Nanobdellota archaeon
ACTACGTATTATCTTTATATAATCTGGGTGGAAGCCTATGGATTCCACTCTTTTGAAAAACACATTCATTTTTTTATTAACGAGAAATTCCAGAAGAGACATTGCATCTTTTGGATTCACTTTTTTGTCTTCTAAGATTTCACCTACTGTGAAGCAGTACTGAGAAAATTTGTCAACTTCTGTTTTAAATTCCATATTTGGTGTAACCAAAAAATAGTATTTAAAGGTTACTACAAAAAAAGAAAAAAAGAAAGACGCCAAGACGGCGTCAAAGAGTCGGGGGGATGAAAACAGCCTTAACTGTTTTTTCCGACAATGAGTTTATTTTTTGGGTAGCCCTTCCCAGACGCGGTCGAACATGTTTGTTAGCGCTGTTGAGATGGGCTGTGAGTTTAGCCAGACACCGACATCGTAGTTTGGATGCAAGTCTTTGTCGTTAAGTACCATGAAAACTGAGTGCTTTCCATCAATTACTGCAAACCTTGCTTCCAAATCTTTAAGATTTCTAACTTCTGCAACTGACTTTAGTTTCTTCACAGCGTCTGTATTTGCATTGGTGATAGGTGCTGCTATTTTAACAGACACCCCTTTCTTTTTCGCATGTTCTATTGCAGATTTGAGGGCATCTGCTTTTCTTATTAACCCTTCTTCAGAAGTCACAAGAACAACGCTTCTTTTCGCACCTTTTATTAGTGATTCAAGGTGGGAATAAATATTGTTTCTTCCTTTTAATGCACCTGAGAGCTCGCTCGGCTCTATGAAGTTAATTCCTTTCTTGTAAAGTGTTTCAAGTGTTTTGAGCATTTCGGTTGATTTTACTTTATCCAAATTTTTAACTTTGTTTTCAGCACTTTCTCTTACATTCTTTTTAGCTCGTTCAACCACATCTTTTGGTGAGACGGCGATATATTGAATTGGCTTTCCAAGCTTCATGATAACAAAACCCTTTCTTTCAAGCGATTCTAGAACATCATATGTTCTTGAGCGTGGGACTCCTGCCATGTTGCTTAGTTCCCCTGCGGTTGAAATTCCTCTAGAAAGCAAAGCTACCCAAATTTTAACTTCGTATAAGTTAAGGTCAAAAGTTCTTCTAAGCCTTGCAAGCATTTCGTCCTTCAAAACCATTTTACATCATCCCCCTTTTTCAATTCTTATACATAGCATTTTTACATTAATATAGTTTTCCCACCTCACCAGTCACAACTTAAACGAACTAAGTTTTTACCATTTCTTAGTTACAAATATTTAGTAACTGTTTATTTATAAAGGTTTTGCTTCTTGAAAAGTAGTTTTTTGCTTGCGGGAGCAATGTTTAATGAAACCATGTTTTCATATTGTGCCCTTGTAAGCACGAGGGGCTTAATTGAGTAGCCAAATTCCTTTTTGATTGCGTCGCATATCTCCTGCACTTTCTTTGTTTTTACATTCCCGATTACTAAAAGACTTGCTCTATCCTCTCCTTCATCAAGGAGGTGAATTTCCTCTGTTTTTTCTTTTGAGACAATTGTGGTGAAAATATCTAATGGGGATTTCTTAGGAATTAACCTCTCTAAAAGTAGATATGCTTTTGAGTTTTGATTTACTTCATAAAATGAGAACACTCCACTTTTTGTTTTTTTGAGCAATCCACTTTTTTCTAATTTTTTAAAAATTCTATAGACGGTTGCAACTGGTATGTTTGTCTTTCTTGAAATCTCTCTTATACCAATTGTTTTTCTTCCTGGAATTTCAGAGAGTACAGAAATAGTTTTTTCATCAAACATTGATTTTAGTATGTTTTCCATTATTTTTTCACATGAAATTTTTATATAAAAATGTTTCTATTTTGAAACGCTGTTTCATGTGTGGAACACCTAATATTTTATATTTGAGCGCGGCGTCTAAAAATGTATGGATGTTTTTGAGGCAATCTTTGATAGGCGAAGCATAAGAAAGTTTATAGATAAACCTGTTGAGGAAGAAAAGATAGCAAAGATATTGGATGCTGCAAGATGGGCGCCTTCCGTTGGTAATTTACAGGAATGGCAATTTATTGTTGTGAGAGACCCAGGCAGAAAACTTCAGTTGTCTGAAGCTGCTGTTGGTCAGTACTGGATTGCACAAGCATCTGTAATAATTGTTGTTTTAACTAAGAATGATAGAGTAACCCGCGCATATGGCCGCAGAGGCGAAGAATACTTCGTAAAATACGATGCTGCTGCAGCAATTCAAAATATGTTATTAGCAGCGCATGCTCTTGGATTGGGTGCATGCTGGGTTTCTGTTTTTGATGAAACCGCAGTTGAAAGAATTTTAAAAATTCCTTCAGAGATAGATGTACATGCTTTGATTCCAATTGGTTATCCTGCAGAGAACCCAATTCCACCTCACAGGATTGGAATAGAATATATAACATTTTTTGAAGAGTATGGCAAACGCTGGGTAAAAAATGTGCCTAAATTTTTGAGATGACTTTGGAGTAGTTAAAAAAGCTCATTTCTTTCTTTTTTCCATGAGAAATGGACGTTTATATGTTTAAATGTAATAATAACAAAATATAACACTAATTACTGAAAAGTATTTAAATAATTACTCTTTAGAATAATTTAATTAAAATTTTTACGCGGCTTGAAACAAATTCTACCAGCTTGAGCTTTAAACTTTCAAAAGCCAACGTCACGATTTCTGTTAGCTTTCTAATACCCATATAGATATTGGTCATATAAAAACTTTTCGGTTGGCGCATAAATGGGCTCGCCGACCTCAAGATGACGGGTAAAAGGGAGAAAAAAACAAAAAAGAGGAGGAGAGGAAAATGAGTTTTATCATACAAGACGCTTTGAAAGCGGCTAAGGAACAAGAAGCTAAATGGAATGAAAGCTTCGTTGGTAAAGCCAACATAAAAGTAATTGGTGTTGGCGGTGCTGGAAACAATATGGGGGACTGGTTGTACCACAAGGGAGTAAAGGGTGCTGAAATCATATTAGCAAACACCGATAAGGCACACCTTGACGCAAGAGAAGCAGACAAGAAGATTTTGATTGGAAAAGAATCTACAAGAGGACTAGGTGCAGGTGGATACCTTGAAGTTGGAGAACAAGCAGCAAAGGAATCTCTTCCAGAATTGAAAGAGGCATTGAAGAATTCAGACATGGTATTTGTTTGCGCAGGTATGGGTGGAGGAACAGGAACAGGAGCTTCACCAATTGTTGCTCAAGTAGCAAAAGAACAAGGTGCAATTGTTATTGGTACTGTCACAATGCCCTTTAAGATTGAGAAGGCAAGAATTGAGAAGGCAGAGGAAGGACTTCAAAAGTTGAGGAAGAACTGTGACACAGTAATTGTAATTGACAATAATAGATTAATTGAGATCGCAGGTCAGTTGCCAATAAGCCAAGCATTTGGTGTTGCAAACGAGCTTGTTGCAACAATGATTAAGGGAATTGTAGAAATGATTACGGTTCCATCCCTTGTAAACAGAGACTTTGCAGACATAAAGGCAGTTATGACTGGCGGCGGAGTCGCAGTAATCGGTGTTGGTGAATCAGACACAGAAAATAGAGTTGATGAGGCAGTAAAGAGAGCATTGTTGAACCCATTGCTTGATGTAAGTTATGAAGGAGCCCAAGGTGCATTAATCCACATTACAGGTGGACCAGACATGACACTTGAGGAAGTTAACAGAGTTGGTGAAATGGTAACAGCAAGCTTGGACCCAGATGCAATGGTTACATGGGGAGCAAGAGTGCAAGACAACATGACTGGAAAGCTAAGAGTAATGACAATTATAACAGGTGTTAAGTCACCATACATCCTTGGACCATCAACATCAAAAAAGGTGGCAGAAAAAGCAGCAAAGGTTTCCAGTGAATTGGGAATAGAGATTTTGAGGTAAAGGGGTTTTTCCCTTTTTCCATTTTTCACATTCATTTTTCAGCGAGCGCACCCGAGGCAGGTCCTTCCTCCCCCAGGAAGGACCGCCCTCCCTTCCAGCCTTTGTGAAAGAGCTGGTAGAAAAGGAGAAATCACAAAATCCGAACTTTCCGTTAACGCTTTGCGCGTAGCGGAAAGGGTTATCATGCTCTCATCCTAGAGAGCACCCCTTTGCCCTTTGGCCCGGCTGTAGACTAGTTCTCACCCCAGATTGGCCGGGCGGGGCATCATAATTATTCGATGTTTACTCTTCGGAATTTGCTCCAATATTTATCAAAGTCTGTATCATAGAAAATATCCTCAATTTGGATGTTCCCACTTTCTTTTACGATTAGTGGAGATTCGTATTTTTTAGATCCATTTTCATAGGTACTCATTAATTCTTCTATAGTTCTTTTAATTGCATTTCTTAGATCCTCCTTTACAACTAGATCTAATTCGGCCTTTAACGCGTCGCTTCTTTCTGCAAGGTTGGGTAGAGCTAGCTCAAGCCAATTGATTAAGTCTTCTTCATTTATGGACTTTTTATCATACTGGTTTTTGTATACTGTGGCGAGGACCACCTTACTTAATTCTCTATAGGATATGTTTGTCCTATAAACTAATTCTTTTTCTATACTTGGTGGGATTTTTCCATATAATTCAAACACTAAATCTTCATCCATAATTTCACCTTCCAATTATCCATCTTAGTTCGCTTTTGTCAGGGTATTTTAATTCGAACGTTTTGTAAACTCGCATGCGCCTGCGGAGAGGATCTCTACCATAACCGACATTTCTTCCGAATTTTCTAATTATTTCATCTCTGGACATTCCATCTACATATGTTACTTTCATTACACTGACTGTTCCTTCATCTATGTTGGGCATAATTCTCAAATCTGTATCTTTATCAATTGAATAGTTCCAATAGCAGTTGCCGTCAAATTCCTTTGCAATTCCTTCTCTTTTGTAGCCCATCTCTAAAAGGTTCTTTCTAATTTTCCACATTTTAATCCCTAATCCGTCTGGATATTCTTCTTTCTTTTTCGAGCAGGTGAATATAACCCTACCATCATCTACGAGGTCTTCTAAATGGGGGGACAAGATATCTCTTCTCATGAGCTCTTTATCTATATTGAAAAGTTTTCTTCCATCTATGTATCTGCTTTTAACTACATATGCAGCGAGATCTTCATCTACAACAAAAGGCAAAAATATCTCCCCTTTAAGCATTGGCTTACATTCTTTTAGGGATTCATGTCCGCTGTATAGCGCGTATAATGCGGCGGCCGCGTGGGCACAGCAAACTTTCCTGTTTGTAAATTCGCCTAAGCCTTTGTAAAGTGAATCTTTGCAGTTGCAGCTTATATCAAATGTGTCCTGAAGTTTTCCATCTAAAAGCTGAGCTCCCTTTACCATAACTGTGTAAGATGCTATTCTGTTTTTGTTTTCATCACTTCTTCCCCCATGCCTTCTTGAGTTGACAATAACAATCCCAACTGTTCCGCCAACATCCCCCTTTTGTATGCCTCTTCTATTTGTTAATTTTTTACTTCCTTTTACTTTCATAACTTCTTTTTCAAGCTCAGAGTAGTCGTAGTTATTCCTTTCAAAAATTTCTTTTTTCTCTTCAGGGGGCATTCCAAGAAATATTCCTTCGTAGAAAGTCGAGGGCTGGAAGAATATTCTTTTCCTGTCGTTGAATATAATTTCGGGTCCAAATCCGTTTGGGATTATTCCATAAGTAATCATGTTATCACTAAAAAGTTAGTTATTTATATCAATTATGCCAAACCAAAACATTTATAAATAGTAACTACTATAAGGTAGTTAAAATAAGTATGCCGAATGGTAATGCTTATAAAGCAGATCAAACATCTGCAAAACTCCGCGAGGTGAAAAAATGGCAATAAAAATATTTGGAAGATATTCATTGAATATGGAGGATAATCCCAAAGTAGGGGAAGTTGTTGAGGGTAAAATGTCTATTTATAATTCTGAAGCAAAAGTTGGTCCAAAAGATGTTGGGCTTAACGTTGGGAGAATTCCTTATGCTATAGCGAGAGGGCAGAAAGTTTCAATTGAAGATATTGTGGAAACAAAAATGCCTACAACTGGAGCGAGAGTTACACATAGCTATAGCCCAATTGGGAACATTTACAGGCTGATGAGAGACATAATGGAAAATCCCGAGAAGTATAAACAAAGGTAAATTGCACTTTTTCTTTGTGAAAGAAAACCTGCACTAAAGGACTAAATTAATAAACCGCTTAGCACCTTCTTAGAAAGAAGCTGCACCAAGAAAGACTAAATTAATAAACTGCTTATTCTTTTATTTTTGTATGGCTAAGGCAGGAGATTTAGTTGAGATTGTCACAAAAGACAAAAAGTACCGCGGCATTTTGATGCCGAAGCCAGAAATTTTAAAGAGTAATTCAATTGTCATCAAGCTTGATTCTGGGTACAACGTTGGGATCGACAAAAAGAAAATAAAGAAAATAAAAGTTATCAAGAAGGCAAAGCCAAAGAAAGAAAAAAAGAAAAAAATAAAGCAAAACAAAAAGCTCCCGACTGTTTCAATCCTTTCGACTGGGGGAACTATTTCTTCGAAAGTTGACTATACTACTGGTGGTACTTATGCTTCTTTGACTGCAGAAGATTTTGTTGAGCTTGAGCCAAAACTTTTGAAGTTTGCGAACATCCGCGCAAAAAGAATCCTCCAGCTTATGAGTGAAGATGTAAATCCAGATGATTGGATTAAGATTGCAAAAGAGATTTACAGGGAATTAAACAAAAAAGATGTTACTGGAGTTGTAGTAACTCACGGCACAGACACTTTGCACTACACTGCATCCATACTTTCTTTTATGTTTCCAAAACTTTCAAAGCCAATTGTTTTAGTTGGAGCGCAGCGCTCTACAGATAGAGGGAGCAGCGATACCTTCATGAATTTGATTTGCTCTGTTATATCTGCAACACAAAATATTGGAGAAGTTCTTGTTTGCATGCATGCAACCCCAAATGATGATTTTTGCTATCTGCATCGTGCAACAAAGGTAAGGAAAATGCACACAAGCAGAAGAGATGCTTTTCGTTCAATAAATCAATTTCCAATAGCAAAGGTTTTTCCAGATGGTAGAATTGAAATTCTAGTTGACTACAAAAAACCGGATGAAAAAACAGAATTAGATGTGAAAATTGACAAAAAGGTGGCTCTTGTTTATGTTTATCCTGGGATGGATCCAAAGATTTTAGATTACTATGCTAAGAAAAAATATCACGGTATTGTCTTAATGGGAACTGGGCTCGGACATGTACCGACGAACGGCAAGCTTTCCTTAATTCCAAAAATAAAATCAATGATTAAAAAAGGGATTGCTGTTTGCATAACCTCGCAGTGTCTTTATGGCAGAACTCATGAGTTTGTGTATTCAAACTTAAGGAAGCTTGAAAGTGTGGGCGCCATCTTTTGCGAGGATATGCTTCCTGAAACTGCTTATACAAAATTAATGTTTGTTTTGGGAAAGACAAGAAAGCTTGAGAAGGTAAAAGAATTGATGCAAAAGAATTTGAGGGGAGAAATAAACAAAACCCTGAGCGTTAAAATGTTTATGAATTAGGTGGTAGTATGACTCATTTGGTTGTTTATGTTCCAAAAGCAGATGGAAAATCAATAGATGATTTGTTCCCCGAAGATGTTTTGGATAAGATCCCCACAAAAAATGAAATAGAGTTAATTGAGGAGCAAAACGGTTACACTTTAAGAACAAATATGGGTGATCTCCCTGAAAGAGACAGGCTTCGGATTGCACTTGCCAATTTGGATGTTCACCTTGGTAAGCTTGGGATTACAGAGTATAGATTATGGGTGAGTGTTAATGTGCTTCAGTTGAATGGCGTATTTTATCGTGCTTCTCAGGGAGAAGATGTAAATGGAAAAATAGAATCTGAATTAGATAAGGTGTATAACTTTGGACTACAAAAAAATTGGACTTAAGTGTGGACTTGAAATTCACCAGCAGCTGGATACTCACAAGCTTTTTTGTAGCTGTCCCTCTATTTTGAGAGATGATTCTCCTCATTTTGAAGTGCGAAGAAAATTGAAAGCTCTTGCTGGAGAGTTAGGGAAAGTTGATGTTGCAGCAAAAGCAGAAGAAAAAAGAGAAAAGACATACATCTATCAAGGTTATAATGATACCACCTGTCTCGTTGAATTAGATGAAGAACCACCCCACAAACTGAATGAAGAGGCGCTTGAAATTGCCCTTCAAATTGCACTTTTACTTAACATGAAGCCGTTTGATGAAATCCAGATAATGAGGAAAACAGTTGTTGATGGATCAAATACTTCGGGATTTCAGAGAACCGCACTAATCGCAGAAGATGGATATATTGAAACTTCGCAGGGGAAAGTTAGGGTGAATATGATTGCCCTCGAAGAAGATTCTGCAAGAAGGATAAGCGAAACTCCAAATTCTGTCACCTTTAGATTGGATAGATTGGGAATCCCTCTTGTTGAATTAAGAACAGAACCTGACATTTTCACGCCGCAAATGGCAAAAGAAGCGGCAGAGAGAATTGGCTTGCTAATGAGGATGACTGGCAAGGTAAAAAGGGGAATAGGCACAATTCGCCAGGATGTCAATATTTCTATTAAAGGCGGAACAAGAGTTGAGATAAAGGGAGTACAAGATTTGCGTGAGATTCCAAAGATGATTGATTTGGAAATCGAAAGGCAGCAAAACCTGATTGAAATTTCAAAGAAGCTTAAGCAGAGGAAGCCGAGGTTTGAAAAGAAGTTTTATGACATAAAGAAAATTTTTGAGAAAACAAATTCCAACTTAATAAAAAAGGCAATTGAAAGGGAAGACGACATAATTGCTGTTAAAGTTTCTGGATTTAACGGATTATTGAAGAAGAAAATTCAGGGAGAAAAACATCTTGCCCGCGACATAGTTGAATATGTTAAACACTTTACGGGACTTCGTGGATTCATTCATTCAGATGAGTTACCTAATTATGGCATCTCAGAGAATGAAGTTTTCCAAATCAGGAAATTTTTAGGTTGTAAAAACGAAGATGCGTTTGCCTTTGTTATTGCAGAAAGAGAGTTGGCGGAAAAAGCTCTTTCACACTTGATTGATAGATGTCAGCAATATCTTAGGGGAGTTCCAAAGGATGTTAGGGATGTAAGTGATGATGGCACAACAAGATTTCTTCGTCCAATGCCAGGTGCTGCAAGAATGTATCCAGAAACGGATGAAATTCCGGTTCCAATTTCAAAAGAGCTGTTAAAGAAAATAAAAGTCCCTCCAACGCCTGAGGAAAGACTAAAGAGATTCAAGAAGTGGGGGCTTTCCGACGATTTGGCAAAACAAATCTTGCATAGTCCAGAGTTGGTTACATTTGAGGAGCTTGTTGCGAAATTCAAAAACATTTCACCAACAATTATTGCAGCAACCCTTGTTTCCACAAGGGATGAAATAAGAAGAAGATATGACTTGGATACCTCTGCAATTGAAAAACATCATTTTGAGGAGACTTTTGAGTTGTTAAACAAAGGAAAGATAGCAAAGGAGGCAATTGTTGAAATCCTTGCCCACTTGGCAGCAAAGCCACAAATGACTGCTGAGGAGGTTATGAAAAAGCTAAAACTTCAAAAAATTTCTATTCGTGAATTGCGAAAAATAATTTCAAAAGTCCTTGAAGAGAATGAAAAGCTTGCAAAAGAAAAGCAGTTTGGAATTCTGATGGGCTTTGTCATGAGAAAAGTCCGCGGGAGAATCGACGGCGAAATTGTTGCAAATGAACTGAAAAAGAAATTAAAGAATTAAAAAAGGCTACTTCAATCTAAGCTCCCAAATATGATACTTCTCTGGTATTTTTTCACCAAATGTTCCGGTGTACATTTTAACTAAATCGTCATAGTATTCTGGCTTTGTTTCTAGTTCTGTTAAGTTCACGTATCCTATCTTTCTGAGAATTGCGTTCATGGGTGCATTTTTTATGTGGGTGTCATCAATTATTACTTCAACACCATTCTCTTTGCCTATTTCTACTGTTTTTCCTATGAGCTTTTTACCTAGTCCCATTTTAATGTATTCTGGGAGTAATGTTATACTTATCCTGTATGTTTTCTCTGGAAGACCATCTATCTCTATTTTGTTTAGTGCACACACACCTATTAGTTTATCTCCAAGCTCAACGACTGCTGCATAGGACTCCCCATTCCTTAATGTGTTTGTCCATTTTTCGATGTCCTTGTCTGTGATGTTAAATCTTCTTGGAACGTATGGGTAGTTATCCAAGAAGTGGTTGAAATATGCTTTAATTTTCTTTAAGTCGCTTTCTGGTTGTATTTCTCTTATCTTTGCAAAGTTGTCTACTTTAATTCTTCTTTTTGCATAGTTTAAGAAGTTGTATGCCTCTGCTATAAATTCCTCATCATTTTGTATATTCTTTTTAAATTCAAATCCTAAATCTCTTTCTAATACACTTATTGTTTTTTCTATGAATTTTCTTCTTTCTTTAATCTCTTTCTCTGGGTCCTTGTATGTGTTTGAATCTAATACCGCAGTTTCGAGCACATTTAATGCATAGTTGATATAACCCAGATATGTAGTCGGTGTTATGTTCCCTTCCACAAATTGGAGCAATTCATCTGATATGTCCTCTCCATGTATTAGCTCTGCTCCATCTTTTAGATATTCTCTTATGAAAATTGGGTTTATGTTATACCCTTTTTTGTTGTAGAACAACACATGCACCTTTTCACCCGAGTTTGTGTTTCTAAGGAGAGGATTACTGAATACATTTTCTTCTAAGAGATCTACTAAGTCTTTTTGTAATTTAATCCTATCAACAAAAGGCATGTCATTTACTATTAAAATATCTAATTCCTCTCCCTCCTTGCTACCAAATAAATAAACACTTACATCTAAGTTTTTTCTTTCGAAATAATCTTTCACCTTTGGAATTACTCCATTCATTTTATACCACCTTAAAGTAGTAATATCTAAAGCTAAGATTTATATATTTGCAACCACTTAAGTTGTTGTATGAAAGCCTTTTTAGAAAAAAGCCTTGGGAAAAAGTGGAGTGTGATTGGGTTAAACAAATATGAAAGCGCAGTTTATGATGCGATAGTAAAAATTGGAAAGGGAACTGCTGCGAGAATAGCAAAAACAAGTGGTGTCCCCTACGGAAGAATTTACGATGTCCTTGACTCGCTTATTTCAAAGAATTTGGTGAGGATAATCCCTGGCAAGCCAAGAACATACTCAATTGCAAATCCGCAAATAATAGAGAAAATGCTAAAGGAGAAAGAAAAAGAATTTGAAGAAATTGAAAAAGAGATAAAAAAGCTCAAGAGAATATACGAGAGTGCTCCTGAAGAAGCGGTTTTAGTTGCAACAGGGAAAAGAGCATGGTATGAACTAGTAAGAGAATTGAAGAGCCCGCCAAAAAAATTTAGTTACAAAATAAGATATACAGCAGAATATCACCCAGAGTGGGTTAGGGAAGAAAGACGAGAGATAAAAAAAGGAGTTGATGTCAAAGCCTTTGTCAGGTATGATGAAGAAACAAAACAAAATGTGAAGAAATGGCTGAAGCACACAAAAAACATTAGAGCATATCCAAACAAAGGAGTTGCCTTTTGGATTGCCGATGACTTTGTTTTAATTGCCTTAATAAAATCAAACGCCACAGTTTTGATAAGAGACAAAGCATTTGTTGACATGCTAAAGCATTTATTTGAAGATGCCTACAAGAATGCAAAGGTGATAAAGTGAAAATACTTGCAGCCGGAGACTTTCATGGCAAATTTCCAGACAAAATAAAAAAGTATGCAAGAAATGTTGATGTAATTCTCTGCACAGGTGATTTGTCAGAGAGATATGAGAGAAAATATTATTTCAAGTATGCAAAGCAACTTTCTACGGGAGCTAAGTTGGGGGAGTTAGTTTCTCCAAAGATATTGTCAAAGATGCTTTTGAAAAATATAAGAATTGCAGAAAAAATTGTGAGAAAATTAGATTCTATTGGGAGGCCGGTTTATGTTGTTCCGGGGAATGGGGATTTTACTAGGCAAAGACTCAAATACAAACTAAAAGAGTATAATGCCAAAGGTGATTTTCCGTCTTTGCAGGAAGTTGTTTCTAAGACAGAAAATATTAAACTGCTATTCCATTCTAAAGTAAGGTTAGGTAAGTTTGACTTAATTGGATTCTCAAAGTATAATTATTTGAAAAATAAAAGGAAAAGATTAGATCAACTTTTTTCTTCTGCGAAAAATGTGATTTTTCTAACTCACATCCCACCAAAAGGAAAAGTCGATTTGGTGAATAATCCCTATGCCCCAATAAATGGAGAACATGCAGGACTTAAACTTTATAGAGATGTTATTCTAAAATACAAGCCGTTATTGCATGTCTGTGGGCACATTCATGAGGCACAAGGCAAAGCTAAAATTGGTAAGACTATTGTTGTAAATGCAGGGTATGGTGGAGAAGAACATTTTGCTTTAATTGATATAGATAAAAAGATAAATGTCAAATTCTTTTGATTGAACTATGATACCATCAAAAAAAGATTTGGCAATCATACTCTCTACAATTGAAGGATTTGAAGAACCAGTTGCAGAGTGGGAGCAGTATATGACTCCCTCTGAAATTGCAGCAGAGCTTCTTTGGATTGCATACATGGATGGGAACATTAAAGGTAAGAATGTTATTGATTTGGGGTGTGGAACAGGAATTTTTTCTTTTGGGGCTGCTCTTCTTGGGGCGAAGTCAGTCGTCGGCTATGACATAGATGGGAAAGCAATAGAAATTGCGGAGAGGAATAGGAAAATTATAGAAGGAACAAAAATACCAATTTGTGAAATTAGATTCATCCAAAAGGATGTTAAGGATGTGAATCAAAAGTGCGACACAGTTATCATGAATCCGCCTTTTGGGATCCAAAAGCAAGGGGCCGATAGAGTTTTCCTTGAAAAGGCATTTGAGATTGCGAAGAATGTTTATTCGATCCACAAGTTTGGCACAGAGAAATTTATAGAGAAGTTTGCGGGCGAGCACGGTTTCCGAGCAATCCAGCTGACGAAAAGGACAATAAATCTGAAACCAACTATGGGATTCCATGAAGAATTTAAACATCCCATCAAAGTTATGCTTTGGAAATTTACTACTAGTAAATAACTAAAATAGTAAGGTTTATAAACTGACTTTTTGTGTATGTGCTTATGATGGAACAAATGGAATTATTGGTTGGAATGCTAAAATCTTTTGATGAGAGTAGACTTACTCCTGAACTTATGGGGAAGATAAATTTAATTTACACTCCACCAGAAGAATTTGACTCTAAGATAGAGGATATCCAGAGAAATTTAGACAAAATAGATGAGGAGATAGTCGGATATCAACGTAAGTTTTTAGAAGCACAAAGAGATTTTTTTGCTGATTTATATGCAGGAGCTATTGGGTATCTTGCCTCTGCTGAAGAAACACCTTTAAGCTTTGAAGAAGCGAGGGAGTTATTTGAGGGGAATCCCGAAAAAGAAAGGAATAGCTTGGAAGAAGAACTTCTAGAAGATCTTGCTCCTCAAAAAGAGATCTTAGAAGAAATAGAATCTCTTTCAAGAAAGAGGGAGGAGCTATCAAAGCAACAAGTGAAGATCATTGAGAACAAAGGAAGATATGGTGAATTTAGAATTGAAATTGAAAAAGCGTTGGGCTATATTCAAGAGAAGAAGGAAGAAATATCAGAGATAGATGCAAAGTTATCAAATATACTTAATGAAGTTTCACATAAGACTATTGAAGCATATTCTTTGTTTATTGAAATAATCAATAAAATACCCTGTAAGGATTATAGCTGGATAGAAAAACTTGGCATTAAAAATAGTATAAAGCGCAATAAAAATCCTCCACCAGCTTATCGTGTTGTGGAGCGGGATAAGATCAATGTTAGTCATCTTAAAGAATTTATTGGCGAAGAGGGAGATGGTGGTATCAAGGGTTATTTCACCGAAGATAAGAAAGACGAATTTATGGAATTTTTAGCTAGTTTAAGGATTCCAAAGGCATATAGGACAAAGTTTGATGTTGATTCCTTTGTTGAGGCGTTGTATCCATTAGTAGAGAATTCGAAACTAATAAGGAAGGTGAAAACATATCTAAGCACCCTTGAGAGGAAAGAAGATTACACTTATCTTGTAAACCAAAAGATGAGTAACTTGTACAAGTTTCTTGAAAGCGTAGAGGTGTAGTTTTATAAACTTCCTGTTTCTTTATTTTAAAGATGGCAGAACTAAATTTCGAAGAATTAGAGAAAAAATATCCTGAGGCAGCAGCAGAATTCTTAGAGCAACTTGAGCTTCTACCGATTTTTCTCAACTACTATCCCGATGTTAGAGAAGATTGGCTTGAAGAAATTGGATTATCAAAAAGTGATATACAAAAAATAAAGAAAGTTGTTGATGAGTACGCCAAAAGGAAGGTGGAGCTTGAGAACAAATACGTGCCAAAGACAAGAGAAGATGTAATCAAAATAGAGGACGAAGTCCTTAGGCAGGTGTATGTTGGGAGGTTAATAAAGATAAAGAAAACAGATGCCCCAAAGAAAACTGCAAAGGAAATTGTAGAAGGATTGTATCCGAATGCCGCTATAATTGATGATGAAAAGCTTAGGAAATTGGAGACTCTAACTTTGTTTAAGGAGCACAAAAAAAGATTTCCTATGAATTTTATTGTTTTCGACCCTGATAATCTTAAGATTATTGGTATAGAAATTATTGAGGAGGAATGAAAATGGCAACAAAAATGAACAAGACCGAGCAAATTGGCTACCATAAAGGTGCACTTGAAACTTTAATAAAGGAAAGGCAGGAGCTTTACCGCCTTATTACAATTGTAGATCAATTGATTAAGTTACATGCAGAGGCGTTACAGAAACTTGGTGTAAAGCTCACAAAGGACGAGGAAGAATTAGAGAAGAAGCTTTAGCCATACATTGGGTTATTATTCTTTCTTTCGCTTGCGTTTTTCATGGATTCTTTTACGGCGTTTTTTAGCATGTATTCTAAATCATATCTTGATTTTATTTCTTGAAGGATTTCATTTTCTGCAATTTTTAGTTGTATCTGTTGGTATCTTCGGAGTAATTCATCTCCCTCTATGTCAAAATAAGAATTCTTTGACAGCATGAATCTTTGGTATATCCTCATCATTTCTTCTATCCCTTTTTCGAGCATCACTATTGTAACACCAAGCTCCTCAAATTTTGGCTTGTAATCGCTTGGAAATTCATTTAGTTTTTCTTCGAGTTCATCAATTTTCTCAAAAGATATATAAATCTTTAGATTTTTTAACTACTTTGTAATGGTGAGAATATGAAACACCCGATTGATGCATTTAAGCATACTTCTAAAACTTTGAGAAAGTACGGTATGAATGAATATTTGAGAAGGGATCTAATAAGAAAACCCAAAGAGAGCGTGTCATATATTCCACAGGATTATACAAATGATGTTATTCTTGGAGAAGGATTGGAATACATGCTCAATAGGCTTAGAGAAGAAGGGAATCTTGACAAGAAAACTTTTATAATTGTTGAAGAAGGTATGCCGCATATACCATATGGTGCGATTGTTTTAAGACGGAATGATATTGAGCCATTTATTTGGCTTGAAAAGAGAGAAGATGTTACCCCAACAATGTATTATTCTAACTTCTCATATTTTGCAGATGAGTTTAAAAAGTTTGAGAGGGGAAATTTAGTAGCAAGGGTGTTCGATACACACAGTAGTATTGATCGCAGTGATTTAATTCCTGATAGCGAGAAGCTTAAAGAGAAGGGAATTGAAAGGGTTGTGTTTTTAATGGAAGGCACTCTTGCTCTTGGAAGTGAGTATAATACGGATGAAGAATTGGATAGTTTGTTTTCCGGTGAAAGAAGTTCTTTGGCTTCGTTGTATAGGTCATTAAACAAAGCTGGATTTAAGATAAAAATTTATGAAATTGACCCACGGTCAACAGAACACAGCTATGAGAAGATGCTTAAATTTGTGAAGGAAAATGATGAGATTTTAGCGTTTCTCGAAGATGTTTGGGGGCAAGGAAGAGCAGATAGAAATGAGTTAGTGAAAATCTTAGAAGATTTCAAGAAAAGTTGGTTTTAACTCCATTCTTTTTCATATTCGTTTGTAGATTTGTTTTTTATTGTGGGTCTCCAATGAGTGTTTATCCCCTCTATAAATTCTTTTGGAACATACTTGGCTCTATGTAGGTTATAATCCTCATCATCTATCCTTAAGTATAGCCCTTCTTTTTTGGGAGCACCAAATTGAGAACCATCTAACAACTTCTCGAGATCTTTTACCCCGTTTATTTTTCCTTCATATATTATTGGATTGTATGCGATACTTGTTCTACTTAGCAGTTCAATCACTCTTTTTTGTGATAGGAATCTCTCGTTTTTTAAATCAAATATATCATATGCAATAAAGTATGAAGGAAGGCTTTGATAGTGTATGGTATGTTTCCAAAAAGCCCACTCACCAATAAGACAGAGTCCTTTTTCAGATATAGATTTTATTTCTTCTTCATGTATATTATACCATAAATTTAGATTTTTGAATCTGGCATCGTGTGGAGTTACTATACTTCCCCTACTCTTATAATGGGGTCCATCTTCATCAACAAAAATTGCTAAATTATTCCCATCCACTTTCTCTTGGATTATCACTTCTGTATTTGTGAAGATGTCTGTTTCCTTTGGGCCTAATGATTTATCTTCCCTTACCTCTACTTCTACAAATATATAGGGTGTTTTTGGAAATTCAAATTCTCGCCAGTTCATAATAACACCTTAGTATAACTCCCTTTATAAAATTTACTACATAAAAGTAGTATCCTATGCTTTTAGAGCTTCTTGGAGATATGCTTCTGATGGTATAACATCAACGCCTTGAGTGTGATACCCACCCAATATTTCTTCAATGTCGCTGTCTGAGGAAACAATAGTCACGTGCTTGTTTTGTTGTGATAATATGTATGCTAATTTAAGAAGTGCAGCGTCACCTATTCCAACTCTGCTGTTCTTTTTTGCTGAGTGTTCCCTTAGAGCATCCTCTAAGTTTTTAATATCCTCCTTACTTACACCAACATTTACTAGATCTATTGTTCCACTTCCTATTAAGCTCCATAGTTGTTCTATTAGTTGACCAGGCACTAGCAACCTTCCATCGTCGCCGTGACGGTGGTTTAGTTGTTGTTGGGTCAGTTCATTAACTACTTCCATGGGAACTAGGTAAGAATTATTGTTTAAGTGCTCAAGCATACCTTTGTGGTAGAGAGATATGATTGCCTGAGTGTCCAGCAAATACACAGTTTGAGCATAGTTATTATACATCATTCACCTCACCGGGAATTTTAACACATTAATTATTTATAAATGTTACTACTTATAAGTGAATACAATATAGAAAGATTTATAAATAGATTCGCATTAAGATTATTTGGTGGAAATGATATCAAAAGGCGATTATCGGAACTGAATCTTTTTCTAAACTTTTCTTAGAAAGAAAACTTTACCGAAGAATTGAAATCTTGGAGGTGAGACTATGAAGTCTAGAAAAGCTCTTTTAGGTGGTTATCGGAACCGCTAAACATTTTAAGCATAAAATTATGGGTTATCCTATGGAGTTTGTTGAAATTGGAGAGATTTTAGATGGAAAACATACAGGCGAGAAGGTCGCAATTCGTGGCTGGGTTTACAGAGAGAGGAAGCAAAAGACAGTTTCCTTCTTTTTAATTAGGGATGACTCCGGAATTATCCAGACGGCAATTAAGCCAGATTCTAAGTTTTGGGATGAAGCCCAGAAGTTGACAATTGAATCCTCTGTAAAGATTTGGGGAATAGTCAAGGAAGACAAGAGAGCCCCCGGCGGATATGAAATTCAGATAGAGAAACTTGAAATTGTCGGGTTGGCAGAAAGATTTCCAATTACAAAAGACAAAAGTGAGGAATTTCTGAGAGATGTCAGACATTTATGGATTCGCAGCAGAAGAATGACTTTAATTTTCAAGGTTCGCAGCGCCGTTTTTGAAGCCATTCACGAATTTTACAAGCAGAAAGGATATTATGAAATTCAGGCACCAAGCTTTACCGGCTCTGCCTGCGAGGGTGGCTCTACATTATTTGAAGTGAAATACTTTGACAAAAAGGCGTATTTGACCCAGTCATGGCAGCTTTATGCTGAAGCAATGATATTTTCTTTGCAGAGAATTTACACTATTGCTCCAAGCTTTAGGGCTGAAAAAAGCAGAACAAGAAGACACCTCGCGGAATACTGGCATCATGAAATGGAAACTGCTTGGATGCAGTTTGAGGAGCTTTTGAAATTCGAGGAGGAGTTCATAGCATTCGTGGCACACTATGTTGCAGAAAAATGTGAAAAAGAATTGAAAGAGCTTGGGAGGGATGTTGAAGAACTAAAAAAATTAAAGCCGCCGTTTAAGAGAATGAAATACGAAGAAGCAATTAAAAAGCTTGGAAAGGAATGGGGATACGATCTAACGGATGCAGATGAGAGAAAGCTTGTAGCAGAAATTGGAGCGCCAGTTTTTATAACTCACTTCCCGCGAGAGATGAAAGCATTTTACATGAGGCCTGACCCAAAAGACAAAAAAGTTGTGCTGGCAGCTGACTTGTTGATACCTGGCGTTGGGGAGACAACAGGTGGCAGCGAAAGAATTTATGACTTAAAGGAGTTGGAGGAATCACTAAAACTTTTCAAGCTTGACAAAAAGGATTATGAATGGTATCTTGACTTAAGAAGGTATGGAACAATACCTCATTCCGGTTTCGGACTTGGAATTGAGAGATTAGTTATGTGGCTTTCAGGAGCAGAGCACATAATGGAAACAATTCCGTTCCCAAGGACAATTACAAGGTTATACCCATAGCACCTTTTTAGGAAAAAGCTGCACCAAAAAGGAGAGTGAAACCTTGCCATTTACAAATATATTTCACTGGATGCAAAAGCTGAATAATGAGTTAACAGAGGTTTACCTAACTTTGTATTTAAGGAAGTTTGCAATTACTTTGGCGGGAGTTTTTATTCCAATTTATCTTCACACTATTGGGTACAACCTAAACGAAGTCTTGTTTGCGGTTGCAATCATGTATGCTGCGAAAGCTTTTCTTGCACCTGTTGCTTTGAAAGTCAGTGAAAAAATCGGTGTTAAGCACACTATAGTATTTAATGTTCCTGCGCTCCTTTTGTTTTTTTACTTCTTATATCTGCTCCCAGATCACCCACATTATTTCGGGTATCTTGTAGCTCCGTTTATTGCAATGTCAAATGTAATGTTTTGGATACCCACAAATGGAATCTTCGCCAGATTTTCCCATAAGAAAAAGACAGGCAAGGAAACAAGTTATTTAATTTTAACCTCAAGGTTGAGTGGTGTTCTTGCTCCTTTAGTTGGTGGAATAATCCTAACAGAGCTTTCATTTAATTATCTTTTTGCAATTGTTGGGGGAATTTTAACTTTGAGTCTTGTGCCTCTTTTCCTTTCGAGAGATTATAGCTGCAAGCGAAAGGATGTTGGGATGAAAATAGTTCGTGAGCACACAAAATACTATTTTGCATACTTTGTTCAGGGTATTCTTGCAGCAACAACATTTTTAGTAATTCCTTTCCTTACTTTGTTTCTTCTTAAGTCATATCTTTCAGTAGGTTCAGTTTCCACGCTTTTGCTTGTCGGCTCGTTTTTTGTAATATTTGTTGTTGGTAAGTTGACAGATAAATTTGAAGGAAAACATCTCATCAAGCTTGGCGGTGCGGTTCTCTCTGTTTCATTCCTTATCCTAGCTTATGCAAAGTCTCCTTTGGTTGTTTATTCGGCGTCTTTCCTTGTTGGAATAGGTATAATAATGGCATTTCTTCCGATATTTGCAATCTCTTCGATAATTGCTAAGAAGTACAATGAAACAGAATTCATGATGCTACGTGAAATTTTTATTGCTGCTGGTTCAACTTTCATGGTTCTCCTGCTTGTTCCCTTCCCAGATGTAGTTAAAATAAAAGTTGGACTTTTAGTTGCGGCATTGGCTTCCACCTACTTTGTTCTAATGAAATAGAAGATTTTGTGGGTAATCTGCGTGCCCAGATGCATCACCTCCGTAGAGGCAACGCAGAGCTCACAAGATTACCATCCACATCAGAACCACCAGCGGGTTCCGATACCTCCTGCGACCGGAAAACCACCAGCGGGTTCTTCAATAAGTATATTAATTCCCCCAGATTTAAAATTTTTATGAACAACAAGTTAGTGATTACAGCTTCAAAAACTGCTTTCCTTTTTGGATTGCTTATTTGGCTTTATGTAATTGCAATGCAGATTGCTCATCCGGAAAGTGTTAGCTGGACTTTTGTGTATTGGCTTCCCATTAGAATGGATTTTGTTGGAGAAGTCGCATTTGTTATTTTATTAGTTGGATTTTTCGTTTGGCAGTTAAACTCTAAATCTTAGCAATGCTCCAATTTGCATTTCGGCAAAGCGCTCTCCTGATTCGTGTTCTTTTGATATTATTACAACTTTAGCTCCATTCTTTTCTGCATCGTCCATTATTTTATTTAATTCGTCAAACTTGTTTTCTTCCTTTAACTTTTCAATGTAATCATCTGATACCAAAAGAGTTTCGACAGCCCCATATTCAACTGCTCTTTTAACTTCATTTATTCCATATGTTGCCAAGCCGTCCTTAGAAACTTCTTCAAAGAATTTTTCAACTAACCGTGTCTCCTCGGAAATTCTGCTTCCCTGCATTACTTTTTCAACGGCGCCTCTTTTAATCAGCTCGTTTATACCCGTTTTTCCATGGGTTGAAATTTTAAACAGATGGATTTTCTTTTTTAATTCAGGGAATTTCTCAAGGGTTTTCTTAAGATTTTCAGAAAGGAAACCAACTCCCCCAAAAACAATTTTATTCACATTGTTGTTCTTTGCTGTTTCTTCAAGCAGTTTTGCCAATTCTACTAAAAATTCTTCTCTGCTTTTTTCATACAGCTTTTGAGTTTCTTTCTTTTTCCCTGGGAGAGATTTTGAAAGGTCAGAAATGTATTCTATCCCAAATTCTTTAAGTAAAGCAATTGTAGCATCCCCGTAATCTGCCGCACATAAAATTAGTTTTGGTTTTTTTGTGGATTCAACTGCATCTTTTATTCTTTTTATCTGCCAGCCTTGCCAGTTTTCTTTTTTAATAAGAACTACACTGCCTCTTTCAACTGTTACTGTGTGAAAAGAGCCATGGGGGACATTTGGGTTAGATGATTCAATAATTGTTCCAAGTACTCTAAGCATGTTTTTTTGGAATTCTACTTTTTCTACCTTTAGCTTTACTTTTAATTTAACTCTTTTTCCCTCTTGCTCGTCTGTTTTTTTGACAATTCTTGTTGTTTCGCTCTCAATTTCATCATTTTTGTCTATGATTCTTGAGAGTATCCAGATATCATCAAGGGTATCTACCTTTAATTTTAAAATTCCCTCTTTTTTATCTTCAAATATTATTTTCATGTTTAATTTTACTCTTAGGGAATATATAAAGTAAACTCTATTTTGTTGTTATAGAATACTTATAAATGCAAAATTCCTTTTTAGTATCATGGTGAGGTATGAAGAGGAGCTAATCTGCCCAAGCTGTGGTTCTACAGAAATTGTTTTGCTTGAATCAACTGGCGAAATGTATTGTAAAAAGTGCGGAACCATACTTGAGGAAGAGCTTTTAAGAGCTTGAATGCATTAAACTTGCATTTGCTGATTCTAATAGTCATCTTAGGCCTCCACTAACTTTATTAATTTCAATTTGATTGATAATTCTATGTGTTTCAAAGATTGGAAGAAATTAAAACCATGGGCAAGGGACGGAATTATCGGAGCAGTAGTTGGGGTAATTTTGTATGCATTGAGAGTCGGAGGCGTAACAATTCCATATTTGTCTGACTGGAATTCAGCAAACTTATCTCTTGGAGTGGTAGGGGTTACAATGGTGGTAGCATACGCTGTTGCAGGTGTATTTATAGGAGAATTAATAGCACAAACAACAGGAAAAAGAAGAAAGTAATCACTTAATTAGCATTAATGTTTGATATAAGATTCCAACTGCAAATATGAGTATTGAGTAATAGATAGGAATGCTTCCGCCCGGTACAAGCTTCTTGTATCCTTTTCTTTTTCTTGCTTTTAAAACCATAATCATTGTTAGTAATCCAAGTAATCCTCCAGCGTAGGTACCTGATATCTGAAGGAATGCTACAAATCCAAGTTTAACATACACATAAATCAAAAATGGTATGAACGCAGAAAGGAACCAGGAAACTCTTTTATCTAACCCCATGTCATTTACATAAACATGCTTTATTGCATCTGAAAGAGCAATGAACGGAACACCCATAGCAATTAATACGAAGATGTCTCCAAGCACTCTATATATTGGCAGTCCAACCACTGCTACTTCTTTTACATTTGAGCCAAAGTTTCCAACGAATGTGTATGAGAATAAAATGTAAATTGCTAGTACAATGGCCATAGCAAGGGAAATTGCAGTTAGCACCTTTCTTTTCTTCTTTCCTAAAACCCTTTTCATTTCTGGGATAACATTGTACCCAAGGCATGAAAATAAAATTATGCCAAATGGCACGAAAATTTTTGATGTATCCATTAGTGATGTGTTTGTGCTTTGTGTAGTTGGTATAAACACAACAATTAAGAAGATTAGAATTATTATCTTCAAAGCTGCAACTGCGAGGTCAAGTTTGTTAAATCTCTTGAAGCCAAAAAGTATGAGTGCTGCTGCAAAAACAAAATAGACGCTACCCATTATAACTGGGCTTCCTCCAAATAAATCTGCAAGTGCAAGACCTATAGCAATTAAGTAAGCTATCATAGCAGTATAAATTCCAAAGGTTTCAATAATTAATGTGAATATTTTCCCTCTTTTGCCAAAGTATTTTTTGGCAAGTCCAGATATCATGTGCTCTTTCTTCTCGTTTAGAGATAATTCAGCAATGTAAAGAGTCATTAATGTAGTTGCGATACCTACAAGTATAATTGTTGTTAGTCCAGTAAGAAATCCGACCTGCGCAAAAACATATGGGAAGCCCAATATTGATGCACCAGCTACGGTGCTAACCATGAGTGCAATTGCAATTAAAAGCTTTGAATCCATAAATAGTAAAGCTTTTAATATATTTATATTATTTTCTAACTTGTGCTTTAGTGCTCCCATAGTCTAGGAACCCTTTCTTGGGAAGAAAGCGTTCACGGAAAGAACCAAGAAGGGGATGGACAATCCGGTCAAGGATGCTGGACTCTCGCAACACCCTTTCTTTCCAAGAAAGCGTGCACGGAAAGAACTTCCGTGGTGTTGGGGATATCCAGTGACCCGGGTTCAAATCCCGGTGGGAGCACTTTTATTTCTATATTCCCTCCTTGTCTCCTCAAGAATTCTTTCCAATTTTGATTTTGGTGTAAAAATTAATTTTATTGTTGATTTTGATAAGAGAGCATAATATACCGCTTCTGCGTAATAATTTTCCCACTTCTCTGAAACTTCTCTCAAGGAATTTTCAATTAGTTCTTCTCTAATGTGGAACTCATGAATATCTCCGTTTGGAATTATTTCTTCAACTGGAACACAATTGCTGTTCATGTAAAGTCTGTATTTTAGATTGGCAATTGTAACTGCAACGCGTCTTTTGTATTCAAGCCAATCGTAAATTTTTTTCATCATTTTCTCACAAATGCAACTAGCATAATGCTTGCAGTTATAGAAAGAATGGCGGCATAGATAAATGGGGCATGTGCACCTAATGTGTCCCAAAGCGCACCCGCAATTATACTTGCAGGCAATATTGCTAGACCGGTAGCTGTTTGGTAAACTCCCATCCCTGTTCCTTTCTCGTGCTTTGGAGATAGGTCAGAAACAAATGCTCTTGAAGTTCCGTTCACGAAAGCAATTTGAAGCCCGTAAAGTGCAAAGATGAGCCAGACGAAAATATTGGATGTGATAAAGGAAAATAAAATTGCTGTTGCTGCAAGCATAAGGTATCCAAGTAGAATTACTTTTTTCCTTCCAATTTTGTCAGACCAAATCCCAGCAGGCATTGCGAAGATGGCATAAACTATGTTATATGTTAGATAAACTAAGGGGATGACTGCTGTTGGTATTCCTAAATTTTGTGCCCTTAGAACATAAAATGCATAGCTAAAGTTTCCGAGATTAAATATAACTGATGTTAGAATGAACATTTTGTAGCTTTTGCTAAATCCTTTTAGCGAGAGCTTTACTTTTTTGTTTATTTTGTGCCTGACATCTTTTACGAAAAGCAGCACCACCGCCACTGCCAAAAATGCAGGTATTGTTGCGAGCCAGAATATTGTTCTATAGTTGTTGGTAAACCATCTCAAAAGGAGAAACGCAACTACTGTTCCGAGTATTGCTCCACTTGTATCCATCATTCTGTGGAAGCCAAACCATTTTCCCCTCCTCTGCTTTTTAATTGATTCGGATATTAAAGCATCCCTTGGTGCGTCTCTAATTCCCTTCCCTAATCTGTCTATGAACCTTGCGCCTAAAACATGGAAGCCGCTTGTGGCTATTGCAAATAATGGTTTAGTTAATGCGGATAAAGTATATCCTGTTGCTACAAGCAATTTCCTTTTCTTTATTTTGTCTGATATCCAGCCGGAAAATACCTTGAGAACTGATGCGCTGCTTTCTGCTATGCCTTCTATTAAGCCAATAAATGCTTTTGGCACGCCCAGAACATTAGCAAGAAATAATGGAAGGATGGGGAAAATCATCTCGCTGCTTGTATCCATTAAAAAACTTACCCATCCAAGAGCAATTACATTCTTTTTAGCATCCTTCTTCAAGTTTGGCACCCACATTTTCTACCAGTGTACCAATTCCATTTCCACCATCTCTTAAAAAGATTATCTTTTTGTCAGCATTTATAAAGTATAATTCTTCTGCCGCATGAGGTAATCCATGAAAGTGTTTTTTCACAGCATCTACTATTTTTTCTGGAGTTGTTCGTATGTTAATATCGTGGATATACATTTGCCCCCTTTCAGAGATACTATATGTCCTAATACTGTGTGGAAGAAATTCAATTGCAGTATTGTAATCTCCCTTTCTTAGCATTTGCTCTATATGTGAGTAATTCTCGAGCTCTCCGGATGCCTCCAGTCCTTCTACAATCCTTTTTAACTCCTCGTCAGTAGTCATAATATTTTGAAGTAGTAATTCTTTTATAAATATAACGATTTGAATTTTCCATCAAAAGTCGGAGGTGATTAAATGGCAACTAAGAGGCCAGGGGTTGATTTCCGTTTACAGGATGGTGAAAAAATACTGAGGAAAATAGCTCCCTCAAGATTAGCATTTTTGGTGTGGTATATCATTGGTGTTATACTTATTTTGGCGGTAATAACATTCCCCTTGGGGATACTCTTAATTTTATATGTGGAATTTGGAAAAGTTAGAGCTAATAAATTTTACATTACTAATAAGAGGATGGTGAGTGTGTACACTTTCTTAACTAAGAGGCTTTCTTCAGTTAAGTATTCCCAAGTTACAGACATACACTATACACAAGGGATATTAGGTAGGTTGCTTAACTATGGAGATATACACATAAACACAGCAGGAACAACTTTTATGGAGTTAGTTTTCTTTGGTGTTGAGAATCCAGAAGAAATAGAAGAACAAATAGAGAAATTATGGCAAAAGAAATCCCATAAGTAATTCTTTTTTCGCTACTTTTTTATACTACTTCTTTTTTGATGATTTTGTGCGGGGGTGCCGGAGAGCCTTTCTTTCTCGTGAGAAAGAAACCCTCGGGAAAGAAAGAGCACGGTACGGTCAAACGGGCCAGGCTTAGGCGACCTTTTCTTAAAAAGAAAAGCTCGACCAAAAGAAGAGGTCGTGGATACCTGGTGGGTTAGAGCCGCTGTGCCTTTTGGCACTTGGTGACCAATCCCTGCGGGAGTTCGAACACCCTTTCTTTCCAAGAAAGCGTGTACGGAAAGAAAGCAGGTCGAAAGTCTCCTCCCCCGCACTACACATTGACATAATAGATCGTTAGAAGTCCATCAATTTCTTCTTTGAATATTTCTGCGCCCTCTCTATAATTTGCGTGAGGATCCCTTATATGCAAACTTGCTCTTTTTAGCCATTGAATGAATGTCTTTGGGTATCTTAACTTACCCGTTGTTGGGTATACCTCAGTGTGGACTTCTACTCTATAACACTTTTCTCCGTGATTTGTTTTGTCCTTCCACATTCTTGCGTGAATTCTTCTTCCATCCCTGATTGCTTTTGCGGCCACAATGTCTTCTCCAAAGTCATACTCGGGTATTACCCCATCTCCAAGGGATTCAGCAGACAGAAAAGGATGTGTGAAATCTTTTATATCTACAGCATAGCCAAGCGATTTTAATATATCATAAACTTTGTATACATCTCTTTCTATTTCGAGGTGTGGCTCTTCTTTGTGGTATTTGTGCTTTAACTTTGCAACTACCTCTCGCGGTGTAAGGATTGCTGCGTCTAACTTTTCAAGGATTCTTACAAGCCCCGAAGATCTTACTTTCATTTCAATTTCCTTTTCTAAGCCCATGTAACTACTAAGGAGTTGTTAATTTATAAGCTTTTTTCTAGATATATTTTTAACTGCACAACGCCATGAATAATGTATGTCGCTTGAAGGAATTGAGTCCCAACTAAGTAAAAACATAGCTGTTTTGGAGCAGATATTTGCGAAACATGAAAAATTCTTGGAGAAATTAGGGTCTGCTATTGCTAAATACGTTGAGGTTGCAGATATTGCAAAGCCATTAGTTGAAGCTGCGGGTGCAGAGATAGAATCAAAGGGAAGAGCATCTAAAAGAACAGTATACGGAAGAGCTGGCATGTTTAAAGGAAAAAGGGGAAAAGGGCTTGTTCAGTACCTTGGTGAGAAAAGTTGGGCTTTAAGTACACTTATTCGTTTGGTTGGTGTTGAAAGAGCAGAAGCATCTGAGCAAGCACGATATCTGTACGCCACTTTAAGGGAAATAAATCTTGAAGAGAAAGCGGAAGAAGCAGAAGAAAAGAAATTACCCAAAAAGTTAAAAGCTAGGATAAAGAAAGTTGAAAAACTTACAAAAGAGTGTGAGAAAATATTAAACAAAGAAGCTGCGAGAGATAAGAAGTTAATTAGGATAACTGCGAAGGAGATCGCAGCTTTAAACAACGCATACCATCTTTCTATGAAGGAAGGAATTTTTGCACGACGTCTTGTCAGATTTATTGGCGCGGCTAGGGCGCTGAAAAGATTAGATATCCTGTTCCAGAAGGAAGAAATCTTCTTTGCGAAGTTTATGAAAGAAGAAAATTGGATTGTGGATGATATTGCCAAAGACCTGAAAGGGATTTTCAAGTTAATAAAAGATAATGAAAAAATTGAGAAGCTAATTAAGGGTTCTGCAGCCAAATTCAAAGGTGAGGAAAAACAAGCAAAGAAGGAAGAAAAGGTTTCTAAGAGAATAAAGAAGTTAATGAAATCGCTTGAGAGGATACAGAAACACTTAGCTAAGGTTAAGAAGGGCGCAGCAAAGTATGGGATTAAAGTTGAGAAATCTGTTGCAATGCTTGACGCTGAGGAGAAGGCGCTACTTAAGGAGGAAAAAGAAGAAGAAAAAGAATTAAGCGACATTGAAAAGTTGTTTGAAAACATGCAAAGATTTTCTTTAATGATCTCCCGTTTTGAGAATGCGATTTCTATTGCTGAAGTTAGGTTAGAGCCCCAAATTAAATGGATTAATACTGCTTTAATTTCTGCTTATAAAATTTCAAAGAAAAATCCTGCAGGGGTTACTTCCTTCCTTGGGAAAGTGGGTAATTTTGCAGAGAGGGCGTTGGTTCCAGCCCTTAAACATATAGACACAGAGAGACGGGAGTTGTTCAAGGAATTTATTGGCGAAGAGGGGATAATAAAGAGCCTGGAGAAAGACATGAATATGATGTACCAGCTCGAGAATAAAGGTTTTGTAAACGAGCTTAAGAAAATGGAGAAGAGCTTGGTGCAAATTGAGAAGAATGTGGTTGCAGGCAACAAAAAGGCAATTGCAGACCTAAAAAGAGATATAGCTGAGCTAAAACGTTCTTTGAAGGAAGAGAAAGAGATTGTTAAGGAAGAGTCTCAGGCTGGCGCTCCAAAAACAGCAGGTGAGGAAGCAGAAACTAGGGCAAAGATAGCGGAATTAAATAAAAGGATTTTGGAGTTGAAATCTAAGTTTAGGGATATGAAGAAGGAGTTTGATCCTGCTGTCAAGAAGTTTAAGCAAGCAATTAAGGATGCCCCACACTTTAAGTTTGCCAAGAAAGGATTGTTTGGTATATTTGGCAAGAACATCGAAGATAGGATGATTAAAGATATCGAAATGGCAGAGCATTATTTGAGAGCAGAGGAAGGAGAGGATTCGAGAGAATTGCAAGCTCTTCGTGCATGGCTTTCAAATGTTGCTGAAATTGAAAATTATGTTAAATTCGTAGAAGCAGCATTCAAGTCGTTTGTTGATGAGGACAAGATGCTTAAGAAGATGATTTTCTTTTACAAGGATATAGCCTTGTTTGAAAAAGATTTCTCCATGGAAGTTAGAAAGGCGGAGAGAACGATGACTGATTTGGAAGTTGCAGTTAGGGATTTAGAGGAAGTTATGAATAGGCACACTGATATGTTCGGCGAGGAAGAAAGGGAGTTATTCACGGAATTAAGGGAGATATACAACAACTCTATGATTCTGTTAAACGAATTGAAAAAGACAGAAAATGCATTAAAGGTATTTGCGCATAACTTACCGCAAATGATGGGTGCAAGCAAGCGTGCGGAAGGACACATTAAGGAGATTGAGAAGCTTCTTAAGGAATCTGAGAAAAATGCAAAGAAGCTTAAGAAGATTACAGGGAAAGAAATCCAGGCAAAGCTATAGTAAATTATTAAATTGCTGCTTTCTTTCAATTTTTGATGGGAACTTATATTGAAAAGCTGAAGGATTTTGAGAAACAATTGGAAGTAAGAAAAGAAGGACCGACAATTACTGTTTCTGGGCTTTCTGGCTCTGGGAAGTCAACAATTGGTAAGGCAATTGCTAATGCGTTTGGATTAAAACTTAAAAGCATGGGCGACATTTTTCGTGAACTTGCAAAAGAAAAAGGGATTCCTATTGAGAAGTTTTCTAAGATTCGTAGCGAGGAAGTGGACATAGAATTAGACAAGAAAACCCTTGAGCTTGCAAAGAAAGGCAACATTGTTTTGATAGGTAGATTAACTGGTTGGGTTGCAGGCGACAATGCGGATGTTAAGCTTTGGATTGATTGCGAGGATGAAGTCCGCTTTAGTAGAGTTGCTAAGCGTGAGGGGATTTCTGTTGAGGAAGCAAAGAAAAGAATTCTTGAAAGAGACAGTGCCGATGCAAAAAGATATGAAGAACTTTATGGTGTTGATGTCAATGACAAAAGCATTTATGACATCTTGTTTGACAACACAACTGCAACTTACGAAGAAGCAATTACCAAACCTGTCGAAGCAATAAAAGAATTACTGGACACCACCTCAAATTAAATAAATGCTCATTTTCTTTTTTTATCTATGATTGAGTTTTCAAAAGATAGTATCCGGCTGAATCGACCATTGACGAAGTTAGATATATTTGTGATAAAGTTTCTATCAATTTTAGATAGTAACGACATAAATTATGTTTTGGTTTCAGGTTATGTTCCTATACTTTTTGGTAGGACAAGAATGACTGAAGATGTAGATGTGCTAACAGAGAAACTTAGTTTTGATAAATTTAAAGAGTTAGTGAGTAAAATATTAGAAAATGGCTTCTGGTGTTTGAATACTAATGACATCAATGAGATGTATGATATGTTAATTAAGGGTTTGTCTGTTAGATTCTCCAAAAAAGATGAAGTTATTCCAAATATTGAGATGAGGTTCATTAAAACAGAGATAGATAAGTATGCAATTAAAAATAAAGTGAAAGTGAAATTGGAGAAGCACTTTGTTGTGGTATCACCGCTCGAGCTCCAAATTGCATATAAACTTTTCTTGGGTTCTGATAAAGATATAGAAGATGCACGGTATTTATTCAAACTATTTGAAGAGCATTTAAATAAGCAAAAGATTAATGAATTTGCACGGATTTTAAATGTTACCGATAAGGTGAAATATCTTGAGTGACCTATTGCGAGAATTAAGGAAACAGAAAAAAATAAACTTCAGGGAGCGACTAAAGTTTATTGATATGTGGGTTGATTTTGTAAAAAAACATCCAAAAAAAAGTGGCAAGCAATACAAGAGTTTCATAGATAGCTTTTTCTGAGGTAATTTGCAATGGTAGCTCCTGCGAATCTTTGTGTTATATGTAAGGGTGGAAAGCATCTTTGTGGTGTTAATCCATGCCCGCTTTTAGCTAAATTTAATGTTAAGCAAAAGTTGGAAATTGGCAGGGAATTTTCCGGACCATCAACTTCTGTTTTTGTCGGGCATTCAAATTATCCAAATGTTTTTGTTGGTCCAATTGGTGCAATTGAAAACGAGAATTTAGTTGACAATCCTGCCAAGTGGTTTGGCATGGAATACAGCAAAATAATTGAAATGCGTTCTCTAACTATTCGCTCAAAGGCAGTTCAGAATGTTAAATCAAAAAATAGATTTGTTGAAGAAAATCAGCTTCTGGCTATGTCAAAAAAGCCAACAGATGTTGACCTGAAATTTCTGAAAAAGCCGAATTTTAAAGTCAGCTTCTCTGATGTAACTCAACCTATGGGTCCTTCTGCTCCAATTGAAAAAATGAAAATTGTTGAAAATCCGAAAATACCACATAAAGTCGATAAGGTCGTTGATGATGAATTAAAGGCAGTTGAGCAGGTAAATGTTCTTTACAAAAATTTTGATATTTATTACATAACAAACATTTTCACAAGCGGGGCTCTTGGGAAGTATGAAAATCAAAAGCTAGTTCCAACCAGGTGGAGCATAACAGCAGTTGATGACATTTTAGCTAAAGAGATGATGAAAAGAATTCGCGAATATCCTGAAGTAAATTCCTACTTCGTTTATGAGTCAAAATATCTCGACAATCACTTTGTTATTCTTTTGATGCCTGGTAGGTGGGAGTATGAAAATTTTGAAGCGTGGGCTCTAGGCTCTTCTTGGGCACAACAGGCAAAAGAAACTTTCTTTTTGGAAGAATACGAGCCATTTGAAGGAAGGAAAACTTATGCGGATAAGGAAGGTGGAGGATATTATGCTGCCCGCTTTGCCGTATGCGAAGCTCTTGACAAAATGAAGAGACAGGCGAGAGTAATTGTTTTTAGGGAAATATCTGAAGGATACATAGTTCCCCTTGGTGTTTGGCAGGTTAGAGAAAATGTAAGGAATGCAATGAAATCAGATCCTAAAAAGTTCCAAACCCTTGGTGAAGCCCTTTCATATATAAACTCAAAGCTTAGCATCCCGATTTCTAGATACAAGCAGCAAAGTAGAATTTTGCAGCAGAAGAGCCTTTTTGACTTCGCCGAAAGATTTAAAAATACTACTTGAGGGTAGTTGCTTTATGGGATTGGTTGATGAATTAAGCGATTTGTTTGGAAATAAGGAAACTATAGATACTGTGATGGAGCTAGGCTCAGTTTTCACAAAGTTAGATTTGTTTGCATTAGCTGGAAGAGCTGCAGTTGATATGCACTTGGAAAATAGTTTAGGAGAGTATAAAATGATTGAGCTTTTATCGACTTGTGATAAAGTTAATTCTGCTGTCAATGAATTGCGGTCTAATGGGTATAAAATAAAATCTGTTACAAGAGGAAATTCATCCTATGAAGTTGAACTTCAGAAGGGGGTCAAACTTCCAGTTAGAATATATGCATATGATTGCTTGCCAAATGTGTTAAAAGATGCAGAAAAAAAGATGATCACAAATGGGAGTGCAGCTTACGACGTGATTCTTGCATCACCCGAAGATATTTTCTTGATTGGATTGCTCCATGACAAAACATATAATCCTCTTATGTCCAAGGTTGACAGGAAAAAGGCATATGAGAAATATATGCGATTTCCGGAAGAGCTAAAAGAAAAAATGAATTGGAAGTTTAAGCAGTAGCAAGAAGTTCTTCATTTAATACTCCATTTTTATAAACTGTTATTTCTTCCCCTTTGTCGTTACGTGCTATTATTGTTGCATTATAAAGCAAGTAATCCTCGTGATCATTACAGGCGTAAATTGAACCAAATTCTGTGCTTGGTCCTCTTGCAATGTGTGGGCCGTGTTTTTCACTTTCAAGAATTTTAGATTTAGGATCTGCATTCACATTAAATCCAAGACCCAACTCCCCAATAATATCGTTGTATTCTATTTTTCCAATTTCATCGCTGAGCAGCTTTTCCAGCTCTTTGTTCTCACTTTCAATTTTTACAACTCTCCCCCTTTTCCATGTGACAATTACGGGCTTTGTCAATAGGTGTTCGCCCGCCCTGCTGTAGGCACACATTTCGCCATTTGCAGAATCTTCAAGGGGGCCGATGAATATTTCTCCTGCTGGCAGGTTTCCGAACCCCCTTTCCGCCACAGTTAAATCGTCAAGCCATCTTCTTCCGTCTGTGCGCAGAGTCATCTTATACTCTCCGTTTTCACCTGTAATTATTTCAAATTCGGTGTAGTCCTTTAGAACTTCTTTGAGCTTTATTGCCTTCTTTTTCATTTCATTATAATCTATATCAAACGGACCTCCCTCTCTTAGCATTTCTTCAGTTATGCCCGGGCAGTGTGCTATTCTTCCAATTTCTTCAAGCTTTGTTAGAAGTTTAATTCTCATCGGCCTCTCGTCAGAATAAGCTTCAAACAAAGTAATTGTTAAACTTGGATTTAATTCACCAATAACTTGGTTTAGGTCTTCTGGTATCTCTTTTAGGGGTCTTTTATAGTCGTCTAAATAAAATCTCCTTAGAGTGCCGTCGAAATCGCTGTTGAGAATTGCCCTTTCAAATTTTTCCACTACACCTTCTTTGCTTCTATCCATTATTATGAGAATGCTTCCTGCATTTTTAATGTCATAAATTGCTTCTAATGCACTTTCTAATCCAGATATTACTCCCATATGCACCCCTAATTACTATGAAGCAGTAACTAATTTATATGTGTTGTTATTTTATGAATTGATGATAGTTGAAGTTAAAGTTGTTCCAAAATCGTCTAAAATTTCTGTAGAGAAAAAGAACGGTAAACTTCATGTGAAACTTACTGCTCCTCCGGAGAAAGGAAAAGCAAACAAGCAACTAGTTGAAGTTTTAGCTGAGCATTTTGGAGTTAGTAAATCAAAAGTTAAAATTTTAAAGGGGGAAACATCTCATAATAAGGTAGTTGAAATCCGCCTAGATGCCTCGGTGGCGTAGCTGGTAGCGCACCTGCTTGGTAAAACCCTTTCTTAAAAAGAAAGCGTTTACGGAAAGAAGGGGCTCCTGAGAGCAGGAGGTCGTGGGTTCGAATCCCACCCGGGGCTTTCGATTATGGAATACTCGCTTTCATATTGGAAGAAGAAACTAAGGAAGATATGTGAGAAAGATATTGTTGGCTTGCGAAGCTTTCGCTCTCATGCATGGACAAGAGCTATAAGTAGAAACATAGGAAGTACCACTGTTTTATATCATCTCACACATCCTGAAAATTTAGAAAAAGTAGAAAAGAGCAAAAAGTATGATAACACTGTGAATTTATATTTTAAATTAAGCAATGTCCGTTCTCTTTTTGTGGCTTTGATGCCAAAGACTATAGATGGAAAAGAAAAGTTTATAGTTAAGACAACGTATATAATAAATAAGAAATTTCAGCGTAGGTTGGGGGATAAAAGATGGAAAAAATGAAGTTCGAATTTGATTACGATTCTTATGGAGATTCGTTGTTTATTCACAAGAGAGATGCTAATGTAAGGTATTCTATAGAGCTTGGAGATGATTATG
>JAGGYW010000013.1 GCA_021162365.1 Nanobdellota archaeon
CTCTGGAAACACAACCGTACAAAACAACACCGACTCAATCATATCAACACTAACAGCTTCCAACTACAACATAGGCGACACCATAATTTGTGAAGTCACCCCATACGATGGAATTGTCAACGGCACACCTAAAAACTCAAGTGTGACTATCTCTTCTGGATTGACCTGTGATGAGAGTGGGTTATACATTAAATATAATGTTTCACCAAAGAATCCACCAGCTGGAACAGTTGCTGAATTGTACGGTGTAGCTTGTAATGGTTCAAGCCCACTCTCAAATAAAGATACTTGGTTCTTCTTTAATGAAGATCCTGTTAATCCAATGGTCTTAAAGAGTTGGAACTTTGATTCAGCGACACGTTCTGATCCAAACACAGCAATTGATGGATGGGTTGTCGAAGACCCATGGAGCAGTGGAAGTACTTTTGATGATTATTTCACATTGGGTCATCTTAGTAAGTATTCACTGTGGTCGTATGTAGATTATGCAAGTCATGTTGGAAGGATTTATAGAGATGTGAATTACCTTGCTGATGCTGTTGGGATGTACTTGAAGTATTCTGAAGGCAGTTATGGAAATGGGAGGGTATATGTAAACATTACTCTTTCTAATGGTAAATCTTTAAATTATGTTGTTTATTCTGATGTGGGTATGCCATCGAATGATTCTACTAATTACTTCTTTGATTACATAAATAATAGTTATAACATGGTGTGGCGTCATGTAGTTCTGCCATTGTATGAAACAGAAATGTCTTTATTCGGTGCGCAGTATAATATAACTAGAATAAGTGTTGAACTCCGAACTATGAACGGTCCTGGTGAGCATGGAGAAGGTGTGAGGTTGGATGATGTTTACATTTATAAATATAATAAAACATCAACTAATTCTAAGGGAGAATTTTACACTTCAACAACTATGTTTAACTACACGAGAGATGTGACAAGTGAGGTTAGAGTTGAGTATGATTCTTCCGCATATTTATCAAAAGAGATTATAGTTAGCATTGTTCAAGCGTTTAACGTTGGTGTTGAGCTTAGTGATAACAATGTGAACAAAGGTGCATCTGTAGAAGTATACGGGAGTACACATTATCTAAATGGGGGAAATCTTTCTGCAGGGATACCTGTTATTGTGTTTGTTGATGGAAAGGTAGATAGTAATTACTGGAATATTGTTGATAGCTTTGATTTTGAGGATTCAAGTGAGTTGTGGGATTATTTTGGGGTTACAGCAGGGTGTGATACAACAGTCACGCAAGAAGGTACGGGAAATCATTATATGAGTGTAGAGACTGAGCCTAATCCAGGATTTCAATCTGCATTTGGGTTAGTGTTTTATTTACCAGCGAAGCCGGGGTATATTGATAAAATTGAGTTTGATTTGAGACAGAGCCAAGCTGAGGGTGGTACTGATGATGTGCTGTTGTTGCAGATAGATGATAGGGGCATTGAAAAAACAATAGGGTTAGCACATTTCGTACAGGATTCGAGTTTATTCCATAATACAAGTGAAACCACATTTTATCTTCTAAATGATTTACCATATAATACTTGGAAGAGGTTTGTTGATCACCCATATGATTACAGCAGTGGTATACTCGGCAAGAAAATATTTAGGATTCTTTTTAAGCAGAAAACTGTTACATCTGATTCAATGGTTATGGACATAGATAATGTGACTTTTTATGAAGGGTATTCTACTACAATAAACTCATCTTCAGCATATTCATTTACTTTAGATCCAACTAGAATTACGCCTGGGGGGCATTGGGTTACAGTAGGGGTAACTGATGAGTATGGTGTCACAAGTGAAAATAAGACATATTTGCAAGTACTCCCTGTTTTGATAAATATAACCTCTCCAACTCCTAATTGTGTAGGTGATGGAATGAATTTAACTGTTATTTCTAATTCATATATGAAGGAGTGGGGATATAGAATAGATGATGGAGATTGGATTATCCTAACTCCAGGAGACGTTGGGGTTAATCAAACAGGATTTTCAGTTCCAATAGATTATACAATGGGAAATCACACAATAGTTGTGAATGGAACTACCCTTAGTGGGGCATACAATGAAACTAATGTTTCATTTAGCACGTGTGTCGATTTGGATGGGGATGGATTTGGGGTACAATGTACTTCGGTTTGTAGATATTCAGAGATGGATTGTAACGATAATAGTTCGATAGTACGTCCCTTGTTTAATAATACAATCAATTACATTGATGAAAACACAATTGTTTGTAGGGGTGAGTATGCAACAAGGGTGGTCGTTAATGGAAGCAATGTATCTTTAAATTGCAATAGCTCTTTACTTTATCCATATGGTGAGTCACAAACTGGTATTCTTGTATCTGCAGATTATGTAAATGTTTCGAATTGTAACATTGTTGGATTTTATGATTCATGGGGTGGGGGGATAATGCTCGGCCGCCCGTATGCTAATTTAGTGAATAATAATATTTCATATTGTAGCAGCGGAATCTTTATTGAATCAGGAGAGTATCATTCCGACTTTAACAATATAATAAACAACACCCTTTCAAATAATGATTATGGCTTAGTTATTATAAATTCAGAAGGCAATAACATCTTAGATAGTACTATTGCAAATAGTAAGTATATGCAGTTTTATTCTAAGGGAGGACAAGATAACACAGTAACAAACTTAACTTTGGTTGATGATGTTAGTAATGCAACTGTTTCATTTACTGGAAGGAATATTGGGATAGGGACAACTGATTTAACAAATGTGCCAGAGCCACCAACTAATTACATAATAAGGTTGGTGAATGTAACTAATACATCTACAAACTCTTGGATTTCATTGAATATTTCATACACAGATTTGGATGCTTCAAGTGTTAACGAATCAAACTTGTATATTTGGAAATGGGATAATGACAATGGCTGGAGAGGGATTTTAACATCAGGAGTTAATACAGTAGAGAATTATGTTTACTCTGGGAATGTAACTAGCTTTTCACTATTCATCCCAGCAGAAGATAATTATTGTTCATGTGATTCATGTGATAGTTGTAGTAAAGCACTTGATAGCTCAGATTGTTCAGTTGTTAAGCTAACACAAGATATAATAAATCAATCTGGAAATTGTATATATGCAGCGAATTTCATAAATAAAACTTTCGACTGCCAGGGATACAAGATTGATGGAGACAATTCTGGATATTCTGGCATATATTTGGATAAATACAATTATAATAATTCGATAAAAAATTGTGTTGTGTCCGACTTTGGGTTTGGAATATATGTAGAATCTGAAAATAATATTCTCACAAATAATTCTCTTGCTGGCGATGCAGAAATATTACATCTATTTGCAAGAGGGAACAACACAATTGATGAATCTAACACCGTAAATGGTTGGCCAGTTTATTATAGATATGGCGTTAGTAATGCCGTATTGGAAAATCAAAGATATGGACATGTCTACTTTGGAAATGGAAATAATATTACAATAAGAAATGTAACAATTTCAGATGGTGATTGGATATTCTTAGACAATGCAAATAACTCAAAAATTATAAACAGCAATTTAAATGAAAGCTTGCAAGGAATTGTTTTTGATGGAGTTAATGTAATTATAGATAACAACAATTTATATGGTGACGGAGCGATTTGGAATTGGGGAGACATTCAGGGTGATTCAATAAGAATTTCAAACAATTACCTTAACAATACGTGGGGCGTTTACTTAGGCGAAGCATCAAATGTTGGTGTTTCCAGCAACAAAGTTTACAATTCAGTTGATACAGATGCTGGAATATATTTAGAAAATATCAACACTAGCAATGTAAACGGAAACGTTATTGTGGATAGTGAAGGGGATGGGCTAGTTTTAGATTATTCTTCAAATGTCAATGTAACTAGCAATACAATTAAAAATTCTCAATATAATGGGGTTACCCTTTATTCATCTTCAAATGTTAACCTTGTTAACAACTCTGTTTCAAATAGTTCGATATGGGACGTCTACTCTGAAGAGGGAGGTATCAACAATATTGTAAGAAATCTCGATACAAATGGAACGACCTCAAGCTTTACATTCAAAGATGTTGCATTAAAAGCAGCAAATAATCCAGGAGGAATTCCAGCTAACTATAGTGACATTGGTAAATTCCTCAATATAACAAACAACTCTGCAAACGCATGGATTTACATTAACATTTCTTACAACGACTCAGACTGGCAAAATGCAGGTGTTAATGAACAAGCATTTAGCATATGGAAATATAATGGATCTTGGTATAATTTATCAAACTCAGGTGTAGACCCAAGTGCCAATTATGTCTTCTCAGGTAACGTGACTTCATTTAGTGTGTTTGCACCACTTGGCATTGCTTGTATAGATAATGATGGAGATGGATTTAATTCAACTGGTGGATCATGCGGCCCGATAGATTGTGATGACAACAACGCAACAATTAGGCCGTTATATAATAATACTCACAACATAATCGATAGAGATATTGTAATCTGTAAAGGCAAGTATAACTCTAGTATTGAGGTTGTTGCAAGTAATGTGACTGTTGATTGCAATGGTTCTACATTATACGGCAATTACTATGGAGTGGGGGTGTACTTAAACAATGTTAGTGATGTGTTAAAGAATTGTGTTGTTGAGAACCAAAGCTATGGTGTGACATTCTCCCAAAGGTGGTTAACCTTACCTAAAGATAGCAATCGTGCAACGCTATATAATATTTCACTATCTAATCAAGATGTTAGCATAGTTTCTGGTTATGCATATAATGCTACTCTTAAGAACATAACAGTTACTAACTCTTCTTATGCAATTTACTTTATGACGGCGATAAATACAACAATAACTAACTTAAATTCATCTGCTCCTGTATTTATGAGTTCGTATAGTTGTGTTGGCAAGCCAGATCCATGTTCAACTCATAGAGATGCACTTGTCTGTGTAAATGCTGGATGTACATGGAATTGGTTAGATATGAGATGTGAAGGTGTACCATACACATGTGAGGTCCATGTCGGAGAATCCGTTTGTGAAACTTCTGGATGTGATTGGAACATAACAAATGCGAATACAATAATAGAAAATTCTGCATTCTACAATGCTGCTTCACCTATCCAGCTAAGAGAAGGCAGGAACTTTACTGTTGAAGGGAATGAGTTCCATGGTTGTAGTTATGCTGTTAACTTAAGTAGTGTTTCAGATACTGTAATTAAGGATAACGAGTTTACTAATTGTGGAAGTCCTGCTGTGTGGGTGACTTCGAATAGCCAAGATGTAGGTATCCTTAGTAACAAATTGTCTTCAAGTGGTTATATTAAAGTTAATGGTTCCTCTAATGTATTTGTAAAAGATAACTATCTACATTATAGTGGAGTAGAGGTTATCGACTCTGATCATCTAATTTTAAGAAATAATTCATTTATTAGGGATACTCAATTGAGAAGCGATCCTGCTTTGGTTTTAAGTAGTGTCTCTGATTCGGTAGTTGAAAATAATACACTTCGCAATTATGATTCTGCAGCTCAGTTCTCGAATTTGAACAATGTTACTGTATCAGGCAATAAGATAACGCGCTGTGGATTTCCACTAAGCGTGGATTCATCGAACGATGTGAACATAATTGGTAACATTTTGATGAATAACACTTATGATACTGGAATGGCTGACCCATTCCTTGGGCCAATATTCCATAGTAGTGGTATCAATGTGAGGTTGTCTGATTCAATTAATATAAGTAGCAATATTGTTAGTGGGAGCTCATATGGAATAGAGGTGGAGAGTGTTAATAATTCTATGTTAGTGAATAACACTGTGTATGACACCATGCCTGGCGTTACTTTATTTGAGGGATTAGGCATTGTTGTTGAGGACACAAACAATATTTCTCTTAGTAACAACATTGTCACAAACAATAACTATGGTGTGTATATAGTGTACTCAAATAATACCACACTTAATAACGATAGGTTGTATAACAATGCAGTATGGCAGCTTTATTCAGAAGCTAACTCAACTGGTATAGCTAATCTACTTAACTTGGGTAGTTTTGCTCTTAGCTTTGACTTTAAGGATATTGCTCTTAATTCGGCAACAAACCCTGGCGAAATTCCAGCGAATTATGTCGACATTGGTAAATTCCTTAATATAACAAATACTTCAGCTAATAGTTGGATTTATTTGAATGTTCCATACACCGATGCAGATGTCTATCCAGTTGAAGAAAGCACGCTCCGTATGTGGGAATATAATAGTGTTGTCCCGCTTAGAGATGATTGGACAGACTCTTTGGATCATTGGGAAGCAAGTATTTCGGATGCAGAATTTATACTAAATGACACAGACAAAATAATCGGAAACTACAGTATTTCACTAGATGTACCTTTAACGACTTCCTTTGTAATTGATTACTACAACGACACAAAAGATTGGAACTTAAATGCAGAAGATGCAGACAGATTTATAATGTGGGTTAAATCAAATGCAAGTAATGTATATAAGCTAACCTCTCTAACGTTTTATGATGTAAATGGGGCAAAAGCAATAATAGAAGCAAAAGAACTGTACTATCCAACAAACTGGACAAAATGGACGTTTATGAAGTCAGATTTCTTTGTAGAGAAAGGGTTTGATTGGGGCGATGTTGAATATATGGAACTAACAATTGAGAAGAATTCGGGATTGATGATCCCGATGCCACCACCACATTATCTATTACAGTGGGATGGAATGGACTTTTATGATGGGGATCCACAAGTAAATGTAACTTCGTGGAACTTGGTAAAACAAGCATTGTTAGGAGATAATTGGACGGAATCAATAGAACACTGGGGCACAGATCTTTCAGATGCAAATGTCACACTAAATGATACAGATAAGGTGATTGGTAATTATAGTATTGTTATACATTACTTTTCTGAAGGTCGTATTCCTGATGTTAGCTACTACAACGACACAAAAGATTGGAACTTAAATGCAGAAGATGCAGACAGATTTGTAGTATTTACTAAAGTGCCCCCATTGTTTGAAGGATTTTTGAAATTGTATAAAGTAAGGCTTTATGATGGTAGTGGCCACATTTTAGAGTATGAGCCAGCTGATTTGTACTATCAAGTAAACTGGACAAAATGGACGTTTATGAAGTCGAGCTTTACCCCTGCGGATGATTCACTTAAAGGAACTTTTGATTGGTCTAATGTGGAGTATATCACTTTTGAGAACAGGTTATGTGACTTTTGTGACGTAGAGGGTGCAGATATTTCATTTTACTATGATGGAATGGGCTTCTACAATGGAGACCCGCAGCTTGAAATAATTAATGGAGTTAATGAAAGTGGCAATTATGTCTTCGCGAACATAACCTCATTTAGCATCTTCGCTCCACTTGGCCTTCCAAAGAAAACATGCGCAGATGTAGAGGATGGGACATCATGTATCTATGATGGAGATAGTTCACACGATTATGGATATGTTGATCCAACTGGTAGTGATATATGTGTAAATAGCGAGTGTCATCCACCTTGTGACCCAGCAGAGCCAAACAACCCTGACCTTGGATGTCTTGCAGCCACAGGAGGTAATTGGAGTTATTGCTGCCACAAGCCTCACGAGTATAACGTTTGTGTAGCTGATAGTCATGAGTGCAAGCGTTATTGTGGTTCACTTGGACAAGAATGTTGTGAGGGTGGAAGTTGTCCATATGCTGGAACTTGTGCGTGTAAAGTAGAAAATGGAACATTGACAAATGAATGTGTGAATGTATTGGGAACAATGTTTGGGCAAGAATACTTTAGAATGTGGAATACAACGAATCCATTCGCACAAGGAACATTTGGAGAATATATATATAGCTATGATATGAGCTGTTGTTCAGGAACATTTGAGAATGTAACAGCGTATTAATCTTCTTCTCTTTTTCTTCTTGCAGCCCGTCTTGCGTATAATCCAATTAATAATGTTGCTGCGGTTGGTATCATCATATCAGAAAATTCTGGAATACCAATAGGATAATCTCTGTAAAGTAAATCATATACATTCCTTCTGAAAGGAGCGTTTGGCACTTTGAAGTTTGTACCCCATGCTCTTTTTATCGCCCCATCTTGAGATTTTATAACTTTATCTATCATAAGAGAATAATCTGTTCTTAGTGAAACATTATCAGCTCCGATTGAAGGAACATCATAATAAGGTTTCCATAGATAATAATTTAACATATCCACATGCCTTTCCCCTTCGAAGTTATGAAGATTAATTCCTTCAGGACTAATTATTTCATACCAGAAAGCTGCAGGGATTTGCAAGTCCATTTCTGTTTTGTCTGCTTTTAAAATAGTCCAAGTCCCAGATTCTAATTCCACATAAATATCGCCTGTGGTATCATCTCTAACAAGAGATGCAGTTCCGGCATGATTTGGTACAAGAACTTGCAAAGCAGTAAACGGAAATCTACTCGAAGTTGGCGCATTAGTCACCAAATCATTTTCAATGTATAAATGGTTTTGGGCTCTTATGAGATATACTGCAAATGTGCTTTCACCCTCACAATCCATGGGAACTTTATATCCTTGGTATATCTTATCGACATAGTTTTCATAGAAATTGGTGAAATTGGATATTAGTGCAGGTGTGCCACTTGCAGAATTTAGATTTCCATCTATCCATGTAACTAGTGAATTTAACGCTTCGCTTGCATTTTTTCCAACTACAACGCTATCTAAGTTATTGTCTATCCAGAATTGTCTTGCTTGCTTGTAAGAATCCACGACTGAGTTGTTCCAGTAGTAGTCAATCCAGAATAAATTGTCTCTTAAGCTGTTTTTTGTTCCATAATTGGCAAGATCTCCGTAAGTGTATATGGTGGCTGCCCAAAACTTCTGGCCAAGCAAAAGTAATGAATTCTCCTCTCCTGCTATTGCGGTTAAGTTGGCTCTCCCGAATTCATCTATTTGTTTCATAATGTAATCCCAAACTGCTTGGTCGCTCCAGCTTCTGCCCGCGTCTAAGAAACCGTCATATACAGAATATAAAGCAAGTATCACTTTGGATTCATTTTTGTCTGTTATGTTAAAGCCCGATTCTTTTATTAGTTTGTCAAGTAAATCCATTCCGTCCATGTAACCCCCAAGATTCATTGGATATCCTGTTATTGTAGTGGATGAAGTGACATTATGCAATCTTATGAATAATGCTCTCTTTTCTAAATCAGTCAGATTTTCATAAGCATTAACTATATCCACTATCATCTGGGCTTCGCTTGCATTTATACCATCATGGAAATTATCGTCTTCAGAAAGCAAGAGCGTTAGGTTTCCATAGTTTTTCAATCTTGAAGTAACATTAAATAAGTCTGGAATTACGTTAAATTCTTCTTTAGATAGCATGTTGCTTGCAATATACCTCGCAAGCAACATTGGATTTATTTTACCTGTTGTTACTAATGCACGACTTGCATTATAGTGCCAGTCATCTCCTGCGGGGAACCAACTTAAAAAATCGGATGTGAAATTCATGTTTTCCTGTGTTCCATTTAGTTGGCGGAATACATTATTCCAATATAATGTAAACCAGTCGGTTGCTCTTGTCCCCACCGTTCCATTTAAAGGCGTTCCTCTTGAACCAAATAAGTTGTATTTATCATTTCCACCCAGCATTAAAATTGGGAGTATTTCCTTAAGTGTGCTGTTTGTATCCTCTATGTATTTTGCTAAATTATTAACCCCGATTGTATCAACTTGTTTTTCAGCTAAATCAAATGCACCTTTAGTACTTAGTTTGTCTTCTTTTAGAAGAGGGAAGATTTCAGTGTAAAGCGCCCAAACAATTCTTGCTTGAGTTTCATTTTGCATGTTTATCCCTTTCTTCTTTGCGAATTCGCCGGCAAGATATCCTATTGCATCACCTCCATCTCCATCGTACTTTTCTATTTCTTTTTTGATTTCACTTATTTCTTGTTGTGATGTTGTACTTTGCTCTGAGGTATTAATCTGTGAAGAATTATTATTTCCTTTTTTTGTTGGTATAACAAATGGATAGTTTGTTTTGTTCATTAACTCAAGGGGAACTATGTTCTTTTCTGGTTGGGTGAGTCTTACATATGAAGTGAATATATCTTTGATTAGTTGAGTTTCGCTTGCGTTTATTCCATCTTGAAAGTTGTTATTTTCTGAAAGCAGAAGGGTTAGGTTAGAATATTTACTTAAGTTTCCATCAACAGAGAGAATCTTTGGGAGGATGTTGAATTCTTCTCTTGAAAGTTGACTGCTTTTAATTAGATTGAAGAATTGGTCACCTGTTATGTTACCATCTGCTATAATTGATTGGGTTGCGTTGAAGTGCTCCCAGTTTGTGGCATTAAATGCACTGAGGAAGTGATCAAGGGCCGTGGAATTTATTGGTTCATTGAATAATTCACTATACATAGTATCCCAATGTGGCGGTTCAGGCATTTTTTGGAATGCTGCATATGCTGCTGTGAGGAGCGTTCCAAGTGCTACCCCAATAGCGACAATCTTTTTGAAGAGGGATTTTCTCTTTTTCTTCTTTGAAGGGACCCCACCTTTTTTATTATTCTCACATCCGTTTATGAATCCCTCTCTTGGTGCTTTTCCATTGTCTATGCTATTCCCATTTGTAAGTCCCTGTCTTATTGTTTTTGGAGAACGAAGGTTTAGCGGGTAACTATGGTTTTCTATTCTTTCGAGGAGATCTACCGCACCATGCTCTATAGCTGCTACTGCGAGATTTGCTTTGTGTTCTATTTCATCTTCATCACCATAATACTCTAGTCTATGCTCTTTTGGATTAAATTTAAATGGGAGGTTTTCTTCTTCTAAGATTTTTTCAAGAGTTGCTTGCTCCTCCTCGTTTAGCGGTTGTGTTATCTCTTCTTTTCTTTTCTTGTAAGCACCCCATACCCATGAGAATAAAATTCCATCTGCAACTTCTTTTGGAATTCCGAAGTAGGAATCTAGCTTCTTTAAGATATCTCCAACGAAGAGAGTGGGAGCTATACTAATATTTCCTGCCTCATCTAGGCGTTCTAAGAAAGGCCATAGTGCATTTACGGTGTAATTTACTAATTCCGGCGTTTCTTCTGGTGATAATTCCTTAGTTTCCCCAAATTTTATGAGCTCCTGCTCTATTGGTGAGAGTAAATTCATATCCCAAGGCGTCATTAGCGGTTCCGCTTCAGTTGACATAATTTATAAAAAGAAGATTCCCTTTTTAATATTTACTATTTTTGAGTAACTACTACCACGTAGGGTGTGAAAATTTCCTACAACCTTTTTAAGGGAGGAATGATTATGTCGTATAGGTAGAAATGCGTCGATGGGTGCTCCTTCTTTTGTTGGCTTTTATTAGCGTGAGCTTTTTAGGTGTTGCTAATGCAGAAGTTTATTTTAACGATTCTAACCCTTCTCCTGGGGAGACGATTTCATTTGATGGGAATGTCACGATCTGTGGGAGCAGTCCTCGAATTTTAATTAAAGATCCCTCCGGAAAATATAATCTTAATCCGGATTATGTTGATATAGATGTCAAATACATCAAAAGCATTGGTTATTGTACTAATAAATATCACGTGAATGGGACCATTAGAATCGGAAGTAATTTTACCTCTGGTGAGTATTCTCTTGTTTTAGATTTCTTGTATGGTCTATCTGATCGCATTGTATCATATAAATTCGTTGTTGGCAGTGTTAGCCCTTGGAAATATTTGACTAATTCTCCCGATGGTGACTGGAAAAGTGTTAACTATGACGATTCAAATTGGGGGGAAGGCGATCCACCTTTTGGGAACCCATCTTTATTTCCAGATTCTGTAAATACTAGTTGGAGTTCTCGAGAGATTTATCTAAGGAAGGAAGTCTATCTTGACAACTACTCACAAGCAATGCTAAGGATGTTTGCAGAGAACCACATTGAATGTTGGGTTAATGGAAATTATGTTGGTGAGCATAGTAGTATTAGTGCATTGAGATCCCTCAATTGTTATGGTGCTGATAATGTGTATTATGGAGATGTTGGTGTTACAGCAATAGGTGATTACACCTATAACGGGATCAAGTATGTAGATATCTCTAAATACCTAAAGCCAGGGAAAAATGTAATTGCTTGTAGAGCGGAAATATTCAATCAAGTTTATAGAAGGTGTTTTAACTTCTGTAGGTACTATCCCGGGAGGCAATTCGTGGATGTGGAATTTCTTCCACAACAAGGTAATGAGATATATTGGTCAGTGGATAGAGTTGGCACATATTACTACAAAAGAAACTACGATGCGTACTCAATTTACAGGGAGTATGGATGTAAAGAAGTGGTAGGTAGTTCTTACATTACACACAGATATGTCCCTGTGAGAGAATGGGAAGGATATTGGCAATGGAATCAATTGGATATAACTGATGACACAACTTTTTATCATAAGCCAAATCATTTTAACTGGGCATACGACGAGTTGGATAGGACAATTTACTGGGGTATATCTCCATTTAATGGAAGAGCAACTTACATTAGGAAGTGGATTTGGAGTAGTGAAGATAAGTATTCTGTTTTAAAGGTGGCGAGTTTAAGCGAGCCAGTATGTTTTATAAATAACAAGCAAATTGCATTTTATGATTATAATCATAACTATTGGAGATATGTCTCTTATGTCCATCTAACAGAGGGAGCAAATTTAGTCGCATGTTCCCTTCCATACAACGAATTTAATCTGTTTGATATATCCCTTTCTGCATTTGATGGAAAATTTAAGATTGATAATGTAAGATATGGTGATGGGAAGTTATTTATTGATCTGAGTGGCTTAGCGCATCCTGAAGTAAATTCTTTAGTTGAGGTAAATATTAGTAATAAATCATACACTCTCCCAGTTGTAGATGCAGAGATAAATAAGAATACTGTTGTTGGGAATGTTTCTATTCCAAGTAAATCCCCCACTTGGGAAGAAAATGCTACTTTGAGTGCAGTAGAAAATGCAGCACACACTTCAAATATTTTGGACGGAAATTGGAATAGTTACTGTTTTGCGTCACGCGGAGACCGGAATATGACTGTTGAAGAAACATTTCATCTTCTTTCAAATCTTACTCTTTCAGAACTTAGAATCAAGTATAAATTCTTAAATAATGTTGAAGTGTATTTGTTTAATTATAATACGAGCTCGTTTGATTTAGTAGATAAAAAATTCGCTAACTTAGTTTCAATGAGAACAATAGAAATTTCGAATGCTACTAGTTATTTCTCCCCAAGTGGCGAGGTGATAGTTAAATTAGTTGCTTCTGGAGATGCACGCCTGTATGAAGTTGCAATAATGTATGATGGGTTGCGAAATGTTTTTACTAATTATACTTATATTCTTTCTTCGAAAGAAGTTGAGATTCCCATTTCAGTTGATCCAGGAATGTACAACTTAACTATCTCTGCTATTGATTTAATAGATGGTGAAATGGATGTGTTTTTTGGTGAGATTTCTATTCCACAATATACTCCTGTTAACATTGGGTTTGTCCCAGTAAGTGGGAGCGGCAAATCAAATGATGGTGTAAAAGTTAATGGGGCTGTTGCCGTTGCTGCAATTGCTACATCTGCTGCCTTGGTTGCTATTCGTGTTGTGAGGGATAGTAGGAGCCCAGTTGGGCAGATTGAGAAATCATTACAAAAGATGGATAAGATATTATCGCGTTTGGAGAGGCACAGACAAAGTTCAATACGTTCAAATTTATTTTCTTTTGTTAGTTTGGTGAATAAGAAATATAATCTATTTAAACAACACTTAATGGAACGCAGGGAAGAAGAGAAGAGGGTGGATGAGTTAAAGGAGGAGATTAAAGAGCGCCGGAAGAAGATGAAGGAAGAGAGGGATTCTCTGTCTGAGAAGTTAGTGAAGGTGTTATTATCTAATCTTAGTGGGTCTATTGAAGAGCAGATAAGGGAAATAGATAGTTTGCTAAGTGGGTATGAGCTTAACTACAAAGATGCAAAGTTGCTTCTTAGGTATAGAAGGATGCTGTTTGCTAAGCTATTTGATATCGACAGCGAGAAAGTGGATGCACTTGTCAAAGAGTTTGCAAGGGAGCATAAGTTAGGTTATCTGAAGTTGGGCAGGTGGTCGGATAGACTTCGTCTTATAATAGATGACTCAAGCTTAAGAAGTGAGTTTGAGGAGTTCTTGAATGGCAAGGATACAGGGGAGTTTTCCGATGAGATTACCCTAATTGAGGAGACATCTAGCGCTGAAGAAATTGATGATGAAGTCGAAGTAGTTGGCATTAGTGATGAAATAAATATAATTAATGAGATAATAGATACTTTTTCTGAGTGGGTTAATAAAATTGACTTTGATAATATTAGTGATGTTGAGTTATCATTTATATCCATCTATCTTGGAGAGTTAAAGGAGAAAATAAATGGATTATGGAAAAGGATAACTACTGAGTTAAATCCGAGCAAGGCTGAAATAGCTTTTGCAAATCAGAAATTTATTGAACTTTTGGGAAAAGAGAATGTACCTTTTGATATTTATAATCCATTTTTTGACAACAATGATTTCTTAGAGAATGCAATTGGGGTATCCGAAGAAAAGGTTAATATTCTGACTAAGCTGTTTATGTTGTCCCGTACAATGTATGATCTGAACAAAAGTGTTTTATTTAAAATAGATCCTGCCTCTGCTGCTCTAGAGTATTTTGATGAATTCGATTTGGCGATAGGATTTGTTCCACTCGCAGGGGATGTAGTTGATCTAGCTAATTCTGTGGCGCATGTGATTTATGGATTTTGGAAAAATAACAAAGAGGAGGCGATCTTAAACATTATCTTAGCTACTATTGCGGTATGGGGTAGTGTAAGTGCATTTAGAGAGATGGGAAAGTTAAGCAAATCATCCCTAACTAAATTCAGAAAGACTCTACTTAGGAAGTTAATAGATATGGGAGTACCTGAGGAGGAAGCAGATAACATTGTTAGGAAGTTCGTTAGTTCTATGGATGATATGTCTGAAGCCATGTTTAATAAATTTAAAAATGCTTTAGATGATTTTGTTGAATTAGGCATAGATTTAAGCAAAATAGACGATGTAGCTAGAGTCAATCTGTTGAAGTTAAGTAAATCCAAGTTAGATAAGCTGACTGATTTTATAAGGCGTGCCCCCGCAGGGGAAGTTGATGTTTCCACTTTGTTAAATAATATTCTTTCACATTCGGATGATGTTCTCCCGGTAATATCTAAGCTGAATTTGGATGATTTGAGTCCGGCTTTCTTTAAGTTGTTAAATGAAATGGATGATACCTCTCAAGTTTTCAAGTACCTCTCAAAAGCAGATGATGCCACTGATGTTGCTAATAAGTTGGCTGAGTTAAGAGCATTGGGGCTTAGTATAAATAAGATTAAGAAAATATTTTCTTGGCCAAAGATAAAGTTTGACATGGGAGGTAATGCTTTTGAAAGTTTTGTAAAGAATTTTGATGAGTGGGCGAAGGGATTTGATAAATTAAAAGACATAGTCTCAGAGGACATGGTGATAACGCTTAAAGATACAGTTTCAAGCGATGCAGGGGGAATATCGTGGGGTAAACATGGTGGATATGAGCACTGGATTGAGTTGAACGTTGGAGCGATATCCGAGTATCCGGAAGTTGCACCATCGATTATTCTTCACGAGGCTATTGAGAATAAGATATGGGCAAAGTTGGAGGGTTTATTCCCAAATAGAAGTTACGGCGAACAAGAGGTAATTGTTGAGTCTCTTGTAAGAAAGTTGCTTGGGAAAGGAGAATACAAATTTGCTACTCTTTCATCGCTTATGGATGAGATAGAAGAGATGATTAAAAATTGGCACTTACTTTCTGAGTTAGATAGAGATGTTTTAGCTAAGGATATGGCAATCCTTAGTGGCTTAGATATGCAATCCTATAAGGCATTTGAGAGCAAATTAATAAATATGAATGCGTGGTTTAGTATTAGTGAGGATATAAGCAAATATGCTGATGTTTTTAATAACGATTGGGCGAATTTATTGCTAGGGGGGTGAAAGATATTTTGAGATATCATTCACACATCTTTTATGGTGATAAGAAAATTCATGAAGGTATTGTTAAGGAATTGAGTGAATTAGAGCACAGTCTAAAAGACAGATTAAGATGTGCTAAAATAAAATTTTACGGTGTTAGTTTGGCGGCGAGATGGCTAGAGAATGTGCTCCCTAAGGAGAAGAGTTCATATATCCCACGTGTAGCCTTATACTATATATTTGAAAGAGCACATGATAGAAAGATACCTATTTTATTGAGGAGCGAATCAGTATCTGAGTTTAGAGCCCCCACATCCAGAGACTTAAAAATAGTGAAAAGTGTATTAGAGATAGACAAAGTGAGAGGATGGAAGTCTATAATAACTCGAATGGAAAAGATTGGTAAGGATATAGTTTCGACATCCTCTGGCGAATCGTTTGATAAGGTTGTGGATCATTGGATAAAGGGGACCATTCCAATGTAATGTGTAGGCGATCTCTATCTTTGGTGGTTGAATATGGTAATATATTTATCTAATTCGGTTAAGGGTTTGCGGAAAGATAATTTCTTTAGAGATTTGGCTCGGTTAAGTGTGCCTATCCCATTTAAGTTGTTGGTATACCTACTTGACCTAAGGAGGTTTAGGAAGAATCTTCCTAAAGATGTGATGGCTAGGAGAGATTTGCTGGTAGATGCACTACTAGTTTCACTAGTTTCATATAAATTACGATTTTCATCTAAGGATAGTTTAAGTGGAGTAGAGATGTTATATTATTCTTTGGGAGAGTATGAAAATTATCTTAAGAGGATATTGAGAGGGATGTTTACTAATAGAAAGGACATTACCATGTTGCCTGGTGATGTGGTGCAATCTCTAGCGAAGAAAATACTCAACCTTCAACTTAAGAAGGGCCTTTTCAAACTTAAAGATGGGAAGTTAATTCCCACAAAGAAGTGGGAGAAGTTAAAGAAGGATTTAACTCCATTTATTGAGTATCTTATAGATTAATATGAAATTTTTAAGTTAGGGTGGAAAGGTTAAGTACTAGTATCCCTAGTTGTATTAGATAGCACATGTATAAATATCATTATCTTGAATCCACGCTATTCTTCTCCAAAATACAACCGGGTTTGTTTCGTTAGTTTTTGAGTTTGTTACTTGGATAATTTTTTTGTTGTGTATGTTATATGCGTAAATATCCCATTGATTGTTCTCGAGTTTTTGCCAAACTATGTAGTATGAAGAAACCCATGGGTTGATATCTGCGCTTTTGTCGCTTGTTATTCTAACTGTCTTGTTGGTAGATAAATCATGGTAGTATATGTTCCAGTTATTGTCTCTTTCTTGCCAGGCAATTATGTTTTTATATACCATTACATTCTTCATGTTGTTGCCTTTTTTGATTGTGTGTATGTCATCTTTATTAAATGTGTAATAACACGAGAGGAAACAGATAACCCCATAATCAGTTGGGCGGTCATAACACGCTTCGGTTTTTTCAGCAGTTTTGTTTGATAGATTGTAATACTTCACCATAGTTTGATTATTAATACTTGAGATCCATGCTAGATTATTTTTGAATACATCAAGGGATAAGATACTATTTGGATTGTCTTTTATCTCATGTTTGCATTGGTTTTCAGAAAGGTTTAAGCAGAATATCTTATAAGATCCTACCCTATCTGAATAACATAAAATATTCTCCGATAGTTTTGGCGTACTTGCGCTTCTGGATGGTATAACTTCACTTTTGTTAGTGACCATATCAAAGATTTTAATATCAAAGTCTGTTCTAAATAGTAAATATTCATCAAATATATCTCTCTCTTTTGATGACAGATACATCTCCAATTCTTTTGTTTTATTCTTGAGTGCATCATATAGGAACAAATGATAATTTGATCCCTCTTTTGTCTCCCAGACAATTTTATTCTCCCACATGTTTAGGTTTACTTTTTTATTATGGTCATTAGTTATTTTGGTAATGTTACATAGTGATTCTGTCATGTTGTTTTCATTTGATTTGTTTATTTCAATTTTTGATGGTGTATTTGGTACATCGGTTGAGACATTCTCTACTGCTTCTTCTTTTACATTTTGGTGTGCCACACAGCCAAGAGAGAGTATAAGTGTGAATGTAAGAAAGAGCATTAGTATTTTTTTCATATTTTATGAAACCCCTTCTGTCAATTTATATTTTACGTTCAATAGCAAAACATTTTTTAAGTAGTCATGGCTAGATAAATTGGAATGAAAAAATTATTTTTACTTTTAGTGGTAGTTTCCTTTGCGATTTTTATAGCTCCGAGTTTGGCGAATGCAGCTTGTAATGGAGTTACTATTTGTGGAGTTAACTACACATGTGGTGTAAGTGATGGTGTATGTCCTGAAGACTTCTCTGCATGTGATAGATGTTCTACATGCGATCCCGACTGCGGACCTTGCGGTGGCGTTGGTGCAGCAGGCGGTGGAGGAGAGCAGACATATAGATGTCGAGCGGATTTTGAATCATATTATATATTTAGCCTTGAGGCAGGTGGGGTGTTTAGTACAATAGAAGATAGATATTGTACAGATTTACATTTGTATAAATTAAAGGTAAGCAATCCTATTAAGGATGCAACTACAAAGGTTGTTTTGATTGAGCCCGAGGTAATTCCTCCGGAGGGGAAAGTATACAACTATTATAATTTCTCTGTGGATGATATGAAAAATTCTGATGTCGATGTAGTTGAATTTAGATATAGGGTGCCTAATGAGTGGATAAGTAACAACAGTGTTGCTGAAGATAGAGTTGTGTTATACAAGCAAAGGAATGTGTTTTGGGAGAGGTTGGACAGCGAGAGATTAGGAAAAGACGAGCAATATAACTATTATTCTGCGAAGAGCAATTCCTTTGGAGTTTATGCTATTGTAGGTCATGGATTAGAGATTTGGGATGTACTTGAGAAGATTAGTTTATACTATTCTGGGGACATAGATTTCATAGAAGTGTTACATGTTATCGATATGTACTATTCATTCTAATTGACAACCTTTAAATTCTAATTCTTCTTTAATTTATTCGGTGAGTTGGATGGCAAAAGGATATTTACATTACATAAATCTTGGCTACAAGCCAAAAAAAGACGAGCTTATAGCTGTATACAAGTTTAAACCAAGGAAAGGGGTGGGTAAGAAAGAAGCAGCGGGAGCAATTGCAGCAGAATCCTCTACAGGAACTTGGACAACACTTTCTACAATGACTTTGAAGAGAATGACAAAGATAGGTGCGAAGGTTTACAAAATGTATGGGGACTATGCAGAGATAGCATACCCGCTTGATTTATTTGAATTGGGTAATATGCCTGAGATTCTTTCTTCTATTGCTGGAAATATTTTTGGTATGAAGGAAGTTGACACTATAAGGCTTGTTGATGTCAAGTGGCCAACGAAGTTAAAGAATTCTTTTAAGGGACCGCAGTTTGGTATAAAAGGTGTGAGGAAACTTTTAGGTGTAAAAAAGCGCCCATTAGTTGGCACTATTGTAAAGCCAAAACTTGGATTGACTTCCAAGGAGCATGCCAAAGTTGCTTATGAAGCGTGGGTTGGTGGATTAGACATAGTAAAAGATGATGAGAATTTAACATCACAGCCATTTAACAAGTTTAAGAAAAGAGTTGAAGAAACATTGAAGCTAAAATGGAAGGCAGAAAAAGAAACAGGCGAAAGAAAAATGTATATGGCAAATGTAACAGCAGAAACAAGAGAGATGCTAAAGCGTGCAAAGTTCCTTAAGGATATGGGAAATGAATATGCAATGGTTGACATTCTTACTGTTGGGTTTGCTGGATTGCAAACTTTACGTGATGAAATGGATAAACTAAAGCTTGTTTTGCATGGCCACCGTGCTATGCATGCTGCACTTACAAGGAATCCGAATCATGGCATATCTATGTCTGTGCTTGCAGAGATTTCAAGATTGATTGGAACAGACCAGCTACATGTTGGTACCGCGGTTGGTAAGATGGAAGGCAAGAAGAAAGATATCATCTATATAGTAGATGATGTTGAAGGGAAGTTCATAAGGAAGAGGGGGCACATGCTAGCAGAGAACTGGGGAAAGATAAAACCTATGTTTGCGGTTTGTTCTGGTGGATTGCATCCAGGATTAGTTCCACCACTAGTTAAGATGTTTGGCGAGGACATAATTATTCAAGCTGGTGGAGGGGTGCATGGACATCCGAGAGGAACAAGAAAGGGTGCAACTGCAATGAGGCAAGCAGTAGATGCAACTCTGAGAGGAGTCCCACTTAGAGAATATGCAAAGACACACAAGGAGTTAAAAGAAGCAATTGAAAAGTGGGGAGTTTACAAGGGGTGATATAGTGTTTCAGCTGAGAGCAAAGATTGTTGATATTGAAACGGGCGGCATGCCTGTTATTTCTTTAAATGAAGATTTTGCTAAAGAAAATGATTTTCACAATATGGATAGGGTGGTAGTTAGTTTTAATGGGAAATCTCTTGTTGCAGCAGTTGATACTTCTGAAAAGATAGTTTCAAAGGAAGAGGTAGGTATATTTGAAGATGTGTGGAAAAAGTTGAAAATTAAGAATGGGGACATTGTTGAGATTACTCCAGTTGGTAAGCCGGAGTCGACAAAGTATATACGCAAGAAGATGGATAGGGAAGAACTTTTCGATAAAGAGATTAGAGCGATTGTGAAAGACATTGTTGATGAAAAGTTGACAGATGTTGAAATGGCAGCATTTGTTGCTGCGTCATATATGGAAGGATTAAGTATGTCGGAGACGACAAGCCTAACTCGTGCAATTGTAGAAACGGGTGGTCGTTTGAAGTTAAGGAAGAAAATAATTGCGGATAAGCATTCCATTGGTGGAGTGCCCGGAAACAGAGTTACTATGGTGTTGGTCCCCATAATTGCATCTCTTGGAATCACAATCCCAAAAACATCTAGTCGTGCTATAACTTCCCCTTCAGGTACAGCGGACACCATGGAAGTTTTAGCAAACGTTAGTTTCTCAACGGAAGAATTAACTAAAATTGTAGAAAAGACAAATGGGTGCATTGCATGGGGTGGGGCAATTAATCTTGCGGCTGCGGATGACAAGCTTATCAGAATTAGACACCCACTTTCTTTGGATCCTGAAGGTTTAATGCTCGCATCTGTTATGGCAAAGAAAGTTGCAGTTGGGGCTACTCATGTTATATTTGACTTGCCAATAGGTGAGGAAGCAAAGCTCCAATCTTTAGGTGAGGCGAGACACCTTGAGAGAGAATTTACAAAACTTGCAGAGAAATTTGGTATTAAGGTTGAAACTTTAGTGACAGATGGAAACAACCCAATTGGCAATGGGATCGGACCCAATCTTGAAGCAAGAGATGTTCTTTGGCTTTTAAAGAACGATAGAAGGGGACCTTTAGATTTGAGGAGAAAGTCTGTCTTGCTTGCAGGTAAACTTCTCGAATTAGTTGGTTATGCAAAGGAAGGAGAAGGGGAGAAAATTGCGGATGCACAGATAGACAACGGAAAGGCGTATCAGAAGATGAAAGAGATAATTGAAGCGCAGGGTGGAAATCCAAATGTCAATCCAGAAGATTTGCATGTTGGGGAGTTTACATGTGATTATGAAGCTGAAAAGTATGGTAGAATAACAAATATGAGTAATCATGCTCTCGCGAAGATAGCAAGGGCTGCAGGCTCTCCAGTGGATAAGGAAGCAGGCATTTACATCTATAAGAAGTATGGTTCTAATGTTAAGCAAGGAGAAAAAATATTTACTGTATACTCTAAAAGTGAAAGGCGCATAGAGCGTGCTATAAAGCTTATGAAGGAATTGAATCCTGTTACAATTGAGTGATATGATGGGAGAAAGTGCATGGCATACACTAAAGATAAAAGAAATATTTAGGGTGCTCGAGACAAGTGAGAATGGATTAACCAGTGAGGAAGCAGAAAGAAGGCTTTCGGAGTTTGGCCCAAATGAGTTAACTAAAGAAAAAAAGAAAACCATACTCTCAATTTTTTTAAATCAGTTCAAGTCGTTTTTGATAATAATTTTAATAATTGCTGCGCTTATCTCGTTTGCAGTTGGTGAGACACTCAACTCAATTGTTATTTTAATCATACTTCTTATTAACGCTTTTCTTGGATTCTTTCAAGAGTACAAGGCAGAAAAAGCTGTGGAAGCACTAAAGAAAATGACTGCCCCCCGAGCTCTTGTTTTACGTGATGGTGTTAAAAAAGAAATTTTTTCGCGAGAGCTTGTTCCCGGCGATATTGTTTATCTGGAGGAAGGGAAGCAGGTGCCGGCTGATGTGAGAATTATTGAGTCTCAAAACTTAAAGGTGGATGAAAGCATTCTAACAGGAGAATCCTTGCCGGTTCTAAAAGAAGTTTGCACTCTTAAGAAGGAAGTTCCTCTTTCTGAGATGAAAAATATGGCTTTCTTTGGCACATATGTTACATATGGCCATGGTAAAGGTGTTGTAGTAAGAACAGGAATGGAAACAGAGATGGGTAAAATCGCTGAGCTTGTTCAGGAAACAATAGAAGAAGAAACCCCACTTAAGAGAAAATTAAACAATTTAGCTAAGCAATTGGGTTTAATTGTTCTGTTCATAATTGGACTTGTTTTCTTGCTAAATATCTATGTTCATTCTAAAGAATTAATTGAAATTTTCATTTTAGCAATTGCCATGGCAATATCTGCTGTCCCAGAAGGACTGCCTATGGTTGTAACTTTAACATTGGCTTTGGGTATGCAGGCAATGGCAAAACAAAACGCAATTGTTAGAAAACTAATGGCTGTTGAGACGTTGGGCGCCACAACTGTAATTTGCTCGGATAAAACAGGGACCTTAACAAAAAATGAGATGACTGTGACTGAAATATATGCTAACGGTAAATTCATCGAAGTAACTGGGGCAGGATATAAACCAATTGGTAAGTTTTTACTTGATGGGAAAGAGATAAATCCATCATCAGATAAGACGTTATCTCGCCTTCTTGAGATTGGGGCACTTTGCAATAATGCTGAAATGATTAAAGATGATGGATGGAGAGTAATTGGTGATCCCACAGAGGGAGCATTAATATCTCTTGCTGAGAAGGGAGGATTTTCGCCGGAGAAGTTAAAAAAGCAAGCCAAGTTTATCACAGAAGTCCCCTTTTCTTCTGAAAGAAAGATGATGAGTGTTGCTTATTCTAATAAGAAAGTCATTTCATATGTTAAGGGAGCTCCTGAAAAAATTATTGATAGATGCAATTTCATCTTAGAGAATGGCAAAGTAAAGAAAATTACCCCTGCAATCAAGAAACAACTCATTAAAACATCTAATAAAATGGCTGGGAAGCCACTTAGGGTTCTTGCATTTGCATATAAGGAACTTCCAAAGAGAAAGAAATACACATTCAAGGATATGGAATATGGATTGACTTTTGTTGGATTTGTTGGTATGATTGATCCTCCACGAGAGGGCGTTAAAGACGCTATCAGAAAATGTAACGAAGCTGGAATAAGAGTGATAATGATAACTGGGGACCACAAGACAACAGCAGTTGCAATTGCAAAAGAGATTGGTATAATGAAAGAAGGTGATATTTGCATTACCGGTATGGAACTAGAAGGAATGTCTCTTAAAGAGTTAGAGGAAGTTGTTGACAAAGTTTCTGTCTTTGCGAGGGTGTCTCCTGAGCATAAAGTTAAGATTTTACAGGCGTTGGATTCCAAAGGTGAAACAGTTGCAATGACTGGCGATGGGGTTAATGATGCTCCTGCTCTTAAGCGGGCGCATATAGGGGTTGCTATGGGTATAAAGGGAACGGATGTTGCGAAACAAGCAAGCGATATGATTTTGGAAGATGATAACTTTTCAACAATTGTAAAGGCAGTGGAAAGCGGCAGAAGAATTTATGATAATATAAAGAAGTTTGTTAGGTTTGAACTGGCGGCTAACTTTGATGAGATTGCAGTTATCTCTTTTGCAGCGATATCTGGCCTTCCACTTCCGCTTTTGCCACTTCAGCTCTTGTGGATAAATCTTGTTACGGATACAATTCCTGCCACCACATTAGCTATCGATCCGCCTGAAAAAGATATAATGAGACGACCGCCGAGAAAGAGAAATGAAAATATGATTTTGGATATGCTACCTTATCTTTTGGCAACAATAGTGGTATGTACTTTTGTTGATACATGGTTGTTCTTGTGGGGACTGCAATATGGAATTCAAAAGGCAAGGACCCTTGTATTTACAGGTACAGTTATGTTCCAGCTTTTCTTGGTCTTCAATATACGTTCTGAAAGAAGGCCTTTCCTAAGAACAAATCCATTTGAGAATAAGTATTTAGTGCTTGGTGTTTTTGCATCTTTCTTATTACAACTCGCAGTAGTTTATCTTCCACCACTTCAGGCAATATTTGGGACATTCCCATTAGATTTGATAGATTGGGTTGTTGTAATGCTCTTTGCATTAATTGCCCTTGCAATTTCGCCAATAATATTTAGGTGGAGAAAGTCTACATGAAGTTTGGAGCATCTATACCCAATATCCAAAGTACGTTTTTTATTGTGTTTTTATACACTTTTACAATAAGCGCCCTTGTCATTTTTTTATTTTCATCCTTCTCGCTGATTATTGGTGATGTTTCGTAGAAGTTGTTGAAGAGGTTTGCTAATTCATATGCATAGTGGGCAATTTTATGTATACTGTAATCCCTTGCTGTGCTTTCAATTATACTTGGAAGTTCCGCTATTTTCTTTATGAGTTCAGTTTCAATATCATTTACTAAGATGTCTTTTGGTTGTTTTATTCTACCTAACTTTTCTAATATCCTCTTGCTTCTGACATAGGTATATTGGATATATGGTGCGCTATTTCCTTCAAAGTTCAGTGCCTCATCCCATTCGAATATTACGTTTTTATCTGGACTGACTCTTAGAATAGAGTATTTAAGTGCTCCATACCCAATTACCTTTGAAAGTTTTTCTAATTCTTTTGCAGCGATGTCTGGGTTTCTTTTTAATATTTCTTCCTTTGCTTTTTCTACAGCTTCTTTCATGAAATCTGTTAATAAAACCACATTTCCTTTTCTTGTTGACATCTTCCCTTCCGGCAGAAGGATGAAAGAGTAATGGATTACTTCTGGTGCTTTGTGGCCAAGAATGCTTAGCGCCGCTTTTATTTGTTGGAATTCCAACTTGTGATCTTCTCCAAGGACGACTATATTCTTACCCTTCTTTACTTTTTTTGCCTTGTACACATTATAGGCAATATCTCTTAGTGCATAAAGAGATGTACCATTCGCTCTTGTTAATGGTAAGTATGGTTCCCTCATTGGAAGATTGAATTCAGATAAGTCAAGGACAGTCCTTCCATCTTCTGCCTGTTTAAGTTTTCTTTTTTTCTTGAATGTTTCAAGAATGTCTTTTAGCAACTTTGATTTTAGAAATTTGCTTTCGTAGTCAAAGTAGTCGTATTTTATTCCAAGCTCTCCAAGGATTTTTGTCTGCCCCTTGACACAAATACTTACTATTTTTTCAAATTCTTTTATCGTTTTTTTATCTCCAGATTCAAGTTTTTCTAAGAGCTCAAAAATCTCCCTTTCAATTGAGGCATTTTCAATTACTTTTCTGTTTATCTCTATGTAATGTTTTAACATATCCTCAAATTTTGGTTTTCCTTTCAACTCTTTTGTAGCATAAACAAGCATGGCAATCTGTTTCCCGACATCATTCACGAAGTAATGGACTTCTGTTTGATGGCCATAAAATTTAAGCAATCTTGTTATTGCATCCCCGATTAGAGCATTTCTTGCCCTTCCTACATGTGGGCTTGCGTTTGGATTGATTGATGTGTGTTCTATTAATGCCTTGCCTTTCCTTTTACCTTTACCAAAGTTTGGTTTTAAAATTTCTTTTAGTGCCTTTTTAGCAAATTTTTTGCTGTCTATGAAAAAGTTGACATAAGGTCCCATTGGAACAACTTTTCCAATTAATCCAGTTGGTTTTACTTTTTCGGCAATTTCTTTTGCAACTTCGCTTGGGTTTTTCCCCTTTGCAATTTCAAAGCAAGGAAAAGATAAGTCACCAAATTTTGGATTTGGCGGTTTCTCTAGTTTGATTTTTTTCACTCCAGCCTTTTTTAGAGCTTTTTCAACTTCCTTTTGAAATTGCATGATTAATCACAGGAGTTAGTTCTTTAAAATTGTTTTGAGATTGAGGCAACTTCTAGGATAATTTTTGCGGCAAGATTTGTTGTTAGGTTGTTTGTGTCTTTTGACGGGTTTACTTCCACCATGTCAGAGCCAATTATGGTGAAATTCTTACCTATATTATGTAGTAAGTTCAGGGAATCCCTGCTTGAAATCCCTCCAGGTTCTATGCATCCAGTTCCTGGGGCAAATGCGGCGTCAATAAAGTCGATGTCGAATGAGATGTACACTTTGTTGGGTAGGTGTTTTTTTGCTAGTTCGATTGCCTTTTCAATCGTGAAATCCTTTGCCTGTAGGAATGGGATTTTGTTTTCAATTAGGAAGTTATATTCATCTTCACTCCAATTGCGGACCCCAATTATTACAATTGGAATTTGCATCTCAACGATTTTTGAAACAACATCCCCAAATGGGAAGTAATCTTTCTGGCAGTCTGGATGGGCGTCTAGGAATATTATTCCAAAATTTTTATGCTTTTTAGAAAATGCTTTAACAATTGGTGCGGTTACGGAGTGATTTCCGCCAATTGATATTATTGGCTTTTTATGCTTTAGAAGCTCGGAAATTTTTTTCTCAATTTTCTCCATTGTTTTTTCGAAATCTTCTTCTTCTACCACGTCACTTACGTCATAAATCTTGCTTTCTTTTGCATTTTCTGAGAAGTAGAAGTTATCAAATGCTTTTCTTACTTCTGCCGGTGCATCTTTGGTTCCTTTGTTTTCTGTTCCTTGATCTACAGGAAATCCTATAATGATTGCATCTGCTTCCTCAATTGTTTTGGCGAATTTCATACCATCATCTAAATTTTGGTAGTTTAAATTTTATTCCTTTTGATATAAGCTTTTCAATTATTTGCCTAAACACTTTTGGCGTGCTGAAATCATGAATTAGTATAATTGCTTCTTTTGCTTTAAGGCGAGGACTATCATCTATGCGTTTGAAGACTTTATCAATTGGGAGTTCATATTCAAGGCAATCAAATGTCCAAATCACATCTCTGTCTTTTTTATTATGCTTTAAGGGTTTTAGTAGATTTATGTCTATGTTTTTGTATCCAAGTTTCTTTAAGATTTTCTGGATTTCTCTTGCGTGTTTGTTTTTTGGTTTTACCTCTTCAAAATCTCCGTTACCTTTGTCGCCGAAGGGAAATCTAAACAATTTAACTTTCCTTTTCGCTTTTGCTTTTTTGTATGCTTCTTCAATTAGTTTGTCTGTTTCTTCTATTTGCCATTTTGCATCTTTGATCGAAATTTTTGAGAAGTAAGGGTGGTTGTAGGAGTGATTACCAATTATAAATCCTTTCTTTATTGTATACACTACAATATTCATCTTTTTCTTAATTAGCTCTCCAGGACAGAACAGAATTGCTGATATCTTTTTTGAAATGAGGTAATCTAATTTTTTCTTTGTATATCTTGTTGGCGCATCATCAATGGTAAGATATCCAACTGGCATAATACAAAAACAATAAATAATGTAAAAAAGATTTCTATTTTATGATAAAATTAATTGCTTTTGATTTGAATGGTGTTCTCTTAAAGAGCGGGCACTTAGTTAGCGAGAATTTGATGAGTTTTGTGGAAAAGCCATACTCTTTTGTTAAGAAGCAGTATTTGAAATATAGCGTTGGTAAAATTTCACGAGAGGAGTTTTGGGGTTCTGTTGGGATGGACTTAAAAGAAGGGGAGAGGAAGTTATATGAACGGGTTAAACTAAATGTAAATTTGAATTTATTAGAAATGCTTTCTAAAAGATACACTCTTGTAATTGTTTCTAACCTGCCAAAGGAGTGGATTAAAATCCTGTTTTTTGATAGAGCCCCCAAGCTCTTTTTTAAGCATGTTATCATCTCTGGGGATGTTGGGGTAAGAAAACCAGATAGGAAAATGTATGAAAAATTGCTCTCGGAGAGTAAGGTTTCTCCAAACGAGATTGTGTTTATAGATGATAAAAAATCAAATTTAATGGTTGCACGGGATTTTGGTATGATTACAATTTGGATGAGGGGAAGGGGTGACGATGCTCCATTTGAGCCGGATTTTACTATTAGTTCTCTTGAAGAGTTGCCAAGCATTCTCAGTAACATAGAAAAAGATATTAAGTAATCTCTGCATTTCCTTTTGTGCGGGCCGATAGCTTAACCTGGTAAAGCGCCGCCCTCGCACGGCGGAGACTCGGGGTTCAAATCCCCGTCGGTCCACTAAAACCTTTTTCTTAAAAAGAAAAAGCTTTACCAAAAAGAAGGAATTGGAGAAGTCTTGAGGAAAAGAAGTTCTAGATTATGTTACTGCTAATTCACCAGAATATTCAGTTATTATGTCAAGTAAGAATGCCGCATCCCCAAAAGGTTCTACCCTTTTTTCCTGTGCAGCTTTATGTAATGGCGTTCCTTCTTCAGCGAGGAGACTTGGATCAACGTACTCCCTTAGAACATCATAAAATGTATCTCCCCTATGTGTTTTGTAAAATATCTCGTATGTGTCCTGTAATAAGTTATCAATAGTGGAGTTTACCTCTTTTGTGAGTGATTCTTCTAATCTTGTTATGTAAGGTATAGGATAACCAATGATTTCCCAGAATTCTTTTTTAACTTTAAATATTATGCTTGAAGTGTCTGTTTTTTTCTCGATTTTGTGTACTAATGGGGGAAGTACCTCTTTATCTAGGTCGATTGCTTTTTTTCTAAGGTAGGAAGAGTCAACGTTCTTACCAGAAAGCCTTTTCATTAAGTAGTTTTCAAGCTCTCTCTTCTAAATTCAGTGTATTCCTTCACCGTTTGAGATACGTTCATAATACCACTACTATCAAGTAGTGATTACGTATTTATATATTTTTCGATAAAGTTTTCCTTCTTTTAGCAAAGCTCTTTTTAGTGCAGGTTTTCTCGTAGAGAAAAAGTGCTAAAGAAAGAAATTTTTCTCTTTGGTAAAGCTTTCTCTTTCTAAGAGAAAGGTTTATTGGTTGTCATATTTCATGACTTCATCTTGAAGCACTTCTAATTTGACTCCTGCTTGTTTGAAAAATTCCCTGGTTAGTTTGCCAGCATGGTATCTCTTTTTGCAAACGACTCTTTTTATTCCAGCATTGATTATCATTTTTGCGCAGGTTAAGCAAGGCTCCATGGTGCAATACATCGTTGCTCCATTTATTGCAATTCCATGTTTTGCTGCTTGTACTATTGCATTTTGTTCTGCATGTGTCGTCCTAATGCAATGCATAGATTCGTTTCCATCCTCATCTATGTATTTCATCATTAAATGCCCGACATCGTCACAATGTGGCAAGCCTGCAGGTGCACCTACATATCCTGTTGATAGGATCTGCTTGTCTTTTACTATTATTGCTCCACTTTTTCCTCTATTACATGTTGCTCTTTGGGCAACTGCATCAACAATTTGCATAAAATATTCATCCCAACTTGGACGTGCCATTTGTATCACCTCAAAAATCTAGTCCTTCTATGGCAGGTTTGCCTTTTTGAAAAGGATGTTTTATTTCTTTCATCTCAGTTACTAGGTCTGCTTTGTCAATTAATTCTTGTTTTGCATATCTCCCTGTTATGATAATATGTGTTTCTTCAGGGATGTTGCTTAACATTTCTAATACCTCTTCAACACTAAGTAAGTTTGCAGCAATTGCCACGTTTAACTCATCTAAAACAAGCAGGAATGGTTTTTCTTTTAGCTTTTCTTTTGCGAAGTTTAATCCTTCTTTTGCAAGCTGTTTATCTTTCTCTGTTGGATTTTTGAAATCTACAAATTTTTCTGTGCCAAACTGGTAAAACTCGTATCCATGTTTTTGGAAGAATTTTTTTTCTCCTGTCTCTCTTTTTTTCATGAATTGAATCACGACAACTTTTTTTCCGTAGCCGATTGCTCTTATTGCTGTTCCAAGTGCGGAAGTTGTTTTTCCTTTTCCATTCCCTGTGAATAAGTAAATCATCCCCATTTGCATCACGAGATTATACATTCGCTCCATCCACAATCTTTGCAGACAACACACCCCGCTTCATAAACCAAATTTTTGCTGCCGCATACCGGGCATTTTTCTATTTCCGGTTTTTCGACAGGCTTGTGCTCTTCGCTTTCTACTTCTTTTTCTTCTGCAATTATTGGAGGTTTTGATTCAACTTCTTCTTTTTTCTTTCCAATTTCAATGTATTCATTCATCCACGGTTTCTCAGCAAGGATTTCATTCAACCATTTCATTGCATAATCAGATGGTTTTGGTTTAACTCGTAGCTCCTTTTTCTCTGAGGTTACGCTAAGCACTTGCGCTGTTTTTGATCCGTCTCTATATACTGTTGTGCCTTTACACCCCATTTCATGTGCAATTAAATATGCTTGTTTCACATCTTCGACAGTTACATCATTTGGCATGTTAATTGTTTTCGAAATGGAATCTGTTATTGCTAACTGCAAGACTGCTTGTGCAACTACATGGTCTAACCAATGGATGTCCATAGATGTTACAAATACATCTCTTATTTCTTTTGGAATTTCTTCTATGCCTTGCACGCTGCCGTAGTTTTCAGAAATTTTCTTTAATATCTCATCGCTGTAGAGTCCTGCTTCTCTCAACTTCTTTTCGAATACATTGTCTATATAATAAAATGAGCCAACGGTTACATTTTTTTCATAGACGAGAGAGAAAACTGGCTCAATTCCATTACTTGTATCCGCAATCATGGATATTGAACCTGTAGGTGCATTTGTTGTCACCATTGCATTTCTTAGCCCATACTTCTTTATCTTTTCAACAAGTTCATCCCAATTTAAGCTCCACAAATCTCTTCTGTAAAATATTTCGACTGGCATCTTCCCGTTTACATAATCTGTTTCTTTGTAAAGTGGGAATGTACCTCTTTCTTTTGCAAGTTCAATTGAAGATTCGTATGCATAGTATGTTAAGTATTCTGCTAGTTTCCTCATGAATTCATATCCTTCTTTTGAGTTGTATTTGATGCCCAATTCGAAGAGCAAATCCGCAACACCCATTAAACCAAGGCCGATTCTTCTTGTTTCTTTCGTTCTGATGTCAATTTCCGGAATTGGGTATTTGTTCATAGTTATTATGTTCTCCAATGCACGTGCAGTGAATTTAATTACTTCTTTATATGTTTCCCAATCAAAATCTTTCTTCCCATTTCTGTCAATTACAAATCTTGCAACATTTATACTACCTAAGTTGCAGGATTCATATGGATACAATGGTTCCTCGCCACAAGGATTAGTTACATTTATCTTCCCACCCCTGGCGTTAATTAACACATTTCTTTTATTGACGTTATCGAAGAAAAGCACTCCTGGGTCTGCTTTGTGCCATGCATGATATGCAATTGAGTGTAGTAGTGATTTTGGACTTGTGTGTTTCCAAACTTTTTTGGTTCTTGGATTGATAAGTGGGTAATCTGTGTCTTTTGCAAGGTATTCCCAGAAATCTTTCCATATCCCCACAGATATGTTAAAGTTTTCAAATACGCCTTCCTTGTCTTTTAGTGCAATGAACTTTTCAATTTCTGGGTGCCAAATTTCTAATATCCCCATGTTTGCTCCTCTTCTGACACCTCCCTGCTTTATTACATCTGAAACGGCGTCTATAATTTTCATGAAGGAAATTGGGCCTGACGCGCTTCCCATAGTTGATTTAACAACATCGCCTGATGGGCGAATCTTGGAGAAGTTCATGCCGGTTCCTCCACCAGCCTTTTGTATGAGTGCGACATCCCTTGCAAGTTTCATTATGGATTCAATGTTGTCCTCTACGTCGAGAGTAAAGCAGGCAGAAAGCATTCCTAGCTTTTTACCGGCATTTATTAGGGTTGGAGTGTTTGGCATAAATACTTGGTTTACCATTAAATTAAAGTATCTGTCAAAGACTTCTTCGTATTCTTCAAAAGTTCCATTTTGAAGCATGCTCATTAACTCGTCAAATCCAATCTTCATTTTTCCTTTGTTTGCATGCTCTTCGTATGCTGAGATAAATCTCTCCAAGTGCCATTTAGTGAGTGTATACTTTCCGATTTTGATTTTTTTATCCCACGCATCTAAGTTGCCTAAATACTTGGAAATTGTAATTGGTATTTGATACTTCCCATCTTTATCGTAAACTCTCTTATCATAAAGAATTTCAGAGAGGCCAATGGTTATGGCAACTCTTTGGAATAGCTCTTTTGGAGACTCAATTACTTTTCCTTCATCATCTTTTGTTAGGTATCTAAATGCTAGGACTCTTAGTGCGTTTACACTAAATCTCTTGTCAATGTCGTCAAGTACTTCTTTGTTTAGAATTTTCTTTTTTTCTTCTCTAATCTCCGTCTTTTTTTGCCTATATAATATGTATGCTTTGGCGGTTTTTGCATGCCCATTCTCAATTAAGACCTTTTCTACTATGTCTTGGATTTCTTCAACTGTCGGGATTGTGTGTCCATCATATTTTTCTTCTAGTATTTTAACAACTTGATCTGAAAGGAATTTGGCTCTTTCATAATCTTCTCCACCAACCGCTTTTGCAGCTTTGAATATGGCTTGGGTTATTTTTTCTTGGTTGAAATCAACTATTCTTCCATCCCTTTTCTTTACTTTTTTAAGGGTTAGTTTCATTCTCTCACCTCTTGAGTGCTTTTAGTTCTTTTTCAAAATCTTTTGTATCTTTGAAGGATTTATATACCGAAGCAAACCTAAGGTATGCAATTTTATCAACTATTTTTAGTTTTTTAATCACCATAGCTCCAATAGTACTGCTTTTGATTTCTGTACTTTTATATCTCCTAATTCTGCGTTCAATATCATCGACTATTTTATCAATTTGTTCTTCGGTAATGGGTCTTTTTTCGCACGCTTTTAGAATTCCGGCTTTTATCTTCTCTCTTACAAATGGTTCTCGTCTGCCATCTTTCTTTAAAACAAATATATTTGTTCCTTCTACTCGCTCATATGTTGTAAATCTTTTCTTGCAGGAGAGACACACTCTACGTCGCCTGTTTACTTCTCCATTAGCAATGCTACGTTTGTCAATCACCTTTGTATTTAATGAACCACAAAAAGGACATTTCACTTTCTCACCACAATATGTTGTGTTATGTGTTGTAAAAAATTACAATATGTTGCAAACTTTCATGTATAAGTGTGGGGTTGTATATAAACAATTTCATACTACAGAATATATCTTGGAGTTTGGAATTACTGCTAAGTGATTTTTGGGTTTCTTTAAAAACATTTATAATAAGCGGGCTTTTTGGTCAATTTATGTGTGGGATAATAGGGTATATCGGTAGTAAAAATGCTGTTCCTCTTGTAATTAACGGTTTGAGGAATTTGGAGTACAGGGGGTATGACAGTGCTGGAATTGCTGCTGTCGTTGATGGTAAGCTTATAGTTAAAAAAGATGTTGGAAAATTAGATGAAGTATTCTCTAAGGTAGATATATCTAATTTGAAAAGTAATGTTGCAATTGGGCATACCCGTTGGGCAACACATGGTAAGGTCACCAAGGAAAATGCGCATCCCCACACAGACTGCAAGGGCGAAATTGCAATTGTTCATAATGGTATAATTGAGAATTATCAGGAACTAAAAAAGGAGTTGGAGTCGAAAGGGCACATATTCAGAAGTGAAACTGATTCTGAAGTTATAGCACATCTTATAGAGGAGGGTATGAAAACGAAAAACTTTGTGGACGCATTTAATGAGATGATTAAGAAAATTGTGGGGAGCTATGCTATTGTTGCTATAAACAAAGATGGTAAAGAAATGATAGGAGCAAGGAAAGATTCTCCTTTAGTTGTGGGTATATCAGAAGATGGATACTTTATTGCTTCTGATGTTCCCTCTTTTTTGGATGAAACTAAAAAGGTTATTTATCTATATGATGGAGATGTGGTTGTTGTTAACAAGAAGATTGTTATTTACCATGATGGCAAGCCGGTGGAGAGGGATATAGACAGCATAGAGTGGGATGCGGAGCAAGCAAAAAAAGGTGTTTTCAAGCATTTTATGCTTAAGGAAATAAGTGAGCAGGCAGATGTAATTAAAAGGGCCATTATGCAAGATGATAAAATAATAAATGAAATTGCAAATGAGATAAAAAAATCAAAAGGTGTTTTCTTTGTCGGGTGTGGGACTGCATATCACGCTTGTTTGGAAGGAAGTTATATCTTTTCAAAAGTTGCGAATATGCATGTGAATGTTACATATGCTCATGAGTTTCCTAATTATGTTCACTTTCTAACCCCAGAAAGTTTAGTTATTGCTGTGTCACAATCAGGGGAGACAGCAGATACACTCGAGGCAATTAGGGCAGCGAAAGCAAAAGGTGCTAAAGTGATATCTATAGTAAATGTTGCTGGTTCAACTTTAGTTAGGGAGTCAGATAAGGTTTTACTTCAGCATGCTGGACCTGAAATTTGTGTTCTTTCAACGAAGAGCTATACATCTCAGCTTGCGGTTTTGACTTTACTTGCATACTCTCTTGCCGGAAGACTTGAGGAAGGAAAATCCAAATTAAAAGAATTAATTAGGTATATCTACTACTTGACTTCAAGGAACACACGAGATTATATAAGAAAACTTGCAGAGAAGCTAAAAGATGTGAAGGATATATACATAATTGGGAGAGATTTACAATATCCAACAGCTCTTGAGGCGGCTTTGAAGATAAAGGAGGTTTCCTACATACATGCAGAGGGATTCGCTGGAGGAGAGTTGAAGCATGGGAACATCGCACTAATAGAAGAAGGGACCCCATGTATTGTATTTACATCCAAAGAAAATGAGAAGGAAATAATTTCTAATGCGGCAGAGTTAAAAGCGAGAGGTGCATACATAATAGGGGTTGGTCCAAGGAATAATGAGGTGTTTGACTTTTTCATCAAAGTTAGAGAAGCAGAGGAGGCAAATTCCATCGTGCAGATAATTCCTATTCAGATACTTGCATACCAGCTTGCGATATTGAGGGGGCTCGACCCGGACAAGCCAAGAAACTTGGCAAAAAGTGTGACGGTGAAATAATGGAAAGAGATGTAAAGTATTATTTTAAAAAAGTTGAAGATTTTCCATTTCCGGAGATATTTAAAGTTGATGATGTCATAAAAGTCCTTGACGAAAAGGACAAGTTGTTGTCTAAATTTAAGGAATCTGAAATTAAAGGCACGATGGGTAAGAATGTACATTTTGAGGGTGTAGTGATTCTTGAAGAAGGTGCAAGGGTTTTACACAATAGTATCATAATTGGACCGGTATATGTAGGCAAAAATACAGTTGTTGGTCCTGATGCACATATAAGGAGCGGCACAATAATCGGTAACAATTGCAAGATAGGAAAAACAGAGATAAAAGGAAGTGTTATTATGAATAATGTTCGCGCGGACCACTTTGGATATGTTGGTGATTCAATTCTTGGGGATTCGTCTCATTTGGGTGCTGGAGCTGTAACCGCGAATTTTCGCTTTGATGGAAAGGAAACTTTTGGGCGTCGCAAGCTTGGGGCAATAGTTGGTGACAACACTCAAGTTGGGGTAAATGCAACTACACTTCCTGGAACATTTATAGGTTCAAATTCTTGGATATACCCTGGAGTTGTGGTAAGGGGGTTTGTTCCTGAGAATTCTATCTTAAAGTGGAAGCCCAATTATGAAATTGTTGAAAAGAAGTAAGGCCCCGACGGGACTTTCGTGCAAGCCTTTTCTTAAAAAGAAAAGCCTTGAGGGAAAAGAAGTTTCTTTCCCTGCAGACTTTCTTTCCTAAAGAAAGGCTGCTTTCGAACCCGCAACCACCTGGTTTCTCCTCTCTTCTTTGCTCAAGCTTTCTTTCTAAGAAAGCTTGTCCGAAGCCAGGCGCTCTATCCAGGTTGCTTCAACACCTCTTCTTTCTAAGAAAAGGTGCTGATTAAGCTACGGGGCCATAAGAAAAAGAGCAATTAGTGCTTAAAATTATTTCTATTCAGCGGAGTTTGTATTTTTGTTCTAAATCAGCAATTTCGTTTTTGATATCCTCTATTTTTTCGTGCACCTTTTTAAGCTCATTTAGCTTTGCTCCGAAGTTTTTTCCCTTTCGGGTTTTCATTTTTTTGAGCTTGCTTTCTATATCGTTAGATTTTGAATATAACCCATTCAGCTTTGCCTTAAGGCGCGTCAACTTTTGCTTGGCTTTTCTTTTTTCCTCTAATGGTATTATTTCTTCCTTTGTCAAATAATACATAAATAAGGAGATTCCAACGACTACAAGCATCCAACAGCAGATGCTGAGCTGCTGGCTTTCCATTATTTCGTTAGGGAAGAATATAACTTTTGGAGGTTCGCTACTAGTTGCATTATTTTTTTCTCCGTAAATTATGAATTCTGAGAAGCCCATTGTTTTAAAGTAGAAGTAAACATTGCCCTCATCCTCACTTATTCTATATGGAATTATTCTGTTTACACCATTTGAAATTTCAATTATGCCTATTTTTGAATCGTTTATGTTATTAGAATTGATCCATTCCTTTGGTATTTTGAAATGAATAACTGCATTTTCGTATTGTTCTTTATAGATATCTTCTAAGTCAACAGACAAGCAATCAAAAACAATTCCTGAAGATAGAGAATAATCCTTGTTGCATCTTTGAATGTTTATTGTACCAGATGATATTTGTTGAGATGTATATATTGTTAATTTTTGAAAGTTTTCTAATATATCCAATCCAATTGTGAGGTTTGTGTTTGGTGGAACTGGAAGAATGTTCATGCTTTGGTTTCCAACTTTTATTACTATAAATGAATTTCCACCACCACTCGACATGCTTTTAAACGATATTCTGACACCAAATTCTTTAATTTGTTCTACATATCCCACTTTCTTGGCGGTTATCTTTGTAAAGTACACACCTGTTGTATCAAATTTTTTCTTGAATATAAAGGCAGAATTCGAAGGACTATATGCCATCTGGTATGTTTTCCCATCTACAGAAATTGTAACATTTGCATCCACAATGTCAGTACCATTTTCATCTTCATAATCTGCTATAAACATAACTTCTTGATTTACCCTTGGGTTTTCTGGAGTATAGCTAGTTTTTAGTGTTGTATTTACTAGCGGTGGAACAGTTAAAGATGCACCAAGGGACGCAGCGCTAGCTACAGAAATCACTAAAAGTACTAGAGTTAAAGCTAAAGTTGCCTTTCTCATAATTAAAAAATAAAAAATTAAGGGTTTAACAGTTCATTGTTATTGTAATTGTTTGTGTGTATGTTGCTGGGTATTGTGCGTTTGGTACTCCTACTCCAAAGTACAATGTGAACGAGCTACCTGCTGCAAGGCTTGCGCCTGCGGGTATTGCTGTGTCTGTAGTTGTAAGTGGTGTTCCGCTGGTAGAATAGTCAAATGAGGATGTACTCCATTTTGTTTGTCCAACAGCCATTGTGTGTCCTGCACCATCATCCCAGTTTGTACCTTTTATTGTTGTGTTTGTTGTAGGTGTGTTACCTCCATTTGTAACAGTTACTTGTTGGTTTGTGCTCCCTGTATCAGTTCCTGGTGTAACGCTGTTAAAGTTAATCGTGTTTGTTGATAGATTTACTGTACAAATTGCTGGGACTGTTACTGTTGCTGTAATTGTGTCGCTATCTGTGTATGCTTTTGCTATTCCCACGAATGCAATTCCTGCTGCTAGCAAGATTACAAACGCAGCAATTATTTTCGCATCCATCTCTTCTTACCTCCTTTTAGCTTATAATAATATATGGAAAGGAATATTAAAAATATTACTATACCCCCAAAAAATAGCCATTTTGAGGGGAATTCTTGTTTTTTTATAACTTCAAACTTATAATTCTTTTCTAGTTCAACATTGAAGACAATTGTGCCTGTGACATTTTGAAGCGCCCTTGCTGTTATTTTGCCGCTGAAATTTCCAGTTTCGTTAGCTATTGCTGTGACTTTCATTTCTTGTTGGCTGTGCGGTAGTATTGTTCCATTAGTGGGTTCAACTACGATATTACCTGAATATGTAATTATCTCAAATTCTATTGGTTCATTGCCTGTATTTACAAGCCAATATGTTAATGTTTTGTTTTCTCCAAGGGTTATTTCACCGAAGTCGAGCACGCCCGCAGATTGTCCGAAGTCGGCGTTTGCAATTGCAGTTGCTACGAAAATCAATCCAATTAAAATGATTGTTTTTCCTTTCATTTTTTCACCTCAACAGTTCATGGTTATTGTGATAGTTTGAGTATAACTACTTGCGGCTTGGTATTGTGGTACTCCTACTCCAAAGTAGGTTGTTATCGAATTTCCTGCTCCAAGATTTGTTGTTATCGCAGCATCTGTTGTTGTCAAGTCAGTTCCGCTTCCGTATGTAAATGCACTTGTACTCCATTCTGTGTTCCCAACTGCGAATGTGTTTCCTCCTCCATCACTCCAATCTGTTCCTCTAATGGTAACATTTGTTGCTGTTCCACTTCCAGAGTTGGTAATAGTAACATTTTGGTTTGTGCTTCCAGTATTTGTTCCTGGATTCACACTTCCAAAACTAATTGTGTTTGTGGATAGAGAAACTACACATGTTTGTGTGTTTAAAATTGTTAGATTTGTGAGTGGGTCATAATAATTGCTATATGTATTTGTTCCGTCCACATCTATTGCCCTGCATCTCAAATCAACATTTGTTTGGTCAGGGATGTTGGATACGTTCCATACAAATGTGCTTCCTTCGGTATGGTTCCCTATAGTTCTCCATTTTTTAACTAATCCCCAAGCACATTGGCTACATGATTGGCAGGATGTTTGGCTTGTGTATGTGTCACAATTTAAGTTTCCATTACAAGATTGGGGTACACTTTTTATGCCTGTGATGTTCACACAGTCTAGGTAAGCATCATCTCTATTTCCCGAAAACTCTGTTTCAAATCTAATTGTAACCGAGTCATCAAATGTGCAATCGCTTGGAGTAATTGTTACACACTGTTCATCTGTGCATCCATTTAGCCATTGGCCTTCCGTACCTTTTTCGTTTGGGCAGTAGGTCCACACTATGTTTCCATCACATTTTAGGTCTATACACTCTCCCGCCTCTATGCTTGTATAATATGCGGACCAGCTTATGGTTACGTTGGTATATCCTGTAAAGTTGAATGACTTTTCTGTATATGAGGTAGTGGTATCGTCTTGAAGGTGCCATGAGTAACTTCCTCCACTACTCCCATCATCTTGACAATTACTTGTTACACTACTCCAGTCCGAATCTGATCCTGGATCAGTCCATCCGTCTGGTCCCGATTCCCAGCCAGTATAGTAAATATTTGTCTTAGATGTTCCTCCTCCCCAGCTGCATCCTGCTGATGAACAATTACTACAACTGCTCGAATCGCTGCATGCACTACAGCTTCCATTGTTGTAGCAGGAGTAATCACTATAATTTGCTTCTATAACGTACGTAATTGTATCTCCGTCCGGATCAGTGGAGCCGGAGCAAGTTATATTTACGCTGTTAGAGAAAGTTCTGTTACAGCTTCCTCCGTCACAACTTATGTTGGTAGGGGTGGTTGGTGGGCCCTCTTCTCCAAATAGATATTGGGTAGTTGAGTCTCTGCTCTGACTAATTGGGAATATAGCTCTATAGGCACTGCCGTCTTGTTCAAATTGAATCTGTGTGGCACTTAAGATTTGAGTCCAAATTCCATTTGAGTATTTGTATACCATACCGTTTGCATGGGATAAGTTGGTTACTTCTATGTATAGTTTTTCTGTGCCTTGGTCCCAATTTGAGTTTCCTGTAATATTGAATTTTATGTCTTTACCTGTATTTCTCTGTATTTTGTATATAAATTCTTTTGAGTCAAAACCAGTTATGGTACAATTTTCTACAGCAGTTATTGTTGCGGGATTCTCATGAAGAGAGTATATATTTTTTACGGTTGCATTTGAATTTCCGTCATAAAGGACAGTTATTGTAAATATATCATCATAGTTTTGTATGGAATTTGCGGAATACCAGAATTGATCGAAATAATCACTTCCATTCGTTTCTATATCTATTGTTGAGCTGTCTTGATCTGTGGCTCCACTTGGCATTGCCTTTATTATCTTTCCGAATGCTAAATCGTTTGTAGTTGATCCATACCAACTAACCCACGAATTACTTGATTGATCAAATACGTCATACACAGAATTTGAAGTTGAGGTTGTTGTGTCTGTCGGTCCCGCTTTGCTTCCGCCAGTATAATGTAAGCCATATGAATCATATCCACTTGTAGTATTTGTGTCATTTACCACGGTTAAAATTCGTAACCCATCATTGTATGTTCCAGCAAAGTTTATTGTTTTTATTCTTCCTACATAATAGTCATTATAGAAGTACCAATCTATGTATATCTGGCCCGACCAGTTTACCTCTACAGCGACTCTATAAGAGCCATTTTCTAAAATTGTTATATCTGTTGGAGTTACTTGGTTCGAGATTATATCGCTTATTGGTACGGTGATAAGTGGTTTGTATACTAATGCTACATAATCTGCTATGTAGCCTTGAGATAATTCTACGTTTGGATCGTATTCTTTTGACCAGAAGTCTTTAACGTACCCCCATGATGTATAGGATGTGTTGTTACTGATACATACTTTGTATTTGTTTGTTTCCACAGTTATACATGTTCCATCTGCACTTACTACATATGCTGGGTCATTTGCAGATATATGGAGGGTGTAATTCTGTCCAGGTGTAACGTCAGCAATTTTTGTCCAGCTTCCTTCACATTCTCTTGAGCTAAAATTCCAATCTTTACATTTGTATATGAAGTTCCCCTTTGGTGTTATGGTTACATTCCCTTCAACAAATTTAACCTTTGGATCTATTGCAAAAGATTGAACAGCATCTTGGATATTTGATGGAATATCTAAATCTAAGTCAACTATCTCATTTAATGTGGATTGTATCTCCACATTCTTTAGAGTTATTGATTTAACAATGTGGTTTCTTGGAATTAATTTGATAGTATAGTTCCCCTTCTTTACGCTGATTGGAGTTCCTTCGGAGATAGCAATTAGCTTGTTATTTTGGAATACTTTCGCAGTTGTTGGTATGTCTTTATTTTCAAAGTCCTTAATTTTTGGTGTGATTACTATGTACATCCTACCAAAATATGACGCGCTCATATTTGTTTCGTTTTTTGGGAGTTGGAATACAAATACCTCTGATTGATTTCCAACTTGAAGTTCAAAGCGGCTTCCATCCCATTTGTAAATGGTGAGAGTTATGTTCTCATTAGGTGGTGCTGGGTATTTACTAAACCCATATGTTACGTTACCTATGATGTAGAATGGTTCCTCTTTTGTAGAGTTATGTGAAAAAACTATTACAAAATTATCATTTTTCCAAGAAGTAGACAAAATTTTTACATCAAAGTTTTCGTCATCTTTTATCTTTTCATAATATTTTTCACTGCTCATGTTTTGGATCGCAGAAACATTTTCTTCTTGTACCTTTACAAATGAATACTGAATTTTGAATATCTTTACTTTTCCATTTCCATGTAATTCAAAGTAGAGTTTATATGAAGAATAATTTAACTTTTTATCAAGTAGGTTACATGTTTCTTCGCAGACATAGTTAAGGGGCACAACTCTTGTAGCTTGTGTTGGGGTTTCTCCTCCAGTTTCGCCTTCTACACCCCCTTTTTCTTTTTGAGGGAGTGCCTTTTTTACATCTTTTATAAGGAATGCCGTCACACCTTTCATGGCAAGGAAGTCTTTCGTGTTTGCAATTAGGTATCTGTTTCCATCTTTATCCTCGAGGTATATTTGCGCGTCTCCGTCCCCTTCATATACTCCGGAAATTTTTATGGAACTTAAATAGCCCTTCACTTTGTTTTGTGGTTCCCAATTTACATATTTTGAATTTTCTACAATGATGTTTACATCATCTGTGAAGGAGATAATGTTGCTTTCGGATGTTACGAATCCTTCAATTGATGGGGATATGTGTGTTACAAGTGTGTATGATACAATTGAGAGTAGGATGAAGACAATGAAGGGAAGAAATGGTCCCGCCCTCTTCCCTTTAAGTAACCTTTCTCTTATCATTCCATCAGTTACTTTCTTTTTGATGCCAATTATTTCGAGGGACTTTATCGTTTTTGGGTTTTGAAGATTAACTTTATACAGTGTTTTCTTGCCTTCCACTTTTCTAATTAGATGATTTTGTTTGACTAAGTCATTTAAATGTCTGTGCGCAGGTTCGTATGATATCTTGAGTTTATCTTGTATCTCTTTGATAGAATACCATCTATTTGGATCACTGAATGCTCTTAATACTTCTAAGTAACTGTTTATTTTCTTTATAGTACCACCAATTTATAGGAGAAAATAAGCGCTTAAAAAACTATTGGATTATCCAATAGAAGCACTTTTCTTTCTTAAAAAGAAAGAAACCTGCACTAAAGAAAGAAATTACTCTTTCCACAACTTACGCTTTGACAAGACTTCGTCTCGGCATAAGCGACGGAGTCGCTCTGTCTCTTCTTCCTAAAAAAGAAAGGGCAGAAGAGGGCCCGGTGGGACTTCCAAGCACTCGCCAAGAGTTTCTCTCTTAGCGCAGGTTCTCTCTTTTCAAAGAGAGAAAGTGCTTTCGAACCCACGACCCCTTGCTTGCCACGCTCCCTCTTTCTTTCCCGAGGGTTTCTTTCTCGGGAGAAAGAAAGGCTCTTAGGAGGCAAGTGCTCTATCCAAGCTTTGCCACGCACCCATTCTGCCAGCGCTTTTCCGTGCACGCTTTTTTAAAGGGTGCGTTTGAGCTACGGGCCCTTTTGTACAATAACAATCCAATTCTTTTTAAAATTTAACTTTCTAAAATTAGATATGGGTGAGCTGATAAGGAATTTTAATTTCTTGAAAGAAAATGGGTTTAATGTAGCTGAATTTGGATTTGCTAAGACGATAGGAGATGCAATAGACATTGCGGATAGGATAGGGTATCCTATAGTACTTAAAATTCCTTCACAGATGCATAAAAGTAAAGTTGGTGGCGTTTTGACGAATATTCATAATTTAACTGACTTAAAGACTTTGAGTAAGGATTTTGTAGATACCTTAGAGGAGAGAGGGGTTTTCTTTGATGGGTTAATTGTTCAGAAGCAAATAAAGGGTGTCGAGTTAATTGTCGGACTAAAGGAGGATAAAGTTTTTGGAAGAGTAATTTTGCTTGGCAGTGGAGGTACTCTTGCAGAGATGATTAATGATGTTACATTTAGGGTTTGTCCAATTACAGAGAGAGATGCGGTGGAGATGGTTGGAGAGATAAAGGCAAAAGCACTTCTGTCAAAGGAAGGGGTATCCTTAAATGAGCTTACAGATTTGCTTGTTAAAGTTTCTAAGATAAATATAAAAGAGATGGATTTGAATCCTGTGATTTGTAATTCTAATGGATGTTGGATTGTTGACGCAAGAATTCTTAAGGTGTAAGCCGTTCTGGGTCTCTTGGGGTTAGGCTTGCCTCTCTTATGTTTTGTAGTCCAAGAATTAACATGGTTAGTCTTTCTATGCCGATTGCAAATCCGCCATGGGGTGGGATACCATATTTGAAGAATCTTAAGTGATCGAATGTTTCCGGATTTAGTCCCTTTTCAATCATTTGAGATTTCCTTTTTTCATAGTTTTCTTCACGTAATCCACCAGTTGTTATTTCAATACCTTTGTATAATAAATCGAAAGACAGCGTGTTCTCCCCTTCTTTTTTTGCATAGAATACTTTGTGCTTGAATGGGAAGTGTGTTAGGAATACGAAATCGGAATCGTGCTCTTTTTTAGCCCATTCGCAGAGTGCTTTTTCCCCTGCGTGTGTTAAATCACCTTCCTCTGTTTCGACGCCCATTTTTTCTACAATTTTTTTCGCTTCTCCAAATTTTATTCGTGGTATTTTCTTTGGGAAGTTGAGAGTTACATTATAAACTTGGATTGCATTTTCGTTTTTGATTTTTTCAAACAGATACCTTAACATTTTTTCTTCAAAATTTAATAGTTCATCGAAGTTATCTGTAATCCACTCAACATCAAATGAGTTATATTCACATAAATGTCTTATTGTGTGGTGTGGTTCCGCCCTGTAAACATTCCCTATTTCATATACCTTTTCTAATCCACCACTTAGTGCGAGCTCTTTGTAAAATTGAGGAGATTGTGCTAAGTATGCCTTTTTGTCAAAGTAATCAACTTCGAAGTATTCTGTGCCCCCCTCTGTGGGTACTCCAACAAGTTTGGAGGTGTTTATTCTAATAAACTCATTTTCATCGCAGAATCTTGAAAGGGTATTTATTATTTTGCTTTGGAGCTTAAAGATTTCATTTACTTTTGGATTGCGGATATCTATAAATCTCCAATCTAATCTTTTGCTAAGATCCGTTTCAATCTTCCCAGAGATATCAATTGGGATTGGTGTTTCCGCTTTGGAGAGAATTTTTATTTCACTTGGGATTAATTCTTTTCCTCCTCGCGCTTCTTTGCTGTCAATCATTTTTCCTTTAACGAAGATATAGGATTCTTGTGTCGGTTCTAATGAGAATACTTCGTCCGGCACTTTTGCTTTTGGCATAGTTATCTGCAGTGTTCCTGTCGAATCTCTGAGAATGATGAACTTAATTTTTTTCAAGTCTCTGTAACTTTCGACCCACCCAGCTACAGCTACACTTTGCAAATTAAATGCATCTTTAATAGGAACTCGTTTTTCTAACATAATATCACTGCATTAATTTTTGTCGGATGAATGCATTTAGTTCTACTAGTGCATCTTGTGTGGTGATTATCTGTTGTTTTAATATTTCGATATCCTTTCTTAGCTCTTCTATTTCCCCACTCTCTACTTCTGGTTGTTTAGATTCAAGTTGAGAAATTCTTTCGTTTAATTCGTCAATTGTTTCTTGATTGGATTGAATAGTTAACTTTAATTCATCAATTTCGTCAGCTATTTCGTAGAGCTTCTTTTTTGCCTCTTCGAATTCTTTTTTCTTTGCGAAAATGTCTTTCAGCTTTTTGAACTCTTCGAGAATGGCTTCAAAGTCTGGGCCCAATCTATCTTCAATGTCCCTTATTTTTTTGGCAAGCTCTAAATCTCTCTCAGCAAGCTCTTGTGGAGTGGGATATTTGTCCATGCTTAACTGCATCATCTCCACTTTCTTTGAAAGGTCGTTTATTTTATTCTCAAGTTCACCTTCTGTGGCAGCAATGTCCATCTTTAATTGTCCGAAACTCTTTTGAAGTTCATCTATGCTTGCAAGCTTTTTATCTGTTGCAGCTAGCTTTTTGTCTGTTTCTTTTAATTTTTCATCTGTTTTTCTTAACCTTTCAATCGCTGCATCTATTTTCTCTATTTTTTCTTTGAGGAGTTTGTCCATTTTTGAGAACTTTGAAGAGAATTCTTCTAATTCATCCTTTGTGGCAAGTTTGCTTAATTTTTTACTTAGTTCCTTCTCCTTTTTCTCTTCATTCTCTTTAAGCCACTCCTCTATTTTCTCAATGTCTTTTATTAATGAATGGAATTTCTTTTCGATTGTTTCCTCAATTGAGCGGATTCGAGCTTTATTGGCATCTGTTTCGTCATCTATTCTTTTTGAGAGTTTGTTTATTTCTACCTCTTTTTCGCCTAGTTTTGCAATTACATCTACTGCTTTTTTGATTTCTTTTTCCAGTAAGGTTACTCTTTTTTCAACATCATCTAGTTTGTCCTTAAGGGAAGCAAGCTTATTTGGGAGATCCATTATAACACCTTTTCTAATTCATTAATTAATTTAGAGGTATTGTTTACTTTTATATTTATTCTTTCTATTTCTGTCACTACTTTATGCAAGCGATCTTCGAGTTGGGTTACTCTCTTTGAGATTTCTGATACTTCTTTCTTTATTTTTCTTATTTCTTTTTCTTCTTTATCTGATTGAATTGATTTTAAGGATTTTATTTCGCTTGAGAGGCGTTCTATCTGCCTTTTGAGCAGAAGGATTTCTTTTTTGTTCTCTTTTTCCTTTTTTATCTTTTGGAGCTCAACCTCAAGTTTTCTTGTTTTTATATCTGCATTTCTTTTTGTTCGTTCAATTTCTACTTTTAATTCCTTAATTTTCTTTAGCTCTCTAAGAAGGGGAGTTATAGCATGTTTTACTTCCTTGAACTCTTTTTTGAGACCTTCCACTTCATATGGTTTTAATGTCATTTTAATTACCTCTCAATATTTTTGCAATATTTTCTGGAGATATTTTACACAAGTTAATTCCATATCCTTCTTTTATTGTTGGATGAAGTGTCTTTTGGAAGATTTTTATATGGAAATGGAAGTCTTTTTCTTTGTTTGGTCTTAGATAGAATACCATCCCATACTTGAATGGATTTATGGCGACACTTAATCGTGTGAGGATATTTTTAATTGTTTCTGCAAGAGTGAATATTTCGAAGTCGTTTAACTCACTAATACAGGTATAGTGTTTTTTGGGGATTATCCACACTTCGAAGTTTTCTGATGGGGAAAATGGGGCGAAAGCTATGAATGAGTCATTTTCAAGTATGTGTCGCGGGCCTTTTGCTTCTTTTTTGATTATATCGCAATAAATGCATTTTTCTGTTTTAAATTGGTAATCATTAAATGCATTTATCTTTTCTTTAATTTGTTCTGGTAGAATTGGTAAGGTGAAAATTTTTGAATATGCATGTTCGAACTCAAGATGAAGATTATCTTTTATTATTCCTATAAACTCCACATTTTCTCTATTTCTTAGCTCCTTAACTCTTGCTGCATAAACTTTTAGAACATTTTTTATTTCTTCTGAAGGAAGCTCATGTAACTCTTTTGTGTGGTCCCGAGTTTCTACAACTACCTCGCTCCACCCATGTGCATTTATGGTGTTAAATATTCTCTCTTTTTCTTTTACCTTAAACTTTGTTGGGTGTGTTAATGGGTAGGGGTCTACTATGCTTCTGACAAGCCACTTTCCCTTTTTATCTTCAATTTTGAATGTTTCTTCAGTTTTTTCTTCTGATCCTGGACAGAGAGCACACCCTACCGCAGAAGGTTCAATTTCAGATAATATAGACCATTCATTTATATCATAGGATTTTCTGAGCTCGTTTTGCATGATTATCCAAAGTTTATAAAATACCTTTCATTTAAATATTATATGGGTAAAGTGTTTAAGGATGTTCCTATCGCAGAGATTACGCTAAGAAAGTTTGAGAGACCCAGTAACGAAGACAAGAAGGAATTAATTCGTAAGTTTTGCATTTCTGTTGGACTTCTTCAGCCAGGAGATTCAAGAGATGTGATTGTAGATATAATTAATCTGCTTTTGGATGCAAGTAAACATCATGAGTTTATGACATCTAAGGAAATAGAGGATGAAATTAAAAAAATTAGAACAAAGGGAGTTGCACCATCAAATATACGACGTCAGCTTTTGAGATTGGAACGTACAGGATTTATCGAGAGGGTTAACGGGAGATATAGAATAAGGGAATTTATGAATTTAAGTGATTTGATAGATGAGATTAGGCGGTTTGTAGTTGAGCCAACACTTGAGAGAATTAAAGAATACGCGAAGCGGATTGACAACATTTGATTATCTGTCTGCTTTCTTGAATAACCTCATTGCCTTTGAAAGATGTTCTGCTATATCTCTTCCAAGAGGAGTTAGTTTAATTGTTTTTAGTCTGCCCTTTTTGTCAAACTCTACAAGCCCATGATCTTCCATGGTTTTTAGAATCCTTACAGTGTGAGAGTATGTGCAATCAACCTCTTTTGCAAGCACAGATGCATACCTTAGCTTGTGATCTTTTGCTAAATTTAGCAATATGTTTACTGGTTTTTTTCTTAAGAAAAATGAATAGAGATTTTTTTTCTTAGCACCCATACTCTAAAGTTAAAATAGTTGCTTTAATAAATCTTTCGCAGCACCTTCTTAGAAAGAAGCTGCACCAAGAAAATCTTTCTCTTAAAAAGAAAGCTTAACTAAAGAAATTTTTTTCTCTTAATGCATGTTCTCTTTTCTAAAGAGAAAATGCTAAGAAACCTGCACTAAAGAAAGAACATTTCACTTTTCTTTTTTGTAAAGCTTTTTAAGAAAAAGGTTTTAATGGGCCCGCTGGGATTTGAACCCAGGTCCCAGCCTCCGCAGGGCTGTATTCTATCCAAGCTAAACTACGGGCCCAAATTTAAAAAGCAGAGTTTGCTTTATAAATGTTGATTTATGCTTCTCTCCAGTGACGAAATCTTTTTAACTTAACTATTTGTGTGTAATTGTATGGGTGCTCTTGGAGAAGAATGTGGTGTTCTCGCAGTTGTAGGTCCAGAGTATGCGATGGATGTTGTTGTTAAAAATTTGCGTTATATTCAGAATAGGGGGCCACAATCCGCTGGAGCTGCTGGTTCAGATGAAGATGGAGATATAATTGTTTACAAAGGTGTTGGATTAGTCAAGGATGTTTTTAAAAAATATCCATTTAGGATGTTCCATGGTAGTGCTGCAATTGGTGGCACACGTTATTCTACAGTTGGTGGAGATTTAGAAAGAGATGCGAAACCTATTGTGAGGTATATAAAATTGCCAACTGGCGAGAAAATAAATTTATCTGATGCGTATAGAATCGAGAAGCCAATCCATTTGGAGGATGTTTTGCAAATAGCAGTTGACCATAATGGTAATGATCCTTTCTTTACTGAGGTGAGAGATGAAGCAGAGAAGAAAGGTGTTACTTTTGGGAGTGAAAATGATGTGGAGGGGTTTGTATACAGACAGGCTGAGTACTTAGTTGAACAGCATAATGAGAATCCTTATTTAGATATAGATGATGAGGTAATTTTTAACTCGATAAAATACGCTGCGGAAAGGTGGCAAGGTTCGATAAGCCTAGTGGAATTAGTTAATGGTGAGGTGTGGGTATACAGAGAACCAAAGGGGATAAAACCGCTTGTTTGGGGATATAAAGAATTAGATTGGGGAAAGATGTTTATGATTTCATCTGAATCCCTTCCACTTACTCAAGAAGGTGTTGAGTTAGAGAATATTTTCTCCTTCCCACTAGGATATATTGGTGTGTTTAAAGATGAAGATGTAGATATTAAAAGGTTATTTGATCCGGATCCAAAATATTGTTCATTTGAGTGGGCTTATTTTGCGAATCAGTTATCCGTAATTAATGGTGTGCCTGTGGCTAAATTTAGAGGAGATAACCTAAGTCAACTTATAGCAGAAGATATTAGGTCTCTTGGAAAGAGAGTTGATGCAGTTACAGCAGTTCCAGAAACAGCGGAGCTTTATGCATTTTCACTTGCGCATATCCTTGGAGTTCCTTATGTGAAGCTTATCATTAGGAATAGGGATTATTCAAAGAGAGCATTTCAGCTTTTAGATAGCGAAAGAAAAGATGCATACAACCTTAAGTATTTGATAACTCCTTTTGAATTAGAAAATATCAAACATCTTGTCATAGTAGACGATAGTATCGTTAGAGGAGAAACGTTAGGTAAGTTAGTTAAAAAGATTAGAGAAATGCATCCTGAGCTGGAGGAGATTGGGGTTTATTCAGCGTTTTTCAAAATTACAAATATTTGTCCATATGGCATTGACATGCAAAGGAGAAGCAAGTTAATTGGATATGATTTTGAAAAAGGGAGAGAAAGAAGCGAAGAAGAAATAGCAAAAATACTGGGAGTTGATTGGGTTAGGTATGCAACACCAGATATGTATGAAAAGGCCCTTGTTGTGAAGAGTAAAGATGGGAGTATACAATATAGTATCTCAAAAGAGCACCTATGTTTGGGTTGTAGTTTAGGGCAATATCCTCTGCCTATAAGCGAAGAAGATTTAGAGAGATTAGCAAGGGAGAGAGAAGAAGCCCATTCTATTTCTTCAAATAAATAGGCAGAAATGCTTCAAAGAGCAAGTATCTCTTTGAGTTTACATCTTCTTTAATTAGTTCAAAATCCTTTTTCTTTGTTAGATAAAATGGAGAGTGTAATCCAACAATCATATTTTTGTCTTTAACAATTTTTCTTTTGTTTTTGGAAACTACATCTGAATCAATTAAATACACAATGTTTATTTTTGTTAGGTCTTTTTTCATTTTTTTAAAGACAGCATGGATTGCTTCTAACTGGTTTGATGGAATACAAATCGATAGCAAGTTTGCTTTTCCATTATAAAGTTTGATTTTATCTTCTAAGATTTTCTTCCTTGGTTTCAAATGGACTTCAATTATTTCTGTGAAAGTCATCCCCTTGTATTCCCATTTCAGAAAAAGGTCTGCAACGCCCTTTCCAATCTTTTTTTCTGCTTCGATATCAATTAGCTTTCTGTTGAATGGGTCTTGGCCCTCGAGAAATAAAAGAGCAAGTATTTTTTGATAATAATTGTGTATCTTCGTGCTTGGATTTTTGTCTATTTTTTTACAAATTTCCTTAAAATTCATATAACAATTTTAGAACTTGTTTTTTAAAATACTTTTCAAAAAATAAAAAAGAAAGAAATATTATATTGCACAGCAAGTTCTTATGTCAATTAGTGTGTCTGTAAATTCAAATAAATCTGTTCTATCTGAGTCAATTAAATGTATAAACATTGGCTCTGGTGTGTATCCCACATATGTTACTAGCGAGTCTGTTGCTCTTAGTGTTCCTTGAAATACAACGGGGTCCTCTCCACCGCGGAGATATATTCCTCCACCGCCCCCACCGCCTTCAAGCGAAACTATGAGGTTGTCTCCGTTAATCTCTGCTATAATAGGCTCATTTGCAAGGCCCCATACTGGTATTATTATTGCATGGTCTATGTCGACATGTTCTGTCGTTGTTCCTATAATTGGTGCTAGTTCATCTCCATGTGGGAGGATGATGTAATCTTTGTGTAGAGTAACTAACAATGTTTCATTTTCTAGAGGGATAAATATTGCTCTCTTGTTGTTAGTTATTTTTAAGTCATCAAATACTTTATACGGTATTGTGATTATCTTGTGCACAAAGTGTATCTCTGGTCTTTCCCCCTCGAACGGCACTATAAATATTGCACTATCGTTTATAGGTACAATTACTGGTCTCCCATCGAATGGAATCACTAATGGTATTTTGCTATATTCAACTGGAACTACCCAAGCTTTGTCCGTATTCTCTGGTAACGTTACTGGGTTGCCCAATCCTGTTGCATCACACATGTAATCCAATGCGTTTGTTGCTGCAAAACTTAGCACAAGCACAATTCCTAACAGAAAAATTTTGGATTTCATACATTCACTAAGTGAAGTTCTTTTTATTTTTTTATGTGGAAATAAAAGCCTATTTTTTGTCCAAAAGTTTATATTGCCACAGACATTAGATAGATTGGGGAAATGATAAGCCACTTTGACGAAAAATTACTCAAGTTTATTTATCATCTTTCAAGAGAGCAAAGATACCTAAATTCTATTGAGGCGGCAGAATATCTTTCTAACAAGGGCATTAAAGTTACGGATAGGACCGTTAGGAGATGGTTTGATTTCTTAAAAAGTGTTGGGTTCCAATATTTTCCATCTCCCAAATACGACTCTATTGGTTTAGATTATGCAGTTGTAATATTATTTGGTGTTAAAAATGAGGGTGTATTTGATATAATTCCTTATGACATGTATATTGATAAGGTTATGAGTTTATCTCACTGTAAGCATGCATATGTATGTTACTATTCTGTTCCATTTGGAAAGATGAATCAGTTTAAGGAGTTTTGGAGTACAGCGAAGAAGATGGGGATAGTCAAAGATTTTATCTTACTAGAGTCTAAGGCAGCCACATTTATTTTCTCCCCATTTCATAAAGTTATAACTAATGGGGTTATCTCTTTTGAGAAAGTGGATGAAAAAGACAATGAGCACTTCATTAAATTGCTTGAAGAAAACATGAAATACACACCATCTTTAGATCCACATCCGTTGGTGAAGAAAAATCCCTTTTTAGTTCCTGTTCTTCTTGAGTACTACAGGAAGCATGTATCTTCAATTGATGTATGGAACAACCTAAAGGAAAAACTTGGGGATAGAGTATGGAAGGAATACTTACATAGGTTTAGACGGAAGTCCTCTGATGGCAGAGGTGTCTTTTTTGTCCAGCAGGCGTTGAAGCTATTAAAGAATAACTCTGATTTTGTTCAACAGATGCGGGTGATATATGATATGATTTATATCTCACACAACATAGCAATGATGTATGCATATGTTAAGCTTAGAAAAATAGAGGATGTTGTTGAGCTGGCAAGGAAAATTTCAAAGTATGGTGTCCATGTTAATATTTCCTTGCCGCGTGATAATTCAAAGAAAGAGGTTTTATTTTACATAGTGACTAACAACAAAAGTATTGTTAAAATCGTAGGCACATGCCTGGAGTTTGCTCGCGCACGCCCTTACATTTTCATTAATGACTTTGACTACTCAAAGAAATTTTGGAATGAGGAAAGGTTTAGCTTAGATTATGCTAATCTTTTTGATCCGCGTACCTGTAGTTGGAGGTATTCGCATGAAGTATATATATCTAAGTTAAAGGAGCTTGCTTCTTGAATAATTTGATGACTTCTATTCTGGAGTAATTGTCGTTTTTTGCAAGAGCATAGAATTCATAATCCCCTATTCTTCCATTTGAATACACACTTGAATGATTTGTATTAAACTCAAATTTTTCTATAACTCCATTGCTCCCGGAAATTTCTCTGTAAAAAGAGGTTACTAGCTCTGGAAATTTGTTGTAGTAATATGCAGTATCTGGGTTTGAGGAGGAAGGATATGCAATACTTAAGATGTAGCTATTGTTGCAGCGAAATAAATATTCTTTGAAGGTTGGTGTTTCAATTTTATCTTCAATGTCGCAAGGAAATGTTTTAGCGTAAATTTCCTTTGGGATAAATAGAGAGATCAATAACGATATGGCTACTACTATTGCTAATATAGCAAAGCTTCCCTTTAAGTTAAACTCTTTTTTGTACATAGTAATTAAAAATGCGCCCCCGATTAGTCCGAAAATGTGTGCAGATTGAGCTATGTTGTCTACCCCAAAGAATGATATTACTTCTGTTATTCCCCAGATGATTGCTGCTACAGCGAGAGGAAATGGTCCAAACTGAGTGAATACAATTTGTTTTGGTTTTAGTACTGCCGCCGCTCCCATTAATCCAAATATAGCTCCACTTGCCCCAAGCGCCGGAATAAAAGGATTTGACAGTAGCATGTACCCAATGTTCCCAATGATGCCTGATATTAGGAATAATAATACCCACTTCAGCTTTGGGATTTCTGTTTCTACAATTAAGCCAAAAATTAGGAGTCCAATTGAGTTAAGTAGGAGGTGATGTACATTTGCATGCATAAATATGGAAGTAACAAGTATGTATGGTTTGCTTAATACCTCTGCCGGCATGAAAGCAAAGGAGTCGTTAATTACTCCAATCTGTTGTAATCCGAAGACGAGAATTATTAAAAAAATTGTTAAGTATGTTACTTTCATGCGAAAAGAAAAACTTTAATTTATTTTAAACCTTTACACATGGCATGAAGAAGCTCTTGTTTATTGTGATTGATGGGGGTGCCGATACTCCACATCCAGACATTAACGGAAGAACTGCATTTGAAGCTGCTAATATACCTAATATTGACTTCTTGGCTCGAAATGGTAGAAATGGTGTCCTTCGCATTCTCCCCGTACCTCCAGAGAGTGATGAGGCTGTGCTTTCTCTTCTAGGATATGATGTTTTTAAAGTGTATACAGGTAGAGGTCCTCTTGAAGCAGTTGGTGGTGGAGTGAGATTTAAGGATGGTGATCTTGCACTGAGATGTAATTTCGGTACTGTCGAGGGGGATACAATCGTTAACATAAGGGCTGGTGGGCTGACCCCAAAAGAAGCAAAAGAGCTGGAGCGTGCAATTAAGCAGTATGTTTCTCTTACGGATGCAGAATATGAGTTTAAAGCAACTGCGGGATATAGGGGTGTTCTTGTTATAAAATCTAGGGAAGAGCTTTCTCCAAAGATAAGTAATACTCATCCCGCGTATAAACTCCACTTTTTTGATGTTACATGGAGTAGAGACGGTTTCATAAAATCAATACCTCTTAGCGAGGCGTTGAGTGAGCCTGTTTTAAAACTTCAAAAGTGCGTTCCGTTGGAAAAAAGCAAGGCTGCAGCAACTTCTGCAAGATTGGTAAATGAATTTATAGAAAAAAGTAGGCTTGTTTTAGAGACTCATCCAATAAACAAAAGGCGGGTTAAGGAAGGAAAACCTCCAGCGAATATAGTTTTGGTTAGGGATGCAGGGACTGCCTTGCCAAAGTTATATAATTTAAGCAAAACATTTGGTGTAAGGTGGGCATCATTTGTAGACATGCCTGTCGAGAGAGGGATTGCTCAGCTTACAGGTATGGATGTGATACCCATCCCCCCTTTGTCAGGGGATGCAAGAAAAGATATGACAATAAGAGTGCTCACGTTGCTTAAAAATCTGAATTTTTACGACGCATTTTATATTCATTTAAAAGGACCAGATGAATTTGCTCACCTAAAAGATATAGAAGGAAAAATAAAGTCTATAGAAGCGATTGATGAATATTTCTTTAGACCGTTGTTAAAAAATATTGATTTAATGAATACAATTGTTGTTGTAACTTGCGATCACACCACATCCACAGAAAAAGGGATCCACACAAATGATCCGGTCCCAATTACTATATTTGGAAGTGGTTTACCTGACCACATTCCAGAATTTTCTGAGAAGAGTTGCAGTAAGGGTAGCTTGGGTTCTACTGATGGTAGAAGATTGATGGGTTATTTGATGAAGCTAATAAAATGATAGAAGATATCATCAGAAAATATGGAAAGATAGTTGAAAAAGATGGGAATACTTTTTTATTAGAAACCTCTGGATTTGATATCGAATCTCTTGAAAAAGAACTTGGGGTTTACTCTGTTGAAATTGTGGAACAGAAAGGTAGCTTGGTTAGAATAAAACTAAAACGCGATTTACTTAAAGAGTTCCAGAATCAAATTAAGAAATATAATGAAGATGTTCCGCCAGAAGATTTGAGGTATATGGATGATTGAGATGAAGCTTGCAATTGTAAGTAAATTTGAAAGCGAAGCTATTGCTGCGGCAAAAAAATATTTTACCATAGTTAGTTATAATCCTGATTTTGTTCTTGCGTATGGTGGAGATGGCACTTTGCTTTTTGCAGAAGAGTTGTATCCAAATGTTCCAAAGATTTTTGTCAAGCATAAATCAAGCTGTAGTGGGTGCAAACTTCTTGATTTGGAAAAAGTACTTAAGAAGGTTGCGAATGGAGAATATAAATTAAAAGAATTGGTAAAATTAGAAGCTGAAGTAAATGGTAAGAAAATGGTTGCATTAAATGATGTAAATATCCACTATTCTCCTCCAGAGGCCTTGAGATTTTTTGTTTATGTTAATAACAAAAAAGTAAATGGTGAATTCATTGGGGATGGCGTTGTCGTTGCTACACCATTTGGTTCCTCGGCTTATTTTAAGTCAATAACAAGGGGAACATTCAGTAAAGGAATTGGAATTGCGTTTAATAATACAACTAATCCTCAAAAGCCAAAGGTTGTTGGAGAGAATTCAAAAATTGTTGTTAAAATAACCCGTGGTAGTGGTGTTGTTGTTGCTGATAATCAAAAGCCAATTAAAATCAAAAAAGGAGACAAAATAAAAATCAAAAAATACAAGACAAGGGCAAAGTTAGTTGTTATATAATGCCTTTCAACTTCATGGCATCAACAACTCTTTTCATTGCAATCATGTATGCCGCTGTTCTATTGTCAACTTTTTCTTTTTCTGCCATTTTCACCATCTGTGAAAATGCGCTTGTTAGCTTTTCGTCTAATCTCTTGTCGACTTCTTCTTCGCTCCAATAGTCGCCTGTTCTGTTTTGCACCCATTCAAAGTAACTCACAATGACACCACCAGCGTTGCAAAGTATGTCTGGGATTAGGAACTTTCCATTTTTGTATAATATCTCGTCTGCCTCTGGTGTTGTTGGACCATTTGCTGCCTCGGCAATAATCTTTGCCTTTATCTTGTCCGCGTTATCTTTTGTTATCTGGTTTTCCAGAGCTGCTGGAATTAGTATATCACATTCAAGCTCAAGTAATTCCTCGTTTGAAATTTCCTTTGTTCCTTCAAGCCCCTTTAATGAACCTATTTCCTGCTTGTGCTTAATTGCTTTTTCGACGGAAATCCCATCTGGATTGTAAATTCCACCTTTTGAATCAGAGAGGGCAATTATTTTTGCACCCATCTGTTCAAGCGACTTTGCTACATACATACCTACATTCCCAAAGCCTTGTATGGCGACCTTTGCACTATTTAGCTCAAGTCCAATTTTCTTTGCTGCTTCCCTTATATTGATTGCAACTCCAAACCCAGTTGCTTTTGTTCTTCCCTTGCTTCCTCCAACTTCAAGTGGCTTTCCAGTAATAACTGCTGGGGAATTTTTCCTTACTATTTTTTCGTATTCGTCGAGCATCCACGCCATTGTTTGTGGATTTGTATAAACATCTGGAGCTGGAATGTCTTTATCTGGGCCAATGAATTCTGCAATCTGCCTGATATATCCCCTGCTTAGTCTCTCTAACTCTGCTTGACTCATTTCTTTTGGATTGCAAATAATTCCGCCCTTTGCACCACCAAATGGTATATCTGCAATTGCACATTTCCAAGTCATCCAGGCAGCCAACGCTTTTACAGTATCAAGACTTTCATTTGGATGGTATCTTATCCCCCCTTTTGTTGGCCCACGAGCATTGTTATACTGAACTCTAAATCCTGTAAAGGTTTTAATTGAGCCATCATCCATTTTTATTGGGATTCTTACTTGTAGGATTCTCATTGGCTCTTTTAGAGTTTCAACTACGTTCTTATCCAAGTTTAGTTTTTCAGCAGTCTTTTCAATTTGTTTTTGTGCATTTGAGAATGGATTTTCCATCTTAGAATCGCCCCCTTGAGATTGGATAGTAAGAGTAAATAATATATATTTAAAAATATTGCTCTTTTCAAATAGCGGGGTGATAAATATGTATGACATGCTTATAATTGGTGGCGGACCTGCAGGACTTTCTGCGGCAATTTATGCAAATAGGTATAAGATGAAAAACATAGTTATAACAAGAGAAAGGTATGGTCTTCTTGCAATGACACATTTGGTTGAGAATTGGCCGGGTGAAATTAAGATTTCTGGGATGGATTTAATGAAAAAACTTGAGAAGCATGCCTTAGCTCTTGGAAGCGAGATTGTAGATGATGAAGTGGTTAGAATAAATAAACAGGATGATGGTAATTTTAAGGTAATCACAAAAAGCGGCAAGGAATACGAAGCCAAAACTGTTTTAATTGCAATTGGTATGGAAAGAAGAAAGTTAAATGTTCCCGGAGAAAAAGAGTATTTGAATCGCGGTGTAAGTTATTGTGCAACTTGTGATGGTGCGTTATTTACTGGGAGAGTTGTTGCTGTAATTGGTGGAAGTGACTCTGCTGCAAAAGAAGCTTTACTATTGACGCAATATGCAAAAAAAGTTTACATAATTTACCGCGGGGAACAAATTCATCCAGAGCCATTAAATATGGAAGCAGTTATGAAAAAAGTTGAAGAAGGAAAAATAGAGATAATTAATAATGCAAATGTTAAGGAGATAAAAGGGAATGGCAGCGTTGTTACCGGTGTTGTTCTTGATAGAGAATATAATGGTTCAAATGAACTTCCACTTGATGGTGTTTTCGTTGAGATTGGGAGCGTGCCAAATGATGCAATTCTTAAGCCACTTGGTGTTGAATTAGATGCAAAGGGGCATATTAAAATAAACAGGAGAGCAGAAACGAATATACCCGGAGTTTATGCTGCAGGAGATATCGTTGATGATCCATTCCCTAAGCAAGCAATAACTGGAGCAGCAGAGGGGGCAATTGCCGTTATGTGTGCATTTGAGTATTTACATAAGCGATAGTCTTTTCCATTCTTTTTTTAGTAATTGGGTGTCTCCACCAACAATTCCATTATTTGGGCTTTCGCAAATAATTATCCCATCTGCTTTGAAATCCTTTAATGCTTTTAGCAGAGCTCTGTAGTTGAAATCAGAATATTTTAGATTTAGATGGTTCCTTTCTCCTTTTCCATTATAATTGATTCCTGAGATGTGGATATGCATATTCCTTAGTCCTTCTTTACCAAGGTGTTTTTCTACAAGCGAAAGAATTTGTGAGAATTCTTCATAGGAGTTATATTTTTGTGTTCTTGCATGTATGTGGGCAAAGTCAATGCAAGGCATAACATCTTCTAATTCTATGCTTAGCTTTAGCAGTTCATTAATTGTCCCAAATTGAGTTAGTTTTCCAGTTGTTTCTGGGCGAAGTAAGATGTTAACATTTTCTTCTTTGAGCTTGTTAATGATCTTCTTTATTTCTTCCTTTATTTTCCCATAAACTATTTTGCTGTCTTGCCCCAAATAAAAGCCAGGGTGGAATACGACACTCTTTGCACCGGCAAGATGCGCGATTTTTGCTGATTGTAGAATTCTTTTTTTGCTTGCCTCAACCTTTGCTTTTTCTTTTGAATTTAGATTTATGAAATATGGGGCATGCGCCGTTAGAGTTATACCTTCTCTCTTTGCTGTTTTGTTTACTTTTGCTGCTTCTTCTTTTGAAAGATAAACTCCATAAACAAACTCAAGCTCCATGGCGTCAAGATTCATTTCCCTAACTTTCTTAATGCCATCAATTGTATTTTCTGAATCAAAAGGAATTCCAGCTGTGCCAAACTTCATGATTACTTTTAAATAATATTCAATTTAATAGTTATCTGTGGGAAAACCAATTGAAAAAATAATTAAAACTTTGGAAGAATATTACAAGAATTTTGAGGCACCTCCAGTTGTTAGGGGAAGTCCACCTTTGTTTCAATTATTAATAAGAACAATCTTGTCTGCAAGAAATACAGATGAGAATGCAGTTGCTGCCGCCAAATTGCTTTTTTCTAAATACAAAACCCCTAAAGAAATTGCGAGAGCTCCAATAAAAGAGTTGGAAAAACTTGTCAAGCGCGGTGTTTTTTACAAAGTAAAAGCAAGAAACATAAAGAAGCTTTCTAAAATTCTCGTTGAAAAATACGGTGGAAGAGTGCCAAATTCAATGGAGGAGTTAATTAAGCTTCCAGGTGTTGGAAGAAAAACAGCAAACATTGTTTTGTCTTATGGATTTAAGAAAGCCGAGGGGATTGCGGTAGACACCCATGTTTTTAGGGTTGTAAATAGAATTGGAGTTGTTCATGAAAAAACGCCGTTGAAGATGGAGAAGGCGCTTCTAAAAGTTGTGCCTAAGAAATATTGGCTTAATTTTAACCACTTATTTGTCCTTCATGGCAGAAACATATGTAAGGCGAGAAATCCAAAATGTGAGATTTGCCCGATAAGAAAGTGGTGTGATTACTACAATTCTATTTCTTCTTAATTTTTTTCTTTAGTTCTTCGACTTCTTCGCGTAGAATTTTTACTTCTGCGGTTAGATCATCTATGCTTCTACTAAGTGCTGCTACCATTTTTTCCAACATTCTAATTTTTTCTTTATCTTTACCAAACATTTAGCACCACCTTAATAAGTTTTTATTTAGATATAGCGTAACCGTCACTTGATTTGAGGTCATATTTGTAGAATTTATTTTTGGGAGAGTGAGTCTTGCTTTGGCTTCGTCTGTGCCGTATATGTTAAATCCCCAATTTGCACTTCCAAAATGAGTAGTTAAATTTTCTTCTACACAGCCTTCCAAATCTGTTTCATTACATGGATATGGAAATGCTTCTGAGCACAAATATGTTGCAACTTTAGCAAAGGAGATTATATCTATTTGCTTCTTTTCTATGATATTAACTCCAGTTTCAATTTTTGAGTTTTCATGTATATTCTCTGAAGTGGTTTTGTCCATAGTTGATGTATATACTGAAAATACGACTACTACGAGAAATATTGCTATAAACACTATTGGTGTGAACATAAATCCCTTTTTGTTTAACATTTTTCCACCTTCATCGACTTCGGCCATATCCCAAGGGAAACAATAGTGAAGTTATAATTACATCCGTTGGGTAAAGTTAGATTAGCTGATGCAATAATAGCACTTTTTGTTTTAACACAGCAGCCACCATATTGGTCGGATACTTCCTTACTACATATGGCTATTGCATTTGAGGCGCAATCCCCTTCTGGACAGATAGTTAGGATATAATTATACTCCTTTCTATTTAACTTTGAGATGATGTATTCAATTGTGTCCTCCATGTCTGCTTCTTTGTTATACCCGCAGTAGTTAAGTTTAATCATATCTGCAACGCTTGTGTTTGCGCGCGAAAAGTATAATGTGGAAGATAGAAGTTTTCGGGTGTATAAATTTTGCGAGCGAATTGCTGCTGTTGAAATAGATTCCCTGTTTAATTCTGTGCTTAGAAAGGTAATGGCAAGTGTAGATAGTATAAGGAGTAATGCAATATCTACTACAACTCCTTGCGATTTTTTATTTGCCAACACTCACCACCACCGTTGCAGGTATTGTTTCGTTTTTATACGTGATTAACGTTGGTATTTTGATGGTAACTAATTTTGTTGAATCTTCTATGTTCCCCCAGCACCACCATCTTCCATTTTCCTCATTTGTAATATTCACTTTTATTTTTTGTTTTGAGTGAATCCCAATCTCTGAAATGTTTTTGCAGCCCCATATATTTGGGGGAGAAGTTATTCCAATAGTGTTGTTAAATTTTTGATTTATGATGTAGTTCCCTATTGTAGTTGCTTCCTGTGACATTTGGATTATTTCGTCTTGTTCTGCGGAATGTAAAAATAAAGAAAATAAAAATAAGATGAACACTACAAGAATAATAGAAATAGGTACTAAGATTGGAACATCTTCACCTATAGGCATTTCTTAAGCACCACCTTTCCATAAATGTTTGTGATGTTCACACAGCTCGTAGTTAAATTTTCATCTGATCCACTTTCGTTGATTTCGAAGTAAAGAGATTTCGTTAGGTTGTGTTTGTTGTTAAATAAAGTAATATTTTTGCTTTCTACTATGATACCATAGTTATTTCCTTTGTATACACTCCATGTTTTGTATTTTGAGACGGAAACAGAATTTATTCTATTGGTTATTTCGTCTATTTCTTTTGACATCAATTTAAGAGAGTATATGTCTCTTTCAATTGATAAGACAAAGAAGAATGTAATAGTTATTATTATTGCGAATAGGATGAAAGACATCTTTGAAAATACGAAACTTATTACTCCACGCTTATTTGAAGAAAACTTCAAGTGGCTTCGTTTCCTGCGGATAGCCATAATATATCACCAAATTGTAATCTCCCGGCTGAAGAGTGTAGTTTGCTTTTATCTCTCCAAAGGCATCAGTTACATTTATTATATCTATGTCCGGTTGATTGCTTAAGTTTATTCCAGGACCACTTATTGAGATGGTATCATTTTCTGCATAAAATGTTAACTTGTATCTTTTGGGAATTGTTATGTGTACTCGTGCAAATGAGCCAATATCTGTTGTTTCCCTTAGGTTTTTCATGGTATTAATTATCCTTTCATAGCTTTGCATTATCTCTCTCTTGGATGAAAACTCTGAGAACGCGCTTACCTGATAAAAACCAATCGTTATTACAATTGCAGCTACTAAAAGGGACAAAAATAAAAAAAATGGAAAAGATTCAACACCTTTTTTTGACATCATTGGCAAGTCACTGTTTCAGCCACAGCATAGTTTTCGGCAGTTGCTTTATCTTTTACCCAGATGACAACGATATCTCCACTTTGTATATCATATGTTTTATCTACTTGTGCTGGGTCTGTGAAGTTTAGTGCTCCATTTGTCCACCATGTGTTTTCTTCTTTAGATTTTACTACTAAGCTTGCAAGCCCGTTGAAGTCATTTGTGCTGTTCATTAGTTCTATCTTTGCCCATTCAACGCCACAATCATCTTCTATTTTAACACTTGTTACATTTACAATGTCATCCGATGCATTACAAATTATGTCCCAGTTGCTTACAATAGGTTTCTCTTCGTCTAGTTCGCATGTTGTTTTTTCAGTTAGAGTTTTGTTTATTTGGGTTGCAGTACTAATTGTTCCGCTGCGTAAGATTCCCGTAAATTGAAGTGCTATTCCAATTACCAATGCTGCCACAAGGGCAATTATAATATATCTCAGAGGTAATGCTTCTACACCCCTTTTGTTTAATCTCATTTTAAAACCTCCTAACATGTAAAATTTTGACAAACTTATAAACTTTTATACTCCAAGCGCAATTCTACTTCCAATTAAGGTGAATGTGAATACAAATAATGCTATTGGTATGTTACGTGCGACTTCATAACTAACCATAACTCCATCCTTCCCATATTCTAGTATTGAAACATAGCGAATTAGTAAAACCGCGAGGAGTAACATATAAATTCCTGCGATTAGTTGTAGGGACTCTGCACTAAAGTTTGGTGTTGTTAGGAAAGAGAGATTTAGGTATTGGTACCCTAAGTTTCCAAGACCTTCCTTTACACTTCTTAGCCCGTCTTGTATTAGCTGTTGTAGGGTTATTACAATACCTGTGATAACTGGTGCAAATATGCTTGCAGTAGTTCTCATCATTGAAAGGGCATTCCTCAATGTAGTTTTCAACTTTTCTTCAGTTCTATTTAGTTGGTCATAGTGGTTGGATATTGTAAATAGCATTTGGGCGCTATTTTTAACTCCTTTCTTTAGAGATATTAAAAACACTCTAAACATTACTTTAACATTTGTAGAATGTACGTCTCTTAGGGAGCCATACTCTGGATTGAAGAGGGCATTCTCAAGAGTGGTGTGTCTACTTCTTAGTATTTTATATGTTTTTTTCATTAGTTCACCAAATTTTGTATTTGGCATATTTTCACTTACATGTTTTATTGCTTCTTCTGGAGAACGCCCCTCATCTATTCGGCTTGCAAGGTGATACATCCCATCTATAGCTTCATTTTCAAGTTGTTTTATTTCATCTCTTAATTTCTTTTTATACCAAGAAGTCCCATAAGAATATATTGCAATTGCAATCCCAAATCCCCAAATTATTGTGAGGGTGTTGAATCCCTTAATCATGTTTGTAAGGAAGTTTGGAATTAGACTTACAAAAGGTGTTTCACTTAAAAGATAAAATATGCCTGGAAAGCTGATTGTTATAAAAATTAATAGCACATAAGGTAGGGCAGGAAACTCAATTTCTTTTCCACCAATGATTAACTTTAGGTTTCCCTCTTTTGGGTAAGTTGGCAGCCATTTTGGTAGTTGTATGTTTGTGAATGAGGGTGGTCTTTTTGATATGATTTTGTTTGAGTAAAAGTAGATTATCAATAGCGACACGCTGAGAATTAGAAACATCTGAAAAGGAGATGCAAATTCTCCTCCCAAGAAGGAAAATATTGGTAACAGGGAAATTATTACGAGTGGGAGGACAGTTCCAAAGCTAAATAAAAACAAAGTTGGTAGGTATAATTTGTTTGCATAATCTCTTACTTTGTTTACTACTCCATCTAATGCTATTTTTAATGCTCTGTCGAGGGACTGATTTCTTTTTACCTCATTTTTCTCAGACATGGAAGCTATTATCAAGTACAAACTTCTTTTTAGTTCCAGTAGGTATTCTCCCCATGTTTGGGCAAGTTTCCCAAGCTCTTCTTTTAGATTTGTTTTATAACCCATGAGACATTTCCACAGAACATCTCTAATTTCCTTACTAATTCTTCCCTCGGAATAGTTTGATACAAATTGAAGTGCTCTTTCTAAGTTTGGATTTTGTTTTAGGAAAATTACAATTTGGGTGAGTAATGTGGGGGCATAACTAAGTGCATCTATTCTCTCAAGTGCAGCTTCTGTTTTTGGGAACTCTGTTATTAAGTGCGCTATTAAAAAAGGAATTATTGCACTAATTGAGATTATAATTATGGACGGCGGGATAAATGAAAGAGCAATTAGGTTAATCAAAAGCAAAACAACCGCACTTATAATTAGAGCCACCCTACTAAAGATGACTACTTCGTATGGCTTAACTCCCCATTTTAAGAACTTTAATGACTTTTTTAGTTCGTCTGTTACGTTTGTGTCTCTACTTGCAAGCTGTGGGAAATGTATGGAACACCATTTACATGCTTCGACATAAATTTCTCTAATTTTGCTTTCGTGTGTTGCCATAGCACCCCTCTAAAAGATGAAAAGTGGGCCCGCCCAGATTTGAATTCCCCGACCCCGTCAACTTCTTTTCCGTTGACGCTTTTCTTCTTAAGAAAAGGGTCACTGGGGACCTCCCGCGTGTAAGGCGGACGTCATAACCATTCTCCACTCCTTTCTTTGGTGCAGCTTTCTTTTCCAAAGAAAGGTGCGCTAGACCACGGGCCCATCTATGAATGTAACTGAATATACTTAGTTTTAAAAGGATTACGCTATCTCGCAGATATGGTTTCTACATACACATTTAATAGTTGTATTTGGCTCGCATACTATATTCCTTTTTACTGATACACAATCTCCGCAATATTCAAAACAATCTGAATCCTCTTCGCAGTACTTCATGGAATTCGTAGTCGTTTCTTTAAATCCAACGCCGAATTTCTGCATGTCGACATAGACCAGTATCGCAACAATTATCCCTAGGATAATTATAATTATTTTGCCGTGCTTAAGTAAAGTATAATAAAAAAATTCACTTAGCGACATGATTATTCCTTCGAATATTGTTTGAGTAGTTCTTTAATTTCAGGTTGTAGCTTCTTGCTTAATTCTAATATGATATCCTTTGATTTCCCCTCTAGCTTCTTAGCACAGTCAATGCATATGTTCTCTCTGAAGAATTCGATTGATGGACCTCTCCATTTCATTCCAAGCTCTAGGCTGAATGATTGTGTGCATTGCTTGCAGACATCTCTTCCACAGATTGGACATTGACCGACTGCCAATCTTTCTTTACAAATGTCACAAACCCTTACTGTTACTTCCACCATTACAACACCTCTTTATTTTGTTAAAACATTAAATTAGGTCACCATTAATATTATTTTCTAAAATGCGCCGTCCGGGATTCGAACCCGGGTTACAAGCTCTTCACACACCCTTTCCGTACACGCTTTCGCTTGCGAAAGGGTGTTGGCAAGCTCGCGTCCTAACCATTGTCCGTTCCTTTCCTTTCTTGGCAACCTACCTTCTTTTCTAAAGAAGGCGGAAAGGTCGCTAGACTAACGGCGCACATTTTGAGTATATTTTAGGGGATATATAAATCTTTTTAAACACACACCTTTGAAATATTTTTATGGTTCTTGCAAGGCTGACTGAGGCACAGAAGAGACTTTTCATTAGACAGCACTATGGAATAGCAGGGAATCATTCTGCAGTTAAGTTGTGTGGCTGGACGAAAAAATCTCTTCATGATAAAGGCGTTTGCTACAAGCAAAAATTTTATGGAATAGAATCCCATAGGTGTCTTCAATGCACACCTGTTATTAATTGGTGCACACAAAATTGTGACTTTTGCTGGAGGTTAGGGAGATATCAATACCCAGAGTTAGAAGGGTGGGATGAGCCAAAGGAAATTGTTGACAAAATGATCGAAGCGCAGAGGAAGCTACTTTCTGGCTTTCCCGGTGCTGATGTAAATATGAAAAAATGGAAGGAAGCACAAAATCCAACTCAAGTAGCAATTTCCCTCGCAGGAGAGCCAACGATATATCCAAAGCTTGGAGAATTAATTGCTGAATTTCATAAAAGAGGTATGACAACTTTTTTGGTAACAAATGGGACTTTGCCTGAGAGACTTGAAAATTTAAATCCGCTTCCAACACAACTTTATGTTACTATTGCAGCGCCAGATAAAGAAACTTGTATGGGTTTATGTCATCCGAATTTGCCTGACGCTTGGGAGCGTTTGATGAAAACTCTTGAGTTGCTTCCAAAATTGAACACTCGCAAAGTAATTCGTCTTACTCTTGTCAAAGGAGTTAATATGAAGTATCCTGAAAAATACGCCGAGCTAATAAAAAAAGCAAAACCACATTTCATTGAGGCAAAGGGATATATGTCTGTTGGCTCTGCAAGGCAGAGATTGGGATTAGAGCACATGCCAACTCATGAAGAAATTGTTGAATTTTCTAAGGAGCTTTCCAGACATTTGGGAGTTCCAATTGCTGATGAGCACAAGCCAAGCAGAGTTGTTTTGCTAACTAATCTGCCAAAGGAAAAGTGGAAGGTTAACCGCTGAGATGAGAAAGATTCTTATAACTGGTATGCCTGGGAGCGGTAAAAGTAGATTAATAAAAGAATTTCTTAAGTTTTATTCTGGTAGAGTTACAGGAATTTTAACAGAAGAGATTCGTGAGAATGGCAAGCGAGTTGGATTTAAAATAAGAGATATTCAGACAGGTAGGGAAAAAGTTTTGGCACACATTAACTTTGAAGGTCCTCAGGTTTCAAAGTATCATGTTGATATAAACTCTTTAGAAGAAGTTGCAATTCCTGCATTAAGCAGAGAAGCAGATTTGTATGTAATAGATGAGATTGGCAGGATGGAGCTTTTTTCTGAGAAGTTTGAGGAAAAGGTTAAGGAGTTGTTAACTTCTAAGAAGGATGTTTTGGCAACTTTACATAGGAATTATGTGGATAAATACAAAAATTTTGGAGAAGTAATTATCTTAGAAAAGAAATATTGGGATAAAGTTTTCAAGAAAGTTTTAGAAGCTTTTCTCGGTAGGAAATAATTACTTCTTTGCTACTTCTTTCTTTTCCTTGAGTAGTTCTACCTTTCTGACATCAAAGAATCTAAGAGGATATACTTTGCTTATTTTCTTTTGCATTTCTCTTTGGAGTTTACCAATTGATAATGAAGCTATGAGGGACTCGATGTCTTGAGAAGGGATGCTGTTTTCTATTTCTTTTTCTATTGCTTTTACAAGTGCAGATTGTTGAGAAGAACTTGTTCTGTGTAATGTGACTGCAACAACTTTTATTCTGTATTTCTTTCCATCTTTTAATCTCAAATCTTTGACTACTTCTATTTTTGTTGTTCTTCGTCTTATCATTCTTTGTAAGAATGGCTTTGAAAGCTCGTATGACGCAATTGTAGTATATGCATGCTCTCCTGTGACTTTTGTTATCTTTAGTTTTATAACTATGTTGTGTTTTGTGATGTCTCCACTTATCTCTGAAAATGGAACCTTAATTGTTCTCCCGATTATAGACTGCTCATCTTTGCCTAGCGTTTCTCCGATTTCATTTTCATTAAATATTTTTGGAGCATGTACCTTAAACCATATCTTCCCACGCTTGATTTTCCTTCTTGTTGTGGTTTTTCTTGCCATTCACATCACTTTAACAATAAGTTAATATTTTCCCTCGAGTATTTCCAGTCTTTTGGAAGTCTTTTTGTTTTCTTATAATATCTAACAAGACGTCTTATTTTTGATTCAGTTAATTGGAGCCCTCTTTTTGCAGTCATGTCCTTCCTGTTTTTTTCCATATGTTTCATAATTGCAATTACTCTTCTCATTAGATTTTTAAGATCTTCAGGAACTTTAGATGCAAGCTGATTTTCCTCTAAGATTTTTGTTATTTTTTTGCCTGTTATCGACTTAACACTTGGAATTCCATAGGAATCTCTGAGAATTAATCCTATCTCGGCAGAGCTTTTTCCTTCTTTTGCCAATTTTATAACGAGTTTTTCAACTTCTTCTGCTTTGTATTTTACCCAGCTAGGAGCGACTTTACTAACTGGCTTAGTTGATCCACTCTTTCCTCTTTTCCTTGAATGCATTCTTGCCATTTAATTCACCCGAACATGTTTCGCTTTCACGAAACATGTCTTGTTAGATAATATTTGCAATTTTGATTCCTTTTTAAATCTTTTGCTTTTGGTTTCAATATGCAGTGGTTCGTTCACACAATATGTTGTTATACCACATGTTGAGCATAACAATTTAAATACCTTTTATGTGTTACAGTTTCTCATGGCAAAAAACTTCAGGTTGTTTGGGATTTTACTTTTAGCACTTGTGACTCTTAGTGTTGCTAATGCAGATTGGACGATGTTTGGTGGAAATGTTAATAGAACCTTTGCAGCGGGTGATGTAGCAGATATTGTGAACTTAGCGTTATTATGGGATTATTCAGTTTCGTGCGAGCAGGCTTTTGGCTCGGTACAGTTGATGACACCAGTAGTAGTTGATAATATTAATGGGAATACAGTTGCAGTATTCAACTCTAATTGTGGGGATGGTAAAGTTTTTGCGCTAAATCTCGATGACAAGTCAAAGCTTTGGGAGTTTAACTTGCCAAACTATTCTATGTCTCAACCAGTTTATTATAACGGTATTGTTATCATAGGGAATGACTTAGGGAATGTTTATGATGATAACTGGAATTTAATTGCATCTTACCCATCCCATCTTTATGCCATTAATGTAACTGACGGTAGCTTGGTATGGCAAAAAGATTTTGATAAATCAATAGATACTTCCCCTCTTGTTGTTGATGGAGTTCTTTACTTTGGACTTAATGGTGCTAATTCACCATTTTTAGTTTTAAATACAACAACCGGCGAAAACCTAACTGATGGACACATAGTTTACAATGGGAACAAGGTTTACTTCCCCGGGAGTGTAATGTCTCCATTTGCGCTTCTTGGAGATAACATTGTTGCGGGAGTTACAGATTCAAATTGGGGAAATAGTGGATGGCTTTATTTAATTAACAAGAGCGGTTATGCGGTAAAGAATGTGACAGTAGATGGGTATGTTAAGGCAGCACCAGCGATTTACAACAACACAATTTTTCTTGGAACAGGCAGCGGGCTTCGTGTTTATGATTCTAACTTAAATTTGTTAGCAAGTTATAATACAGAACCGATACAGATGGGTGTGAATGTAAATGACTATGATGGTGATGGGAAGCCCGAGATTGTATTTGGAGTTGGAGATTATTTCACTAACAGCGAAAAGAAAGTTTACGTTCTCGAGTTTAATGGGACAGGATTAGCTTCTGAAAAGACATTTGATGCAAAAAGCTATGTTGCGTCAGTTCCTCTTGTGATGGATATTAACAACGATGGCAATCTTGAGGTAGTTTTTGAAGATAGGAGCAATAGTACTTATGTCTACAATTACACGAGTGGTGAGTTAATTAAAGAGATAGAAGGTGTTCATGGGACTGCAGCACCCGTTTTTTATAATGTCTCTGGAAAGGAATCTGTCTTACTTGCAGGAGATGATTCTTTTTTTGTGTTTAGTAATCATCCATACAATTTCTTAGTAGGTGACATAGTGGTAAACGACTCAAGTCCAAGGGAATATAGCTTAGTGGGAATTAATATTTCGATTAAAAATGATGGATTTGAGGAGGGAAATGCAACAGTTAGACTTTACAATGGAAGTAATCTTGTTGATGAAGAAGATGTAATTAACGTATGGCATGATATCGTTAATGTCACTTTTGAAATAGCAGTTGATAGAAATACGAATTTAACCGTTAAAATAGAAGCTGTTGAGCAAACAGATTATAACTTAAGCAATAATGAAAAACAAGTTTCAATAACAGTTCGCTATTGTGGGGATGGGATTTGTAGCCCTTGGGAAAATTGTGATAGCTGTTCAGAAGATTGTTCTTGCAGTTCAGATAATGGTGGAAGTAGTGGAAGCAGTGGTGGAACTACGAACACTTCATTTTCAAGTGATTATGTGAACACATTGTTTAACCCAGGGAAACACGTTGAGATTAACATAACTTATGGGAAAATCGATCTGGAAAAAGTTGAGATAAATCTAAAAAACAATTTATCTAGGATTGTCTTCAAGGTATCAAAAGTTGACAATCCAAATGTTAGTTTTAGTGGTAAAGTTTACCAATATATTAAAATAGATGTTGAAGGTGCAACTGACAGTGATATAGAAGGAGCTAATATAACTTTCAAGGTAAATGGCACTTGGCTTGATGAAAATAACATAAGTTATAACGAGGTTGCTTTGTTTAGATACCACAATGGAGATTGGCAGGAATTAAAGACGCAATTAACAAACCATAAAGATGGAGTGTATTATTTCACGGCGTTTTCCCCAGGATTTTCGTATTTCGCAATCGGAGTTAAAAATGAAACAACAGTTAAGAATGAAACAAACACAACAAGTGTGGTTAGTGAAACAAGTAGTGTTGAAAGCAGTAGCGTGGAAAAGGGGGGAAATTCAAATCCATGGATTTGGATTGGTATTTCTATTGTAATCCTTTTTGTGGCAGCGTTTTTATTTTTCAGGCCAAAAATTCCAAAAGGTGGAAAGGCAAATATAGCTACAGAAGAAGAAATCGATGACATTTTTAGACGAGTAGTTTAAGCTTGACTAACAAATTTTTTGTATTCATATTTTCAATAAAGGGAGGTAAATTGAAATGTTTAAAAAAATAAAAAAAAGAGATGGGAGAATTGTAGATTTTGATATTGATAGGATTACAAGTGCAATTACTAGGGCGGGGGCTGCAACTAAAGAGTTTGATGAAGAAACTGCAAAGAAACTCACACTTAAAGTTTTAGCTTTTGCTGATAAGACAATTAAACAAGAAATACCTTCTGTAGAGGAAATTCAAGACATTGTAGAAGAAGTATTAATGGCTTCTCCTTATCGTAAAACAGCAAAAGCATATGTGATTTATCGCGAGCAACATGCAAGAATTAGAGAGATAGTGTCGAAGGCAAATGTATCTCTTGTGGACCAATATCTGAAAAAAATAGATTGGCAAGTTAATGAAAATAGTAATATGACCTTTTCGTTGCAAGGATTAAATAATTATATCTCTTCTGAAATTAGTAAAGTTTATTGGCTAAATAGGATATACTCCAAACAAATTAGAGAAGCTCATTTGAATGGTGATTTTCATATTCATGACCTTGGTTTATTATCAGTATACTGTGTTGGATGGGATTTGTTGGATTTGTTGCTTAATGGATTTAAAGGAGTGCCTGGAAAAGTTGAAAGTAAACCTGCTAAACATTTTCGTAGTGCACTTGGCCAAATAGTAAACTTTTTTTATACTCTTCAAGGAGAATCTTCAGGAGCCCAGGCATTTTCGAATTTTGACACATTATTGGCACCATTTATTAGATATGATGGTCTTAGTTATAAAGAAGTTAAACAAGCATTACAAGAATTTGTTTTTAATGTAAATGTGCCAACGAGAGTTGGTTTTCAAACACCGTTTACAAACATAACTCTCGATTTAACAGTTCCATCTAACTTTGTTGATAAACGCGTAGTCATTGGGGGGAAATTTCAAAAAGAAACATATAGGGATTTTCAGAAAGAGATGGAGATGTTTAATAAGGCTTTTTTGGAGGTAATGCACGAAGGGGATGCAAAAGGAAGGGTTTTTACATTTCCAATTCCAACATATAACATAACAAAAGAATTTGATTGGGATAACAAAAATTTAGATTTATTATGGGAGGTTACAGCTAAATATGGAATACCTTATTTTTCTAATTTCATAAACTCTGATATGAAACCAGAAGATGCTCGTTCAATGTGTTGTAGACTAAGACTTGACACTAGAAAATTAGAGAAAAGAGGTGGAGGTCTATTTGGGGCTAATCCATTGACTGGTAGTATCGGAGTGGTTACAATTAATATGCCAAGATTGGGGTATTTTGCGAAAGATGAAGAAGATTTCTTAGATAAGTTAGAAAGTTTAATGAATCTTGCAAAGGAAAGTTTAGAAATCAAGAGGAAAGTTCTGGAGAAATTCACTGAGAGGGATCTTTATCCTTATACTAAGTATTATTTACGAAATATTAAAAGCACCTTTGGTGAATATTGGAAAAATCATTTTTCAACTATAGGTTTGGTTGGTATGAATGAGGCATGTTTAAATTTGCTTGGGGAGGGAATCTCTTCTAACATAGGAAGAAAATTTACCTTAAGAGTTTTAGATTTTATGAGGGAAAAACTGATAAAATTTCAAGAAGAAACAGGAAACAATTATAATCTAGAGGCGACGCCTGCAGAAGGCACAAGTTATAGATTAGCAAAAATAGATAAAGAAAAGTACCCAAAGATTATTTGTGCGAATGAAAAAAAATACGAACAAGGAGCAGAACCATTTTACACAAATTCGACTCAGTTGCCTGTCAATTTTACAGATGATATTTTTGAAGCGTTAGATTTACAAGATGAAATTCAAACAAAATATACTGGTGGAACGGTTCTTCATTTATTTATTGGTGAAAAAATTACGGATATTGGTAGTGTGAAAAGTCTTGTGAAAAAGATATGTAATAACTATCATTTGCCGTACTTTACACTTACCCCCACTTTTTCTGTGTGTCCGACACATGGATATATTTCTGGGGAACACGAAAACTGCCCCAAGTGTGGTGCTAAGTGTGAAATTTATTCAAGAGTTGTTGGATATCTTCGCCCTGTAAGTCAGTGGAATAAAGGTAAGCAAGAAGAATTTAGTTTGAGAAAAACATTTAAGGTGGTAGGATAAGATGTTGATAGGTGGTTTTCAGAAGGTATCTTTAATAGATTATCCCAATAAAGTATGTGCCATTGTTTTTACACAGGGATGTAATTTTAGATGTCCCTATTGCCACAATCCAGAACTTGTGGATCCCACACTATTTCAGGATCCAATAGAAGAAAAAGAGATATTTTCTTTTTTGAAAAGTAGAGTCGGAAAATTAGACGCTGTAGAGATAACTGGGGGTGAGCCAACATTACAAAAAGACCTTATAACTTTTATAAAGAAAATTAAAGATATGGGTTTCCTTATTAAACTTGATACAAATGGTAGTAATCCTGAAATCTTAGAGAAAATAATCAAAGAAAGACTTGTTGATTATATTGCGATGGACATTAAGGCCCCACTTGATAAGTATGAGGATGTTATAAAAGTAAAGATTGACACAAGCAAAATTAAAAAAAGTATTGAATTAATAAAAAAATCTAATATAAGTTATGAATTTAGAACAACTATTGTGAAATCCCTTCTTTCAAAGGGGGACTTAATTAAAATAGGAAAATTAATCAAAGGCGCGAAGTTATACATACTACAAAAGTTTATTCCTTCAAAAACATTAAATTCACATTTTTTAAAAGAGGGGACATATGGCAATGAGGAATTGAGATGCATAAAAAATGAATTAGAGAATTATGTGGAGATATGTATGATTAGATAACTCTTTTAGAATATCTCCCTCTTTTTTCTATTTCTTCAAGGCGTTTTAAAATTCCATCTTTCTTTGGGTGGGAATAATTGCTTAAAATTTCTTTAAGCGCCCGCTCCCAGGTTTTGTTATGTTTCGCAATTAATGCTTCTTTAAGTAAGTGAAGGTCAACCGCAAAGTCTTCTATTTTGCTTGAAAATCTTCCTAATCCAAAATCTATGAAATAAACCTTGCCATCTTTAAGCATCATGTTAGATGTTGTCAGGTCTCCATGAACTATCCCTGCTTTGTGTAGCTTTGAAATGGACTCTCCTATTTGTTTGCAGACATTCTTAAACTCGTTAGCATTAAGTGATTCAAGTTTGTCCCGCAAAATTTCTCCATCTATAAATTCCATGATAATTTTCGTATTCTTAATATCCTTCTTAATGACGCTTGGAACATTCACACCATTACGCTTTGCTTCTATTAGGAGCCGCACTTCCCTATTTGTTCTTTCTTTTCTTAGTTTTGTGTCTATCTCTTCTATTCTGTAGCTTTTTTTGATTCTTTTCTTGATTAGCTCGCCATCTTTTCGATATAGGATTGCTTCAGCTCCCCGTGCCATGAAATGCATTTATACCACCTATGATGTGTGGAATTCCACTATATCCCCATCTTCGAGGACAAAGTTTAATCCAACTTTTCTTTCTTTTACTTTTGCATGCTTCCTAAAAACCTTTGCAAATCTGAATTTCTTAATGAAATCTTTGTGGATTTCTTTGCCGACATCTTCAACTGTGGCCCCCCTTTTTAGAGCTACAGGCCTTTTTTCAGGCGGTTTTCCCGGCTCCTTTGTATATACTTTTATTAAATCTAACTTATTCCATATACTTTCTTTTAGCTCCTTTAATTTCCTTGAACTTACTATAACATAACTCTTGTGTAGTGGAATTTCTTTTTTAATAAAGTCAAAATCTTCTTCACGGTTTATTACTAAACATAATAAATCACAGTTTGAAATTATGTTTCTTTCTTCTCCCCGCTTTTCATAAAACCCCGGATAAATTGACGGAATTTCGATCAGTTGTATTTGTACACCATCTATGTCAAGCATCCCAACTTCTGGGCTTCCTGTTTCAAATGGTACATCTGTAGATGGGATATTTTTGTTGCAGAGTTTATTTAGAATATACGATTTTCCTGAATTTGGGAGACCAATTAGACATACTTGTGCAGCACCTTCTTTTTTAATTCCCCTCTTCCTTGTACCCTTTTTCTTTCTTGCTTCTTTTTCTGCTTCTTTTTTTAGTTTTGATATCTTCAGGCGAATTTCTGCAATCACTTTTTGGGTGCCTTTATGCTTTGGAATTACTGCAAGCATTTTTTCTAGTATTCTTAGTTTATCCTCTCGTCTTGTTGCGCTTCCATATTCTTCCTCGAGTTTATAATACTCAATAGGCAAGTTTGCAGGCATAAGTTGTAGAAGCAAATCAGCTTTTAAGTTTTTATTGATTTAATGGTTCTCCCTGTTATTACACCCTTACGCAAAACTTTAATTTTTCCATCTTCAACTTTCACAATTGTGGAAACTTTTTTCTTTTCCAAGTCACCAGCGTCAATTATTAAACCAATTTTGTTGGCAAAAATTTTCTTTATCTTGTTTATTTCATAAATTGGCTTTTTGCCGGAAAGGTTTGCACTTGTGGCGGCAATTGGTTTCCCAAGAAGTTTTGATAATTTTCTTGCAATTTTATTTTTAGAAATCCTAAATGCAAATTCCTTATTAGCAATATCTGGAATTTTTTTCTTTTTTGGAACAATTAATGTCAGCGGTCCAGGCATAAATTTTTTAACTATTTTTTCCTCAAGCTTAGAAATTTTTCCGAATTTTTTTGCCATTTCAATATCTGAAACAATTGCTGTGGTTCCTTTGCTTTTGGGGCGCTTTTTGATTTTATACAACTTTTTGATTGCTTTTTTGTTTGTTATATCACATCCAATGGCATACGCGGTTTCAGTTGGGTAGATTATTATCCCACCTTTTTTTAGAATTTTCACTGCCTCTTCAATTCCATCCCTGTTAGGTTTTACTACTTCTGTCATATTCCCAGCTTTTTCTTTAACTTCTTTAGCGGTAAGGTGTTAATTATATTCTTTTTTTCGCACCACGCACGCCTTGCAGTATAAGCGCCGAGCTTTAGAAATCTCAAATGTTCTTTTGAGTGAGAATCTGTCCCTATTGATAGCATCACTCCTGCTTCCATAGCTGCTTTCGCATGAATATCATTTAGGTCCATTCTTGTTGGGTATGCGTTTATTTCTAGAGCTACGTTGTTCTTAAGGGCTGCTTCAAAAATTTTGTCCCAATCTAATTCATATCCTTGTCGCATATTAATTATTCTCCCAGTGGGGTGTGCTATGATGTTCACATATCCACTTTCAATTGCAGATATAATTCTTTTTGTTTGTTCTTTTTTGCTTCTTTTTAATCCGGAGTGAATTGCAGCCAGGACGATGTCAAGTTCTTTTAGCATTTTTCTGGTTGCAGCGAGGGACCCATCAAGATTTATGTCAACCTCTGCGCCTTGTAACACTTTGAAATTTTTGAATTTTGAATTAAGTTTTTCTATTTCCTTTTTCTGCTTTTTTATGTCTTTAAGAGTCATTGCATTCGCAACTCTTAATCTCCCAATGTGGTCTGTTATTGCAATGTATTTTAATCCATTCCTTTTTGCAGTTAGAGCCATTTCTTCGACTGTGTTGTTTCCATCGCTATACTTTGTGTGCATTTGCAAATCAGATATTACATCCTTCACTTCGACAAGTTTTGGAAGCTTGTGTTTTTGTGCTGCTTCTATCTCCCCACGATTCTCCCTTAGCTCATATGGTATCCAATCCATTCCAAGTTTTTTGTATATGTCCTCTTCCTTTTCTCCAGCAACTCTTTTATTCCCTTTAAACAAACCATATTCACTTAACTTGTAACCTTTTGAAATTGCAATTCTTCTTAAAGCGACATTATGCTCTTTAGAACCAACGAAGTATTGAACTGCCGAGCCAAAATTTTTTGGGTCAACAACCCTTAAATCAACTTCAATTGAGCCATATACAATTGTCGACTTTGTTGGACCTTTTGCTACAATTCTGTTTACACCTTCCATACTTGTAAAGAAATCCATTACTTTTATTGGGTGCTTTGTTGTGATGAGAATGTCTATATCCCCAATTGTTTCTTTTTTCCTTGCGGTTGAGCCACATATTTGAATTTTGTCGACTTCTTTTAATTTTTTAAGTTTGGAAACAATTTCTTCTGCAATTGGGAGGGCATAACCTAGTGGTTTTCTTTCTCCAGCTCTTTTAGCAAATTCAATTGATTTTAGAATGTTTTCTTCTGATTTCTCTCCAAACCTTGGCAGATTTCTAAGTTTGCCTGCCTTTGCTGCTTTTTCTAAATCTCTTAGGTTTTTAATTTTGAGTTTCTTATAGAGAAGTTTTATTGTCTTTGGACCAATACCCTCAATACTCATAAGTTCTTCAACATTTACAGGCAAACTTTTCTTTAACTTTTCATATTTCTCTATTTCTCCAGTTTGCAAATATTCGACAATCCTTTGGGCAATGTCTTTCCCAACACCAGGTATTTCCTCAAGCCCCTTTATCCCTTTCTTTTTGTAAATTTTTTCTATGTCTTCAGACATGGATTCTATTGAGCGGGCAGCTTTTCTATATGCAATTGGCTTCCAAGGAACTTCTTTAACCTCAAGCATGTCTGCTATTGCGTAGAAGATTTTTGCAATTTCCTGATTTTTCATGGGAAATTTAAAGAAATCCTAAAATTAAATCTTTTCTAAAATCTTTTTCATGTCTCTTGCGTTACTTAGCATGTTGTGATTATTGTTAAAGAATACACAGCAATTTCTTGCTCTTTTATTTTTTATCTTGTTGGCAATCTCTTTAAGCTCGCTTTTTTTGTAGTTGTGCGAATACCAAGAGTTTCTTCCATGTACCCTTAGATAAATTGATTTGCTTGTTTTGTAAATTTCACGGGAAAATTTTGGAGCGTCGATTGAAACCCATGTTATTCCCAGCTCTTTTGCCCACTTCAGATATTTCTTGTTAAACCAATCCTCATTTCTAACTTCAAGAGCAAATCTCTCCCCAAGTTTTGTTTTTCTGATAAATTTTTCAATTTTTTCTAAGCTTTTTGGAGTTGTGCTTGGAGGCAGTTGGAATAGGTAAAAATCGACGAATTTATCTAATGGTGAAAAAAGTTTCTTAAAGCTTTTCCATCTCTCAAATGCTTTTGCAGAGAATTTGTAAATATGCGTTATTAACCTGTTCACTTTTATAGCCCATCTTAGTTTTTCTCCATTTTTTGCCCATGATTTAACATAAGCTGGAAAAGGATATCTATAAAAACTTGAATTTAATTCAACTGCATTTAACTTTGAATTTTCAGCGTACCATTTAAATCCGTCAGGATTCCAAGAATAACTCCACCCTGATGTACCCACATATATTTTCATAAATTTATTTAATCTGTGTTTCCATAAAATCTTTATGGATTTAACTAAATCAACTCTTGGAAAGTGTATCCTTTTTGGAGCACTTTATTTTCCAGAAGGATTAATGGGTGCTCTCGCCACAGTTATTGTTCCTTTGTATCTTGCTTCAAATGGGTTTAGTGCTTCAATTGTTGGATTAGTTATGGGGTTGACAACAATCCCGTGGGTAATAAAATTTGTATGGGGATTCATAGTTGATTATCATATTTCGAAGGGGAGGCGTTATTTTGTTTTGATGGGTGGCATTCTTGGGGCCACCATGAGTGCACTTTTGTTTTTCATATCCCCTAGCTGGATTTTTATTTTTACTGCTGCGTTATTTGTTGCCCGTTCTGGTATTGCTATTCTAGATGTTTCAACCGATGCTTTTTCTATAGAAACTACAAAATTTCATGAAAGGGGAAAAGTGAATGGCTCGATGTTCTTTGGACAGCTTTCCGGATTTGCATTTGGTTCTCTTGTTCTAACAAAGATTTCTTCGATTTCGTTTCCAATTGTGTTTCTTAGTGTCGGAATTTTGATAATGCTTCTTTTAGGTGTTGTTTTATTTGCAAGAGAAAAAACAAAAAGGAAACACCACATTTCTCATAAAGATTTGATTCATGCCTTTAGGCACAAGGCAATTTTTCTAATAATTCTATTTTCTGTTTTTGTAGGTATCCCATCAGGATTTATCTCTGGTATGGCAACATATTACATGAAAGTTTATCTTGCTATTTCTGCCACAACAATTGGGTTAATTTCATTGTTTAACGGAATTTCAAATGCACTTGGAGCGTATGGATTTGGTGCGCTTAGCGATAAATTAGGCAGGATGAAAGCAATTTTTGTTGCTATTATTCCTGCAATTATTTTTACATTATTTTTCTCTGTGTTTAACTCTTTTCCGCTTATTTATGTTTTATACGGAATTTTTGTTGGAGGAATCACAGCAGTTATGTGCGCCCTTTTCATGGATGTTACTTCTAAGAAGGTTGCTGCCACAGAATACGCAATTTTAACAAGTTTAGCTAATTTTGGTATATTCATAGGAACAACTACAAGTGGATTTTTACTTCAAAGCACAGGCCCAAAGTTGTTTTTCATGATTGCAGCAGCACTTTACATTCCTTCAATCATTGTTCTTTATCTTCTATCCAAGAAACTTTGACTTCATCAACTCTCCACTTTGGTTTTATGTCAATCTTGTCGTAGTTTTTTGTCGCTTCTTTTTTGGCAAGTATCCCATTCCATGCAATCATGGCGCCATTGTCTCCCGCAAGCTCGATTGGCGGCGCGCTAAAACTCGCACCTCTTTCTTCACACATTATTCTACACATTTCTTGTAGTCGCTTGTTTGCAGAAACTCCTCCAGTTAGAATTAGTTCATTTTTTTGGGTGTGTGCCATTGCTCTCTCTGTAACTTCGACAAGCATAGCAAAAGTTGTCTCCTGCAATGAAAAGCATACATCTTCAAGTTTGTTTTTCTTAATGGTGTCCTTTAATTTTGTATAGATTCCTGCAAAAGAAACATCCATTCCCTTTACAGAATAAGGAATTTCTATGTATCTTTCTCCTTTTTTTGCTAGTTTTTCTATCTTTGGTCCAGCAGGGAATTCTAATCCAACAAGGCGCCCAAAACTGTCAAATAAATTTCCTATCCCCATGTCCTCTGTTTCGCCAAAGACTCTGTATTTTCCACCCTCAAATGCAATTATTTGGGTGTTCCCTCCAGAAACATAAAGCATAACTGGATCTCTGAAGTTTGCAGAGAATTTTCCAATTTCAAGATGGGCTATTGCGTGATTCACACCAACAATAGGCACACCCCATTTCTTAGCGAGCTCTTTTGCTTTTTTTAATCCGACAAGGAGACATGGCGGCAAACCAGGCCCTATTGCGACCGCAATTAAATCTGGTTTTTTTATGTGTGCTTCCTCCAGAGCTTTTTCAATTAGCTTATCTGCAACTTTTTCATGATGTTCTTTTGCTTTGGACGGGTCAATACCCCACCCTTTTGGTGGGCTATACATATTCCTCACGTTTGCAAGAATTTCTCCCCATTCTGTTACAATTCCAACTCCAAAAGTATGCGCAGTTGATTCTATCCCTAGGCAAATCATTTTTAGAAAAAGTTTTTTGTTGTTTTTATGGGTTTCTAAGTGTTGGTCTTTTGTATGCTTCTTCTGCTTTTATTTGTAAATATGGATCGTCCGGATAAATTTCTTTGATTATCTCATAGAATTTTCTTTCTATAAATTCTGCTGTTGGCTGTTTTTGTTCGCCTATTTCTTTTTTTACTAAATCTATTAATTCGGGTGTGTATTGTGTCCCTCCTGAGAAATAAGCTTTTATCTTACCAATTATTCCCTCTTCTTTTAATGTTTCCATAATTTCTTTGAATTCAACCTGGTCATTTATGAATCTAATAACATCTTCTGGACCTCTGTAAGTTGCCGTTCCACTCTCGCTTATGTTTATCCCTGTATTTCTTACCAAACCTGGTGGATAATATATCGCCCTTCCTTTTGAAGCAATGTCTCTCATTTCTCTAAAAATGCACGCGAGCTCTAATGGGCTTATTTCCATAGTTTATATGTTTCTTTAATTTTATATAAACTTTTTCGTAGTAACAAAAGCTTATCTTTTGATTTTGGATATGTTATTAAATGGATGTTTATAGTATTGTGAGGAAAGTACCTAAAGGAAAAGTTACAACATATAAGTTGATTGCAGAAAAGTTAGGTATTCACCCACGGGCTGTTGCGGCTGCTTTAAGAAAAAATTTTAACAAAAATGTGCCGTGCCACAGGGTTGTCTACAGCAACGGTGGAGTTGGCGGATACAATCGTGGTGTTAGAAACAAGATTAAACTTCTTAGAAGTGAGGGAATAAAAATTAGAAATGGAAAAATAATAGATTTTGAAAGAATTTTGTTTAAGCCTTAATCATTTCTGTGTACCCACATCTGCCGCAAGCCCACCTGTTTTTGTGCTTTGCCATGAAAACTCCTGGTCCGCATTTTGGGCAGATTTTATTTTTTCTCTTTACTTTTCCATCTTTTACTTCATATAATTCCCACTTCTTTGCAGATTTTGTTTTTCTTGGCTTTTTCTTACCTTTCTTTTCCTTTGCTCTCTTTTTTTTACCCATTACTGCTCACCCTCTTTCTTTTCTTCTTTTGGCTGTGCTTTTTCCTTAGCTTTTTTTATTCTTTCAAGAATATGTTTTGGCTCGAATTTCTTAAGGGTTGCTTCATCCCCATACACATTTACACCACATATTGTTTTTCTTGTGCCAAAAACATTACTCATCTTTTTAAGGACCATTAACTCTTCTGGTGCTTCTATCTTTTTTGCTATTTCGGTTAGAGCTTCCACTCTTGTAAGCGGTTTTTGGTCATAAGTAATTTCAATTGTTAACTCTTTTCTACCAATTAGTTTATTTTCTTTTTCTTCGATGACCTTAATCTCCATTATCTCACCTTTAATGCGTATTTTCCTGGCATTTCTATATTTAGTTCTTTTGCTATTTGGGATTTATCTGGATCAATGATTATAACAAGCCCCCTCCAGTGCGGTGTTAGCTCTTGACTTCCACAGACGGGACATTTCTTGTCAGTTGTTATTCTTTTACACTTTTTGCAAGCTTTTTCTATCATTTAAATCACTTCTTTTTCTTCTTTTTGGTTTGTTTTTTCTCTTTTTTCTCCTTCGTTTCTTCTGTTTCTTTTTTCTTTTCAGCTTCTATCCATTCTATCTTCCCAAGACCAGGTTGCCTCATTGTTAAGCCGAGTTTTGCACCTCTTAAGTTCTTTAAGCTTATTGCAATTATCCTGGCGCGGACTTTGTCTTTGACTTTCAAAACTTTCTTGCTTTCTTTTCCCTGTAAAGCGCCTGCTTCTGAGTAATTTACATAGTCATCCATTACTTGTGAAACATGAACTAACCCGTCTATGGGCCCTATTCTAATAAATGCGCCGAATTCCATTATCTCCGAGACAAATCCTTCAACAACTTCCTGTAGGATTGGTCTATACACAAGTGCTTCAAATGTTGTCTCATAGTATACCGCCCCATCCCCTGGGATAATTGTTCCTTCTCCAATTTCTTTTACATCAAGAATGGCTAAAAAGAGCCCATGTTTCCCAAGAGCACCAATATACTCCTTCTCTATAGCTGATTTTATGGCTTCTTTTAGCTTCTTACCTAAAAATTGGGGTGGTACTCTTATGTTGGATTTTAATTCTAATATGGAATACATTTATTTTCACCTAAAATAATCGCATCTAAGCATGTTTTTAACTCTTTCTATTTGGCACATAATATTTAAATAAGTTTCTTCTTTCAATTTAATTATGTTATACGTAATAGGTCATAAAAAACCAGATACAGACTCTATAGCAGCTGCTGTTGCATATTCATATCTATTGAATAAACTTGGTGTAGAAGCAAAAGCATGTAGGATTGATGATGTAAATCCAGAGACAGAATTTGTTTTTAACAAGTTTGGTGTTGGGATTCCAGAGAAGGTTTTCAATTCTCCAGAAAAGCGGTTTGTGCTTGTTGACCATAATGAATTTTATCAATCAATTGATGATTTAAAAGAAGAGCAGGTAGTTCAGATAATTGACCATCATAAGTTGAATGTCTCCTTTTTAGAGCCAAAGTTTGTTAGGACAGAACCTCTTGGGTCAACCTGCTCAATTGTGTTTAAAATGTTTAAGGAGAACAATGTTGAAGTCCCGAAAGAGATTGCATTTCTTTTGTTATCAGCGATATTATCTGATACAGTTATTTTTACTTCTCCAACGACCACAGAGGAAGACAAGAGAATAGCAAGTGAGCTTGCTGAAATGCTTGATTTCGGGGATTTGAAGGCGTTTGGAATAGAGATGAAAAAGGCAAAGGCAGATCTTTCTAGCAAGACGGCGCGCGACATAATTACTATGGATTTCAAAGAATATGAAAAAAATGGTAAAAAATATGCAGTTGGACAGGTCGAGCTTGTAGATTTGTCGGAGATTAACTCCAGAAAGGAAGAGATCTTATCGGAAATGAGGAAGTTAAAGGAGGAAAAGGACTTTGATTTGATTTGTTTGATGGTTACGGATATAATTAATCAGTTTACAGATTTGTGGTTTGTAGGCGAAGATTGGATAGTTGTTAAGGCATTTGGCAAGGAAATAAAAGATAATTCTGTACATTTACCAAATGTTTTATCAAGGAAAAAACAAGTTGTTCCCCCAATAGAAAAAGCATTAAGCTAGAATTAAGAATTTTTTTTGTCTGAGAGTTATTGTTCTTAATCCTTCTTTTGACGCTTTTCTTTTTAGTTCTTTGTCTTGTGTTGCAATTATTGCATTTTCTTTTTTTGCAAATTCAAGAATTGTGTTGTCTATCCCATTCTTTATTGGGAAGTCAACGAAACGGACCCCTTTTTGTTTCATTAGCTCAAGAGCTGCTTTTCCAAACTTTAGCTTTTCAAGCTCGCTTGTTGCAGCATTTAAGAAATACATCTCATACTCTTCATCAATTACCCTACTTAATTCAGAGTATATGTCCACTTTAAATTGGAAAGGAATTATTGCAAAATTTGTATCAAAAATGATTTTTTTCATTAATATTACAATGGAGTTAGTTTTTTTATTACTATCATTAGCAAAGTTTTTAAATTCATAACTAGCTAGTAGTATTAACATGGATGCTTTTTTTGCAATAGAGGGTATAGATGGAAGTGGCAAAACTACACTCGGAAGATCGCTTGCTAAAGAATTTGATGGTACATATGTATCCTCAGTTCCTGAAGGGATCAGAGAATATTTAGATGAAGCATCTCATCATACGCGGTTCGTAGGATACATGTTTGGGAATTTAATATTGAGTGATAGAGTTAGGAGAGGGGGGTACGAATTTCCCTTATTTGTGGATAGATATATACACTCTACAATTGCATCCCATAGTGTAATCATAGGAGAACACATATCCTCAATCGGGTGGAGAATAGTTAATGAGTCAGATATAATCCTTCCTGATTATGTTATATTCCTTGATGTTGATACAGATACTGCTTTTGAGAGGATTTACAATAGGGGAAAATTAAGCAGAAATGAGTTGCTTTTAGAAGATAAAAGAGAGTTAATGGATTTGATGAGGGATAAATACATCTCGTTATTGAAGTGGGGTAAATTCCAAAGAAAAGGGTTTATAATAATAGACACAACTGATTTGTCTATCGATGAAGTTTTGGATAGAGCACGTGAATATGTGAGTGGATTATTAAATTAATCAATTATTTCGCCATAGCCGACAAGGCGCCACTTTTGTCCAATCCTTCTTGATATAACTATTCGTGCATCTTTAGAAATGCAAATTGGGAGTTTTAATGTCATTTCGATTATGTCGTCATGGGCGCTTGTTATAATTCCAACTGAACGTGCTGTCCACGCATTTATCATAAGGGGCTCGTTTGTTTTTAGCGGTTGTATTTCCAGCTCTTCCTTACTCCCAACCACTCTTTTAAGTAGATGAACTTTAAGTTTTAGTTTGTACCATACTGGAGGCATCTTTCCAGGTAATCCAACTATTTGCCCCACTAACGCATCTGATTTTGTCACGGATGGATCTAACTCTGTTCCAATTCCAGAAGAACCACCAGGCACAATTTCTTTTGTTGGTATATCTCCGGTGCTTAAACTATCTATTTTTGTTTGGATAGGCACCCATTTGTTTTTGTTTTCGAGTTGTCTCCCAGGGAGAATTTCAATTGTGTCCCCAATTTTTAGCTTTCCCTGTTTTAATACTCCACCAATGACCCCACCAATTAACTTTAATACATCCGTCCCTGGCTTGTTAACATCAAAGCTTCTTGCTATTAAGAAAATTGGATCTGCCTTTAAATCTCTCTTTGGAGTTGGTATATATTTCTCCATTGCTTCTAGGAGAACATCCATGTTTGCTCCATATTGGGCGGAGATAGGAATAATTGGGGCATCTTCAGCAATTGTTCCTTTGACAAATTCTTTTATTTGTTTGTAATTCTCTAAAGCTTGTTTTTCATCAACTAAGTCAATTTTGTTTTGTACAATTATAATGTTTTTAACTCCGCTTATTTCTAAAGCAAGAAGGTGTTCTCTTGTCTGTGGTTGTGGACATGGTTCGTTTGCTGCAATCACTAATATAGCACCATCCATTGTTGCAGCTCCAGTAAGCATGGTTGCCATAAGAGTTTCGTGCCCTGGAGCATCCACGAAAGAAATTCTTCTTACTGGTTCTGTTTCTCCACCACAATATGGACATGGATTTTTCACAGAATATTTTCCACACTTCTTGCACTTTCTTACCGTGAAGTCTGCATACCCCAGTCTAATCGTTAGACCTCTTTTGATTTCTTCAGAATGTTCTTGTGTTCTTTTCCCAGTTAGTTGATAGACAAGTGTTGTTTTTCCGTGTGCAATGTGTCCTATGGTGCCTATGTTAACCTCTGGATAGAGGACTTTTTCAGTCTTTTTACTCTTTCTTTTCTTGGTTTCCTTCGTTGGTGTTTCCTTCTTCTTTCTTGGCACCTTCTTTCTCCTCCGGTTTTTCTTCACTTTCTTTTCCTAATACAATCCCCAGTCTTTTTTCTCCTTCTTTCACAACTTTAAGATTGATTTGCGCAATGTCTTCTGCTATTTGATTTCCTCTGATTGATTTTCTCCTTCTTTCTCCTTTCTTTTTTATTTTAATTCCTGGCCCACCGCTTAAGAGAATTCTAACTCTTTTTGTTCCATGCACATCTGCCCTCATTGGGAATCCTTGCTTGTCGCTTCCACCTGTTATTTTAAATTCAAAGCCAGGTATATTGATTAGTTCTCCTTTAATTATGTCCCCAATATTTTTGCCAATTAGTCTGTCTGCATCTGGGGATTTTATTTCTATTTGGTATGCCTTTCTTGCTTTTGGGTCAGAAATAACTAACTTAAATTCTGCCATATTCTTCCCTCCCGGCACTTAGCCAGCCATTGGTTTGGAAACAAAATTCCTAACAAATCAAAAGAATAAGGGTTTAAAAAGGTTTTTCTAATGGTGTGGACTTATTAATTTGTGTGTTGTATATAACTCTTGATGTAGCTATCTTTCTATCACCATATTTTATTATTGCTTCTAATGTGTATCTTGAGTTACTATTCTTGATTTCTTCCGGTATGTTGAATGAGCTGTATGCTGGACCATCCCATCCCATCTCTTCTCCTCTTAACTCATCAATCCTCTCTACTTTTTCTCTACCATCCTCTATTGTGATATAATTTAGTGTTAAGCTCATATCTTTTACTATATTCTTATATCTTTCATCACACATTCCACTGAAAAAGTCATAGTTTGTAACTAAAAAAATTCTTCCGTTTCTGAAATCCATATCCCACTTAATGTAGTTCAGGTGTACTCCATTATCCTCTGCATTGTGCTGTTTGTATTCCTTTTTATTCTTTTTACCAAACATTCTCAATCACCCCTCATATTCATCTAATTTTTTTACCAAGTCTGTTGCTTTGTTTTTAATCCAGTATACTCTTGGTTTGCGCTTAGCTACGAAATACCCCATAGCTCCACCAAGTATTGTAGCCCCAAGTGCAAGAATTCTTGCTGTATCTGTTGGTGCGTTTAAAATTCCCCCTATCGTCATTGTTTCTAAAAATCCAACCATTGGTAGTGCCATCAATTTACCCACTTTTGTAGATTTGTATGCTTCATTAATTTCGGCATTTAGTTTTTCGTTACTGTCTTTTACTTTATCTATAAAATCTTGAGGTAGACCATTGTACTCCATCACAAATTCTTTGTTTAATTCGATTTTTGGATTACCATCGGAAGTTATGACATCTGTTACATATAATCCATCCCATTCATACTTGCTATTGTCTGTTGAGTAAACAATATCCCCCTTTTTGTTTAGGAGTAATATCCTTTCACCCAAATTTCTTTTTCTTTGTGTAACATATAGATAATCTCCTAGAAAACCTTCGGGATACCCATCTTTTGGCATTGTATACAATGCTTCTCCTTCCTCTGTCCAGAATGCCTTACTGTCTTCATCCTCTGCGAGGAGCATATGGATCCCATCTACTTCTCTAAATCCGAATATATGTGTGTGATGCCCACCATAAGAATCATAAACTTTTCCATTTTCAAGGAACATTCTACTCTTACCATTGTCCTCTGCCACAAGTACCTTTTTGTTATCTGGTGTAGTCATAAACTGCTTCGCAGCATCATGCTTTCCACCATATTTTGGACAAATCTCTCCATTGCGCATGTAGTAATTAGACACTCCACCCTTTATGCACATAGAAGATGTAGATGGTTTTTTTCCGTTCCCCCCATCTAGTGCGCGTAAGAGTGTTGTGCCATCTTCCATTATCTCTTCTTCAAAATGAACTACTCTATGTTTGCCATATACTACTTCTCCATCCTTTGTCCAGTATGCGGCTGTTTTCCCATCAAATGCTTGCAAAACAGGACCCATAGAGAAATCTCTAACTGTTATTATTTTGTCATGTAATCCTCCATAGATAGGAATGCCCTTTTCCAAATAAACTTCCTTTCCCCTTACGTTAAATACTCCCGTTCTCCCTCTATATTCCTCCTCAATGATGTCTTCGATCGTTCTTTTATCAATGATGTTTTTTAATTTTTCAAACATTCTTAATCACCTCTTTTTATCATCTGTAAGTGGTAACTATATAGAAAGA
>JAGGYW010000011.1 GCA_021162365.1 Nanobdellota archaeon
CATCAAAGACAAGATCTGCACTAATGTTTCTCTCCTTTAACTGTATGCTACTTACATAATCCTTGAGGATTTCCTTGAGGTGCTTTGCAAAGTCGAATTCGTCCATACCTTCCTTAAGGGTTATTATTAACTCACATAGCATCAGAGCATCACCCAGATTAGCTTTATATTATTGTTAGTACTTGTATTTATACTTTTCTTAATAGATACCACTCAAGGAATTTTATGATTGGGGTTATTTCATCTACAGTCATCGGAACGAACCTTATAACAAAGTGGTCCTTTTCCTCGTGATTCTCTTCAAACTCAACAGTCTCATGATAATTATTAGTTATTATGTGGGTTAGGCAGTCCAAGCATACTACGCACTCGAAATCATACCCCTTTTGCTTGTCTATTTCCTCCTCAACCTCTTTCAAATAATTTAATATGAATTTTAACCTTTCAGTCATCGCCACTCCCTCCTACTTGCAATTCTATAAATCCTCTCCAATTTTGCAAGCAACAAGTCGTACCTCTTACCACACCTTGTTGAGATTCTGGTGAAATGTGTTGGATCTCCCAATAAATCGAAATAAGCATCAACTTCTCTCTCAAGCCTCCACTTCTTGCGTGTAAACCACTCAGGGGCTAGCCACACCATTTTTTAATTTTTAGTTAACTCAACTTTACTAATCCTGTGCCTTATTAGTTAACTCCAGCAAACTACTAATCTTTAGCATTTGAGCACAGTCCTTACACACAATGAATGCCTTCCTCTTCAATGTTCTCAAAACGTGCCAACCTTCCTCCTCTTCCCATTTGCTCTTCTCAATCTCTACCTCATAAAATACGCTTCCGTCTCCACAATTCTTTCCACAAATACTGCAAGGGTAAACTATATTCTTCTTAGTCTTCTTCCTCCCCATTTTTCCTTATGGTAAACTAAGCATCTCAGTGAGAGTTCTTTGCTTCTCCACAAAATCAAAATTCCATGATAAGTCTTTTCTCATGCAGTTGCTATGCAATTTTTTAAGTTTTTCAAATAAATCAGGATATCTTTTCTTTAAAGCAAAAATTTCAGATTTCTTCATAAAGGGACAGAACCAGCATGCAGATTTTTGCGGAACTTTAAGACCATACCTTTGTATTATCTCGATTGCTTGCCGCCTTGTGATTTTTTCATCAACGAGAGGGTATTCAAAGGTTATATCTTTGTTTTTTTGTTCCTTAATTCTTTCTCTTTCATCATAAGTGTAGCCTATCAACATAGTTGCTTTCCTATATTTTTTCTTAATGTATTTTTTAACAGGGAGGATTTTAAACTTGTAGGTGCACCATCTGAATTTAATCGAGGGAATAATGCATTTTGCCATGAGATAATCATATAAATTGTTGAATCCTTCTACATTTGGCTTAATAACCGTTATCGGAAAAACATTCTCTGAAATATACTTAACATACTCGTATGTATGGGGATAATCACCTCCATGATCCACAAAAATTGCCTCATCTATTTCTTCCTTTTTAAGTAAGAGCAATGCTGTGCTACCTACACCTCCTCCGTAGCTCAGAACCTTCACACTCATCCCTTTTAATTTTTAATTTTCTTGCTTCTTTAATTTTTTTCCTATACCACCTTCGCCTCAAATACGCTGCCCTCTTTTCGTAGTCCTTTTTAGTCTGCATTCTTTTACAAGGTGTAATATTTTTTGTGTCATTTTCAAGAATGCCAACTAAAGAATTTCTGCACAGCTTGTACTAATTTCTCATCTCGATATACATACCAGGGGGTAATTTCCCATTCTATTTTACATTTTTCGCAATACGCAATTAAAGAAAGCCCTCTTTCCTCAGACACCTTTACTTTCCTACCACATTTGGGGCAGTATTTTACTATTTTTCTCCTCACCATTCATCACCTCTTTTTTACTAACTCTGGCTTCCCTTTTGTATGTAAAGAACACTTTTACAATCTTTTCATCTCTGACAACACGAACATACTTATCAAGTTCTAGCTCATCGGGATCTCTAACTAAACTGAGAAAAAGATATGCATACCGAGCAAAGTCCTCTGTTCTGCACTTTATTGTTATAACTAATTTAACGCAAGACTCTGTTATATGGCTAGAAACATTCATTTGCTCAATATTTGGACAGTTCTTTAGTTTCTTGCTTACTTGCTTAGCAAATTCAAAGGCATGTTTTCTAATTAACGCAGATCTTGTTACCACATCTCTCATTTTTCTTATCCTCCCTTATGTTCCTAAGAAAAAGTTTAAATTTTAGGTACATCCTTTCAAATTCCTCCGTTATCTCTTCAATTTCAGGATATGTATGCGCATATATTTCCCCTAACATTTTCATTTGTGCTATTATCAAATCTAGCTCTCTCAGCAATTTTTCATATTTCTCTTTTATACCTCTCATCTTTGTTTATCATTCACACTAAATTTTCATTTTTTGTACTAACTTAGCTTGCTCTTTAAATAGAGAGTCTCCCAACTGATTGATAACACCTAACCACTCATTCAAAATATCCAATGCTTTCAATTTTATTCTACGCTCCTTTTCGGTTGCCGTATCTAGCAAGCTGACTCTAGCAATTATCTCCCCCAATTCTTTTTTCTTTTCCTCCAACTTCTCAAGGAATGCCTCCAGTTTTTTATATTCCAGTAAATCCTCCCCCATCTTTTTCGCCTCCTATCAATTCGTCTGGGATATCGATGGCAAGATAGTCTCCAATTGGAGTTGATATTACCTCGAACTCTATCTTTCCCTCGACCAACATATCTGCAACCTTTCTCCAACTGATTCCCAGATCCTCCAACATTTCATCGTGCTCATTCGCCATTTTGGTTAAGATACATGCGAGATTCAAACTAAACCTCATCTTTTCCCCTCCATTCTTTTATACACTTCACAACTTTCACACAGCTCAATATCATGCTCCCATGCATCACAAATCGGACAGTTATCACAAGCATCTTCGCAAGCTCTGTCAAATTCCCATGCTCCCCACTTTCCTCCATGCTCATCTTTGTAAATTGCTGGTATCACTAATCTCAGCTTTTTATGTAGCCCTTCTCTTATCAATCTCCGCAATGCCAATTTCTTCAAATTTGATTCTTCCTCCTCTACTTCCCACTCTGGACACCTGTAAAAGCTTGGAGCTCCGCAAGGTCTTGTGTAAAACTTATTATCTCTTCTCTTTTTACTTAAAGGAATCTTCTTCAAATCTTTCAAGCCCACTGCCCCATCTAATAACGCTATCGGCAAAGGAATATGCTTACCGCTTGGCAACTCTATTAGTGCGTAGTAAACTAGTTTCACAGGAATCCCAACTACCCTCTCACTCATACTTTTCTTTACGATTTCCAAAAACTCTTTTTTTGAGACTTTAACCTCTCTCAACCCTAACCACCTTCTTCTTAAAGTAATATGCGAGGGAGCAGGGCTCCGCATCTATAATCAAGCTCCCATAAAATATAAACCCGCAGTCCTCTAGCATTGTTCTGATCTGGTTTGATCCTAAAGGCAACCTACAGTCTGGATTGCTCACCTTAGCTAAGAGGGAGAACACCTGTGGTCCATATTTTTTGGAGATTTTCTTGAGAGTGGTATAAATTACACTTACCTCCTCCTCGAACACTCTCATTGAATCTATCAGAATTCTATATCTTTCTCCCTCACGAAAGAGAACATCTATTGCATAGAAAGAGGTCCCTCTCGAGGTTATGCTGTCTATTTTGAAAAGATGGATGCGGAATGTGGGGTAGATCTCCCTCATTACAGGAATGAACCTGCTGTTGAGCGTTGTGAATTTCTCCATAGCACTCTTTATATGAGGAATAGTATATAAATATTACCCTAGGCTTGATACTAATATCTAGCCAACTCCCATTCGAAAACATCTTTTATAGGAGGCGGTACTGGTAGCTCTTCCTTAAAAACCTTCCGCAAGAACTTAGCTAGTTCAATAACAACACCAGCACGCAAAACAAGATTTTCTTTCAACTTACCAAAAGGACGTATTGCTTTCTTTTCGAATGTCTTTAAGATATTTGAAATTACAGACAGATACAGCTTGTATAAACATCTCATTAACTTAACGAACCAAGACCATCCCTCTGGTCTTAATATAAGCAACGTTCTTGACTTCCTACCCCTTACTTTAACAGCATCTTTGAAGAGCTTGGCATATAACTGCTTTCTTGTCTTAGAGATTACAGTACTTGTATAATTTCCAACAAGAACATAGGTTATAATATCAATCGGAACTACATGACCTAACTTTGCTTTAAAAGCAGTTATTATTCTCTGCTGTGTTTTCTGAAGAGATTTTAAATATTGTACTGCTCTTGAAGGAGTGTTGTACCACTTTCTTCTTGAGTAATGAATCAGAACTACATTGAAGACACCATCTTCGTCGGGAATTGCAATACCTAAAGTATTTCTACCTTCTGCAATCAGGTTTTCAGGGGATACTCCGATAGAAAGAAGTCCTGCCTTATTCTGTAGGCTTCTAATCAGAGAATTGAAGTAATTTTTTAATAAACCAACAGTACTTGCAAGATCTATGTAATATCTCTCTGGCTTAACATATTTTTTATTGTAATCGTAGGTTCTCCAGAACCGAAAAGTTTTTATATCAGTTCTACTATTCACTCTCTTTAAGGTTTCGTTCTTTCTTTGGTTTGTGGGGGGTTTTTCTATTTTTTTCATCTTTTTTAAACCCCCCTTTAAAGTTGTGTTTTGAAATTATTAATGGACTTTCTCATTTAAATACTTTATCTATATAGATCTATATAGATTTTGAAAAGTCAGAGAGGTGGTGCTTAATTTTTTTCAATATTGAAAAAAATTGTAGTGTACTTACATCCAAGATGTTGAAAGGATGTATAAACTCTTTGCGGTCATAGAGTTCTGTGGTAGAAAAGTCAAAAAAGCTCAATGATATAAAAATTTTTTTGTAAACTAAAAGAGGAGTATTCGTCTTAAAATTATGAAACTAGACTAAAAAAAGGTGAAAAAGTGAAGGGAAGAATGC
>JAGGYW010000018.1 GCA_021162365.1 Nanobdellota archaeon
AAGTTATTTGGTATATATAGAGAAAAGATATCTATGGGTGGGATTAAACTAAAGGGAAAAGTTAGGTATAACGTGCACAAGTTAAAAAATAAGGCAAACATGTTTCTAAATGATCATCTTAAATGATCAAATTGGAATTATCTTTGAGAAGATAACCTTTGGCCACCCAAGGTATGGGATCCTCGCAACAAGCTTACCCTTAACTTCATCATAAGGGATCTCCTTTTCGATGCTCATTACTGCCGGATTTGCATCCCCCTTTGTGGTGTAATAATAATCATTACCTACTTTTTTAATAAAAACAACTCTATGAATTATTTGACCCCTATTTGAATAAAATAAAATTATGTCTCCTACATGTATGTCTTCTGGGGGAACTTTTTTAACAGCAATTACATCACCGACGTTAAGTCCGTCTAAATATGGCCAACTCTCTACTTCACTTCTATTGAATCCATTAAATTCAAGCCAATCGTAAAATGTGTGTTCTGTTAGAGAATCATGATGCATAGAACTTGAAACGACAGCGGCAACATCAGAATACCCCGTCACTAACAAAACCGCAGGGAAAAAGAGAAATCTTAAAACTACAAAAGCGATGACAATAAATGCCACATAACTAGCTACACTTTCCTCCTCCCAAAGGAAGTGCCAAACCTTCTTAAGTGACTTTTTTACTGAAAATGCTTTTTTTGGGTCATGTATTTTTTCTCCTTCTACCATCACACTCTACCCCGTGTTTCTCCAAGCACTACCCCAGAGCCAATCATGTGTGCAACTCTTATTGGCTCAGGCACTAATGAATGAGTCGAGCTAAGCTTTATAATCTTTTCTGCTACAGCCTTAGTGATTCCATAAACTTGAAAATAGATATTTTTCCCATTTACTTTGCATGAGTATACTTCTCCCGCTTTCATTACACAATTAATCCTGTATTTTGAATCCCTAAAGCGACTTAGCGCATCCAATATCTCATTCGGCTTTGGCTTCTTTCGCATTATAACAATTACTGGAAGCCCTGTCTTCTTACTTAGTAGCTCTATGTCAATTACATTAAATCCAGCTACAGCAATTCCATTAAGCATTATAACCTGAAGCTGCCCCTTGTGTTTAGAATTATTAATCATATTTGCAATTTTGTCTGTGGCGTCCCTTCCATTAACATTAACTTTTGTTGATAGGACTCCTTCAAGCCACTTCCCCCCTCTAAAGATGGCACCTACAACTAAAACTTTCTTTTTAGAACTCTTATTAAATGGAGAATCATCTATTCCAATAATTCTTATCTCCGGCTTTACAACCTTTAGAACCATGACTATAATTTTTTAATCTCGGCTTCTAACTTTGAAAGTTTCTTTTGAAGCCTTTCAATTGCCTTCTTAAGAGCAGTTTTAGGAGTCCCCTTTGATGTAGCAATAGTAAAAATTGCGTCTTTAACTAATGGGTGTTCTATTTTATATCCTGCGAATTCAATTGATTCATCATTAAAGAGCTCATTTCTTATCAAATTCAAAATTGTGTGTGTTTCCCCTTTAACTTTGAACTTTAACTTGTTTTTTTCTTCCTCTAAGATTTCAATTTCAACCATGAATAACCACCATTTATGGATTTTAAAGACCAATACATTTTTAAAAGTTTTCTATATCACTAACTATTTAAATGGCTAAAAGTATTTGAGATTTATGAGGCGGCAGAGAAAGAAAAAACAAAAGAAGATAGAAAAAGAACCTGTTATAATCAAAGTTGCACCTTTTGGCATCTTTGCTTTTCATAAAGGCAAGTTAGTTAAAAAGGAATTATGGAAGGAGAAAGATGCCGCCGGGAATTTCTTTAAAAGAGATGAGATGCTAAAAGAATTTAAATCAAAGATACCAATACGCGCAAAGCAAGAAATAGAAACCTTATTTGGCCCAGAAATAGAAAAGTTTGCAAAAAAGAATGGGATAAAATTTAACTTCCAAAAGTTCATGATTGAATTTACAAAACTGAAAATAAAAGCTGGATTCTCAAAGGATAAACTTATAATTCAATCAATAAACATGCTTGAAGAATTAAACAAAGTCATAAACATATTGTATGAAAAACTTAGAGAGTGGTATGGTACCTATTGGCCCGAAAAAGTTGAGCAAGTGAAGACAATTGAAGAATTCATTAGAATTGTTGGAATGAAAAGAGAAGGGCAAAGCATGGGCTTTGACTTCGAAGAAGAAGATTTAGAAATAGTTAAATCCTTCGGCGAAGAGCTAAAGTCTCTTTTGTCGTTGAGAGAAAAAATTTCACATTACATAGAAAAAATCATGACAGAAACAGCACCCAACCTCACAAAGGTTGCAGGACCAATTATTGGTGCTAAGTTAATCGCAATAGCTGGTGGGTTGGATAAACTTGCAAAAATGCCGTCCTCAACAATACAAGTCCTTGGAGCTGAAAAGGCACTCTTTAGACACATAAGAAGGGGAACAAAACCACCAAAATATGGAGTGCTCTTGTCGCATGATCTGATGAGAAAAGTAAAACAAAAAAATAGGGGCAAGCTAGCAAGAATCCTAGCATCAAAAATTTCTATAGCTACAAGGGTGGACTATTACTCAAAAGGCAGAGACATAATCTGGAAAGGATTGATAGAGGATATAAACAAAAAGTTAGAGAAGCTACAATAGAAAGATTTTTAAATAAATATTCGATATTTGGGAGAAATTGGAGGTTGTTAACATGACAATACAAATAGATGAGCAATCCAAGGAAAATGTGAAAAAAATTTTGGAAGGATTAGACAAAGAAACAACAATAATGTTCTTTGAAGGTGAAAACTGCCAAACATGCGAAGATGTTAAAGAATTAGTGAAAATGGTAGAAGAACTAAGCAATGGAAAACTAAAGGTAGAATACCACAATCTAAATGAAGACATTGCAAAGAAAATGGGAGTAGACAAAGCACCAGCGATAGTTATGGATAATATAAGATACTATGGGATCCCATCAGGGCACGAGTTTGGACCATTCGTAGAAATGATTGTATTTGTATCAAAAGGAGAAAATTTACTTAAAAAAGAAACAATTGAAAAAATAAAAAAGATAGACAAGCCAGTGAGAATACAGGTATTCATAACGCCAACATGCCCATATTGCCCAAAGGCAGTAATAATCTCGCACATGTTTGCAATTGCAAACAAAAACATAACTTCTGACATGGTAGAAGCAATTGAATTTCCAGAAGTTTCTCAGAAGTATGGAGTAATGGCAGTGCCGAAGATTGTAATTAACGAAAAGCATAGCTTTGAAGGTGCATATCCAGAAGATGCATTTGCAGAACAAGTACTAAAAGCAGTTGAGTAAACAATTTTTTAAAGTTTTATTTTATTTTGTTTTCTATGAGTATTAGACGTGTTGCTTTAGCAATATTTTACACAAAAGACAAAAAGATTCTTCTCCAAAACAGAGAGAATATGAGTAAATTCGGAGAGAAGTGGGGCTTCTTCGGAGGGAGAATTGAAGAAGGGGAAACACCTGAAGAAGCATTAAAACGCGAGATAAAAGAAGAGCTAACTTATGACTTGCGCGATTTCAGATTCATTGGTAAGGCATTTGCTGAAGTTATCCCAAACCATTTTGTTGAAGCATACATTTTCCTTTCCCCACTAGATGACAAACAAAAATATTTCGAGCAGAAAGAGGGAAGTGGCATGAAGCTTTTCACAATTGAAGAAGCAGAAAATCTAAAAATGATGCCAGGAATTGACAAAGAAATACTGAAAGTAATCAAGGCGAATTTAAAATGAAAATAACCAAATCTAAGTTTGAAGGGATTTATTGGATTGAAAATGGAAAAAAGAAAATTGCTACAATTAATTTAGTTCCCGGATATGCGCCATTTGGAGAGCAATTAATCAAAATGAACGATGTGGAATATAGGGTTTGGAATCCTCACCGCTCAAAATGGGCAGCAGCAATTATGAAGGGAATAAAAGAGTTCCCCCTCAAAAAAGGAGACAAAGTGCTATATCTCGGGGCAGCTTCAGGGCAAAGTGCGTCATATATCTCAGATATAGTTGGGAAAGATGGCAAAGTATTTTGTGTTGAAATAGCCCCAAGAGTAATGCGTGACTTAATTTTTGTAGCTGAAAAAAAGGAGAATATGATACCCATTCTTGCAGATGCTACAAATCCAAAAGAGTACGAATTCGTAGAAAAAGTTGATTTTATATTTCAGGATGTTGCAATGCCAAACCAAGCAGAGATACTAAAACGAAATTCGAAATTTCTAAAGAAAAACGGACATGCAATGATTGCAGTAAAATCCAGAAGTGTTGATGTCTCTGCAAAGCCAAGTGAAATCTTCGCTAAAATTGAAAAAAGCCTAAAGGAAAAATTTGAAATTATTGACAAAAAAAGACTTGAGCCATATGAAATGGACCACATTGTATTTCTTGTAAGGCAAAAAGGTTAAATATTGGATCTCCCTTCTACAAAGAGATGGTCATGGACAAAAAAATAATTGCACTAATAGCAATTCTTGCAATTTTAGTTATATCTTTTGGATGTATAAGCACAAAAGAAGTACCTCTTCAGGAGAATAAAACAAATGTTACGCCAGAACCTAATCAAGAAGTTAAAGTCCATGTAGAAACACCAAAGGTGGAAGAGATAAACATCCAATACTTTGCATTCCATCCAAACATGATAAAGATTTCCCCTGGCACAACAATTGTTTGGAAAAACTTGGATAAAAATACAAAATATGAAATTGTAAACGGCTATGTTGAAAATCGAAAAGAACACTTATTAGGAGAATTTGAAAGTGGGGAAATTTACTATGGTGAAAGCTGGAATCACACATTCGAAAAAGAGGGGGAATATCCATTCTTCATGAAAGGACATAATAACCTACAGGGGATAATTGTTGTAGGTGGTTGGGAAAACAAAACAATCCAAATAATGAGTCCACACTTTGTAGGATCTATCCCACCACATAACAAAACGCTTGATTCTCTTAATGAGATATGGATTACATTTAGTGTTCCAATAAACAACACAAGTAAGCTAGAAGTTTATGACTTAAACAATAAGAAATTTGTAGAACCAAATGAGATGGGTGTAGACATCTCAAATAACTTAAGGATATACGCAAAGTTTGATGAGTTAAATTCCTCACTATTCAAAGTAATTTACCACGAAGTAAGGCCTGAAGGAGAATATTACGGACAATTCTTCTTTAAGATAGAATAATCTTTCGAAAGGTTTAAAAAAATTAAATAATGATTATTAGAGAAATGTATTCTCATAATAATGAGAAAGGGGTGATATAATGGCGGATAACCAACCAATTTTCATCTTACCTGAGGGATATAAAAGACAAATCGGCAAAGACGCTCAAAGAACAAATATAATGGCTGCTAAGATTGTCGCTGAAACAATTAGGACAACTCTAGGACCAAAAGGAATGGATAAAATGCTTGTGGACACCCTTGGAGATGTTGTAATAACAAATGATGGTGTAACTATTCTTAAAGAAATGGAAATTGAGCATCCCGCCGCAAAAATGATGGTGGAAATCGCGGAAACGCAAGAAGAGGAAGTTGGCGACGGGACGACTACTGCGGTAATCCTTGCTGGAGAATTACTAAAAAGAGCAGAAGATCTACTTGATCAAGAAATTCATCCAACCATAATTGCCCATGGGTTTGAAATGGCAGCAGACAAAGCTGCAGAAGTCCTTGACAAAATAGCAATAAAGGTTGATCCTGAAGATACAGAGATGCTCGAAAAAATAGTTAAAACTGCCATGACAGGCAAGGGCTCTGTCGCAATAAGAGAAAAGTTAAATCAAATAATTGTAACCGCCGTAAAGGAAGTAGCTGAAAAAACAGAAGAGGGCATTTTAATTGACATAGATAACATAAAACTTGAGAAGAAAACTGGTGGCGGTGTAGGAGACACAGAGCTCATAAAAGGAATAACAATTGATAAGGAAAGAGTTCACTCAGAGATGCCTAAGGTTGTAAAGGATGCAAAAATCCTTGTCATAGAGGCACCTCTTGAAGCAAAAGAAACTGACTCAGACACTCAAATTAGGATTAACACACCAGAGCAGCTTAAAGCATTCATAGAAGAAGAAGAAAGACAGCTTAGAGAGATGGTAGAAAAAATAAAATCCATAGGTGCAAATGTGGTGTTCTGCCAAAAGGGAATTGACGATATTGCCCAGCACTTCTTAGCAAAAGAAGGAATATATGCATGCAGACGTGTTAAACGTTCGGATATTGAAAAACTTGCAAAGGCAACTGGTGCAAAAATTGTTTCAAACATAGAAGACATATCAGAAAATGATTTGGGATTCGCCGGATTGGTGGAGGAAAAGAAGATAGCAGGAGAAGCAATGACATTCGTAAGAAATTGCAAGAATCCAAAGGCAGTAACAATATTGATACGTGGTGGAACAGAACATGTTGTAGATGAAGTTGAAAGGGCAATCCAAGATGCAATTGGAGACCTTGCCGCAGTATTAGAAAATAGTAAGATAGTAGCTGGTGGCGGGGCACCAGAAATAGAAGTTGCAAGAGAAATAAGGAAGTTCGCAGCATCTCTTGGTGGAAGAGAGCAGCTTGCTGCACAGGCTTTTGCAGATGCGATGGAATCTATACCACGAACTTTAGCAGAAAACGCGGGACTTGATCCAATTGACATGCTCGTAAACTTAAAAGCGGCGCATGAAGAAGGAAAAATATGGGCTGGAATAGATATACATAATGGAAAGATAATAGACATGCTTGAAGCAGATGTAATTGAGCCACTAAAAGTCAAAACACAAGCAATAAAATCTGCAAGCGAAGTTGCAATAATGATATTAAGAATAGATGATGTAATTGCAGCAGGAAAGCTCAGTAAAGACAACAGCCAGCCACAAGGCGGAATGCCCGGAATGTAATTCTTTTTCTTTTTTGTAAAAGTTTTTATACTTCACCAATTTTAAAATATTTGGTGAGGTAGATGGCTAGAGAAAAAAAATATGACTTAATCCCAGCATCCACACTTAATAAAATAAAGAAGGAATTGGAAGAAATTGGAGATGAAGATGCTTCTTTAAAGAAAATTGAGAGAGAGTTGAAAGAGCTCTCAAAGAAAGTTGAAAAGTCAATAGAAATCAATGTTGAGCTGCAGGAAAAGGTTGCTGAACTTATGATTTATTTGACAAAACTTATTGAAATTATAGAAAAGACGCCAAAGAAACATGTTAAGGGAAGTGGCGATGAGCTACATGTGTTGGCAGAGCAGAACAAGGAACTGACAGACACATTAAAATCACTTGAAGAACAGCTAAAGAAGGAAGAATTAAGGGAAGCAATAAGAAGGGCATTAAACAAAGTGGGTGCAATAAAATGAAAAAGGGTTTGACACCACAAGTTGCAATTTTTCTCTTACTTTCCTTAATTGCAATAATTATCCTCATAGGTGTTGTCTGGATAAAAGTGTTAAGTTAAAATGGAAGAAAACAACGTCCAGGTGCTAGAAACATATCCTTTGTCTGTTTTTAATTATGCTGGAAACGAATACAAATTCGCAGAAACAAGTATTGTCATGCATTCTAATGAGTTGATATATAATGT
>JAGGYW010000012.1 GCA_021162365.1 Nanobdellota archaeon
GCTAACGAAGGCGGAAATAAGAAGCGCAGGACGAAGACAGCTAATAAAGATTTTCAAAGAGCGAAAGTTAAGGATTGAAAAAGAGTGAGCGCCAAATTGAGAAATAACCCGATGTTTTAGTTATTAAATTTATCATCCTTGTTAGCTATCATATTGACAAGTGCAATGTTCGAAATTTCTGAGAACTCAAAGTTCGCATAGAAAGAGTTTTGAAAGTAGTGCTGATTTTTTATTTTCTGTAAATTATTTCGAAATCTTGATGATTATGTGGATAGTTGTATAAACAAACAGTTTGTATTTTACTAAAAATCATCAGTATAACTGAGAGGTTCGAATGTGGACGAGTCAGTCGAAATTCCGAACTCTGCTTTAGAAAGTATAATGATAAAATTGCACGAAATATAATAGATATTACCCAAATAGAGAACCAATCAGAGCATTTAACGACCAATTTAAGAACTTAGAGGAAGATAATGAAGTGCAGAGATGGATTAAGGAAATAAAATCCAATGGTTAGGCTAAGGCAATTTAGGGAAAAGTATGAACTTAAAAGAACTAATCTCAAAAGGCGAATCAGATACCATTGAGTTTAAAAAGTCACTTTCAGCGTGGAAGGAGATAGTGGAAACTATTTCTGCATTTTCCAACACAAAGGGAGGAACAATTGTCGTTGGCGTGGACGACAGCAAAAGAATACATGGTGCTAAAATAGGAAAAAATACTATAGAGGATTTGACAAATAAAATTTTGACAAACACAGATCCTAAGATTTATCCCGAGATAACCACAGCCACATTTGAAAACAAAGACCTTATACTAATCAAAGTTGAAAAATTCCCTTACGATGTTGTTCTTGCCTTTGGAAGACCTTTTAAAAGAGTGGGTAAAACCACTACAAGAATGAGCAAAGATGAATACACAAGACGCATCTTGGAAATTCATAAAAAGAAAATATATTTTGATGGCCAAATCTTGGAAGAAGCAAGAATTGAAGATATTGACGAAAACAAAGTTAAAGCTTTTGTAAAGAAAGCTAAGGGAAGAAGAAATCTGGCGATTGATGAGGAGGACGATGCACTAAGCATTTTGAAAAAGTTAAGATTGTTAAAGGGCAATCTCTTATGCAACGCAGGAATATTGCTATTTGGTAAAAATCCACAGGAATATTTTCCTCAGGCAAGTATAAAATGTATTCGTTTCAAAGGGACAGATGTTGCAAGTGAAATGCTTGATTTCAAAGAGATATAAACGGATTTACTTTCAGAGGTTGAGGAAGTTAAAAGATTCATTTTCAACAATATTTCCTTACGGGCATGGATAGAAGAAGGAAAAATTGAAAGACAGGAAAAATGGGAATATCCACCAAAGGCGTTGAGGGAAGCCATAGTAAATGCAATTGTGCATAGAGATTACCGGGTTCCCTCTAAAATACAGGTAAGAATTTTCGATGATAGAATTGAAATCTGGAATCCTGGACGATTACCTGAAGGCTGGAACACTGAAACATTAAAGAAAGAACACACATCAGAACCGTTTAACCCACTAATTGCAAGGATTTTCTTCTGGATTGGCTATATGGAAGAGGTTGGAACAGACACAAGCAAAATAATAAATTGGTGCAAAGATTGGGGGCTTCCAGAACCTGAATTTGAAGTAAAGTCCAATAACATAGTTGTTGTAATCCGAAAGTCAAAGCTAACTCCTGAGTATCTTGATGCCCTCGGTCTTTCCGAAAGAGATAAGGAAATAATACAAGTCTTAAAAGAAGAGAAAAAAATCACAAGTTCCTACCTACAGAGGAGATATGGTGTGAGTAGGGATACGGTAAACAGATGGTTAAACAATCTGCTTGACCTTGGACTCATAAAAAGAAAAGGTAAAGGTAAAGGAACTTATTACATTTTGAAGGAGAGGTAATGCGTCAGATTTTCGACAAATGATGAAGTTTCACACGGAGATATAGAGAGTGCTGAGAGAAGAGATATGACTGAAAAGACTAAGCATCAAAATTGGGATTGGCTGAAAACACACGAAGAAGGGCAGTTTTTTGAGCGCAAGTCATGTTATGACCGGACAGGGGGAAGGCTGAAACTGAGAAGAGTCAAAGAAGTAGCCAAGGATGTTGTAGAAACCCTTTCGGCTATGGCAAACGCCGATGGAGGAACTCTGGCTCTTGGTATTGAAGATAATGGAACACCAACAGGGGTGGATTATCCTGAGGACAGATTACAGGTTATCTTTGAAGCACCCAAAAGGCTCGTGAAACCGCCTTTAAAAGCCCGTTACCAATGGGTTGAACTGGATGGTTTTAAAATCCTTGTGTTTGAAGTGGATTGGAGTCCTGATGTTCATCAGTTAAGCGATGGGCGATACCTTATGCGGATCGGCGATAAAAATATGCCGTTTCCTGCATCGGATATCGCAGCAATCAAAGCAGGTAGGCGAAAAAGAATAACAGAATCTCGCCTCATTCTGGACGCCTCCATAGAGGATATGGACTTGGAAGTTCTAAATGCCTTTCGAAGGAAAATCGGACTTTCTCTAACAGATGAGGAAATTTTTCTCCGTTTCCGACTTGCAGAAAAGCGAAACGGACACCTCGTGTTATCTCTGGCCGCTATCCTACTTTTTGCAAAAGACCCGCTGCGTTGGCATCCAGCGTGCTACATTGATTTCGTCAAATGGGAAGGCACAGAAAGAAAGTTTGGTGCAGAATTTAATGTGACTAAACGGGAAAGAATCGAGGGACCTATACCGGTATTGATAGAAAAGGCTTTCGAAACGATTCGCCCACATATCCGTGAACGACAACGCCTTGTGGACCTGTTCTTTGAAGAGCGTTTCGAATATCCAACCTTCAACCTTCGCATGGCAGGAAGCTATAATCAATGCTGTAGCCCACAGAGATTATGCTCTGGAAGGGACCCCCATAGAGGTCTGGTTGTTTGACGACCGAATGGAGATCCGAAGTCCCGGGCAATTAGTTGAACCTGTCACACTGGAGCGCCTAAAACGCTGTGAGCGAATACATGCTTCACGCAATCCCCGTATTGTCAGAGTGCTAACTGAATGGGGATTTATGCGAGAGCTGGGAGAAGGCATCCCTCGAATGCACGAGGTTATGGAAAAAGAAGGCTTGAAACCGCCAGAATTTCTTCTGGAGGCTGGAAGTATCTTCAAAGTAATTTTGAGAAATACACCTATTTATCCCCCTGAAACTATCAAATGGTTGAAACAATTTGAAAAATACGACCTTACACCCAATCAGAAGCGTCTTCTGGCTTATGCACATGCGCACGACGGAAAATTCACCAGCCATGCATATCAGAAACTGGTAGGAGTGGACATCTATGCTGCCTCAAAAGACATTAAAGACCTGATACGCAAAGGAATCATAAGACTTACCAGGAAGGGAGGGAGGATTTATGAGTTGATAGAACCTTCAGCAAGGGGCAGAATATTCATTCCTGAAGATTTACGAAGGCTGTTGCCTGTAATTCATGACAAAGGATATATCAAAAATCAGGACCTCCAAAAGGTGCTCAACATTTCAAGATTCCAGGCACATCGTCTATTAGAGCAATGGCTGAGTTTGGGATTGTTACAAAGAGAAGGCAAGGGCCGGGGAACACGGTATATCTTAACAGAAAATGTTGTACTCTAACAGAAAAATGATAGCACCTGGTAAGATTGTTGCACACTTATTGAATGCAACATTTTTCCCATATCGAGCAAAAATGCAGAATACATCATTGCGCAGTAACTGTTTTTAGTTGAAGACATAACCATCTCTCTACAACTGCAAATACCTGTTTGCATGAAAAAAGCATAACGGAAAGAAAAGTTCGGAAATATGTACCCAATCATAGAGTTATTGACCGTTCTTAAAATTTATTGACTTCTCTCATTAACTTGGAGGCAATATAAGGACAGTCAATATTGATTGTTTGAGGTGTTTTGAAAGAAAGATGATGCGTCAGATAATTACGATTGAAAGGCTGAATTTTACTGGAAGAAGCAACTTGATGAATGAGTTGGGGTAATTAAGGGAGGAAAATGACTGAGTTCGGGACTTTTGCAATCCTTCGGGTTGCTCAATTCCATTGCATTCGGACAATAAGCGAATATGCGGTTCGCTTACACTTATTCAAACCTTTCTAACTTCACACATCCCCAAAACCTCATACTATCAAACATATTAACAGAACAATTTAAAGACCCAAAACTCGTGGGCAAAATAAGAAATAGATAAATCACAAATAGCCCACTTCAAACTCTTTGAATGTATCGGCTGATGATGTTATCTTCCCAATAAGTTCGTAAATAAAAAATCCTAATGCAATGCCGTCGGTGATTAAATACATTATAGTAGTAGCTGCAATACTTATAATTCTTCTATTTTTAACGATTTATATACCTGTTCATCACGCGGCAAAATCCATTGAGCTTTTACGCGAAAAAACACCCAAAATAACAGCCATAATGCGATACAATGGGGACACCCTCGATTATAAAAGCTATCCCGTACCTATAGATAG
>JAGGYW010000014.1 GCA_021162365.1 Nanobdellota archaeon
ACTAGAAGAAATTCTGCCAAAAGTCGAACATTCAAAAGAAATCAGAGAAGTAAAAGAAAAAATTGAATTAATAAATGAAAAATTAAAAGTATACACAGAAAAATTAACAAAAAATAATGAAGAGATTGTAGATTTAAACTCAAAAATGACATCCTTTGAGTTTGACTCCTCAAAACTTGAAGACTTAGAAAAGAAACTAAAAGAAAAAAAGGAAACCGAAACAGAAATCGTGTCACAAATTCAATCATTATCTAGGGAGCATACCCTAAGAAAAGAAGAGTTACAAGAAAAAGCAAGAGAGTTAATGAACAAGGAAAAAGAAATTGAAACCTTAGAAAAAGGCAAAGAGAGAGCAGAAAAGTTGGAATACGTAATAACCTTGCTTTCGAGAATGAGGGAAGACATTCGCAACATAAGAAATGTGGTAAGAAGAAACTTCCTTGAAGATTTCAGGCAGGAATTCCAAAGAAAGTTTGAGGAAATAAGAAAATATGAGGAAGAATACTCTGTAGATATCAAAGAAGATTATGAGCCAATTGCATATGATTCAAATGGGGAAGAAGTTCCAATCAGCAGCTTATCTGGTGGTGAAAAAACAAGCGTGGCGTTGGCGTATCGTCTTGCTCTTGCAGACATAGCCGCACAAATTTCCGACATAAGACCAAGTGAGATATTAATTCTTGATGAGCCAACAACAGGATTTGATCAAGAGGACGTAAAGGCACTTCCAGAAGCGCTACGAAATATAAAAACAATCCCACAAATAATCATAGTTACGCACGAAGAAGAATTGAAAAATGCTGCTGATTTTAAGTTTGAAGTCACAAAAGAAATGGGAAAAAGTAAAATAAAAGAAATAGATTAAAAGTTTGCAAACTCGTACAAGTATTCTAATGCAAATCCAAATATTATGTATGCAATAAATGTCATCACTAGGTAAAGTGCTGAGCCTGCAATTGATGCCCTCATAAAGATTATTGAATCCACAATTGAAACAACGCCAGATACTGCCCAGATGAATAGTCCATAATACATCCCCCTAAATGTGTGTGGCAATGAATGGTACACAATACGATATGCCCCGCCAAACAACATTCCATATAAAATCCCTGCAACCATGGCTGTCAAAACAAACGCTGTTCCTGTAAATGACATCCCTTCCGTCAAAAACAATGGATTAAACAAATATCCCAAAACTATGAAAGAAATCCCCAATACAATACCGGCAAGAATTCCTGCCATAACTCCTTTCAACAACTGCCTTGGCATGATATCACCCCACTTTTAAAAGAAACGAATTGTTTTTATTACTTCCGAAGAACTTCCTTACCCCTTTCCTTTGGCACAATTTTTAACTTTGCATTCCTAAATTGCTTATTTAATTCCTTTCCGCCAAACAACTCATGCAAAAATACGGCAAGAGCGGCAACTTCGGAGTGTGGCTGATTGGTCACAGCAATATTGTAATCTGCAACACTATACACTTCCCCAGGAACTTTCTCGCTCCCAACAACAACAAGTAGCTTTCCACACTTCTTTATTGTCTTTATCTTTTTTTGAATTGGAATTCCATACATAGTGAGATGAACAATTTTATACCCTTTTAACTTATAATCCATTAACACCTTTCTCCAATTTTTTTCGTAGGAAACTTTAAACTTTCCACCCCACCTTTCTGCAACATCTCTCACAGATGTCAAGACAGATGAATCTTCTTCGCCACTTAAGATTACTTCATCTGCCCCGAGCGCCCTTGCAGTCAAACAAACATGTGTCGTCAGCCTTAAGTCCCTTTTCTTCCTATGGCCAAGCCTTAAAACTTTAACCTTCATTAAAATATTAATGGAAATGGATGGTATAAAAAACTTCGCAAGAGCAAAACTTGGCGGAGAAATAAAAAAGTATCCTGAGGATTTTATAGTAGAAGAAATAACGCCAGACGGAAAAATATGCACAATTGGCTACAATTTTGTGGAAATATTAAAAGATTTAGTCCCAAAAGAAAGAAGGGAACACCTACACTTTACCCTTGTAAAAAAGAATTGGACTACCCTCCGCGCCGTATCAGAGTTATCTAAGAGATTAAGAGTGAGTAGGAAAAGATTTGGATTTGCAGGAACAAAAGACAGAAGAGCAATTACTGCCCAGAGAATTAGTGTGTGGAATGCAACAATTGAGCAACTAAAAAAGATAAAAATAAAAGATATCACCATAAAAGATTTCAACTATAGCAACAAGCGAATCACACTTGGAGATTTATATGGGAACAGATTCACAATCACAATAAGAAATGCAAATGTGAAAGAGCTTGGGAAAGTAAAAAAGATACTTGAAAAGGACATTCCAAACTTCTTTGGACCACAAAGGTTTGGCATTCAAAGAAGAATAAACCACCTAATTGGTAAGCAGCTTCTTCTAGGCAACTTTGAAGGCGCAGCAATGATTTTAATTACCTCAAGGGGAGACGAGGATGAAAAATCAACAAACGCGAGAGAATTTGCCGCCAAAAACTGGGGGAAATGGAGAGAGATACTAAAAGTGTGGCCGAAAAACCTAGGCGTAGAAGCTGCAGTCCTAAATTATCTTGTGAAATATCCAAAAGATTATGCAAATGCAATAAGGCAACTCCCCAAAAATCTGCGAAGAATGTTTATCCATTCATTTCAATCGTACATCTTTAACAGAACTCTTGAAGAATTAATAAACAGAGACATAACTGTCAAAGAGATACCTTTAGTTGGATATGAAACAAAATTAGAAGGAGAAACTGGTGAAATCATTAAAAAAATACTAAAGGAAGAAAACATAAAATTGGAACACTTTAAACTTAAGAGAATGCCTGAACTCGCTGAAAAAGGAGATAAAAGAGACGCATGGATAAAAGTGGAAAATTTAAAGATACTTAATGTAAAAAACAAAGAGGTGAAACTACAATTCACTCTTAAAAAAGGTGCATACGCAACAACAATCTTGGGATATATTGGTGTTAAAATATGATTTCAGTTATAGTTCCAGCATATAATGAAGAAAAGCAAATTGGAAAAACAATAGAGAAGCTGCTAAAAGAAAAAGTTGAGGAAATAATCGTTGTAGTTGATGGAAATGACAAAACAGGTGAAATCGCAAAAAAATACAAAAAAGTTAAGGTGCTAACATTCAAACACCGCCTTGGAAAAGGTGGAGCAATAAAAGAAGGATTCAAAGCATCAAAAGGAGATGTAATTGTATTCGTTGACGCAGACTATTGGCATCAAAAAGCAAGCATTAGAAGCTTAGCAAAATGGATACCAAAATATGATATTGCTATCGGCTCCCGCAGGAAACGTAAAACCATAAAACGAAAGATCTTATCATGGGGATTCAATCTTCTAACAAAAATACTCCTTGGATTAAATTTAAGAGACACTCAATGCGGATTTAAAGCATTTAAGAGAGAAGCACTAAAAGATTTACTAAGCAAGATGAAAACAAGGGGATATGCATTTGATGTAGAACTGCTTTACCTTGCAAAAAATAAATACAAAATAAAAGAAGTCCCAGTAGAATGGGAAGATATAAACACAAAGATAAATCCTGTTAAAGACAGCCTAAAAATGTTTTTAGAATTACTTAGAATAAAGGCAGGAAAATGAAATTTAACAAAGAGTTTCCAATAGTTATATTAATTGCTGCACTTAGTAGAATACCCTTACTCCTAAAAACAAAAGTGCTTATGTGGGATGCAGCAGTATATCTAATGAATGCAAAATGGTTCGCAGGTCAAAAAATATTTTGGGAATCTCTTAGAGCACCCTTCCTTCCATTTTTACTTTCATTCTTATTTAAGATTGGAATTAACAACGAAACTGCATTTAGAATTGTATCAATCACATTCGCAATAGCTTCCATAATGCTAACATATTTGCTTGCGAAAGAACTTTTTGGCAAAAAGACGGCGTTTTTATCTGCAACTATCCTATCAGTAATCCCTATCCATGTATTCTGGAGTCCCATGATTTACACCGAAATTCCATCATCAGTATTTCTTTTAGCCTCCCTTTACTTTTTGTGGAAAGGATTAAAAAATGAAAAAATGATTTACATTTCAATATTCACAAGTGGTCTGGCATTCTTAACAAGGTATCCTCTTGGAATTTTATTTCCAGCAATTATGTTGTTCCTCCTACTTAACAAAAAACTCAACTTAAAGAAGATATTTTTGTACGCTACAATATTTTTGTTAACTATATCTCCATGGCTGATATACAACTATTCAACATTCGGAGATCCAATGCACTCGTTTAAAGAAGGAATAAGATGGCAAGGTCCAACACACCAACCAATTTATTTTTATCTTACAACACTTCCAAACTATGCTTCCTTTGTTTCAATAATAATTATCGCTGGAGGAGTGTATTCCCTCCAGTTTTTCAAAAAACAAAAGTTCCAACTGCTGCTAATTTTCTTAATCATGTTTATTGGATTTTTAACAGTTTCAGGTCATAAGGAAGAGAGATATATCTTACCAGCAATACCCTTAATTGTCATATTCTCATCCTACTTCATAGAAAAAATAGACATCAAGAAATGGATTCCCATTATTGGAGCAATAATTGTGCTAACGGCTGCAGCCTCGCTACAACTCCAATTCCCATCTTGCGATGGAATAATAAATGCATCAAAAGACTTAGACGGTGTTGTTGCATCTACATATTGGCCACTAACAGCATACTATGGAAATGTAAAGGTAAGGGCAATGCCAGCAGATTTAAATGAGTTCGATAGCTTCCTACGTGAAGGAAACATAACTTATGTAATTACTTCAAGCAAAGGGGAGTGGCCACCATATGCACAAAACTTCTCTTTCTTCGACAACAACCCTAATCTAGAAGTTGTAAAAGGGATAACTGACAAGTGTCAAATTTACAAGGTATACAAAGTAAAGCTTTAAAATTCATTATTTATAGGTTATAACTATGGATTTAAGTTCAATTTCACTACTTGTATTAATTTATTTTATGCTTTACTCTAGCATATTCTGGCTTCTATTGTATTTTGAAAAGAAGAAAAGCTTAAGTGAAGACCCAAAGCCGAAACGATTCCCTCTTGTAAGCATAGTAATTCCAGTATATAAAGGGGATAAAAAAGAAGTAATCAAGAAGGCAATCTCATCTGCATTAAGCTTGAGTTATCCAAAAAAAGAGATAATATTGTCATGGAATGGTCCAAAAACAGATGCCTACAAACTATGTGAAAAACTGGCAAATGAAAACAAAAACGTTAAACTAGTTTATACCCCAAAAAAAGGAAAAGCTGCAGGAATGAATGAAGCCTTGAAACACATTAAAGGCGAACTGTTTTGTTGTTTAGATGCAGATTCATTCTTCCACAAAGACGCATTAGAACACATGGTTGGCTACTTTGAGGACCCAAAAATTGGGGCAGTCACAAGCAGCATGAAGGTATTTAACCCTAAGACAATTGTCCAAAAAATTCAATGGGTAGAATACATATTTGCAATATATCTAAGAAAGTTATCATCCCTTATAGATTGTTTGTATGTCGTTCCAGGGCCAGGAAGTATGTATAGAACAGAAACAATCAAGAAAATTGGAGGGTTCGATGAAAACAACCTAACCGAGGATATGGAAATTGCATTTCGCCTTTTGGATAATGGGTATAAAATCAAAAACAGCCTAAATGCATTTGTAGATACAATTGCTCCAAGTAAATTCATAGGCCTGCTAAAACAACGCATTAGATGGTACACTGGATTTTATGATAACGTTAAGCTTTACAGACACATGTTATTTAATCCAAAAGCGGGAATGTTAGGAATATTTATGCTTCCTTTATCAATTGTCTGGGTAGGGATTATATTATATTCCATTGCAATTTTAATTAAATCTGTAGTGACTAAAGCGGTGTTCGATTTAACTATTTTATCCATAATTGGACTGGATTTAGATGTGCTTATAAGCATCATCAAAAGAACCCTTGTATTTCAGCCAACATATTTAACATGGTTTGCATTTGTACTATCCTTCATTGGCATATATGTAATCTATCTTGGATTAAAAATGTCGAAAGAAAAAGCAGAAGTAACACATAAATACCCCCACTATATCACATATTTATTGTTTTACAGCATACTCGTTGGAGTATTTTGGATATCAACCCTTGGATACATCGTTGCACGCAGCAAGCTAAAATATAGGTTGTGGTAAAAGATGAACATATTTTTGAAAGTCGGGATTGTAACAACTTTAATTTTTGTATCCGGGCTAATGTTTGGAATGCTCATAGGTAGCCAAAAGGTAAGCGAATTAGAGTTAACGATTTCAAGGTTAGATGAGAACATACAAAACGCCGACCTTCAATTCCTTTTCTTCAACACCATGAACCAAAATATATCTTGTAAATTCTTGTCACATGAAGCCTCAAGATTAAGTGAGCAGGCAGATAACCTTGGAAGGGAAGTTTCCATGTATGAGAATTCCAAGAAAATAAGTGAGAAAAGTTTCTATGAGATGAAAAAGAGATACACATCCATTTTAATAAAAGATTGGCTCATGGTGGAAAAAATAAAAAGAACCTGTGGTGAAAATTACACAACAGTATTATACTTCTATTCAAATAACAACTGCGATAGATGTCAAGAACAAGGTATCGTTTTAACATACCTAAAAGAAAAGCTCAAAGATGAATTTCTAGTATTTGCAATTGATGGAGATATCTCATTAGAGATAGTGAGCCTTCTAAAAGATGCATATGGAATAGAAGAATATCCAGCTCTTGTAATCAATGGTGAAGTGCATAATGGATTTACAGATTTAGACGAATTAAAAGAAATAACATGTAATTACAATAATAACTTAACTATCTGTTAATTATGTTGGTGTGAGCACCTGAACTGTTATAACTGTGTCATTTTCTAACTTACAATCACACACGCAAAGAGTTGTTGCTTTACCTTGAAGGGAATCTGGCGCAGCATAAGGTGCGTAATAACAATAGTAACTCCTACATTTGCTTGTCTCATTTACTTGCCTATTTAGCTCATCAGTTAACATTTGGCAAACCCTGTTGAATTGCTCCGTTCTTCTTTCTACCTTCAAGGTATGGAATACCTGATATAAAGCAATAGAAGAGAGTATCAAAACTGCCATGAAGATAATGATAGCTGTGGAATGTTTCATGAAAATTCATAAAAGAAGTTAGTTTAAAAATGTTTTCAAAAATATAAAAGAAAAAAGAAAGGATTACCTTTCTAATTACTCGAATTCTACACCACTAAGTGTGCCTGCAGCTGTGTTAATGACTACTTTGTCACCTGTCAATTTGTCTGCAAATTGTCCTTGAAGCAATCTTGCTGAGACAACTTTACCTGCAAGTTGTGTGTCCTTTGCTGCATAACCTGCTATGATCAATGCGTCATTTGTTCCATATGCGTCCTCTATCAATTGGACAATTGCAGTGTCAGGTGCATAGTCAGCTGCTTTGTCTGTAAGACCTGCTTCTGCCAAGTTGTAGACCAACTTGTTGACACTTGGTCCACCAATCAAGATTACGTTCTTGTCTGGTGTTGTTGTGTCGAAGTCTGTGTCTACTCTTGATATTCCGCCTGTTACATCAACATAGTTGACGGTTACAGGTCCTGTTGTGGTGGTTGTTGTTGAAACTTTTTCTCCAGTTACATAGACATTTGCAAATACTTGGTTGTCTGGGTAGTCAATTGTTATTGTGTTTTGGTCGTTTGTGTAGTCATTCAATAAGTGTAATCCATAGGTAGTATAGCCTTCTTCTTTGTTGCTGTCGCCAATTGTGTATGGACCAAGATCTAGACCAGAGCTATAATCTACATCCACATAATGACTCACGTTATTCCGTGTAAATGCTAACGCAACAGTGTCTGTTGTAGCCCCATCTTCGTGCTCTTCTGTAATTATCTTTACAACATCACTATCATCTGCTGCTGCACCGAAACCATCGAAGTCTATTGTTGCACCATATCCAGTAAGGATGTGGACATCTGTATTATCTCCAATTGTACCACTGTTGTTCATATCAACTGTAATCGTTCCCGCACCTGTATTTACATTTATACCAATTGCATATCCATGGAAATACAATGTTGCGTCAGGTGTATTCGCTACATCATATGATATTTCCATTGTTTCTCCACTGTTTAAATCCTTCAACTTAATTATCTCATCCCCTGTATCTAGGTCCTTGAATTGGAAGATGTGTGAGTAATCTCCCGCTGTTACTACAAACAATTCTTCATCCCCAATGTTATCTGTTTCATCTATGTGGAATGGATAATATGTACCTCCCGAGATATATCCAAGGTACACATCTGTTGTTTCCTCACCATCCGTATCACTGTCGTTATACACAAATAGTTCTCCGTCAAATGTCTCTCCATCTTTTGCTGTGTATTTCAACTTGTATTCATCGTCGTTGCTCTTGTATATCTTTATTGTCTCTGTGTTTTCTGTTGACAAGCCTGTAAATTGATAGTCAAATGTCTTTGTGAATAATGCATTTGCATCTTCGAGCTTGTCTGATAACTTGCCATCTACTGGGATGTACAAGTCATCGTCTGGTGTGTATTTAACTTCGATCGAGCTAATCTTTGCTACACCACTATCAATGTCCCCTGTTATTTTCACATCTGTATTGTCTACGTCACTTTCTCCAACTTTATATTCTGTTCCACCAAAGTCAGCATTTTCTACATCTGAGTCAGACAATACAATCTTGTCTGCACCAATGTAGAAGGTTACTTGGTCTGCACCTTGTGCTTCGCTACCTTCGTTCTCAAGCAAGTACTTGATTCCTATTGTTGTTCCATCTGAAAGTGTTTTGACATCGTTTACTTGCAAGTCTCTCAACGCTTCTCCATTTATGTTCAAGTTAGCTACAAGTCCACCTGTAGATGCTGATTGACCAATTGAGACAACTTCTACTTCGTATGTCTTACCATTTACTGTGTACGTTTGTGTTGTGTATTCATTTTGTGTTGATTCAACTGCTCCACTCATCAAGGTTAACTCGACACTTTTTGTACCATCTGTTATTGCCTTTGTGATTGTGTAGTCCTTACCCAATATCTTTATTGTTTTCATCTCAATGTCTTCGAGGTGCTTAGTTGGTGCAGATGTGTCATAATCTGACTCTAATGCGTTTGAAAACGACAACTTATATGTATATGCTGGACTTGCTGATGCAAACTTCATATACCAAGCTGGTGTATCTGTGTCGTCATCTGGGTCTACTGCAAAGGTTACATTTGCATTGTCTGCCAAGTCAATGTATTCATCATAGCTGAATGTCCCCTTCTCATTTGTTATTGAACCTCCTGAAAGCATTGTGCTCATTTCGTCGCTTGTTATTGTTCCATAGTCATTTATGTTCTGGTCAAACTCAAGCTTGTCTCCTGACTTTTCAATCTTCCAAACTTCACCTGTCAATTCTGTTTCTGTTCCTGTTGTTCCAGCTGCTGTTGTTGAAACCTGTCCAAAGGCTGTTGCTACATCCATACCTACTGAAACATCTTTTGCTAGGTCTGTTGCTGCTTGTGCTGTAAATGCTATGTTTGGATTCCAGCCCATTGTTCCTACTACCACGTATGCGTCAAAGACTCCGTCAGCTGTCACGAATGGTTGTGGCAAGTCATCCAAAGCTGCAAATGCTCCAGCCAAGGTTGCCCCAGCCATTACAGCTCCACCAACAAGAGCCGCAATTTTCTTTATGGTCCTTTTCATTTCCATTTTTTTTCACCTACCTCCTTTGAGGTTATTTTTTGGTTTTTAATTCAAAACCTCGAGGAATTACTGCTTTATTCGATAGCTATCTCTCCTTCGCGCGCGAGGTTTTATAAGTTTAAACATGAATAGAAGGGTATTTAAGGTTTTCTTTGTGAATTTTCCTAGTTAGTCACTTCTTAATGGTAAAATTTGGAGTTTCCTCTATCTTCTCATTTTCGGCTTCTTTTGGCTTTTTAGGCACAATTTTAAGCTTTTTGAGAACATCATTTGCCTGCTTTAACCTCGCTGCTAAAACCTTGATGTCCTTGTCCATGGCGCTCACTTTTGCGCTTACATCTGCCAGGATGTCCTGCAATTCATCTGCGGTTATTATCACTTCTGGAGGGTCTATAATCTCCACCACAGATGGCCCAAAAGAAAGAGTTATCACAAATAAGTCCCTCAAATTCTTAATTTCTGCCTCAAACTCAACATGAGATGTAAACATCTTCTCTCCAATCTTCTCCGGCTCAGCATAATGCTCCTCAAACACCTTAACATTTTTCCTTAGCCTGTCAACTATTTTCTTTAGATGCTCATTCAACGCCTCCTTAGGCCATCCCATCAACTCAAAAAACATTCTAACATGGATCTTTTGCTTATCCTTCACAAACATCTTCTCACTTCCTTATAACAAAATAAAGCCCAACTAATGAAACCACAACAAGACCAATATATAAATATGTTGTGTCTATTTCCTGAGATCCCACCACTTTTATAGTGTATGTCTCAACAAGCGTGTTATTATCATGCTTTATCTTCACACGAAGATTGTAGTATCCCTCCTCAGTGCCGTGTTTAATCAAATCCTCAAGCACAACATGTGACACAATATCTGGTTGTAGACGAACCTCCTGTTTATTTGTTATCCACCCCTGACCAACGCAATTAAACCCCTTATACACATAGGAATACAGCGTTACATTCGCTGGCTCCTCCGACTTCAAGGACACATCAATCTTAAACCACTTACCAATCTCGACTTCTTCTGGGTAGGAGATATTATACTCCAAAGAAGCAGCTGCACTAACTGAGAGCAGCAAAACTAAAGCAAAAACTGCCAACCGCATAATCCTAAAACGCAGCCAATTTTTAAAAAACTTTATTAAATCATGTTGCTCTCTTTTTTATGGTGAGTTAAAATGGCTTTCAAGTTTTTCAAGAAAAAAGAAAAAGATTTTCCTGCCGAGGAAAAGGCAGAAGTGCTTAATGAAGACGAACTACCTAATCTTCCTCCATTACCCGAACCACCAAAGGAAGATAGCTTTGGAAAGGGATTTAGATCTCCAGAGGAGTTAAAACCACCAACATTACCACAACTTCCTGAACTTCCAAAGCCACCAATGTTACCACACCCTCCAGAACCACCAACAGAACTTCCACCATTTAAAGCACCTGAGCCACTCCCAATACCACAGCCAAAACCTGCTGGTGTTGAGATGAAAATAAAATCTGAATTTGGCCCAGTACCAAAAGTAAAAGGTGCACCACACATTTACATAAGAATTGACAAATACAAGGAAGTAATGAACACAATAAAAGAGCTTGGTGAGGAAATAAAAGCAACAAAGCAAGATCTAGAAGAAATCCATGAAATAAGCGAAAACGAGAGGGACAAAATAAAGGAAGCTGCAGAAGTTTTACTGCAGATAGAAAAATTGCTAAGTTACTTGGAGAAAACATTCACATCTCCAGAAGAATAGTTCTTTCCAAAACTTTTTATTTTAATTTTCTATTCACTTTTCTAAAGGGTCCGTGGTCTAGTGCATCTTTCTTTGGAAAAGAAAGCTGCACCAAAGAAAGGGGCTGGACAATGGTATGACGCCACCCTCACGCGGTGGAGGTCCCCGGTTCGAGTCCGGGCGGACCCAGTTGAAAGCTTTTTTAAATAACAACATATTTTAATTTGTGTGGTAAAAATGAGTAAAGAAGAAACTTATGTTCGACTTGATAATGCAAATCTCGCGAAGGTAACTTTTGCCAAGCTAGCAAAGGACTTCGCAAGATATTCTAAAATCATGATAGAAATTAAGAAGCTAAGTGATGCAAAAAACAAAAAGAGGAAAGAATTTCTTACAAAGCTAGGAAACATAGAAAAGCAATTCAAACAACTTGAGACAAGTCTCCCCAAGCCGCCAAAAGAGAAAAAAGTCCATAAGCCAAAGCAAAAGGAAGTAGCGCCCAAGCCAGAAAAGGAACTTGAAACCTTTGAAGAGTTAAGAGAGGAATTTGAGAGGATAAGAGCGCAGCTTGAAGATATAAGAAAGTCCGCCTAGTTCTATGAAAAATCTTAAAAACATACAAAGGCAAAGATTTTTGTAAGCGGGAGTGCCGGAGCGGTCAAACGGGCACGGCTCAAGGCACCCTTTTAGAAAAAGCGTGCACGGAAAAGGGTGAGTGACACCGTGTGGCTTAGTGCTGATGTGCCCAATGGCACTTGGCGAGCAATGCCTACGCAGGTTCAAATCCTGCCTCCCGCACTCAATTCTTGGTGATAAAATGAAACAAGCAACTCTCTGCTTCATAATTGAAAATGGAAAAATACTTTTAGGTATGAAAAAGCGTGGCTTCGGTGCAGGGAAGTGGAATGGGTTTGGTGGAAAAATTAAGGATGAAGAAAATATTGAAGAAGCGACAGTAAGAGAATTATATGAAGAAACAAATGTGTTGGCAAATAAACTTGAAAAGGTGGGTGAACTGAAATTTATATTCCCTTATAAAAAAGAGTGGAACCAAATAGTTCATGTATTCTTAGCCAGAGAATGGAATGGGGACCCAAAAGAAAGCGAGGAAATGTTACCAAAATGGTTCCACATAAACGAAATCCCATTTGATAAAATGTGGCAAGATGACAAACACTGGTTACCCATAATCCTAAATGGAAGAAAGGTAAATGCCACTTTCATATTTAAAGATGATAATGAAACTATAGCGGAGATGAAGTTAAATGAAGCTTAAACTAACTCCGCGGATATATCAAGAAAAGATATTTGCTACAGCTACAAAACAAAACACATTAGTAATTCTTCCCACTGGGCTCGGGAAAACAATAATTGCCCTCATGCTCGCAGTTCACAGACTAAAAAAAATTCCTGGCTCAAAAATCCTTTTTCTTGCACCAACAAAGCCCCTATGCGAACAGCACAAAAAAACATTTGAAAAAAATATAGATGAGGGAAACTTCACAGTATTAACTGGAGCAAAAAAACCGGATGAAAGAAAAAAACTTTGGGAAAACTCAACTTTCATATTTGCCACGCCGCAAACAATTACAAATGATTTAATAAGTGGAAAAATAAATTTTAACAACGTATCATTAATCATATTTGACGAAGCACACAGGGCTGTCGGGAGTTATGATTATGTCTTTCTTGCAAAAAATTATATGAAGCAATCGAAAACACCACTCATTCTTGCACTTACTGCAAGCCCGGGAAGCGAGAAAGAGAAAATAAACGAAATCTGCAACAATCTCTTCATTAAAAAAATCGAAGTGAGGGACGAAAAATCCCCTGATGTAAAACAATATGTGGAAAAAATGAGTGTAGAAAAAATCTTCATCGACCTCCCTGAAAGCCTGAAGGAACTTAAGGAACTCTTTGAAAAAGCTCTAAAAACACGTCTAAAGGAATTAAAAGATGCAAACATCATCCAGACATCAGATATAACTAAAATCAGAAAAAGAGATATGTTGCAACTCCAGGGAAAACTGGTTGCTACCAAAGAGCCTGCTTTCTTTAAATATGTTTCAACAGTTGCTGCATGCACAAAAATACTCCACTGTCTTGAGCTACTACAAACGCAAGGAATAAAACCGCTCGCAAGATTTTTAGAAAAACTAAAAGGCCAGTATTACAGAGTAAAAGCGACAAAACAGCTTATGAATGACACAAACTTCAGAGAGGCAATGGCAAGAACATTTGAACTTGAAACAAAAGGGATTGAACATCCAAAATTCGGCAAGCTTTTAGATATAATCTCCCCAAATGAGAAGACAATTGTTTTTACAAACTACAGAAACACTGTTGACAGGATAATTGAATTTCTACAAACAAATCCAGAATTAAATCCAACAAAGTTTATAGGCCAAAAGCAAGGGATGAGCCAAAAAGAACAAATAAAAATACTTAGCGAATTCAAAGATGGGGTGTACAATGTATTAGTTAGCAGCAGCATCGGCGAGGAAGGATTAGACATCCCAGAAGTTCAAAAAGTAATCTTTTTTGAGCCGATACCAAGCGCGCTAAGAGCTATACAAAGGCGTGGAAGAACAGCAAGGCACGCTCCAGGGAAAGTAATCTTACTCATAACCAAAGACACAATAGATGAAAAATACTATTGGGTCTCATTCCACAAAGAAAGAAGGATGAAAAAAGTAATAGGAGAAATAAAAGAAAATGGAAAACAACAAAGAAAACTCGAGGAATTCTGAAGTGAAAATAATTGTAGACACGCGAGAGCTCAGAAGCAATGTAGTTAAAAAGCTCTACGAGCTTGGGGCAAAAATAGAAAGCAGCCAACTACAAGTTGGGGATTTTATATTATCTGACAGAGTTTGTGTCGAAAGAAAAACTGTAAAAGATTTTTTACAATCTATAATCGATAAAAGATTATTCAACCAGATCTCCAACCTTTCCGAGAATTTTGAAAAACCAATTATCATTGTTGAAGGAATTGAAGATATATACACCGAAAGGATGATCCATCCAAATGCAATAAGAGGTGCTATTGCATCTCTCGCGATTGACTTCAGGATACCAATCATACAAACTACAGGAGAAGAAGAAACTGCACTATTCCTTTTCATGATTGCAAGCAGAGAACAATTAGACAAAAAAATTTCTATATCATTACGGGGAGAAAAGAAGCCACTTAGTGATAAACTACTACAAGAGTATATTGTTTCAAGCTTCCCAGGAATTGGAAGGGAAATTGCCCAAAACCTCTTAAAACATTTTAAATCAATAAAAAATATTGTCAATGCAGATGTAAAAGAACTAAAACAAGTTGAAAAGATTGGCGACAAAAAAGCAAAAAGACTCAAAGAAATAGTTGAGAAGGAATATGAAAAATAAAAAATATATAATTGTTGGGGTCGACCCGGGAATAACAACAGGATTATGTGCAATAGACCTAGATGGAAAAATCTTAAAACTATACAGCTCAAAAAAGATGGGCTTTGAAAAAATAGTTGGATGGATAAATGAAGTCGGAGTGCCAATTGTGATCGCATGTGATGTTGAAGTGCCACCACAGCTTATCAAAAAACTAAGTATGCAACTAAAAACAAAAATCTATCATCCTCCACACGACCTAAAAGTCGGAGAAAAACAAAGAATCACTGAAGATATACCAACTAAAGACGACCATCAAAGAGATGCTTGTGCGGCAGCACTTTTCGCATTCAAAAAGTACCAATCTCTCTTCAAAAAAGTTGACTCCTTCTTAAAAAAGATTGGAAAGGAAGAAAAAGGAGACGAAGTCAAAAAGAAACTGCTGTTTAGAGAAGCAAAGAACATAAAAGACGCCCTCAAGGAGAAAGTCGAGGAGGTAAACCTGCAAAAGAAAAAAAGAGTAAAACACTTGGAGAAAGAAAACGAGGCCACGGTCTTAAGAAAAGAGATTACATACTTACGCAACAAATTAGACGAAATAAAAACTGAGCTGAAGAAAGAAAAAGGGAAAAACAGAGAACTAAGAGAAAAACTTTCTCTGAAAAAATCCAATAAAGAGCTCCTCCAACTTGCTGATAAAAGAAAAAGCGTGATTTCTTCTTTAGAAGAAAAGATATTAAAAATGAAAATTGAAATCTCCAAACTAAGAGAAGAACTGCAAAGAAAAAATGAAGAAGAAAGGATTCTCAAAAAATATGACTGCTATATCATTAGGGAGATTAACAATCTAAGCGAAAAGGAAGCAGAAAAGATTAAAGATGAGTTTGGCGATGTGATTTTAGTTAAAAACCTAACATTACCAAGTAAAAGTGTGGCACACCTACTAAAAAAACAACACATAAACATAATTATATACGAAAAAGGTAAAAAATTAGCAGACAAGCTGACAAAAGATGGTTTCACCCTAATCAATTCAAAAGAGATTAAGATACAAGAGAAGAATAATATCAAATTCGTTCTTAAGGAAGAGGTGGAAAAGGCAATAAAGAGTGCAGAAATAGTTGAGAAGATTATTGAGGAATACAGGTCAAAAAGGCACTAAGATTTTATAAAGAAGTAATGATGATAGATAGTTGATGTTAAACGAAAAAGAATCTCGCGTCCTAGAAATAATCCAAAGAAGGGGCCCAACCCTCCCCATTGACATAGCTAAGGAACTTGGGATGGAAACGTTTCTCGCCTCTGCAATTCTTTCAACTTTGATAAACAAGGGGTATATCAAAATCTCGCACAGGAAGGTTGGTTCTTCACCACTTTACTATGTAAGTGGACAGGAGCAACAGGTTAGAAACAAGCTTTACCCAGAACTAAATGAATTGGAGAAAAAAGCTCTTGCAAGGTTAAAAGAACTGCGAGTGGCATTCAGGGAAGATTTATACCCTCAAGAAAGGGTCCTCCTCTCAGAATTAAGGGATTTCGTGGATTACCTCCAAATAAAAAAGGATGACAAAGAATTCTTCTGCTGGAGACATTATTCTGTAACAGATGAGGAATTTAACCAAATATTAAAGGAAAGGTTAGAGCCTGAGAAGATTAGAGAAGAAGTTGAAAAAGAAGTAAAGGAAGTACTAAAAGAAGAAAAGCAAGAGATAAAAGAGATAAAGTTAACACCACAAGCTCCAAAAAAAAGAGTGAAAAAAACAACAAAAACAATATCCAAGAACGCATTCGACAAAAAGGTGACAGAGTATCTGCAAAAGATTGGCGCAGAAATAATTTCGGAGGAAGTGGGGAGAACAGAATCAAATTATATAATTTTACTTAATACTTCTATAGGTCCACAGAAGTTCTTAGTGAAATCAAAGAGCAAAAAGAGCATCAGCGAAGGGGATGTATCTAAGTTATATGTAGAAGCAACCTCAGCAAAGCTGCCAGCGATTTTAATAACACAATCAACACCAAGCAAAAAAGTAATGGATTACATCTCAAAGAACTTTGGCGGATTGATAAGAATTATGACATTAAAATAAAAAGAAAAAAAGAAGAAGCTCAATTACTTCTTCTTTCTTTTTGTTGTTTTCTTCTTAGTTGTTTTCTTTTTCTTGGTTGTCTTTTTCTTGGTTGTCTTCTTTTTCTTTGTGGTTTTCTTCTTCTTTGTGGTTTTCTTTTTCTTAGCAGCCATTTTCATCCCTCCGACTCTCCAACCAAAATCATTAGTTGAAGGTCTGTTTAAGTAATTATTTATAGTAACTTTTGATTTAAAAACATTTTTCTTTCCCAAGCGAGCTGAGAAGTCACCAATTTCCCATAAAGTATAACATTTATATACTTTAAATACATTACATACATTATGAAAACAACCATAACCATCTCAAAAAAAATATATGAAAAACTCATAAAGAAAAAGATGAGGATGTCATCAAAGGTTGGAAGACCAGTTACATGGGATGAATTCTTCGAGAAGAAGGTAAAATAGTGATAGCGGGGGGTGGATTTGAACCACCGACCTCCGGGTCTCCCACTTAATTCCTTTTCCGTACACGCTTTGCGCGAAGCGGAAAGGGTGTTATGAGCCCGGCGACCACTCCAGGCTAGTATGGGTTCCCCAACAAAACCTTATCGAGGATCTACCCCGCTACCTGGATAAACCCGGGCTACTTTACAGGAATAATGTTCTGCATTTTTAAAGCTTGTGGAAATTCTTAATCTCCAAACAATACCAAACGGGGATTTAGAACTCCACAGCTTAGTGTATTTCACATCATGGACATCACAATATTTCATTATAGTCCTTAGAATATTTTTATGTGAAACGCTTATATTCTTTGTTGATTATATCAAACAACCATTTAGAATTTACTCTAAGGTATACCGCATCGACTCTCTTATCTTTCACGACAAATGGAGTTAATCCTAATCTCTTTAAAATCCCAGCTGCCCTATTCATAATACAAACGTCTCGTTTAGAATTAAAGCAGAACTCGACCCTGTAATGTCTATCTCGCACAGAATGATAAGAATAACCATACCCAATAAATAAACCAACAATATACCCCAACTCAATTTGAGATACCCCTATCATTTTCTAAAAACTAATTCCGAGCTTGAAAACTGCATCATACGCCGGAGACATAAATGATTTTATGTACTCGCCCGCTTCTTTGCTTTCCCACCACTTTCTTCCAAACTTACTAGTCAATCTCTTTGAAAGCCACTTCATGTGCATCTCCGCTACAACATAGCTCGGCGCATAAATTGCAAACTCAGAAAGAATATGGTGGAATACCCAATAATCTTCTGGAAGAGAAATCCCAACAAATCTTTTTACCAAAGAGGAATATGTGCTACCAATTTCATCAAAATTTATCTCTCCTTTCCAGTACTTGAGTTTAACAAGAGAGTTAGCTGCATAAAAAGTCAAAAAGTTTGCATTAGCAAAATCGATCTTACTCTGTAACTGTTTGTCATATGCATCTATGGATTTCAAATAAATTTTGTTCGTAGCGATGGACTCAAACAATTCAGAAAAAGTTTCTGCAACCCCGCTTTGGACAGCGTATCTTTTCCAGAATGGAATTTTAGGATCCATACTAACTGCGTGGGCCGCATGCCCAAACTCATGAAATGCAGTCTCAAACATCCTAAATCCACCAACAGGTTTATATGAAACCCTAACGTCATATGGTGGATCCGGCCAGAAACAATAAGCAAAGCCAAATTTATTCTTTCTATCCTTATCATCAACTAGTATCCTCTTAAATGGAAATCCCATATTCTTGTAAATTTCCTTCACATACTTCTTAGGTTCTAGATTAAAATTCACATTTCTGTAGATAACTGAACCAATGTAGTAATATTCATTCCAATAATCTTTAGAAACACCAAGCTCATTCCAAACTTTACTTATCTTGCTTTTATGCTTACGACCAAGAGCAGCTATTTTCTTGAATATGCCCTCAGAAAGATTTTCTTTAAACAAATAAGAACCAAGAACATCTTCACTATATTTATAATAAACTTCTTTTATTTTTTCAAAACGCTTTTTTATTATTTCCTTAAGTTTGTCTCCCTTTTTCACAAATGCATCTAAAACTTCTTTTCTCTCTTCTTCATTAGAGGTGGGTAACCACATCTTCCAATTAGCATAGCTCACCCCTTTATGTCTTATCTTCGCTCTTACTTTTATTTGCTTTAAAAACAAATTTGTCTGCGCATAATCAGCCACATTCCCAAGGAGCCACAGTTTCAAATGCCTATCTTCTACTTTCTTTAAAAGTTGCTTTGACTTAACAGCAAGCTCACTTTGATACTCTTTAATTTTCTCTTCATCATACTTAAATCCAGAATACATTCTAAAATGCTGAATTGAAATTCTCCTGCAGAGCTCCTTAATGTTCATCCTATCACTTGCACATCTTCAAACAAAATTGGCGGCGAAACAACATTACCTTCTTGACGATGTTTGTTGCCTACAAACCTAACTTTACTTAATGCCTCGAACAAATTAAAACTTATCATTGCTTGTTTTACGGGGTACTTGATTTCACCATTCTTAACATAAAAAACATCCTCCACTCCAACAGAGCAGTCACCAGTTATCTTGTTTATCAAATGAGTACCAATAAGGTCTCTCACAAGCAACCCTTCTCTTATTTCAGAGATCATATCTTCTTTAGAGATTCTGCTTTTTTTAATAACAAAATTTGTGGGTGCCACATTAGGTAAAATATCTATACCTCCAGAATCGCCAGTGCTCTTTACCCCATCTTTCTTAGCTGAAAAATTGTCATACAAGAAGTTCTTTAAAACGCCTTTTTCAAAAACTGTGGTTTTCTGGCGTCTTTCACCCTCCCCATCAAATGGGGAAGAAAACAATCCCTTCGCCAACACCCCATTATCATAGATTGAAATTGCATCAGAAAATATTTTTTCACCCAACTTTCCAACAAACCTACTACGCTTCGACTGAACATTGCTTGCCAAAACAGCAGGTATTATTACGGATTCCATTAAATCAGAAACTGCAAAATAATCAAATAACACATCTCCTTTGAAGTGTGTTATCTTCTTTGCACCTATTTTCGATTTCAAGAGATTTGATGCAGACCTACCCACCTTAGATGGATTGAACATATTATGAGATGTGTGAAAATCGTATGCATTCACTTTTGAATTGCTTACTTCTATAGAAGACGAAAATTCACTTTCCTTATGTGTGAGATAAACTCCATTTGAATTGGCAAAAGATGTTTCTTGAATTGCAGTAGAAACAGATGCATTTGGCACATTAAATTCATTATGCACTGCGCCTACAAGTTCCTCACCAAAAGCAAACAACTTACTTGGTGTTATGGAACTAACTTCAGGAGAATAAACACCACTCACCTTTGTTGTTTTCTTTGGAGTCGTAAGTGGAATGTTTACCTCCATTTCTTTCGAAACTTTCATTATCTTAGCTGCGGATAACACTGCCTCCTTCCAGTTGTTTAAATCGGTTGTTGAAGAATAACCAAATTTCCTACCTTTTGAAATCCTTACTCCAAGGGACACTTCTTCTCCATCGACAAAGCGGAGCACCTTTCTATTTGAATAAATCAACTCAGAAGTCCTTTCTCTTTCTAAGATAACAGTTACATCCCCAAATTTCTCTCCATAGTTAATTATCTTATTTAGTTCCACCAACCATCGCCTCTGAAATCATTATGTGTGGTGCTGCGCCACCCACAGGGACCATCTGCCCGTTTTTGCCACATCTCCATCCACCAAAAGAAGGTCTTTGATCATTCCCTATTCTCTCTATTTTCATAAGTGTCTCAAGAATATTTCCTCCAAAAGAAACACCAAGCAACGGCTTTGTTATTTCTCCTTTCTCAATAAGGTATGCCTCCCTAGCATTAAACAAGAAGTTGCCTGTCGTTGGTTCAACAACACCACCCATTGAATTTTTTGCATAAACACCATACTTAATTCCTTCAAATAATTCTTCAAATTTATAATCCCCATTCGCGAGAACAGTATTACTCATTCTTGGAATCTGTAAGTTAGATGCATTTTGTGCCCTGCCATTTCCCGTGGGTTTCATGCCCAGCTTGCTGGCAGTTTCGATAGAGTGGAGATAGTTGACAAGCTCCCCATTTTTGATAAGCTGTGTATTCTGGGCTTTGACACCCTCATCATCAAACATGTAAAAGCCATGCTCGTGCTTTATCTTTGGAGTGTCATACAAATTTAGAAATTCGGGAGCTATCTGTTTTCCTAATTTACCAACTAACACAGAACTTTTTTCAATTATGGAATCTGCTTCTGTTGCGTGCCCAACTGCTTCATGAAAGAAAACATGAGTTAACACAGGATCAACTACAAGAGGGAGTCTACCAGCTGGTGCTTTTTTTGCAACAAAAGAAACTTTAAGTTTTTCTTCTAACTCATTTATTAATTTTGAAAAGTCTGTTTTCAAAAAAAGCTTGTAATCTCCCACTTTACCTATCCTTTCAAAAGACTGCCTTAACTTATCTCTTTTCTTCCCAGTCAGATTGATAAGGAAATTAAAATAAGGTCTTGCTTCATAAACATCTGCTCCAAAAGAGTTAACATACTTTTGTTCTCTTAATATAAACGCAGCTTCTATACCCTTATTTTTAAGCTCCTTTAGACTAAATTCATTGTAAAGTTTGAGCATTAGCGCCAACTTATCTTCTATATCAACATCAAATGGAGATTTCCCCTTAAACTCAACCTTTGCCTTAGATACAGGAACATTTTCAATTGAAAATTTGTCTGCATCCCTTGCAGAAACTTTTGCTGCTCTAAATGCATTTTCAAACAGCTTGTGGAGATTATTTTCGTCATTTGTGTATGCAAAACCCCACGCACCCTTGTAAAATACTCTCACACCTATCTGTTTTGAGGATAAACTTTGAATTGATTTAACAGAAGAATTTTCCGTAACAATTGCTTCTGCCTTTTGATTAAGAACACGAACATCAATAAACTCTGCGCCTTTGCTCTCAAACTTCTTCATTAATGCTCTGTAATTCATAAAAAGAATGAGAAAAAACACATTTAAAATTGTTTCCACTTACTTTGAAATTGCTCTCTTTATTTTTGAGAGGATTTTTTTCTTACCTCTTGGCCACTTCAAAGCATACTCTAAAACCTGTGCAATGTTCTCAACAGGAATTATTTTTATTCCCTTCTTGTCAACAAGCACATCCTTTTCATTTGACTTTGGAATTAAAACAACTTTAATTCCGGCTTCCTTCGCTGCTTCTATTTTGGCATTAACTCCACCTATAGGAAGAACTTCTCCACGAATTGAAAGAGAGCCGGTCATTGCAACATCCTGTCTTACAGGAATCTTTTCGAGCGCAGAAATTACAGCTGTCGCAACAGACACAGACGCAGAATCTCCCTCTACACCTTCATATGTCTGTAAAAATTGAATATGGATGTCATAATTGCTTAATGACTTACCGGAGTACTTCTTAAATATCGCGCTAACATTCGTAATTGCTTCCTTAGCGATATCTCCAAGCTTTCCTGTTGCAAGAATTTTGCCCCTTTCTCTTTCCAGAGCAGGAACCACAGATGCCTCAATAGGCAACAAAATCCCTGAACCAAGCGCGCCACCAATTACTGCAAGCCCATTTACTCTTCCAATTTCAGCACCAGATACTTTGATTATCTGATATTCTTTCTTTTCATGAATGTACCTTTCCGCAATCTGTTGCTCCAAAGTTTCTGAAGCACCTTTTGCTTTCCTTATGTGTTCGGGCTTAACATATTTGCTACCTTCTTCTTTTGCTATATCCCCTGCAACCCTAATTAGACCACCCAAATCTCTTAGCTTTAGAGTTAGATATCCTTTCCTTCCAGCGCGCCTTCTTGCTTCCTTAATTATTTCCAAAACTGCCTCTTTAGTGAAGTGTGGTATTTTCCCATCTTTTATTACTTCCTGTGCAACAAAACGGGCTAATTTTTCCACATTCTCGGGCATGTCTTTTATTTTATCTTTCATATACACTTCATACCCACTTCCGCGAATTCTACTTCTCAGCGCAGGATGAATATGACTAACTGTTTCAAGGTTACCAGCAGCAACAAGAATGAAATCTGTTGGAACAGGGTCTGTTTTAACCATAGCCCCTGCACTTCTTTCGCTTCTTCCAGTTATAGGATACTTCTTCTCTTGCATAGCAGTTAGAATTTCAACCTGCATCTCTGGCTTTAGGGTTGCAATCTCGTCTATAAATAAAACACCACCATTTGCCTTGTGGATTGCTCCTGCAATAACTCTCTCATGTGGTGGTGTCCCTAATCCACCTGTCTGGAAAGGGTCATGCAAAACATCTCCAAGAAACGCCCCCTCATGCAGGCCAGTAGCATCAACAAAGGGCGCATGAGTTAAGTTAGAATTATCGATTAATAGCTTAGGTCCAATTAACTTACGCCTTTGCATTTGCAACTTGTAAATCGCATAAAAAATCATGGCGCCCAAGAATATAACTATCAAAAACATTGTCCCTGAAATTCTATCAGCTGCCTTCAATATGTCACTTGTTTCCTTGTTAACTATCCAATCCAAAACAGTGGACGCAGTGAAAATGGCAACAAAGATAAGCACAATGAATAACCAACTATTTCTATTTGACATTTGCATTAGCGCTTTTAATCTCGTCTGCTCGATTATCTTCCTGCCCATCCCCGCAGGTACAACTTTTATCTTTGGATTATTTTCATCCTTTGGATTTGGCAAACATAAAACATCAACGAGGCGCTCCTTTGGAAGAAGCTCTGCTAGTGCCTGTCCTATCAAACTTTTACCAGTACCTGGCTCGCCTATTAGAAGAACATGTCTCCTCTGCCTTGCAGCCTTTTTGATAACATCCACTGCATCTTCTTGTCCTATTACCTGGTCTATTAATTTATCTGGGACTTTTATATCTGCAGTTGTCTTAAAATTCAAATACTTTGAATCGCTAACCATCTTAGAAAATAAGAAAACAAAATGTTAAAAATATATCTTTTTACTCTGCTTCTTCTGTCTCTGCTTCACTAGGGATTGCTGCTTTCGAGATAATCAAAATATCTCCAACAGCTTTAACTAATTGGTGTGGAACAATTACTCCCTTTGCTCCAGAGATTGTTTTGCTTAAGTAGCTGCCTCTTGTTGCTTTTATTTTCCAACCAAAGATTTTGTTGTTTTGTATAATTATCTCATCTATGTCTCCAAAATATTCTCCTTGGTCTGTGTAAACCTTAATACCATATGTTTTTGAAACTTCCCTTAGCTTCAACATAATCTTACCTCCTTTATATGAAAATACAAAAAACTCTATGCTTTTAAGTTTTCTGATTCCTCACCAACATGCTGCTTTACCTTCTCCTTCAACTCTGATTCAACAACCTGGAAATACTCAAAGAATTTTTCTGTCAGGTCAATGAGTTGTGTGGTCCCATGCTTTTCGGTTATGATAAACCCCATCTTTTCCAACCTTTTTATGTGATCATACGCCTTATTACCCCTTACCTTAACAACAGTGGATTGCTTAATGGGTTTATTTGCGGCAATCACTGCAAGAGTTTTAATTAAACTCTTCGGCATTTCCGGGGGAAGCAAATCCTTAACATTCGGGGTGTGCTCTGGCTTAACAGACATCTTCCAAATTTCACCTTCATTTACCACCTGCACACCTTTTGACTCATCTAAATATTCTAATTCAAGCTCATCAAGAATTTTTCTTACTTCTCTTTTATTAATACCAGTTCTCTTAACTATTTCATCTACAGTAAGCCCATTAGTTGCAAAGAGCAACGCTTCAACTTTTGCTTTATTTTTAGCATGCTCATCCTGCTCTGACATATATCTCACCAAACTCTTCTTCTTGTTCAATTTTAACCTTACCTTTATTTGCAAGATGGATTAATGGTATAAACGTCCAAAGTATATCTTCCCTCTGTTTGCTTGGGACCAAACTTGAAAATTTAATTACATCTTTATTAAATTTTTTAAAGAAGTCGAGAATCCGTGTATAAAGCAAGGCTATTTTTTCACTCAAATCAATTTTCTTTAATTTTAGTTTAATTTTGACTTCCCTCTGCCTTTGTCTAAACTTCCTTTTTTCGCTCACAACAATTGCTTTTCTCAAAGAAGAAATCAGCTCTTCTATTGTCACCTTCCTCTTCTTTGGTTGTGGCACATGCGGATGCAGTTCATATTCCCCTATTTCTATTTTTTCTTCTTCTTTCTCCTCCTCTACTTCTTCCTGCCTTTTAGCAAGGAGATAGTCTGCTTTCATCTTAAGTAGAATAGCTGCAGCAAGAATAAATTTCCCAGAAACTCGAATGTCCAACTTCTTCATAAGTTTTATTGCCTCCAAATATTTTCTAACTAGTAAGGAGATATCTATATCCCATGGATCCAAACCTTCTCCTGCGACAATATCTCTAATCAATCCTTCCCATGTCAAATCTTCAGATAGGATTATATTATACAACTTATCTTCTTGCATAGTATAATACAAAAGTGCCTTGCTTAAAAACTTTTAATAAAAAAAGAAAAAACTAACCAAAGTAAGATGCTTTACTTATGTCTGCTCTCGCACTCTTAAACTGCTCAAGGAACTTCTCATAAACCTCAACATCTTTCTTTGTCAAGCTTGGTTTTATCAATTCCATGGCCTTCTTAAAGTGCTTTGCTTTAACCTCCTTTGCATTCATGTCCTCTCTGAGAGCTTGCATCCCTGCTTCCCTGCAAATTGCCTGAAGATCAGCACCAGAGTAACCTTCTGTTTCATCCGCAATTTTTTCTAAATCTACATCTTTTGCAAGAGGCATACTCTTTGTGTGCACTTTAAGTATCCTCAACCTTGCTTCCCTATCTGGTGGAGGAACAAGTATAATTCTATCAAATCTTCCAGGTCTTAACAAAGCGGGGTCAACCATATCTGGTCTGTTAGTCGCTGCAATTATAACTACATCTGAAAGATTTTCTAACCCATCCATCTCAGTTAGCAGCTGAGCTACAACCTTCTCTGAAACATCACTACCCATGCTTGTACCTCTCCTTGGGGTAAGAGAATCTATCTCATCAAAGAAGATTATACAAGGCGATGCTTGCCTTGCTCTTCTAAATATTTCCCTAATTGCCTTTTCAGATTCACCTACCCACTTGCTGAATATCTCTGGTCCTTTTACTGAAATAAAGTTCGCTTCGCTTTCATTTGCAACTGCTTTTGCCAAAAGTGTCTTACCACATCCTGGCGGACCAATAAGCAATATTCCTTTCGGAGGATTAATTCCTAATCTTGTAAACGACTTTGGATTTTTAATTGGCCATTCTACAGATTCCTTTAGCTTTTCTTTCACATCCTCTAGTCCACCTACATCCTGCCATTTGATGTTTGGTGTTTCAATAAGCACTTCCCTCATAACAGAAGGTCTAACTAATTTCAAAGCTGCCTTGAAGTCCTCTGCTTTTACCTCTAACTTTTCTAAAACCTCTCGTGGAAGCTGTTCGCCTTCTTTCAATTTTATCTTTGGAAGTATTCTACGCAAGACATTCATAGCTGCTTCCTTACAAAGCGCTGCTAAATCCGCCCCAGCATATCCATGAGTTATGTCCGCAATTTTTTCTAAATCTACATCCTTTGAAAGAGGCATATGTCTTGTATGAATTTTTAGTATTTCCAACCTACCCTGCCTATCAGGAATTCCTATTTCTATTTCCCTATCAAATCTCCCAGGACGTCTTAAAGCCGGATCAATGTCATTAGGGCGATTTGTAGCTGCAATAACAACTACTTTTCCCCTGCTTTTCAAGCCATCCATAGTTGCAAGCAACTGGGCCACAAGCCTTCTTTCAACTTCTCCCGTAACATTCTCTCTCTTCGGCGCTATTGCGTCTATTTCATCTATGAAAATGATAGATGGGGCATTTTTCTCAGCCTCCTCAAATATTCTACGTAGTTTCTTCTCCGATTCGCCCACCCACTTTGAAACAACTTCAGGACCTGCAATTGAAATGAAGTGTGCTTCGCTTTCATTTGCAACTGCCCTTGCAAGCAATGTCTTACCTGTACCTGGAGGACCATACAACAAAACTCCCTTTGGCGGTTCTACTCCAAGCCTTTCGAACAACTCCGGATGCTTCAAAGGTATTTCTACCATCTCTCTTATCTTTGCAACTGCATCACCAAGACCACCTATGTCTTCATATGTTACCTCTGGAACCTTCTTTTCAATAAGCTCTACTGGCTCTGGGGAAACATTAAGGATTGTCTCTCCTGTTATCATCACCGGTCCTTTTGGATTTGTGTTAACAACAACAAACTTAATATCACCTATTCCAAACCCAACTGCTCCAAAATCTTCTTCTAGCATTCTAAATATGTCTTCAAATGGACTTTCAGAAAATGTTTTTCTCCTTCTTCTTGTACCACCTAATGTGATTATATCCCCTTTCATTAACGCTCTTCCTAAAAGAGCTTGCTTTGCTGTCTCAGGATGAATTTGTACACGTATCCCCTTTTGAGCAGGAGCAATAGAAACTGACACTGCCCTCTTATACTTTGCTTTCTTAATTGTAACTAACTCACCTATCCCTGCCTTCGCATTCCATCTTGCAAGACCATCCATTCTAATAATATTGAGTCCTAAATCTGCTGGATACGCTCTATCTACAATAGCCACGGTTGTTTTCTCTCCTGTAATCTCAACAACATCTCCTGGAGAAACGCCTATTTTCTTCATAACTGAAGTATCAATCCTAACAATACCCTTACCAACATCATCCTGCATAGCTTCGGCAACTTTCAACTTAATAGCCTTTCCTTCATCCTTTTTCAAAATCATTTCCATCACCTACGACAAGTCAATTATTATGATTTTTTTCCTAACAGCAGGTCTAACACAACGACCAACGCGTCTTAGCTGGATAATCCTCATCTTATTTAATAACTTTAGGTCTTCAAATACATTTTTAACATCTCTGTCAACTATGCTTGCCAATTCTCTTATTGACCTTGGCTGATTTTCCATGACTGCTCTAATAAGCTCCATGCGCTTCTGTGTTAATGCTTCAAACAACTTCATTTGGCGCTCTATCAAAAGTATCTCTCCCCTGTGTTTCGCCATCATCCGCTTAAATATCTCTTCCATATTATCACGCGTTGGTGTCTAACACCCACAAACTATTGTTGGTATTTGCAGCCAACATTTATAAAGCTTTCGATTTGTCCTGAAGATTTTATAAACTTAGAACAACTTGTTAAATTAATGAAGTCCCAAATGAGCATAGAATTCCTTACGGGTGTCGTAATAATCCTATTCATCTATGTAATTACAATATCTGTTTTTAGTAACTACGCCCAAACAGACTTGTTAGAAAGCGAAATTGGAAAGCAAATCTGTTATAGGGTTTCCCTTGGAATTGACTCGGGTGTTATCGGTGGAGAAAATTTTGCGCTTAACTTAACAATGCCATACGGAATAAATGGGAAGAATTATACAATTTATACAACCCCTGATAAAGCTCTTGTCACAGTTGAATGGGATGGGGGCATATTCTCTTGCACTACAACAACCCAAAATGTAAGTGAAGTAAGATTTACCCCATGTAAATTTTCTGTTAATAATATAAACAGAACAATATACTTATCCACATTGTCAACAAACAAAGATGTTTATTCGATAGGAGAAACAGTGGAAATGCGTGGTGAGGACTTCTTAACAAATGTTACCCTCAAAATCTTTGATAAGGGTAGCAACATTATCTACTCAAATACACTCCAAACAACTGACAGCACATTCACAGACACATGGCAACCAAACCAAAAGGGAGAATTTAGAATAGTCGCGACAGATAACTATTACAAAACTTTAAATGCGGAAAGGGTGATTTATGTAGTATGAAAGGGCAAATAATTTCCATGGATTTGTTTATTGCAATAATGATTCTAATGATAATTATAGGTGGTGTTGGAGTAATGATTTACGAGTTTAAAGTCCATGAAGAGCAAGCCGCGCTTAACAGGGATATGCAACTAAAAGGAGAAGCTGCAATTAATTCTCTTATTTATTCCCCAGGAACAGAAGATTGGGAAGATAAATCTAAGTAACTTTAAATACTGCTGCCCCAATAACTTTTGAATCGGGGATCATGGCAGAGATTACCCATCTTCCCAAGGCATTCCCAACAACATAAGACCCACTATATGCATTTGTAACACTCACTACAGAAGTTGTAGCTATGGTGCCGTTTGGATAATAAATCGTTAAATTTACATCAGAACTTGCTGAGAAATCGTAGCTTTCATTTGCAAGATAAAAACTATAGTAAACAGTTTCGCCAGGAGAGAATGTATTATCTTGGTTTTGATAAGATGAGTCATTGTACACCTCCACAACAATACTTGAAATTGTGTGATCATTAACAAAAACGATTGCACCATACTCTGTCATTTTCACAGTTAAAGTTACTCTACCAGGATTTAATGGGATTGAACCATAAACATTAACTTTCGTTGTTTTATACACATCATGAACACTTCCATCTCTAAACCTAAGAGTTACTTCATCCCCATATATGTATGTTCCACTCCTATCAAGGTTACTTGGTATAGTAACATAAACTTTTGTTGTGGCACCCACACCCTGCGCATAAACAAGATTTATAGAAGAGATTAACCCCTCAACAACTTGTTGTGCATTAACTACATTGATATCACTAAAGTAAGATGTGATGTAATCCACCCCAAAAAAGGAAGCAATCCCTATTAGTACTAAACCGAGAGCCACAATTGACATAAACTCGATGGCACTTTGTGATTTCATATACTACCTCCTTTTTCCATTTCCAACTTGCTATCCTTTATCTCCAAGTAAGTACTATTGATGGAGATATCCAGCAAGAAATTTTTCTCATAAGTACTATTAACAAAATGTATATAATCTGAAATAGTTGAATTTGTGGCATTTTTTTCAAGAAGATATGTCTTATCGTACTTTATGTCATAAAAAGAGGATGCAATTTTATACGCGCCAAGGCGTTGATATTGACTCTCTATAACAAAAGTTTCTCTTTTTGCCTGCAAATTAGAAAAGGTAATCAGAACTAACAAAATCAATTGAATTACCAAAATTGTTGATAAAATTCCCTTCTTCATCTTCTCGAATCCGCCTCCACAACAAGCATTCCGTACCTAAAGACATTAAAGTTATCATATCTTTCTTCTTGGAAACCCCCACCTACTTCTTCAACACTTGCAACCGCAACATACTCATCCACAACCGCATCTGAGGGCACACTAACGTTAAAAGCGACACTCGTTGACACACCAACTGGGACGATTTGACTCTTCGGGGTTATATTCCAATTAACCTGACTACCAGCACAATCCTCAACCCACAATGTGAAGTTAAACACTCCCGGAGTTGTCGGATTGCTAAAGTTCACAACAACTGAAACATTCCTGCCTGCAAGCGAAGATGGTGCAGAAACACTAACATTTCCACTCTGAGAGCCCAAACCCTCAGTAACCGTAAGTACAAGATATCTTCTCAATACAAAATATTCATCGAAAGAATGCTCCCTCACTTCAAGCTCTTTATTAAGAGAGGTGCCATTCCATACATAAACTTCAACATTTACGGGGTAGCCAACCTCATCAGCTAAAAACTTTAAATCGTCTAGTGCTCCCGTGGTGTTGCCCAATTGATATTTTTTGTATATCTTCGAAATTGCTTCGCTATTATCATATGCACCAAAGTAATTGTCCACATAGCTATACACATTTGCCCCAGAACTACCAAAAGTAGTAGTAGAAGAGAAAAACTGGTAGAACCCAATCGATGCTGCAATAAATATAGATAGAGCAAGTACTGCATCTAAAGTAAAAATTACTCCCTTCCTCACTTCCAAACACCTAGCGAGATTCTAATTACCTCGTATGATGAATTTGTCTTCAACACTGCAATCCTATCAAAAAATATTGCCTTTGAATAACCTCCTTCATTAGGCACTGTTTGTGGGAACACACCAGGAGATGTAGAAATTGTTGGGGTAGCTAACCCACCCTTGTCCCTTGCGGAAACACCAGTACCAACTATCCCATAAATAACGTCACTAGAGCTTCTGCCAGGAGCAATTCCATAAAATACATTCTTATTATCAACCTTGACGGGTGTACCATCTAAATATTTTACCTCTAAGTAAAAATCATAATCCCACAAACCTAAAACATTCTTGACACAATAGTAATCTGTATTTAATAACGCTGCCAACTTATCTGCATCAATTATTCCGGGAAGCCTTGCTAATCCAATCGTTGTAACATTGTTGCATGCTTCAGGTGAAGGTGGTGCAATTGGAGGCGAAACATGTATTGTGCCTAAGTCAACCTCAGAAATAGCACCACATTTATTCTTAGCATATACCTTAACAGGTAAATATCCTTCCCTATTCGGATAGACCCTAACAAAATAATATCCATCTAAGTGAGTTCCATTCACTAAGTGCAATGACATATTTTTACTACCAACTTGAACAATGACTGATTCTATTGGCGGTGGCCCTATTACATGAGCATTTACATTAATGTATTCTCCAAAATGAATTTCTGAAGGCGAGAAGTATGCATTAACAATTGTTGGTGGTGGGCAATGGGCTGCAGATACCTTCACAAGCAGCTCTGACTTACTATTCATAGGGAATATGAGTGGAAGTAAAGCACTATTATCAGATGCATTTGCATAAATTACATACTCACCCTCTGAGGGGAAAATCACATTCACCACGCAAATTTGTGGTGGGGTGTATAAATCAAATGCTACAGAACAATTACATAAATTGCCTCCACAAGTAACATTTCCAGACACCGGACTAACACTAACACCCTGTGGGAATTGAATAAAGATTGTTCCATTATACACTGTAACTCCGTGGAATCCTCCATAATGACCCGAAACTAAATTAGCAAAATTGGACACCCTAAATGTAACATTATATTCGTTATTCGCAGTGATGTTGCCGTCTGCACCCTCTGCTGTAGAAAAGTCAGAGTTGTCTATTTTGAAATCTGTTTGTATGACGGGAGAGGGTTGAGAATATATAGTTTCCACCCTGCTTTTTGTTGAGCTATCATTAAATTCGACTGTCATCGTAGAATAAATTGTCTTCTTGAAGTTCTTTGGCACAAACGTGTAGTACCACTCTACGTAACTTCCAGGTTCAACCCTAATTGGGGCATTCAAATTTGTTTTGACATACTTACCATCAACAACATATACATTTGGAGGGTAATCACCAACATCATTCCCAATGAATGAACTGACAACATAATCTATATACCTCTTATACCCACCATTGCGGAATTCCCACTCGTGGGTAAGATTGCTTATGTATACTGGAGATGTACCATTGTTATATACAACAAAGTAAACCGTCTCGTTTAACTTAAAATGTAAGGAAGGATTTGGAATACTTTGATAGATTATTACATTATCCGCTTGCAGGGAGTGTGCAATCCCAAAAACAAAAAACAACAATATGGCTCCGAGGATAGTTTTCATTCTCATACTCAAAACTTAGCTTCTTAGAGATTATTAATTTTTCTAAAAGTATTTTAATCATTTTATCCTTATGAAAACATATGGCTAAAAGGAAAACAACAAAAAAAGCGACAAAGAAGAAAAAGATAAAGAAAAGAGCAGTAAAAAAAGCAAAAAGCGTGAAAAAAAAGCAAAAAAAGATTTCTAAGGGCATAATTGAACACCTCACGAAGAAGCTAAAGGGGGGAATTGAAAAAAAAGAAATTAAAACTAATCACATCTCCAAGGCAATAATTGTAGAGGATTTAATGCTAAGGAACCCCATAACAACAACATCAAACACACCACTATTAGAGGCAATAGAGCTGCTCACTAAATATAAGCTAAGAAGCATCATAGTTGTGGAAGATAAAACCCCTGTTGGGATACTCACCGAGGAGGGAGTGATTGAGTACATCTCTTCTTTCGTCAATGTAAAAGAAGAGACATTAGAAGAAAATACAAAAAAACTTGAAAGGCTACTAAAAAAGCCCGTTTCATCTGTTATGATTAAAATTGACAAGTTTGTGAAAAAAACAACGCCTGTAGAGGCAGCCGTAAAGATAATGAATTCTTACGAAATAGACCAGTTACCTGTCGTAAACAAAAACAATGAACTTGTGGGCACAATTATGTTAGATCACATTCTTGAGTTCATAGAAAAAAGCGCGACCGAAAAAGAAATTGTGGGAAGAGAGGTATTGGAAACAGGTATAGACAAACTTTTAGATTTAGTTGAATCTCAAAAGGAAATCTCCTCAAAAGAAGCCGCTGAAATTCTAAAAATGCCTCTCTCAGAAGTTGAAAAGTTTGCGCGCATCCTAAGAGAACATGGCTTAATAGATATTGACTTCTCAACAATTGGCACGATAAAACTAATAAAAAAAGAAAGGGAAGAAGTTTAGGTTGCTTCAACCGCACCAAACAATGTTCCTGAATCACGGTGGTCTATACCTGAATCTGGGTCTGTGTAGTCAAAGTCGACAACCAATGAGTAAGAGGTTCTCGCTGTAAGTGTCACACCCCAAGTTGTATCACAGTCACCCCATGCAACATACATCTCATTTGGTGCAATATTCCCTGCTGTAGTTCCATTCGTCAGTGTACACTCTACATTTTTATAATACACATAAATATTGTTAAGTGTCACTGTCTTTCCAAGCTGATTCTGGAATGCTATTGAAAAGTTTCCATCTTCGTTAAGGGAGAAATCTGCAACCCTGAACTGTGCAAATCCTGTTTGTCTCTTTCCTGTCCACTGACCCGGACTAAACACTCCAAGGGCGTACAACGATGCTCCAACAATAATCACTATTAATATTGCCCAACCGTATGTTAAAAGATATTCCAACGCTGATTGTCCTTTCCTCATCAACATCACCAATTATTCTAATTTTTATTCATATATAAACATTACACAACCCTTATCCCTCCGAAAAATGCGGAGAGGACGAGCCTTGCTATATAAAACAATGCAAGTGCAATCCCCAAGAAAAATGGAATATACTTTACTCCATATTTCTCATTACCTTTGTTTATTAGTGCAACTATGAAAGAAGCAAACACGGAAACAATTGTCAAATTAATGTACGCAAAGTTAGTTAAAAACTCTCCGGAGATGCTGGATGGTACAATTTTAACAGTTGGTGTTTTTTCTGTTACAAATTGAACTGCAATTGAATGACTTAGCTTTGATAAAACTTCTGCAAGCTGGATGGACACTGCATATAAGACGGGTGCAATCAAACAAGCGGCTATGAATATGAAAAATGCATACACAAAAATCATAGATCTAACTTCTTTTCTTATGGACGCAGTTTCCTTTATATCATTTGCAGTGCTTTCTAAAAGAACTGATAAATCACCACCAGAATTAATTCCCTCTATTATCAAATTCATGGTTTGCTTGAACAGCTTTGAATCAATTCCATAAGAAAGCTCGGAAAAAGCGTCAACTAATGAAGCACCTGCTGCTATTTTTTTCCCAGCCTTCTTAATCTTATCTGCAAGAAAACCAAATTCCGGACGTGCACTAAGCAAAAATGCTTCCTCTGGAGAAATACCACTCCTTAAATTAGACGCCATAAGTAGTAGTACATCCGGTAACATCATCTCAACATACCTTGCCCTCTGCTCTGCAAGAAGGGACAAAATCATCAACACACTTGCATAGTAAATGAAAACAGTTAACGCAGCAGATATAAGAGCATAAAAAGCTCCGTAAGTATTAAACACAATCAATCCGGCAATAGTAGTAATTATAACTCCTAGCAAAAAGTTAACACTTACAAAGTAAAATGGGTTTACTTTAATGTCTGCATAAGTTAGCATTTCCTTTACTTTCTTTACCTTTCCTCTCGTCAGCAGCTTGCCAAATTCAATTAATAAATTCATTATATCACCAAAAGAGGCCTCTTATTCCTAATAATTGATATAAAAAATATTTGGAGTATAAAAACAAAAAATGGAATTAAGTAAAAAATGTAAAGCGGAGCCTCAAGCTCCGAAAATGCACTCATCACAACAATAACAGTAATCCCCAAACTTGGGAATACAATCGTAAACATCATATACATGAGGATAATCGGATTTAACTCTGCTCCATACTTCCTTATAAGAATTTTGTGCTCTTTTGTTAAGGTGGAAGTAATCCCTTCCAATATGTCTGCGATTTCTGCACCTGCACGCAAATTATTTGTTATCTGCCATATGATTCTCCTAAAGTATAGAGAAGGATTCCTTAAAGCCATATTTTCAAGGGCTGTAACTTCATCTATTCCAGCAGAGATTTCTTTTATTGTCTTCTTGAACTCTTTAGAAACTTCACCAAAATCGCCGTATGCCACTCCAACCATGGCGTCATAAAGAGGGATCCCAGACTTTATTTTCACGTAAATATACCTAAGCGCGAAGAGTAAATCCTTTTCAAGCAATTTAATCTTCTTAATTAACAACAACTTAAGATAAAAAAATGAGTAAATTGAGACAAAAAAAGCTATGGTTCCTCCACTCAACAATGAAATTTTCAATGCTTCGACTACTCCCCGAGAAATTGTTCCGATTACCATCAAAGGTGTAAATATAAGTAGAAAAGTAAAAACAACAGAAAATGTTGCCATAGCAAGATATTCTTCTGGGGATAACTTTATCTCTAATTGGGTTAAATTTGTCTCAACGCTTGGAAAAAACCTGGAAAGAAATGCACCAAAAGGTAAAAAAATCCTCGACATTCTTAGCATTGTCTCTTCCTTCATTGGCAAAAAACTGAAAAGTCTCATTTTATCTTTCAAGCTCCGAAAAGAAGTTACCCAAAACTAACTCAACTCCTTTTTTCTCATGCATGAGTTTCATTAATTGCTTTTTATCCTTGTAATACTCACTAACAACTTTACCAACAGTGTTAACAGTATCAATGTTATTCTCAACTAACCACTTTAGGATACCCGTCTTTTCCTTCATGTCCTTTTGGAGTTCATCCTTACTAAGACCAGTGAACAATTTTATCTCATTCATTAATCTCTTCGAATCCCCTACTTTCATCTGAACATCTTTACTTGCATCCCATCTATATATTGTATTAATCTCAACCTCCTTTCCAGAAACAACTTCTGAAACCTCAAAAAGACGGCGTATATTCTTTCTTCTTTGCCTGAACATGATTGCAAACAAAGGCAATGAACGAATCAAATCGGGAGGTAAATTAATTGGAGGTGAGGTTAATCTTCTAAATGCCTCCTCTGCAGTATTTGCATGTAATGTAGAATAAACAGAGTGGCCTGTATTCAATGCTTCAAACAAAACTTCGGCTTCCTCTTGCCTTCTTACTTCTCCAACAACAATCCTGTCCGGCCTCATCCTCAAGGAATTTATTAACAAATCAAGCATATCCACCCCACCTTTCCCCTCAGGATTTGGATCTCTTGTGGTAAGGGGGACCCAATGTAAAAATGATGGAAGGTTGAGTTCCCTTGTTTCTTCAATACTTATGACTCTCTGATTTGGGGGAACAAACGGAAGTATAACATTAAGCAAACTTGTCTTACCTGTGGCTGTTCCACCACCAATGATTATACTCATCTCATATTGCACTGCCAACCACAGAAGAGCAGCAGTTTCATAATTTAATGTCTTATTCTTGATAAAATCAGTAATTGTCCATGGTTTCCTTCTGAACATTCTAATTGTAAGAGTGTTCCCTTTTGTAGAGATAGGAAACAAGGTTGCATTAACTCTGTCGCCGGTCAATAAATGTGCATCCATTAATGGATTTAAAACAGTTATTTGTCTTCCAACTCTTCTGCCAACTATGGATGCATAGTTTTTAATTTGCTCCTCGCTATCAACAATTAAGTTTGTCTCGAGCCACCCAAGTTTTTTATGGTAAACCCATACTGGTTCTTTGCTGTTGTTTATAACAATTTCCTCCAAGTTATCGTCATGCAAAAGAAACTCCACATTTCCTAATCCAAGCATCTCATTAACCAAAAAAGTAATTCCGTAATCGACGACTTCCTCCGGAGCAGTAGGGATACCTTCTTTAATTATTTCCCTAGCTTTTGCCGATATTGTATACTTAATTTTCTCAAATTGAATTGGATCCCTTAACACTTCTAACTTTATAGGAATTTTAGCAATTAGCTTATCCCTAACATCTTCCAAAAACGCCAGTGTTGCTGGCTCCAATTTTGGTAGATTTAAAACATAAATTGGGACAAATTTATCTTCATCCTTGTAGATAGAAACAGTTACCTTTGTTGTACCTATTCTTACAGGATAGTTGCTAATTTGTTTTCTCATTTTAACCTACTAATTTAACATTAAGAACCTTTATATTTTTTAAAATTACTTTCCATTAGTAATGAATCATATAAAGAAGCTCGAAATATTTGGATTTAAATCCTTCTCCGGAAGAAAAGAAATTACATTTCCTGAGGGGTTAAACTGCATAATGGGCCCAAATGGAAGCGGAAAAAGCAACGTCACAGAAGCTATCTGCTTTGTTCTAGGAAAAGCGTCAAAAAAAGACCTCCGCGCAGAAAGACTGGGCGACTTAGTATTCAATGGTGGAAAGAAACTTCCACCAAGCAAGTTTGCAAAAGTGACAATTGTCATAGACAACAAAAATAGAAGATTTCCAATAGATGATGACGAAGTAAGAATAAGTAGAAAAGTAGACAGAGAAGGGAGAAGTTTGTTCAGGGTAAACGGAAAAAGAGAAACAAGAGAATATGTAAAAAACTTACTTGCCTATGCGAATATAGATGCGGACGGATACAACATAGTAATGCAGGGAGAGATAGAAAAATTTGTGGATTTGTCCCCAGATGAAAGAAGAAAAATAATTGAAGACTTATCAGGGATTTCTGTTTACGAAGAGAAAAAACACAAATGTATGCTAGAAATAGAAAAAGTCAATCAAAAGCTAAAGGAGGCAAACATAATTCTCAATGAAAAAATAAAGCATATGGAAGAACTAAAAAAGGAGAAAGAAGAAGCCGAAAAATTCAACGACCTAAAGGAAAAACTAAGATACAAAAAAGCCTCAAAATTATTCAAAGAGATTGAGGAAATTAATTCTGAAAAAAGAAAGCTTGAAGAAAAGGTATTATCAAAACAAAAAGAAATTGAAGAGTTAACAAACACAAAGCAGGAAATTTCAAAGAAGATAGATGAAATTAGTAAGGAAATAGAGAGCATAAACAAAACAACAGAAGAGCTCGGCGAAACAGAACAGATAGAACTTAACAATCAAATTGAGAATCTAAGAATAAGAATAAATGAAATCAATGCTGAAATCAAAGGAAGGAAAAATGAGATAGTTAGGATAAATGAAAGAAAAAAGCAAATTCAAAAAGATATAGAAATAAACAAAGAAAATTCAAAAAAATCAGAGGAGAGACTTAAAAAACTAAGCGAAGAGAGCGAAGCACTAAAGAAAAAGCTCGAAAAGCTGAAGGAAGAATTTAAGCTATTAAGTAACCTAGACAAAGAGAGAGTAGAAATAAAATCAAAGATAAATGAAGTTGAAAAAGAAATAATTAACATCAAAGGAGAGTTAAGTACTTTTGAAGAGAGAATAAAAGGAATTGAAAAAAAGAAAGAACTTGAAAAAGAACTAAATCTGAAAGAGCGTATTCTCAAAGAAAAGGCCGAAGAAGATTCCTCCCTTGCAATAAAAATATCTGGCCTAAAGGAAGAAAGAGACAAGCTTAACAAGCAGCTCCACACCTTTGAAGGGAAGAAAGAAATCTTGTTTGGTCTCCTGAAAAAAGGTGTTAGAGCAATCCTGCAAGCGAAGGAAAGAGGCGAAATAAAAGGAATTCATGGATTAGTATACGACCTTGCAAAAGTTGATGAAAAATATTCTGTGCCAATTAAAGTAGCTGCGGGTAATAGGAGTAACGCAATAGTTGTTGACAATGTAGATGTTGCAAAAGAGTGCATAAGGTTTCTGCGTGAAAATAAACTTGGCGTAGCTACATTTCTCCCACTAGACAAACTAAGAACAGAAAAAATCAAAAAAGAAATCAAAGTAGGGAACGGTGTAGTTGGCTATGCAATTGATTTAATAAAATATGACAAGAGATATGAAAATGTATTCAACTATATTTTATCCGACACACTTATTGTAAAAGATATTGAAACTGCAAAAAGAGTTGGGATTAACAAATATAGGATGGTAACTCTTAAAGGGGACTTAATAGAAAAAAGTGGGGCAATCTCCGGAGGACATAGGCAAAAGGAAACTCTCGGGTTTAGCAGCGAGCCGTTGGACGAAAAAATAGAAAAAATAAAATCGGAGATTTCTGAAATTGCATCTCAGATAACTTCGCTTGAATCTAAAAGAGAAAAGTTGTTTGAAGACATCTCAAATATGAGAAGCGAAATATTTCACTTAAACTCAACAATTGAGAGTATAGAAGATGTCAATGAAGAAAAATTAAAAGAACTAAAAGAAAAACTAAAGGAGAAAGAAAAGCTGAGAGCTGAGCTTGAGGCTAAGCTTAAAGAAATGCCTTCTAAGGCAGACGAAGAACTGCTAAACAAACTAAGCAAGGACATAGAAACCACACAAACAAAGATAAATGAATTAGAAGCAAAAAAAGGAGGAATAAAATTTGAGATAGAAATCTCGCAAAAAGATTTAGAACGCTCAACGAAACTTTTGGAAGAGCTACAAAAAGAGGAGGAAAACTTCAAAAAGACAATTTCCTCTCTTGAAGATGAATCTAAAAAGCTTGAAAGTGATCTAAAGAAAAAGCTTGAAGAAGAAAAGAGATTCCACTCAAAGCTAAGGGAACTTTACGAAAAGAGAAACAAATTGAATGACAAAATAAAACAGCTTGAGATAAAAAAAGCAAGAATCGATGAAAAGATAGAAAAAATAAGAGATGAATTCAATAACTTAAAACTCAAACTCGCAGAAGTAAATGCAAAACTTGAGGGAAAAAACACTGCCATGCAGGAGTTCTCAGACATCAAAATTGAAAAGGTTAACAAAAGCATAAAAGAACTTGAAAAAGAAATACACACGCTTGAGATGTTAATCTCAAACTTCGGCGCTGTAAATCTACGGGCGCTTGATGTATACAAAGAAGTTGAAAAAGAGTATAATGAACTGAAAGAAAAATACGACAAATTAAACGAGGAGAAAAATGAAATCTTAAAAGTTATGGAAGAAGTAGAAGAAAAGAAAAAAGAGGCATTCTTCGAAACATTCAACAATGTAGCTAAAAACTTCGAAAGAGTATTCTCGATCTTATCTCCAAACGGGGAAGGTAAGCTCGTACTTGAAAATGAGGACAACCCATTTGAAGGGGGGTTAGACATAATCGCTCGCCCGGGTGGAAAAAAATTCATCTCTTTAAGAGCAATGAGTGGTGGAGAAAAAACACTAACAACTCTTGCATTTATATTCGCAGTTCAGGAGTATATACCCTCTCCATTTTACATAATGGATGAAGTTGAAGCCGCGCTAGACAGAGAGAATTCCGAAAGACTAGCACAATTGCTTGCAGAATATTCAAAAACATCGCAGTTTATTGTGGTTACACACAATGATGCGGTACTCGCCCACGCAGACACAATTTATGGAGTGCACATGAATCAACTTGGTGAGTCCCAAATAGTTTCCGTAAAGCTTCCTAAGAGATAATTAACTAAACTTACACTTAAAATTCTCACACCCACAATTTAAATCTGGCTTCTCTGTTTTGTTTAAAAACTCACAAAGTTCATCTGGACATTTCCACCAACTCAAATCCTTGGAGTCACATCTCCAAGTACAACAAACTTTCTGCATGTGGCAGTTAGAATCTAAAAGACAGGGAGTGTTTGGAATAAACTCTGGAGCAAATATATACACCGCTGCAACAACAATAATTACCCCAACTATGACCCCTGCAAAAAAAGAAGTGAACATGTTTTATCACCATAAAAGATATGGGCCCGCCCAGATTCGAATTCCCCCACGCTTTCTTTCCGTGCACGCTTTCTTTCCGGAAAGAAAGGGTGCCTGGGGACCTCCCGCAGTCTGAACCCCCTTCTTTCCGTAAACGCTTTCTTGGAAAGAAAGGGTTTCGTCAAGCGGACGCCATAACCACTAGGCCACGGGCCCATAAAATCTCCTTTAACATAGATGTTTAAAAATCTTTGGTTAGATATTCTCTCAGCTCATCAGAAGACAATACTTTCGTAATCTCCTTCATAGCACCCACCATTTCATGGAGTGCGCCATCCATCTCAATCATAGTCACAGTGAAATAAGTCATACCAAACGGATTGCTGAGCAATGGCTCCGATGTAAGATAAAATTCACTTCCATCCCACATTATCTTCTGAGGGGATTTATCCAAGTTTAGCAAACCATATTCTAAAACGCTAAAAGGTTTTGGAAAATCAATACTAACACCAACATACTGTCGCGCTGTATCTACACCATTTAAATTCCACATCACCATTCTTTCTCTTACCTTTGTATAATCTCTCTCAGGGAATATTATTCCACATAGATCAGGAGCATCCACTTTCTTGAGAGGAGCATAGAATACAAAGAGCTGTACCCCACCCGGAATGATATATTCCCAACTACTAAATCTATCTTTGATATATTTCGCACGATTTCTGATTGCATCTAAATCCATATACACCACCATAAAGCGCCGGGGGTGGGACTCTCGTGCACCCACGAAAGTTTTCTCTTTCGTGCACGTTTCTCTTTTCCAAAGAGAGAAAGTGCCTTCGAACCCACGCACCCTTGCGGGAACTGGCTTTCAGCCTGCTTTTCATAAACACTTTCTTTCCCTGCAGGCTTTCTGGAAAGAAAGGCTGCTAGCAGGCCAGCGCCATAACCAGATTCCCCACACCTTCTTCCCTTCTTTTGGTAAAGCTTTTCTTCGGGGAAGAAAAGGTTTCTAGGCGACCCCGGCATGATTCATAGAAACAATATTCCTCTTATATTTCTTTCTCTTAGCACAAGCTTCTTTCTTTTAAGAAGAGAAAGTGAGTGGGCGGGCACGCCAACCCTTGAGAAGCCACACCAGGGGCAGTCCCCAGATCTTTTCTCCACCCCGTATCCCAAGAGCATGTGCTACCCTGCTTAGTGCTGCTTCCTTCCGGACCTCGCACGGTTCACAGAATAACACATCCCTTGGGGCGAGGCTTCTTAGATACGACCTGGGCTTGCCCAAAATGTGGCAACCCTCAGGTTGGCTTCGGCCCCCCATAAGGACGGTTTGGGGTTAACAGGCCACGCCCAACGGCCCACCTAGCCCGCCCAAATAAAAATTAAAAAAAGTCAAGTTAAAAAGTTTTCTAAACACCTAAATCTTTTGCTGTAAGTATCTTGACTCTTCTACTACTTCCTGCCGCTCCCTCAGCTACAATCGTTGATATATGTGAGCGCTCTGCATATCTTATTATGTCAGGAGTTACTTGTCCATCCATAACGATTGTATCAACCTCTGGCAAGCTCCTTATTGTATTCTTCAGCTCCTTCGTTGGAACTTTACCAAGAATGTTCATATCCGAATCTAACAAGTAAGCTCCTCTGGTACCAATTAACTCATCAAGCATTTTCTTAAACTGCTTAGCATATTCTGGGTGTACATCACTTCTTCTTTGTTGTTGTCTTTGCTGTCTCCTTTCAACTCTTTGTTGCTGAACTTGTTGTGGCTTGTGATTTCCATTTTCTCCCATCTCTTCCTTAAATTGGTCTATGGGTATCTTTGCCCTTAGGCACTTATGGATCTCTTTTTTCGTTAGTTCCTCTACTTCCTTTCCTGAAGGTGCCATAGCAACAAAATCAACATCTCCCACAGCCATAAGTTCTCTAACGATTAACTTGCCACCTCTGTCTCCATCTACAAACACAGTTGTTGTCTTTGTTTTAGTAAGCTCTGCAACAGTTGGTGGAACAGATGTTCCATTCAATCCAATAACATTCTTAAATCCGTGCTTAAGCAAGTTAATTACATCTGCCCTTCCTTCAACAACAATTATTTCATCACTATCTTTTATATTGGGTCCTGCCGGAAGTCTTTCTTTTCCATACTCAACTAACTCCAAACTCCTAACTGTCTGCTTTAACTCCTCCATGAGCTCTGCGGAATCAGGTCCTTTATCAATCATGTTCTTCAAAAGCTCCTTTGCTCTTTCAATTACATATTCTCTCTTTGTAACTCTAACATCCTCTATGTTTTCCACACTAAGCTTAGCATTGCAAGGACCAATCCTTTGTATTGTCTCCAAAGCAGAAGCCACAATTGCAGTTTCTGCCATGTCCATAGAAGAAGGAATTGTTATCTCACCTTCTGCCTTTCCACCTTTATTCTCAAGTTTCACTTCTATTCTTCCAATCCTACCTGATTTCTGCAATTCTCTTAGTTCCAAGTCAGAACCTAAAAGACCCTCAGTTTGTCCAAATATGGCACCAATCACATCTGGTTTTTCAACAGTCCCATCCACATGTATCTTCGCATGAATAATGTATTTCGCAGATACGGGTGCTATCTTACCCATTCAAATCGCCTCCTTTTTAGCCAACGGCGAGAAATAGCTAAATACCTAGTTGGGTCTTTCAACCCAATTCATTGGTGATTACAGTGAACATGATGATTCTCGCCATTTGGCGCTTTAATTATGATTTTGGTAAGGTGTGAATATGATGGCCCGCAACTATCCGACTATCACGTGTCAAGTCAGCACCTTCGCGGGCCAAATATATCAAGCAGGAGTATTCTACGCTCACCGCCGAAGCTCGTGCGAGCCTCTCACGTAGAGAACCGGCCTGCTTGATTACGCCTTGCCACAACTATAGACACTACATGCTTTTATAAAGCTTTCTATTAATTACTTTACAGGGACTACAATCACCATAACGTGTGGCGCCTTTCCCTTATTACAGGTTCATTTCTAACTTTCTTTTGGCTGGGCTTTTTTTTCTTTGATAAAACTTTCTTCCTTAGAAAGAATTTCTTTTCCATTAATACCTTTCTCTCTTAGTACAGGTTCTCTCTTTTCTAAAGAGAGAAAGTGTTCACATGAAGCGCTGCATGTGGAAGAACGCCTTTACTTCGTTCTCTATGGTATGCATATCAGCAGCTACCTTCTCCTTCCATGTATCTAAGGTAGAACGATAGAAGTATGTATCATAAACACCCTTCAAAAACTTCATTAACGGGTTGGTTTCCCATCTATTTTCATAATCCGTCTGTATGAAACACTTTATTTCCAACTCAATTGTACCAGAATTCTTTGTCGTTTGAACTCCTTCAACAACAACCTGCACCTTTTGCAAACCTAAAACAAGGGTCTTTGCAAAAATCCTAAATAAAGAGTAGTCATCAACTTTTTTATAACAATTCCATTCTATTTCTATCTCATCTCCTTCCGGCTTTGTTTTGTGTTTATACTTCTGCTCTTCAACATCATATCCTAAACTTCTAAACAAATCATAGAGAAGCCTATAGTAATCTCCGAAGTCAAAAATCCCAGTATATTTTGCACGCGCTTTTGTTACAGCTATTTCTTCCATATCTCAACCTCGCGGGTAATATGTTAATTTAAATGTAGGTTCTCTTATTTTAAGTTTTTCAATTAGCACATCTATTATACTTGGCTCAATTTTTAGTAAATCCTTCTCGCTTAATATACCTACCACTCTTCCTCCATCTACAACTGGCAGACGCTTAATGCCTTTTGAATTCATTAGTTTTGCAGCCGCGGAGATATCATCATTTGGCGAGATAGTAAGTACTTTTTTACTCATTATTTCCCTAACTTTTGTTTTTGTCGGATGCTTATTTTTTATGAAAGCCCTTCTTAAAATGTCTCCTTCCGTAACTATCCCAACAAGTGTTCCCCTATCTAAAACCAATACCGAACCAATTTTGTTTCTTGCCATCAACCTTGCTGCTTTAGCGATGCTTGTATCTGGACTAACAAACTTTGGCTTTCTTGACATTACTTCTTTAGCTCTTATCTTATATCCCATACATAATCAAAGTAGCGATTAATTAAAATAGTTGTCGCCAATAGAAAAGCTTAAAAAACATGCGATACTAAGATATTACTGTCTCTTATATTCACTATTCAAAAGGGGTGAAAAATGGAAGATCCTGCAAAACATTTAGTTGAATTATACTTAAAGGCAAAAGTAATTCGCGTAAACGGAGATAAAGACCCATCAGATGAATACATACCAAACTCTGAAAAATTAAGATTAAATTTCACAACACTTTTTAGCGAATACCCTCACGAACTTGCAAAGATTTTTGTCGAGGCAATATACAAAGAGGTATACAGAAAAATAGGTGTTGATGTGATCCTCGGCGTCGGAGACTCAGGAGTAACGTTGACCACTGCAAGTAATATGCTATCTGAAATGATAAGGGCAGATGAAATCGCAGGTGAAGAAATAAAAAATTACAGGCATGTCGGCGTTTCAAAAACTGGGGAGATAAGGGGGGAATTAAAACCCAACGACAGGCTCTGCCCAATAGACGAAGTTGGTATAACCTATAACACCCTAATACGTTGGCTTGGCTACATCTATGGTGCAGTAGATGGGATTGCCTATCCTGTCGTAATTGTTGGATGGGATTTAGGCTTACGCGACAAAGAAGGTACATTATATAGAGAAAAAGCAGAGTTGAAGATAAATAAATATAATTCATCTAATGGCTATGAGAAAAAAGTCAAAATAATCCCAATAGCAACAACACAAGATTTCTTGAACCATGATGATCTTGGCGAAAAGGAAAGAGAAGCTTTAGAAGATATTGTTAAAGATAAAGAATACTCACAACCAGTAAAAGCAAGAACAGTTGCCTAACGGATTCTTAATGCATCCAAATTTCTTGGTGCAGTTGTTTCAACTCTAAGTAACTTATGTACAGTTGATGCCAATTCCAAACACTTCGAGCTTTCACCATGCACAAATATAACTTTGCGTGGCTTTGGGTCTAAATGTTTCACATAGTTTATAAGCTGATTCCTATCTGAGTGACCTGAAAGCCCTTCCACAGAATACACACTTAATTTAACATCTACCATTTCCACTTTTCCGCCAAATGTTTCAACAGGAACTTGTTTTTCACCCCTCTGAACCCTTCGACCTAAAGTTCCTTCAGCCTGATACGAAACAAATACGATTGCATTCTTTTTATTTGGTGCAAGTTTTTGGAAATAATAAACACTCGAACCTCCAGTAAGCATACCAGAAGTTGCAATTATAATGCAGGGCTTCCTGCTGTTAATTAGTTTATCTCTTTCCTCTTGCGACCCAACTCTTACAAAGCAATCTGCAACAAAAGGATTTGCATCCTCACCAAAAATTTGCTTCTTAACATCTCTATTCATAAATTCTGGGTAGGTGGTGTGAATTGCAGTCACATCCCAAACCATACCATCAACATAAACTTTAACCTCGGGGATTTTCTTCTCACGCATAGCTTCTTCTACAATTAACATAACTTCCTGCGCCCTCCCAACCCCAAGAACTGGTATCAAAACCTTCCCTTTATTTTCAATTGTTGATTTGATAATGTCAATAAGTTGGTTCTCACATTCCTCCCTGCTTGGCTGCGTATCTTCTTTTGCACCATAAGTTGACTCCATCATTAGTGTCTCAACTCTCGTAAACTTCGTCAGCGCTGGCTCCAACAATTTTGTCCTTGCATACTTGAAGTCGCCAGTATAAAGGTAATTATGATATCCGTTTCCAATGTTTAAATGAACAAGAGAGCTCCCAAGAACATGTCCTGCGTTATGTAAAGTTAACCTAACATCAGCAGTTATATCAGTAACCTCATCATAGTCAAGGGTAATTGTGTTTTTAATCATCTCTTTTATCTCACGACTTGTATACTCCGGCTTTCTTCCAGTCCGTTGGATAACATCAATATAATCAAGCTGAAGCAAAGTCATAATATCTCTCGTTGGCTCTGTAGAATAAACAGGTCCTTTATACCCATATTTGAAAAGCAATGGCACTGCTCCACTATGATCTAAATGGGCGTGAGAAACGACAACTGCATCAATCTTGTGAATATCGAATTCAGGCGCATCAAAATGTGGAAATGCATTTTCTGTTGAAGCAACATTTATGCCACAATCAAGCAAAACATTCGATAGTGGAGTCTGCAAAAGCATACAGCTCCTTCCAACTTCCCTACCTGCACCAAGAATGGAAACACGAATCCAATAGTTAGAATCCCTCTCCCACTTAGTCATGTAAATTTTCTTCCCAATTTTGTTCATAAAATCCCTACGATATTCTGAATTCTGGAAAAGAGTATACCTAATTGTTTTTATTAAATCAGATTGGATTACTGGAGCGCGTCTTATCTTTGGAACCCACAACGTTTGCTTTCTAATTTCATTCATCACTTGCCCTTCTTTACCAATTGCCAATCCTGGCTTGCGCGCTTCAATAAAGGCAATAGAACGCTTATAATCAAACCACGCTTCTTCCAAGCCAGCTTCCTTAGGAACAATTTTGTTTATTATTTCTTGAGTTTCTTCAGGCGGAACAAGCATAGAAGGATCCATTCTTAACTCTACTCTTTTCTTTACTTTGTTCACAATGTTCCTAATTATCTCCTTCGAATCAAGGAAGAAATCCTTATTTTTTGTATATAATACAATATTTGCCCCTTCATACATTATGTCACTAATGTTTGCTTCCGGAGGTAATTCTTCCTTGATTTGCTTTAAGATATCTCCATTCTTCATTATTATCACAGAAAAATTTACTTGCTAACAATCTTTTGAATCTCTTCCTTTGGAACTTTTGAAATTCCTTTCTTAGTTATTGTGTAGACATCAATGCCTTCACCAGTTGCTATGTCCCTTGCCATGGCTGCTTTAATTGCTCTAGCTGCAATATGAATTCCTTCCTTAAGTGAAATACCGTCTTTGTAATTATCCTCTAAAACACCATATGCCATTACACTACCACTACCAGTTGAGATGTATTTGTCTTCAAGGTTACTACCATCTGGTCCAAGAGAATAAAGATGATATCCTGTTTCATCGACTCCGGCTAAGAGAAGTTGTACATAAAAAGGTATGCTAAACCTATTGCTATATAGGATGTTTGCTAGCAAAGTGGATGCTGCTTTTACAGTAATCTTCTTATTTTTCCTTATCTCATACAACTCAAGCTCTGCCTTTAAGTACTTAGCTAACATCTGTGCATCGCCAACCATCCCCGCTGTTGTCATAAGAATCCTGTCAGTAATCTCCACAACTTTATCCACATTTTTGTGAGCAACAAGGTATCCCATAGTCGCTCTCTTATCTGCAGCAACAACTACTCCTTCCTTTGTAACAATCCCTACAGTAGTTGTGCCATGTTTCATTTCGTCTTTTGATATGCCCTCCATAGTATCAACCAGAACTGATAGGAATTAAATCGTAGTGTAGGTTTATAAATCTTTTTGTTTGTTTGCAAAACATTATAAACAATAATAGAATTTTCTAATTCATGCTTGACATTAAGTTATTTAGGGAGAACCCAGAGCTAATAAAAGAATCTGAGAGGAAGAGGTTCAAAGATACAAAAAATGTAGACAAAGTAATAGAATATGACACTAAATGGAGAGAAGTCATCGCAGAACTTCAGGAACTACAACATAAGCAAAACGAGGTATCAAAAGAAATTATTGAACTAAAGAAAAAAGGGGACAGTGCAGAAAAAAAGATTTCTCTCATGAAGAATATCACAAATGAAATTGCACTCTTGGAAGACAAGGCAAGAGAACTCTTGCAAAAAAGGGATGAATATAGATATAAGGTTGGCAACATCCTCCATGAAAGTGTGCCGGTGGCAGAAACAGAAGAAGGAAATGTCACAGTTAGAACATGGGGAGAACCACGAAAGTTTGAGTTTACACCTAAATCCCATGCAGATTTAATCATAGATTTGGGGATAGCTGATGTAGAAAAGGCCTCAAAAATTGTTGGATCGCGATTCTACTTCCTAAAGGAAAAAGGAGTTTTGCTAAATCTTGCACTAATACGATTTGCATTTGACACCCTCATCAAAGAAGGGTTCACTCCCATGTGGACCCCATTTTTATTAAGAAAAAGTTATATGAAAGGTGCTGCCGAGCTTGGAGATTTTGACGAGCAGCTTTATGCAATCCAAGATGAAAACTGGTACTTAATTGCAACAACAGAACAGCCCCTCGCATCATATCACTCAAACGAAGTAATAGATGAAAAGGATTTACCAATCAAGTATGTCGGATACTCGACAAACTTTAGAAAAGAAGCAGGCAGCCATGGGAAGGACACAAAAGGAATATTTAGAGTCCACCAGTTTGACAAAGTCGAGCAGTATGTTATATGCAAGCCATATGACTCCTGGGACTGGCATGAAAAGATGATAAAAATCACCGAAAAAATTTTCCAAGCTCTTGAGATACCATATAGAATTGTAAATATTGCAAGTGGGGAAATGAATGACAACGGCGCTAAAAAATATGACCTAGAAGGATGGTTCCCAAGCCAAAACAAATATCGGGAGCTGGGTTCTGCTACAAATACAACTGATTATCAGGCAAGAAAATTAAACATAAAATTTGGTAAAGTTGGTGGTAAAAAAGAATATGTTCACACATTAAACAATACAGCAATTGCAACCGAGAGGGCAATTTGTGCTCTACTTGAAAATCACCAGCAAGAAGATGGAAGTGTAAAAATACCTAAGGCTCTCTGGGAATACACTGGGTTCAAAGAGCTGGTGCCAAATGAATAAAAAGGGTGCAATAAATGAAATTTTGGTAATTGTCTTACTTGTTGTTGTTCTAGCTGTAGTTGTTGTATTGTGGCTCACATGGGGAAAACTCGGTAAAGAAACAGGTGAGGGATTAAACAACTTATTTGAAATGTTGTGGAACAAATAGTTTTAAAAAAGCACTTTTTCTAACGAATATTATGAAATACGTACCAGATACATCTGCTATCATAGATGGTGTATTGTCAAAAAAAATTGAGAAAAAGGAAATAAAAGAAGCAGTTATCTTAGTCCATAATGCTGTCCTTGCAGAGCTAGAAGCACAGGCAAACTACGGAAGAGAAGTGGGCTTTCTTGGTCTAGAAGAACTGCAACGCCTTAAAGAAATATCAAAGAAAAATAAGAAAATTGAACTAAAGTATGTTGGAGAACGCCCTAAAGAATTTGAGATAAAATATGCAAAAGCAGGCGAGATAGACGCAATGATAAGGGAACTCGCCCTAAAAGAAGACGCGTACTTCGTCACCCTTGACAAAGTTGATGCAGAAGCTGCAAAAGCTCAAGGGATAAAAGTAATCTTCATAGAAACTGAAACAATAGCTGAAAAACCCCTTTCTTTTGAAAAGTTGTTTGACAACAAAACTATGTCTATTCACCTAAGAGAAGGAATGGTCCCAATTGCAAAAAAAGGAGAGCCAGGGAACTGGACAATGGTCAAAGTTGGAAAGAAAAAACTTGAGAAAGAAGAAATGGAAGCCATAGCAAAAGAAATCATCGAGAGGGGCAAAATGAACCTTCCAGGCTCATTTATAGAAACAGAAAGAAAAAGAAGCACGATCGCACAGATAAAAAATTATAGAATCGTAATTACAAAACCCCCATTCTCGGATGGATGGGAAATAACAATCGTTAGACCAATTAAAAAACTCTCACTCTCAGATTACAATCTACCTAAAAAATTAATAAAAAGATTTGAAACAAACGCGGCGGGCATCTTAATCTCTGGAGCTCCCGGACATGGAAAAACTACATTCGCGGAAGCACTTGCAGAGTTCTATATGAAAAAAGAAAAAGTAGTAAAAACAGTTGAGGCACCAAGAGACTTAAGACTTCCTGTTGAGATAACACAATATAGCAAAGCATTAGGGAGCATAGATGAAATAAGGGATGTTTTATTGTTAAGCAGGCCAGACTACACAATATTTGATGAAATGAGAAACAATCAAGACTTCTTGCTCTATGCAGACCTACGGCTCGCGGGAGTTGGGATGATTGGAGTAGTTCATGCAACATCACCAATCGACTCAATCCAAAGATTCGTAAAAAGGGTGGAGCTTGGTATGATACCTTCAATAGTTGACACAGTAATCTTCATAGAGAACGGACAAATCGCAAAAGTATATTCCCTAAACATGGCTGTAAAAGTGCCTACAGGCATGACTGAGAGCGACTTAGCTCGCCCATTAGTAGAAATACGTGACTTCTTTACAGGAGAAATAGAATATGAGATGTATTCTTATGGCGAGGAAACTGTTGTTGTTCCAGTAACCCCTAAAAAAGGTATTGAAGACATGCTCAAAAAAGAATTGAGAATGGACGTTGATATAAAAATAAAAGAAGGTGTTGTGTATATATACGCGCGGAAAAACCAAGTTAAAAGAATTCTTGGGCGTGGTGGAAAAAGGATAAGAAACTTAGAAAGAAGAGTTGGAATGCCCATAGAAGTAATCACACAGTGAAGTAATCATCCCACTTGTTCCTATCTTTCCCCTCATGTTCCCTCCTAGGAACCGAACTTGCCATGTTTTCCCTTGCAGCTACGTTTGCAACATATTTCATTATTTTTTTAATGGGGTCTCCATCTCCAATCAAATAATATTCATACCCCCACGACTTCCTATTAAATGCTAACTCCCCATCTCTCACCATATCCTCTTTCACTAAGGTTAAATATTGTTCAGCCACATCACGTAGCTCCGGTATAGAAAGAGTTCCCATAAGAAAATCATTGAGTTTATTATAAAGTGCAACAGATCTTGCAGCAAGATATACAACAACATCTTCAAAATTATCTTCTATCGTCCTCTTAGACGAGATGTCAGGTAACTCAAACTCTTTCTCAAATTCACTAACTCTCTTCTTCCTAATCTCTAAATTATTCAATATGTATTGAGTGTGCTCACCTATGACATCTAAAAGAGTGGCATACTCATTCTTTGGATTATCTAACTTAACTACATCAACAACAACATCCTTCTCAAGGAATATCCATATATCTGGGTCCCCAACAACTATCTTCCCACCATCACTAAGCAAAGATTCCAATTCTCTAATCCTAGACAGCTGTTCTCTCAAAAGATTGGACGACTGGAGGTATAATTCGTCTAAATAGGATGGGTCTATCTTGTCCTTAACGGATTTCTCGCCAAAGACAGAATTCATCTTTTTCCTAATAATACCCATAAAAGTATCAGGGCCATATAAATCAGTCAAGAACAACTCCTCGTCCTGAAGATATATAGAAACACCCTTATAACTTAAGCTAACTATCCCCAGTTCTAGTTTAGCTCTCTCCACTACTGCTGGATTAAAGGTATCCGCAGTATCCCGCATAATATTATTTATTCTATCAAGAGATCTTCCTGCAACCTCTAGCGGAGAGTATAAGAGCATTTTAGCTCTTTCAAAATAATTCATAGTTACACCTGTAATTACTATATAGTAGTTGCTTAAAAAGATTTCGGTGTAGTAAGTGTTAAATAATCAGATTAACTAATATTCAGTGGTGATGTATGATGGCCCCAAGTACAAAAGAAAAAAAGATAGAGGCGCTAGTTAAGAAGATAGTATTCTTAGAAGAATATGAAAAAACACTTAAGAAGCATAGGAAAACAATCGATAAAAAAATATACAAAAAATTGAAGGATAGCTTAGAAAAAACTAAAAAGAAAGCTGAAAAAGAAATTGCCAAATACAGCAAGAGGTGATAGTATGGGTTTACTAAAAAGAAGTGCGTTAAAAGTAAGATATGGTGCTGGACACCTTAAAGCAAGAGCTGCAAAAAAAATAGGTGGAAAATTCGCAAAGGTGGAAAAAACGGTTTTATCAAAATTAGGAAATGAGGTCGCACTGATAAGAAAAAGCGCTGCAGATCTACTTAAAGAATTTAATTTTCAAAAAGAAAAACAGTTCCTCCTACGCAAGCTTATAGAAGAAGTCAAAAAAGAAAGTAAGCAATTAGAGGAGTTAAGAGTAACTATCCTAAAAGAAGAAAAACTCTTACCGTACGTACGAGCAGTACAATCCGAAATGATCATGGGGAAAAACGCGGACCCCGCAGTTGTGCTTAAAAAAGAGAGACAGGTAGAATCAACATTACATGCGCTTATTCAAATGGCACACCGTGAAACGAGTGAAGGTTATATGTACAGAAACACATTAATAAGCCAAAAAAGAGCACTTGAAGCACTACTTAAAATAGTCGAAGATCAAATAAAGTGGTTGGGTATATCACAGAAACAAATTAGTAGAGCCACAACGCTAGATAAAGAACTTGAAAAAGCGACAAAGAATGCAAAGCGTCTTGTTGGAAGGGAAGCAAAAGAGCTACTGAAAGCCCAGCATAGTAGGCTTGGAATATAATCTTTCTTTTTTATTCAATTATGATCCTCATCCTTACTGGAACACCTGGCGTTGGGAAGTCTACAGTTGCAAAACATTTAGCTAAAAAAATTAATGCTGAAGTTTTGGATTTAGAAAAAATTGCAAAAAAAGAAAAAATTGTAAAAGGGTACGACAGGAAGGCGCGTTCTTATGTGATTAATGAAACAAAACTAACAAAAGCAATCAAAAAGTATGTTACAAAAGATGAAAACTACATAATTCCAAATCATATTGCTCAATTTATTTCTCCAAAAATAGTTGACATATGTGTCGTATTGAGGTATGATCCAAAAAAACTTGCTTCTAGATTAAAAAGAAGAGGATATCATAAAAGCAAAATAAATGAAAATGTTGAAGCAGAAATTCTAGATACATGCCTAATTGAAGCCCTACAAAACAAACAGAAGGTTCATGAGATAGACACAACTGGAAAGAAAGTTAAAGAGATCGTGAATGAAATTTTAGACATAATTAACAAAAAAAAGAAACCAAAATATGGAAAAGTTAAATGGCTCCCAAAATATGAAAATCTACTAAAATGAATTTTGTAATTTCAATTTTAATTGGAATTGCACTTGGATTCATTTCCGGAGTTGTGCCGGGACTGCACCCAAACTTCATTGGTGCTTTACTAATTTCTCAGTTTAGCGACTGGTGGATTCTCCCAATGTTTGTTTCAATGCTTGTTTCCTCCCAATTCTTTGAGGTAATCCGTTCAACCTTTCTTTTTGTACCAGAAGAGAGCAATATTCTTGCCATGCATCCAATATTCAAGTTTGTAAATGAAGGAAAATCTCTCGTAGCAATCAAACTCATAACTCTTGGAACTCTTGCTTCACTCCTCGTTGGGGTTATACTTTCCCCTATTCTAATCAAAGCCGTGCCTTTTGTTTATCAATACCTAAAGATATATGTGCCCTACCTACTCTTAGCATTAATGGCAATGTTAATTCTGAAGGACAAACATCCAATCCACGCGATAATAATCTTTTCAATCTCTGGAATTATCGGATATTTTGGATTAAAGTCGTTGAGTCAGCCATTATTGATTTTACTTACTGGCTTCTTTGGACTCCCAATCTTAATTAACATAAAGCAAAAGATGCCAAAACAGCTTAAGTCAGACAAAGTTGTAATTAAAAAGAAAAATATCTTAAATGGTTTGACTTCTGCGCTTGCATCCTCTCTCCTACTTACATTCCTTCCTGCAGTTGGTCCAGCGCAAGCATCTCTATTCTCAAGATGGATATTAAAAAAGAAAGAGGAATTCTTAATCTCAATTGGCGCAATTTCTGGGTTTGACATAATTTTTTCAACAGTTCTTCTATTCACAATTGGAAAAGCGAGAATCGGGGTTCTTGAAATGCTTGGACAAAAATTCAGCTTTAACTTGGATGTATTCATATTGATTTTGTTACTTTCTATTGCTGTTGGGACAATAGCATATATACTAACTGCAAGAATTGGAAAATTGCTCGCCAAAGCAGAAGATAAAATCAACTATGATATTGTAAAAGTGGCAGTTGTTATCCTAATAATCTCTGTTACAATTTACTTTGATGGTGCGCCCGGATTGCTCTTCCTGGCAGCTGCAACGCTAACTGGCATTCTAACAAGTAAATTGAAAACAAATATGTCAAATTGCATGGGTTCCCTCGTAATTCCGACACTGATTTATTACCTATAGCCACTTACGAAGCCAGTTTCTTGTCGCAAGAATTACTTTCTTTGCCTTTTCCTTATCAAGATAATCGTGGTCTACGCCTTCAACAATTACAAGTTTGTTTTTTGGATTCGGAAAGAACTTAAACATTTTCAGATTTTCCTCACGATTGCAGACCTCCTTGTCTTCGCTCGCAATAAACGAGAGAACAGGACAATCGACAGTTTCAATAAAAGGAATCATGTTAAGGCTTCCCCATTCTTTAAACAAGTTGTACCCGACCCTTACTTTTTTCTTATCAATTTTTCTTTCTCTTACAATAAATTTACTTATTTTTAGCTCCTCTTCAAACTTTTTGTATCTCTCATATTGAATTTTTGGATTTAAAAGCGGGCTCCACAAAACAAGTGTCTTTATTTTTGAATCATAAGCAATTATCGAGACTGTGGCACCCATAGAAAACCCAATTAATCCTATTTTCTTGTAGCCAAGTTTCTCAACAAACTCAATTGCAGCTTTTAAATCTTCAACTTCGCTTGAAATTGTTGCATCCTTATAATCTCCTTCGCTTTCTCCGCATCCAGCAAAGTCGAATCGTAGGACCGCAATTTTGTTCATAGAAAGAAATTCGGCTGCCGCCTCAATTATTGGTTGGTAATCTTTATCGCCTTTGAATGTGTGTGCTATAATCATTACTTTGTCAGTTTTTTCTTTTGGCTCATGTAAAATCCCAACAATCTTCTCTCCTTTTTTATTTTGAAATTCTACCTTTCTTTGCATTTTAATTATAAAAACTTGAAATTTTAATAATGTTTTTATAGAAACAATATCTTATCAAACTACATGGACGACAAACTAAAAAAGATGTTAGAAACAAAAGGAATAGCTTTAGTAAGCATAAATAAAGACGGTTCTCCTCACCTAATCGCTGTTGCATATGCAAAAGTAGTTGATGATAAAATTATAATCACCGACAATTTCATGAAAACGACAAATGAAAACATAAAGAGACACCCAATGATATTGCTTGCTGTTTGGAATGATGAATTTGAAGGGTATCGCATAGAAGGAACTGCTGAATATTACAACGATGGAAAATGGTTAGAGTTTGTAAAAAGTTTAAAAGAAAACGATGGTTTGCCTGCAAAAGGTGCTATTGTGGTTACACCTAAGAAGATTGTAAGGCTTTCCTAATTTCTTTCATTATTTTATTATGTATCTTTCCATTACTGGCAATTATGTTCTTGTGTTTGAAAAGTTTGAACTCTTCACCCTTGAAGTTTGTTACTTTCCCTCCAGCTTCTCTTACGATTAAACTTCCTGCCGCAACATCCCATGGCGAATTAAAGTCAACCATAAAATAAACAGGTGTTCTTCCTGCCGCCACAAAACATAGCTCAAGCTCAGCTGCGCCTTGCTGTCTCAACGCCAGAACTTTGGGGCGAAGATGAGTAAATATCCTTGAAATCTTTTTTATCGCTTTATCTGACAAGCCATTGCAAAACTGAACAAATGACTTTCTTAAATCAGAAACACTTGAAACATGAATCTTTTTGCCATTTAATTTAGCACCTTTCCCTTTTTCTGCATAATAAAATTCATCATGAAATGGTGCATAAACTCCGGCATGAGTAACTTCTCCCCCTTCAACTAATGCAATTGCAACATTAAAGAAAGGGTTTCTTATTGCATAATTTTTTGTTCCATCAAGTGGGTCTACAACCCAAATTCTATCTGCCTTTCCATGCATACCTGTTTCTTCGCCAAGAATTGCGTCATTCGGAAAATGTTTTTTAATTTTGGAGACGATAAACTTCTCAGATAGCTTGTCTGCTTCTGTAACTATGTCTCCCCTACCCTTTGGATCGATGTGTTTTAGCTTTCCAAAGTGCTTCATTAGAATCTTACCTGCTCCTTTTGAAGTTTGTTCTATAAACTTTTCAATGCTCTTCATAAACCCCACCTTTTAGGTAGTTTTCAATTATCTTCCTTGACGCGAAGAATAAGTTTTCAGGTAAGTTATTGATATCAAACCACCTCCACTCAGTTATTTCATCTGGTTCCATAACTTTTGGCTCCCCAACAAAATCTTTACAAAGAAAACCAATTGTTACAAAATGAGCGTGCTCATTAATATCATCCGCAACACTAATTAGCTTTAAAGAATTCACTTTGATACTTGTCTCTTCCTCTACCTCCCTCTTTGCACATTCCAAAAGCTTTTCCCTAAGTTCAACCTTTCCACCTGGTAATGTCCAAGTTCCTTCTCCATGAAGTTCTGAATCTGCTTTCTCAGGGTCTGTGTTCCTCAACCCAAGAAGAATCTTATTATCATTATTTATCATCAAAACTCCTACACCAATTCCTACAAAATCCACGCCGGGTTTCATTCGAACACCTCCCTACTGATAAAAGGACATAGCGCCATATAAATCCCGTGCTTATACAACTCTTTTCGAGTTACTCTACCTTTTGTGAAGACTCCTATTGCCCCTTGCTTCTTCTTAACATCCTTTTCACCAATCATTTCATCCATCACGGTACCTAATTCCTTTCCCTTTCTTATCTCAGCTAGAACTTTTTCAGGACATTCAAACCACCCAGAAGTGCCAGTACCAATTTTTCCACTCTTATCCATAATAACAACAAAGCCAAGATTGTAGTACTTCCCACCAAGTTTGATTATGCCTCCTTCAATTCCAACAGAAAAATCAACGCCTGCTGCCATAGCATTTCTTGCTCTATTTAGTGCTCCAAGGATAACTTCCTCATTAAATGGCTGCGGAGGAACATTACTTTCTATCGGCTTCCCTGTTATATGTACATCTCCAAAAACCTCACTAAAAACTTCTTTCACTGCATCAACCTTCACGGGGTTTGTAGATGCAACCACAACTCTCATTTCAACCACCAAAAAATTCAGTTAATCCTTTTTGTTTTGTTGGCTCTTTTCCAAAGACAGATTCAACTCTCCTCTTTAGGATCTCAAGAGATTGTTTCAAATACTCGGGCAAGGAGTACTTTTCAGCTAAATTCAAAGAAGGTTCTAAATATTTTGAAACTGTTCCTTCGGAAACTGTCAACACAAGTTTACCACCACATTTAGTGCATTTCCCACTCAAAGGAATCCTTCTATACTTTTCATTGCACTTTATACATCTAACTTCCTGACGCGTAAACTTTCTTAAATTTCCTTTAATATCTTTTAAGAAATGTTTCTCAATAACAATCCTTGCAACATCAGCCTTATCAACCGCTTTTATCTTATCTGCAAGTTCCATCTGGCGCTTAACTTTATCTGCAATGGTAGTAAGTGTCTTATACGCTGACACCCTATTTCCAACATTCATGTCAGAAACATCATGGGTGAATTTGAATCCGTGATATTCCTCTGGCGTTCCAAGGGTATGTTCGACCTGTTTGATTTTAACATCGTATGGAGACATCCATTTCTGGGTTGCCTCATAAAACTCAATTGGGTATTCATCCACAATGTCCATATTGTAAACTTCGTCATCTACTTCTTCCGGTATCAATCTTGTTGTTAGAACTAATGGTGCGTCCATATGCCTACTTCCACGAGCATCTGGTAGATACTGGCGAGAGAAGTTAAGGAGTGCGTCCATTAACAACATAAATCCTAATTCATCCCCATCACAATTCCTTCTGACAGCAGAATGAAAGTATGGATGAGCGAAAAAACATTGTGTTTTAGAGAAGCCAATTATTCTTCCAACCATACCTGCTGATGTGTGCGGTGCAAGTGCAATAATTAATTTGCCGACCATATCTTTTGGTGAAGATATATTGTAATACCTGTCAAGCTTGTAATGTTTTTCTAACAAATCATCAACAAATGCGGCAGTATTATAAACCATTTGCAAAGCAGTGGTGTCCTGCCAGTCCTCACAATCGGGAAGTATAACATCTTGTGGGAAAAGTTCTAAAATTTGATTTGGATTTTCAAGAGGCTTCCCGTAAATGTCGTGAGTGTATCCCAATTCCTTTAGCTTCTCTACGCTTGTTCCAATCTCTTTTGGCCTAAAATGTGTAATTGGTGTCTCAATTGCATCATACCTAATAGTTCCGTCTTTGTTAACATAAACATTGTGTAATGCTCGCAAGATTCCTTTCTCAATTGGCTCAGGTATTCTTAATTTATTAGAAGTGCCCCTGACACCTTTAACAAGCGGAGGTAATGAAACCCCTAAGTTAGTTAATGCATTATCTACATATGCCTTTACATCTATCTTCTGCTTTGTAAAGAAAACTGTTCTGATTCCACAATGCATTTCCTTATCTGTTTCCTTCCCACACCGCACACAAAAACGAAGTGGCTCCAGCCTTGCACCACACTTGGGACACTTAGGGTATATATTTGTGACTCCACACTTTTCGCATCTAAATTGTGGGAATTGGGACTCAACATACCCAACTTCTAATGCAGCATTTAAACTCCTCATCCTACCCCCTTGGGAGGATACCGGAAATAACACATGTGGGCTCCCCTTCATCTTTCTTAGCTTTGCTTTCTCGGGCCGGCCAAGGCGAGCACCCACATATATTCCAACTCTATCCCTTACTTTCACTTTGGATAGAGAATTCACAACATCAAGAGGCGTTTCAAAAGTTTTATTATCTAATTCTGGCCAAACTCCATCAGGGAGATATCCAAATGAATAAAGTAACCCTATTGCATCGCTTCCCTCTATTAAAATTCCTTCATCCGTAAGTTTATGTGGCAAATAAATTTCTTCCAACGTTTTTTTAATAGACTTATTATGTGAAAGGACAATCTTATCTCCATCTATCTTCGACTGCTTTAGCGAATTAAATAAATCAATTATTTCTTCTGGCGTTGAATTATTAAAGAAGAAAGTCAAACTTGAATGAAGAGGAATGTTGTATTTAATTGAAATCTCTGCAAGAGCTTTTGGATCTAATTCCGAGATATCTTCCTTTCCACCAGCATTCCTGAATTCTTGAATCCACCACTCTTCAACATACGGACTTGGAACAAGTATATGATTGTTCCTCGTAAATTCACCATACGCAACAAGAATGTCCCCCAAGAACAAAATCTCTTTAATCCTATTTTTGTATTTGTAAAAATCCTCAAGAGTATTTATTTTAACAACACTCTCATCATTTAACTTTACAACAGGTCCATCTATTGTATCGCAAGGAGTAGCAGCACATGCTTTTCCGGGTCTCTCCAACCTTAACTGACTACCTGTTGCAATAAAATCCCCAAGAACATGCATAGTTGCTGGATTAAAACTTGCTGCAGCAAGGCCGCTTAAACGAGAACGCCCGTATCTTAATCTAAACCCTCCCTTTCTCATTGGATAAGAAAAAACAGGTCTACCTGCAACAGTCTCCTGAATGTAAATATCGTTTGGTTGGATTGTTTTTGACTCAACCTTTGATCCTGCATGTATCTTTGTCTTTAGCTCAACATATTCTTTTAGGAAAGTCCAATCAGACAAATCAAAATCTTTACCCCATTTCTCAACTCTCTTCAAAAGTTTTGGTGCCTTCTGGGCAAGGCCCTCACAAAGAACTAAACACATCCCTCCACGAATTTTTGGAGTGCCTACTCTTGGCAAATCTTTGTAGATTAAAACTTCTCTATCAGATGTGGGGTCTCCATTAATTTCAATCGGTAAGTGTTTCAAAAGAAAGTCAAGCTCTTCAGGTGTTGGGAAATATTGAAGACGGGCAACCGAATGATGATATGCTTCCACTTCAACCTTTGTTCTTTCTATTTCCTCTTTTGTTATATCAAACGGTTCAAGCCCAAACTTGCGACGTAGATAGTCAGCAATCAATAGAGTAACTGCTGCAGCAGTACCTCCAGCAGCTCTTATTGGTCCAGCAAAATAGCAGGAAGCATACTTCTTACCATCCATCCTTTCTTTTATTTTAAATTCTATGAATCCTTCAAGAGGTGCAGAAACAACACCCATAGTGATGTAAGCAAGTCCGACCCTAATCCCAACTTCCATCGCTTCCCTTTGATCTTTGAATTTGCAGAACTTCTCCCTTGCAACTTCTTCCGCAATTGTGAGAGCAACTCTCCAGTCCCCACTACCAAACTTTTTATCTAACTCCTCCAATCTCTTAGCAATCCCAGACCCAACTATTTGAGGGGCCAAAGCACCTACAAGCCCTTCAACTCTTTCAAAAAGATTTTTTGCAAGAGGGATATCTACATAATCCTCGGGGTCGCTACCTATCTTGCGTGCTTCGCTAGCAATTTCGTATGCTCTTTTTACTTCTTTTTCAATTGACTCAAAATAATGTTGTATGTTCATCACAAAAACCTCATTACTTTAGTTTGATTTTCTTTTAAACTAAATATAGGAACTCTGCCCGGCGTTGGGTTATGACCAAGTTTTTCCTGGAAAGGGGTTTTCTTTTGGAAGCACCCAGTACCAATTGTTGTAATATTTTTATACCTCCCAATTTTGGTATAGTGAATATGCCCGCTTGCAAAAACATCTACCGGGCTATCTATTACTAAAAAGTCGCGGGCCATTGGATTAATTAAGGTAGAACCATGTGATGGAGCAAGATGTCTCTTCCTCAAAAGGAACTCCATAATCTTATCCGCTCTTTCATATCCAAACTTCCTTAGGAAAGGAACATCGGAAACTAATCTGTCAAACGACATTCCATGATATAATAAAATATCAAATCCAGGGAATCCATCAATTCCATGAATATTGACAACTGCAGGATTTGATGCCATAGTTATGTTATTAATTTGATAAACTGGCCTTGCAATATCCTCAAACAAAACATGTTGCGGCTCTGCAAGCCGTAAGGCATCGTGGTTCCCAGGTATAACAATAATTTGAATATCTTCCGGAATGTCTGCAAAGTATTTTGCGAACTCTTCATATTGGGAATAGATATCTTTTATCACCAACTCCTTCTCCTGCCCAGGGTAAATACCAACACCATCAACTAAATCTCCTATTACAAAAAGGTACTTCACTTTTTTCGCAACTTCTCTTTGTGCCTCAGAACCAACCTTTCCATTAAGCCACTTTACAAACATGGAAAATTCCTTTGGCAGAAACATGTTGCTCCCTACATGAGTATCTGAAACAAATGCAGCATATACATCATCTTTTGACTTCTTGATAGGTCTATCTGGGACATCTGGGAAGAGTATTTTTGTAGGATAAATTACATTCTTTGATTTTGTGCCGATTACACCTATCACTTCATCCAAAACAATTTCGTCTGCTACCTTTACAACATCTTCGCTCTTTAATATGAGATTTATTTGCCCTGTGGGGTCTTCTATCTCTACTATGTGTGTACCTGTAAATGTCTTTCGTATATCCTTTACCATCCCTATTGTTGCTACCTCTTGCCTCCCAGTCATTTTTAAGATTCTGGAAATAGAAACAACATTTCTCAATTCAATTCTATTCCTAAGGAGATTGCTTAATCTCTCAAACCTATCTAAATAGTATGTAAGCCAGTCGTTAATGTCTATTTTCTTGTTCGTCTGCCTATACATTTTTTTAAGTTTAACACTTGTATCAACTTCACTTCTTCTGTCAACAGGCCGCTTTACAATATATTTTATTTCCAATTCTTTCTTCTGGGAACCTAAAAATTCAGAATACAATTCATTTGTTACAAAAATAGGTTTTGGGTCCTTTGTCTTAAGAAATTTAAGGAAATCTTCTATGTGCTCTTCCTTTATTTCTAAGTCAGGGGACACCAGAAATCCTGCATTGATTATTTTGGTTAGTTTACTTTCCATAACATTTACCCCCAAGGGGATTTTAATTACAACTTAAGATCTGCTTTTAAGATCTCTTCAATCTTATTAACAATTTCATCAGACACACTTAAACTTATCTCCCTTGTTCTTCCATATCTCCCTTTTGAAATTACCTTTGCATTAATTATTCCAAGCATATCTAATTCAGATATTAAATCGGATACTCTCCTTTGTGTTAAAGGTTTTGTTGCAGTCCTAATACAAATGCTTTTGTAAACATCATAAATTTCCCCTGTATAAACTGGGGGTTCTCTACTCTTTAAAATAAGGATCGCGGCATAAAGCACAGATTGTGACTGCATAGGCAAATTCTTTACAACCTCCTCTATTGTTTCCTTCTCAATTTTTTCTTCTGCAGCATCAACATCTCTTTCATCGATTCTGTCTTTTCCTGCCCTCTCAGCAATTTCACCAGCAACCCTAAGCAAGTCTAAAGCTCTTCTTGCATCTCCATGTTCCCTTGCAGCATACGCAGCACACTTCGCAATCACAGATTCTGAGATCACACCATCGTTAAATGCAATTTTTGCCCTTTCAGTTAGAATATCTTTAAGTTGTATTGCATCATATGGTGGAAAAACCATTTCCTCTTCATTTAAAGAGGATTTAACCCGTGGATCCAAGTTGTTCATAAAAAGAACATCGTTAGATATGCCAATTATGTTAAGTTTTGCATTCTTTAATTCTTGATTTATTCTTGTCAAATTATAAAGGACCTCATCACCAACCTTTTTTACAAGCTGGTCAACTTCATCTAAGATTAAAATTATAACCCTCTCTTCTTTATCTATTGCTTCAAAAAATATTTTATAAACTTCATCAGTTGGTAGCCCTGTTGCAGGTATTTCCTGACCGAACTCCCTTGCAAGCTGTGCAATTAATCTATATTCTGTATCTGCAACTTTTCTCATCTTACAATTCACATACACAACCTTTAGTGGCACTTTCTTTGACTCTGCAATCTTGCTAAGCTGAGAACAAACATAATTTGTACATAATGATTTACCAGAGCCAGTTTTCCCATAGATAAACACGTTTGACGGCTTCTCCAATCTCAAAGCGGGCGCCAATATTTTTGCGAGCATGGCAATCTGGTCTTCTCTATGTGGTATATTATCAGGAGTATATTTTATTGTAAGAGCATCCTTATTAGCAAATATTGATTGCTTATTCAGAAACTCCTCAAAGATTTTATCTACGGCTACCCCCATCACTTTTTCTCAAAACAAGATTATTTAAATCCTTTTGTATACTCTAGAATATGTTCCACACGAAATAAATATGTCTAAAAAACTTCACAAGTGGAGCTTACACATACCTTTGTTTCCTGTGGAAAAGAATAAAGAATTCTGGCACAAAAACAAAAATTTTCTATTACTTTCATCCAAAGGGTGTATGTTTCCTGTGAAAATAAGAAAAGACTTGACTTTAAACGAAACAAAGGTGAATATTAATCTTACATAAGCAGAATTAAAAATCTTAAATAGAAATTCATTATTTTTTCAAATGCAGCTTATTTTTTGCTTCTTTTATTTATTATCTATATTGAAAATAAATATATAATATATATAATAGAGTGAATAAAAACAAAAAATGGAAATTTCCACTGGAAATAAGGGGGAGGTCTAAATTTTGTTCCAAAAGAATAAAAGGGGTGTATTTTAAATTCCAAAAGAAATAAAGGGGTGTATTGCTTTCTTTTTTAATCAAAGTTTTTAAAAATTGATTTTTTTATTTCAACCCTTTCTAAAGGAAATTATGGTGTGTGGGTGTTGAAGAGATCATGTAATTTATTTATCTTTGCTTTTAGGATCTGGTTCTTGCCCACCTTCTCTTTAAGCCAATCCTTTAACAACTCAATTTTCTTTTTCAGGGCGTGCTCCCCTTTTATCTTTTCTTCATATTTTAAACGAACTTTGATATTGTTAAATTTTTTAATTTCTTCTTCAAGGCGGATGATTTGTTTCTTAATTTCTTCCTCCCAATTTATGTCTGCTTTTTCCTCTTTTAATTCTTCAAGCTTTTTCTTTTCTTTTTCCTTTAGTTGCTTTGGAAATATTGCATATGGTCCTAGTGTGTAGTACTTATGTTCTGCTTCTTCACCCCAGGTGAACATACCTTTCTCTCTTTTTACATCAACAACAATATACTCTCCAAGTTCGACCCCTTTCTTTAGATTGTAATAAAGATTTCTTAATGAGATATAGCCAAAAACATTTCTATAAATTTTGTAAATTTGATAACCATAGCTTATATTCAGATGTTGTAAAATAACCGCAATTCTCTCCCGGATGTCAGTTTTTACTGGTCTCCCCCTTGGCATGCTTTTAGATGGTATTTTCTTACTTTAATTTTTTTCTATATTGAAAATAAATATGTAAAAAACCAACCAAAAACAAACCTTTTTATAATTCAAACTCAAACAATACTTTGGGTGCCACTATGTTAAAAATTCCTATATCTGAAATTATAAGCCGAATAAAAGAGAAGACAGGATTAGATGAGAAAGTAATTGAGAAAAAAATTGACGACAAGGTTGAAGAACTCTCAGGTCTTGTTTCTCGCGATGGGGCGGCACACATAGTCGCTAATGAGTTTGGTATTCAGCTTTTCAAGACAACTGAAACAGGATTACTTAAAATTAAAAATATTCTGCCTGGATTGAAAACAGCATCTGTTGTTGGTAGGGTTCTAAGAATTTATCCTGTTAGAGTGTTTACGACTAAAAAGGGCAATGAAGGTAAGGTTGTTTCTTTTTTAATTGGCGATGCAACAGGAAGAATAAGAATTGTTTTTTGGGATACAAATCAGATAAAGCTAATTGAGGAAGGTAAGTTAAGCGAGGGAGATATAATCAAAATAACTAACGCATATGTTAAAGAAGGAATAAATGGATTGGAACTTCACGCCCGTTCAGCAAGTTTAATTGAAGTTAACCCAAATATTCCAGAGGCAAAAGAAATACCCCCTCTCGATGAATTGTGGCAGCTGAGTGAAAGAGTGTCAATTAAAAACATAACTGATGAAGGAGTTTACGAAATTCGCGGCGCTGTAGTAAATATATTGGAAAATAACCCCTTCTTTGATGTTTGCCCCATCTGTAAAAAAAGAACACACGACGGTTTTTGTAGCGAGCATGGCAGAGTTGAACCAAAGAAATCTATGTTTATCTCAACAATAGTTGATGACGGGACAGATAACATGAGAGTTGTGTTTTTCGGCAAGCAAGCAGAGCAACTAATAGGTATGTCCTCTGAAGAGGCATATAACTTATCAAAAGAGCACAACGATCCATTCTATCCAATAGAAGTGAAAAAAATTGACATACTCGGCAGGGAATTAGTAATTGAAGGTAAGGTTTCTAAGAATGATTTCTCTGGCGAGTTAGAGATGATTGCAAGAAGATTAACCACACCTAATCCAATAGTTGAGTCTAAGAAACTTATGAAAGAGTTGGAAAAATGAAAATAAAAATTTCAACACCTGTTTATCCTACCGAAGATGAGGATAAAATTGTTTCTGCACTCGAAAAGTTTTTCCCAATTAAGTTTAAGAAGAGAAAAGACACAATTATTGGGGAGGCCACAGACATCGAAGTTCTTAAGGAGTTAAAGCAAAAGATCCAAGATACTCGTATAAAAAACACAGTTTTGTATTTGATTGAAAAGAACAAGGACAAAAATGAGTCGAGAATAGAACTTAACAAACAAACCCTTGTTATTGGTAAAATCCATTTTGTCGAAGAAGATTATGCTCTTGGGAATGTTACAATTGAATTTGACAATGTGGAAAAGGTTGCTGAATATTTGTGTGAGTAAAAATGTTTTCATATCGTTGGATATCTTGGGAAATTAAAGAAGCATTAAAGAAACACGAAGATGGCAAACCACTTGAAGAGTGTTTGGAAGGCAAATCTATTTTCGCAAGGGACGCCTTCCTAAAAGGTGAGAAAGAAGTTTACAGGATTTTATCAATTGGTGCGTATTATAACTCTCTTATCTCTGCGGCGGTTGGGACTATTCTTGAAGCAGAAGCCCTTTTAAATGAAAATTACAAAGTTGTGTCTGCTTCTTTAGGGATTTTATTTCTCTCGTATTCGTTAGTTAACATGTTATACACAAAATATTCTTTAAAAAGAAAGGTAAGAGAAATATTTACTTAACTCCCTTCATTAGTTTTACTCCAACATCCCAATAAAGGATGGTTGAACCTTCTTGGATTTTATCTTTAAACTCATCTGGTATGTCTATGTCAAATGTTTCAAAGGATTCTAAGTCCATGACATTTGCCTTATCACCAGATATAGAAATTACTTGCGCATTCCTTTTCTCGATTATAGGAACTTCAACACGGGAATCTGCCGACGCCACTATTGAGCGCCTTCTCCCATCAACTAACCCTGTCGCTTCAAGGCGTATCTTTGGTGCTCCATGCTTCCCGGGCTTTGAATGTATTGTTGAAACAACTTTACAAGGAACATCGTCGATAAGCACAAAACTTCCAACTTTCAACTCATTTAATGTTGCAAATCTTTTTTCCATACCCATCACCAACTATACTCTATTTATTAACTTTGTTATGTCTTAAGAGCAAGCTTAATGTCTTCTTCTTTAACTGTTGTTCTCCCACCATGCTTTGCTAACATTACTGCTTTCGCCGCGATTTCCTCCCCATATTTCTCTAAAACATCCCTCATAGCTTTTTTTGCGCTTTCACTTACTCTTTTTGCTCCTGCCTTCCTTATTAGCTTATCCATGGCTGCTAATGCCAAAATACCCATAATATCACCACCTCTCTCGAAGTATGGTAAACTAAAGAATTAGATCCTTTTTAACACTTTTTAATTTGTCTTGTATCTCAAAATAGCCCCAAATCCACCTAATTCTCTTAATTGGACACCTTCTTGAGTTTCTTCTGAAATTAAAATTACCTCACTGCCAAATTGCTTAGCTATCTCAGAGAATTCATCAATTTTTTCTTCGGGTAACGCTTCTGACAGTAAAAGTTTGTCTACGGCACCTTTCTCTAAGTTTTCTTTTACTTCCATTTCTCCATAAGAAGCAAATCCATCATCTCTTGCTAGGTGCCTAAAGAATTCATCAAGAATTTTTTTCTCAGCAATTATCTCTTCTTGCGAAAGAACATCCTCACTTTTTAAGACAAGTTGTCTTAATCCTTGCTCTCCAGTATCACTTAAATCTTTAACAGTGATTACCTTCTTTTTTAAGTCATCTGGGAGAAAATTTCCAGAATAAAAATCTTCTTTTGCAGGTCCTGGCCCCCCAATCAGTATTCCATTTAGGTTTTTTATACCCCTAAACGCATTTGCTGCTGTTTCTGCAACCTTCTTAAAGAATTGCTTTATTTCTTCTTGCCTTTCTCTTTGGAATCTTGGGGCTGAATTATGAACAACTAATCTATCTGCCACAAAGTTTTCATTTCTCATTGCAATATCAATCATTTTCATTGTTTTCTTTTTGGTTTCTATTTTATGAATTTGTGTTGGGATTAACTCATAACTTAAAATTTTTTCAAGCTCCTTTCTAAGCTTTTCATTTTTAACTTCTTTAATTATAGAATCTCTAAAAACATTTTTACTCATCTTTCTTTCATCTCTAAAGAAGTTGCTTACTTTTGGAAAGTCCCTTATATTTAGTCCATAACTCCTTACAAGATCAAGTATTTTATTACCTGGAACTAATACCTTTCTATTGTAGCTAACTTTAGATTTCTTTTTGATTAGTTTCTTGAGTTTTTTCATTTTTTCTTTGCTACTAAATCCAATTTCTTTTAGGAAGTAAATTAGAGAATCAACATCACTTATTTCTAAAGTATATCTTGGGTTGTTTGAATACTTATTTTTCTTGTTATCATATGTTTGAATAGAAGAAATTATTCCAAATCTTAACAAAAGCATTGAAATTTGTTTTATCAATTTTTTATTGTTCATCCCAATTGCTAGTTTTGTAGAAACGTATCCTTCAGCATCAAAAATCCCACGTAAGAATGAACTTACAATTTCATTTTTAGCTTTGCTTATCTTCTCTGGTACGCTATCTAACTCGAAATTTTTAGTAATTAACTCAACAATTGGCATGCCATAAACTCTCAATTGATAATAATTTTTGTCTTTTCTAAATTTTATGTGTGG
>JAGGYW010000009.1 GCA_021162365.1 Nanobdellota archaeon
ATGTTATTCCTATTGTAGCATATGATGATGGCACAGCAGGCATTCCATTTGTGTACAAAAATCTCGAAGGTATCCAGCTAATAAGGGGTATGGAATTAATTTATGATCCAAAGGAGCCATATCACTTCTTTATGCAAACTCTTCCTTCGTACACGCTTCGTGATTCAGAGTATTTTGAACTCATAAACACCGAAATTAAGGATAATTTCTGTATAATGTTTGCAACTCTTTCGGAGCAGGCGCTACTTAGGGTTAATGCCAAGGGTAAACTTAGGGGTAAATATCCAAATGCTGTTTTGACCAAAAATGAGAAAGGTGAGATTGATGGATACATATTAAAAATAGAAGAAACTTTTTACAAGGATACATCCCAATTACACAAAGAGATATATGATGATATAGATGGGCTAGCATGGTTGTGTTTGGAGATGGATTTCATAATCAAAAATATGAAGATAACGAAAAATGAAGGGATGAAGTTAAGCGAAGCTTCTAATCCTTTAATGTATGGCTAGTTGGAAAAGCATTTAAGCATGAGTTATCTTCATATCTAACATGCATAATAAAAGAATGAATTACTACATTGCAATCTCTTTGATAATAGGCACTGTCATTGGCGCTGGTATCTTTGGTATCCCCTATGCAATGTCCCAAGCGGGGCTTCTTTTCGGACTTCTAAATCTCATATTTGTTGGGACTATTGTTACATTTATGACATTGTATATGGGAGAGGTTGTAATGCGAACAAAAAAGGAAAGCCAATTCATCTTACTAGCAGAAAAGTATCTTGGAAAACCTGGAAAGTGGCTTATGTTTTTATCTATGTCAGCGGGTATCTATGGCGCATTAACTGCATACCTAGTTGGGATAGGTCAATCTGCAGCCCACATACTTGGGGGGAACCCAATTGTTTATTCAATGATATTTTTCATATTTGCTGCACCATTAATTTATTTTGGATTAAAAACAGTTACAGAAATAGAATTTGGACTCACATCTGCGCTAATAGCGATATTTATAATAATCAGCTTGGCACTGCTTCCAAATGTGAAATTAGATAACTTAACTTATTATGACACTGGAAAAGCGTTGTTCCCATACGGAGTAATACTGTTTGCCACATTAGGTTATTCTGTTGTACCTGAAGTGTCAATGATACTGAAAAGGAATGGAAGAAAGTTAATGTCTGCAATAGTAACCGCCATGCTAATTTGCATTTCCATATATGCCCTATTTTCAATTTCAATGGTTGGTACACTTGGCACCAATGTCGCTGAGATTGCAACTAACTCGTTGAATGGTATCATTGGAGAACTGGGGACTGTTGTCGCAATCCTTGCCATGGCGACAGGATTCCTCGCGTTAGGGATTGTTTTAAAACACATATATCAAATAGATTTAAGGATCAATCCAAAAATATCGTGGGGACTGGTTGTGTTTGTTCCCCTTATTATCTTCCTTGTATTTTCGCCAAGTTTTGTAACCGCTGTAGCTTTAACGGGTACCTACTCCGGAGGATTAGCGGGTATTTTGTGTTCGCTTATGGCCAAAGAAGCTCGAAAGAAAGGCGACTTAAATCCAAAGTTTGTTGTGCCTGGTGGAGATGCATTAATTTACATTTCCATTATAGTATTTGCAGTTGGCATGCTCCTTCAGACCATGATGCTATTAAGCTAATTTCAAAAACTATTAAAAGATAAAATCACTAATCAATGAATAGGGGGTAAGCATAATGAATGTTGAGATTGTAGTTGAAAAACCAATTCCAAGAAACGCCATAATTCTTGAAGGGTTCCAAGGCGTCGGATTAGTGGGAACACTTGCAGCACAATATATTGCAGACCAGCAAAATGCAGAGATTATTGGGTATGTGGATGTACCCGAGTTCCCACCAATAGCCATACTTGTAAACGGAAAAGTTAGAGAGCCGATAAGGATATATAAATTCAAAAAAGGAACAAATACATTTGTAGTCTTTGAATCAGAATTGCCAATTCCCCAAAAATTTGTAAACAGCATAGCAAGAGAGATAGCTAACTTCGCAAAGAAAAACAAAGTAAAGGAAATAATTTCTCTTGAAGGGCTTGCAGTACCAAAATCACCTTCAGAATCAAAGGTTTATTGGATAAGCAACAACAAGAGCAAGTTCGAAAAAAAATTTAAGTCAGTCCAATTACTTAAATCCGGAATAGTGATTGGTGTATCCGCTGCATTATTAATTCAATCAAAAACAAGGAAAGTCCCTGCAGCGGTATTAATGGCAGAAGCACATGCCGATTTTCCGGACGGGATGGCTGCTGCAAGCCTAATAAAAGCCATAAACAAAATTTATGGATTGAATGTAGATGTTGAACCACTCGAAAAGGAGTCTAAACGCTTTGAAGAGAAAGTTTGGCAAATAATAGAAAAAGCCAAACAACTTAAGCAAGCAGATGAAAGACCAAACGAAACATATATAGGGTGATGTGAATGCCTGCCAAGACAAGGAAAAAAATAACTAAGAAAAAGAAAACCACAAAGAAGAAAACAACTAAGAAGAAAACAACAAAAAGAAAATGTGTCAAGAAAAAGACAACAAAGAAAAAGGTAACTAAAAAAGCCAGAAAGAAAACAGCTAAAAAAACAACTAAGAAAAAGGTCAAAAGGGTAAAACCGAAAGTTGCAAAAATTGAAGAAAAGGAAGAAGTAATCATAATTGAGGAAGAAAAACCAAAGAAAGAGGTTGACGAAACAGAACTACTTGAAAAGGAATATCTCGAAGAGGGAGGTGACGAAGAAGAGTATCCAGAAGGGGATTATGAGATTTATCCCAAGGAAGAGAATTATGAAGAAGAGTTTTAATCAATAATTATTCCTTTTCCACTTTTTTCTAAGAATCTAAGGTAGTCCATCAAATCTCTACTCATAGAAGTAGAGAAGTATTGTAAAACCTGTGTTGGCTTAACCCATGATAGGTGAGTATAATCTTTGGAAGCGATGGGATTTCCAGAGACATATTTAATTTCATAGAAAAGTTGTTCTATGTTTGGATTCTCAGAAGGCACGTATTTGATAAGAAAATTACCAACTTTTACATTCATCCCCAGCTCATCTTGAAACAGACTTTTTATTACCTTCCGTGGGGATTCCCCTTCTTTTACTTCCTTAAAAGGAAAAGTCCACACTATTCTAGGGATTAATGGATTTCTTCTCCTAAGTTGTCCTATAAGGACATGTCCATCTCTGTAAATGATGCCTGTAACCCATCTTATCATATTATATGTTATACAATTAGATTTAATAAATATTTACGCATTCAATTAGGCATGATAGAAGCAGTAGCATTTGACTTTGATGATACACTTATAGATGGAAAGGAGATGCACCATGCTGCAATAATCGAGGCCCTAGATAAATTTGGGTACAAAAGAAAACGAGTGAAATGGATAAGAGGTGCCACAACAGAAGAGATTTTAGCACTAAACTTCCCAAACATGGATGAAGAAATAAAGAAAAAAATTGCAGTATATAAGCGTTCAATTGTTCAAAAGCACTTGCCTCTTGCCAAATTACTTCCGGACGCGAGAGATATTTTGGATTACATAAAATCTAAAGGAATTTTAATTGGATTAATCACAAATAACACTCATGGTGAAATCAATCACTTTCTAAGGTACTTTAAGCTAAGAAAATTCTTTAAGGTAATCGTGGGAATTGATGATGCAAAACCAAAGCCAAGTCCAGAAATGTTTAAAGTATTTATGAGAAAAGCAGATGTAAAACCAAAAGAAATGTTTTACGTTGGTGATAGCGACTATGATATCCTTGCAAGTAAAAAGGCGAGAGTTAAAATAATTCTAAATACAAAAATTCACAAAGCAAAAATGGCGGACATGGCAGATTTTAAGGTAAAATCTCTAAAGGAGATTAAAGGAATAATTTAGTTACTTTTATAAAAGCTCGACTGTGAGTGTTGCTTATGGAACCTGTAAAAGACATACACATAAGTGAAAATCAAAATGCAAAAGATTTAATAGACCAATTTAGAGAAAGCGGTGGCTTCTCCGCAAAAATGTTTGCAGACGGCGCTAAGATATTCAAGGAGATGTTAGATGATGATGGGTGTGTGAAATTCTTTTCATTTCCGGCATGTATAGTTGCAACGGGCACAAGAGGAGTAATAAAAGACATGGTAAAAAACAAATTGGTGGATGTGATAATAACAACATGTGGGACACTTGATCATGATTTAGCAAGGATTTGGAGGGATTATTACAAAGGAACCTTCTTTGCAGACGATAAAGAACTACACAAAGAAGGAATAAACAGACTTGGTAATGTGTTTGTTCCAAATGAATCTTATGGAATCATTCTTGAAGAAAAGATGCAAAAGATTTTGCAAAAGCTTTACGAGCAAAAGAAAGAGTGGAATACACGCGACTTGATTTGGGCATTTGGAGAAGCAATTAAAGATGAACCAAAGGCAGAAGAATCAATAATTTATTGGGCATGGAAAAATAAGATTCCAATCTTTGTTCCTGGAATAACTGATGGAGCTTTTGGAAGTCAGTTATGGCTTTTTTGGCAGATGCACAAAGACTTCAAGGTAAATCTCTTCGAAGATGAGCATGCACTTTCTGACATAGTCTACTCTGCAAAGAAAACCGGAGCTTTGATGATTGGCGGTGGCATCTCAAAACACCATGTAATTTGGTGGAACCAATTCAGAGAAGGATTAGATTATGCAGTACAGATAACAACTGCTGTTGAGTGGGACGGTTCCCTCTCAGGGGCAAGGGTTCGTGAAGCAATTTCCTGGGGAAAAGTTAGAGAAGATGCAAAGCAGATAACAATCCCCGGTGATGCAACAATTCTTTTACCTTTGCTTTATTCTTATGTAGTCCAATAGTAAAGTTTATAAATTCTCTTTCGAATAAATAAATTGCTCGCGGTCATAGGGAAGGGGAAACACCTGTTCCCATTCCGAACACAGAAGTTAAGCCCTTCCGCGGTGCGGTTGGTACTTGTCCATTCGGTCAGGGAAGGCCGCATAGCTGCGGGCACTCATTATAATTATTCTATTGCAACAACTTTAACTAATCCTATTTTCCCGATAACTCCTTCTCCTTTTCCCTTACCGTTGTTATAAGAAATAACGATGGGTAGTGCAACAAGAGGTCCATTTTTACCAGCAAATTCACCACCATAGTAGGATTGATTTGTATCTATTTCATGTGGGAGATCAAAAACTGTCCCATCTAAATTCTCTCCACCGAGGTATCCATCTAATCCAGTATACTTGAGAATTTCTGGAATATCCGTCGGCACACGAACGTTAACATCACCCAGAATATCCTCTAGTGCTTTTTCGATACGTCCTTTTTCTCTATTGAAATATTCTAAACAGCTTCCAAAGCTAGTGAATATAATCCCTCCGTAATTAACACCAAAAAATACCTCTTGCTTTCTCAACTCAGAATATACTTTTTCATTAGTTAACCTGTACTTTGTAGGAACAGTAGCTACCTTAGCGTGTTCGCTACCATCAAAGAATTCTATTCCTATAAAGTATACAACCGGCTTTTTCAAATGTATACCTTCCATGTAACCACTTAAGAGTAAGTAGTTTATAAATCTTTTGCTAAAGCTATTTAACAATGTGGTTTTTTCAATCATATATGAACGAAAAGAAGATCGCAAAAGAGAGAATAAAAAAACTTTTTGACTTATCTAGGGAAGAAGCGCTAAAAGAGAATTGGGGAAAAAGCAGAAAATATGTCACTCTTGCAAGAAGGATTGCTATGAAATTTAACATATCCCTAAGAAAATATAAACGAAGGTTTTGCAAGAAGTGTAATATTTATTTCACTTCAAAAACGGTAAGGATAAGATATCAGAAAAAGGATATGAGAGTTACATACACCTGCCTTATGTGTGGGAATGTTCAAAGATATCCGTATGTAAAAGAAAAGCTTAAAAAGGGCAAGAAGTAGTGAGATTAGTATGGCAACAGTATTTGATGTTAACCCACATCAACTCATAGGAAAACTAAAGGAAGAGCTCAAAAAGACAGATGCAATTAAAGCACCCGAATGGGCTAAATTCGTAAAGACAGGTAGTATGAAGAATAAGCCGCCAGAGCAAGATGACTTTTGGTATATCCGAGCTGCTTCCATACTAAGACAGTTATATATCCAAGGAAGACCATTGGGTGTCCAAAGGTTGAGAGTCAAATATGGTGGGAAAAAGAAAAAGAAAAGTAAGCCAAAGCACTTCGCAAAAGGTAGCGGAAAGATTATTAGAGTTATATTACAACAGCTTGAAGCTGCAGGACTTGTCCAGAAGGCAACTATTAATAATCAAAAGGGAAGGATTATTACAAGCAAAGGAAAAAGCCTTATAGATAAACTTGCCACCCAAATAAAGAAGGGTGAGTAAGGTGGATTTAGAAGAATATCAAAAGGAGCTGGAGAAACAACAGCTCGAGGCACTTAAGAAAGCTGCCATGCTTAAATTCATGACAAAAGAGGCAAGAGAGAGATTAAACAGAGTAAAACTCGTGAAGCCAGAAATTGCAGAAAAAGTTGAAAACGCTCTCTTGCAAGCAATTCAAATGGGGCAAATAAAAGGAAAAATAAACGAAGCCCAAATAATTGACATACTTAATGAGATAAGCGAAAGAAAAAACTTCAAGATATTAAGGAGATAGTATGGCAAGAACAAAACATTTGTCAAGGAAGCTGAAATTAATTAAAGCAACAAAAAGTGCTGTAGCTGCGCCTTTCTGGGCAATACTCAGAAAGTTTGGTAAGAGAAGAGTGTATAGGTGGAGATTAAATCCACAAATGAGAAGGCACTGGCGTAGGAATAAACTAAAGATATAGGTGTATAATCATGGCAAGCAAAAAAAGTGATGTTTCAGAAAGAAATTATGTTATTCCTCTTAGGAAAGCAGTAATAAAAACTGCAAGATGGAGGAGGGCAAAGAAGGCAATTTCTACAATACGCTCATTTATGAGGAGACACATGAAAGCAGAAATAGTAAAAATTGGGAAAGAACTAAATGAAGTAATATGGGAGAGAGGTGGAAAAAAAGTTCCTCCAAGAGTTAATGTGATTGCAACAAAGGAAGAAAACATAGTTTTCGTAAATCTTGTTGACGCCACAAAGAAAAAAGAAAAGAAAACTGAAAAGCCAAAAGAAGAAAAGAAAGAAGAGGAAAAAAGTGAGTGAAAATGGAATTCCTAATAAAAGGACAATTCAAGAAAGGGGATTCCTTCCAAAAGTTTAGCAAGAAAGTCTCTGCAGATACAAAAACACTTGCGATCCACAAAGTATATTCTATTCTTGGTTCAAATTACAAATGCAAAAGAAACTTAATAAAAATTGAAAGTGTTGAGGAAGTAAAATGAGTAAAGAAGATGAAGCAAGAGCGCTTCTTGAGTCTGAAATAATAAAGGCACACATAGCTGAATTAGAGAAACAACTTTCAGAAATAGAATCAAAAAAAGCAGAATTAGAATATCTAAAAGAAGGGCTTACAAAACTAAAAGGACAAAAAGGGAAGGAAATGCTATTGCCCTTTGGCTCAGGTGTGTTAATTCGTGGGAAAGTTATGGATGATGAAAAAGTTCTCGTAAATATTGGCTCAAACGTGTTGGTCGAAAAGACACGGGATGAAGCAAAGAAAATAATTGACTCTCAAATAAAAGAATTGGAAGATGTAAAAAAGCTCATAGAAAA
>JAGGYW010000022.1 GCA_021162365.1 Nanobdellota archaeon
CTTTAGTAGTTTTGATATTAATGGATGATCAAATAGTTTGTCTAGTTTGTGTAATTTTTCCATAATTGCCAGCAAACCAAGTGTGAATAACCCATAAATTATTGGGATAGATAGGTTGAATCCATTAGCATAGCTGTAACTTCCACTTCCAATTATTACAACCTCCGAGATCCAATCCGCAAATGCAGCCAAGATAGCAAGCAAAAGCGCACCTTCTCTATTTCTTTCAGAAATGTTAACTATTCCCCAAAGCCCAACTAATATTGCGAGTGGAATTATGGTAGTAGTCGTTTGTTGATATATTTCCCTTACATAATTTAAGAAGGTTATTAGGATTAAAACATACAGCATTGCGTTTACTCTTATGGGAATTTTTATTTGGTTTAAGTGTATAAAAATAAATCTGGCAATTATCCCTGCCGAAAAGAACAACAATACCAACTCTATTGGTATTTTCCCAAGTAGAAAATAAATAGATTCTTTGTATGTCCAATGGTGTGTGCTTGTTCCAAGAAATTCAATAATGATGTCCGCTAGCGCGACTATGGTACCAATTACAACATATTTCATAATCTCTTTTGTGTTCCTTTCTTTGAGTAATATTGTAATTATAATTGAAGTCAACACCACTGCTGACAGCGACAAAGTAGTTAACATCCCGATTTCCATGAAGCTTTCAAATGTAAGTGGTTTTTTAAGTGTTTTGATTCATATTAGAAAAGTTTTTAATGCCGTCATTTTTCTACCACTATATGTTTTGTCCTGAATGTGGGAGTATAATTGTAAATAAAAAAGGTAAGTTAGTTTGTTCTAGTTGCGGGTATGAAGTAAAGGAAGGAAAGATAAAAGATAGACAAACAAAGAAGGTGGATAAAACGGTTAAAGTTGCAAAAGAAAATCCAGAAGTGCTTCCGAAGATAAAGGCAAAATGCCCAAAATGTGGGAATGAGGAAGCGTACTTTTGGGTTGTCCAGACAAGGGCAGCAGATGAAGCACCAACTCGCTTTTACAAGTGCACAAAATGTGGCCATGTCTGGAGGGAGTATGACTAATGGAATCTGAGAGAAAGAGAAGGAATGTTGCATTTGAAAAAAGGATTTCCGAGCTTTCTGCGACAGACATGCGAGTAAAGGTTGTAGGTACTGTTATTGAGAAGGATTCTTCCAATACATCCATTGTGATAGACGACGGGAATGCGAAGCTAAGAGTTTTACTTGACCCAGATAAATTTAGTGGAGTTGAAATAGGAAAATTAGTTCGTGTAATTGGTATTGTGGTTCCACCGTTAGAGGAGGGAGATACTGTTGAGTTAAAAGGAGAGATAGTCCAAGACTTTTCAAAGCTTAATCCAGAGCTATATGAAAAGTATTTAAATTTGAAATCCCAATATAACTTAAGGTGATATTGTGAAAATAATAGTACTCATTGTTGGAATTTTAATTGCTTTGTTTGGGGCATTAATCTCGGGATTTTTGCCAGTTCCAATAAACTTAGGAATCTCGCTTCCGGAAATTGCAGGGATTTCAGGTAATCTGTTAGTAATCGGCGTTGGAGTTATAATTACTGTGATAGGAGCGATATTACCTTCATTTTAAGGGGTGTATTAGATGTTTAAGGCAACTATTCAAGATATATCTGTGGTAAAGGATAGTTTAGATGCAATTTCTTCCTTGATTACGGAGGGGACTTTTAAAATTACAAGCAATGGACTAAGTTTGGTTGCTATGGATCCTGCCTCTGTTGCCATGGTTATTTTTAACATACTACCAAGTGCTTTTTTGGAATATGAGTGCAGCGAAGAAAGTGAGATGACGATTAACTTACCAAATTTTGTTTCAGTTCTAAAGAGAGCCCGCGCTAATGATAAATTAAAGCTTGAGTTGACAGAGAGTAAGTTAAAAATAAACATGGAAGGCGACTTCAAGAGAAGTTTTGCCATACCTCTTATAGATACACCACATGGCTCCCAAAAGGTTCCTGAGCTTTCGTTTAAAAGTAAAGTTGAGCTTTTTGCAAATGTCCTAAAAGATGGCATAAAAGATGCTTCTATGGTGTCTGATTGTGTTGTCTTTGAGGCAAGTCCAGAGTCATTTATAATAAAGTCTTTTGGGGATTTATCCGAAACAAAATTGGAGTTAACAAAGGATTCCCCAAGCTTGCTTTCAATTGAATCTCAAGAAACTTCAAAAGCAAAGTATTCCATAGATTACCTTGAGAAAATGTTAAAAGGGGTAAAACCCACAGATAAACTTCTATTGAATTTCTCTACAGATTACCCAATAAAAATTGACTGCAACAAAATTGATAAATATCAGCTTAGCTTCATACTTGCTCCAAGAGTTGATACTGAGTAAGAGCAATTGGCTATGAAAATCAACAAAGCAAATATTTCTAAAGAGAATATTAAAATTTTGAACAATAGCACTCCTCATACTAATTTTCTTAGGGATGAGCATACTTTCACGTTCTTAGTTCTATTTCTCATTTAGTTTAACGTGATTTAATGTATTACTAGTTTGCAGGTAATTGTCGCATCTTCACAAATAAAAAGTCTTTAAAGAATTATAAAATCAAACAACTAATTAACTGACTTCTTTATTTTCTTTAGAAGTTTTATTAATTCCTTTCTAGCGCGAATTATGTCTTCTTCTCTTTTTGCGCCAAC
>JAGGYW010000016.1 GCA_021162365.1 Nanobdellota archaeon
ATTTTGTTAAATCCACAAAGGAAAACCTTAAGATGTCAACAGAGGGAGAAACATATGAATTTGAAGTGATGTATCCAAATTTCATTAAGAAAGCAGAAGAGGAAGGAAATTTGAAAGCGGCGCGGAGTTTTAGGTGGGCGATGGAAGTTGAAAAGCTCCACGACAAAATGTTTAAGGAAGCGTTGAAGAGCTTGGAAGAAGGAAAAGATTACGACGGAGTCGAATATTTCTATGTGTGCAGCAAATGTGGCTATCCGTCTAAAGGAAAAGTCCCAGAGAAATGCCCAATTTGCGGCAACGAAGATTTCATCGGAATTGAATAGTAAACTTTAAAAAGGGATAGTTAGTGGAAAATTCATAAGTGCGATAACCTTTCTCAAGGTTGTCGTTGCGAGGCGATTGCCGTGAAAAGAGGTTCAACAAATATTCATTTGAGGAAATTAATTTCTGATTTGCATAAGCATAAAAAACCTATTTGGAAAAGGGTTGCCGAAGATTTAGAAAAACCAAGAAGAATTAGAAGAGTTGTTAATCTTTCTCGCATAAACAGATATTCTAAGGATGGAGAGACAATTATTGTCCCTGGTAAAGTTCTTGGCGACGGCATTCTTGAAAAGAAAGTGGATATTGCTGCATTTCAATTTTCACAATCCGCAGTTGAAAAAATAAAAAGTGCTGGCGGGAATGTTTTGTCAATTTCAGAATTGTTAAAGAAAAACCCAGAGGGTAAAGGGGTGAAGCTCCTTGGCTAAAAACCCTGCAAGTGAAAAAAAGAAGGAAGTAATCTACATAGATGGAACAAGGCACGTTCTTGGTAGGCTTGCTACTCATGTAGCTAAGGCAGCACTTGAGGGAAAGGAAGTAGTAATTTTAAATTCTGAGAAAGTTGTTTTGACAGGAAAGAAATCATTTATAATTAGCACATACAAAGAGAGAATTAAGACAATAAGAGGGAGACATAAGGGTCCATTTTGGCCTAGGAGACCTGATGCAATTGTGAGAAGAGCAATTAAGAGAATGCTTCCGTATAAAAAGGCAAGGGGTGCAGAAGCCTTTAAAAGAGTGAAAACATTTATTGGTGTGCCGAAGGAATTTGAAGGTATGGAGTTGAAGGACATACCAAAAGCAAAGCTTCATGCTGATGAAGTTAAGTTTATAACAATAGAAGACCTTTCCAAGGAGATTGGTGGTATATAATGGCTGAGAAGATTGTTCATGTTTCAGGTAAAAGGAAGATGTCTATAGCAAGGGCGACAATCAAAAAAGGAAATGGAATTGTGAGGGTAAATAAAAAATTGCTTGATGTAATTGCTCCTGAGTTAGCAAGGGAAAAAATAAAAGAACCTCTTTTGCTTGCAGGGGATATAGCAAAGAAGGTAAACATTACTGTTACTGTTAAAGGTGGAGGAATTATGTCGCAGGCAGAAGCCGCAAGAAATGCAATTGCAAGAGCTTTAGTTGAATATACCGGCAGTAAGGAGTTGAAGAAGACATTCTTCCAATACGATAGGCACTTGCTTGTTGCAGATGTTAGAAGAACAGAACCACAAAAGCCATGCAGATCTGCAGCAAGGAGAGGTAAACAAACAAGTAAGAGGTAATATTATGATAGCGCCTGTTAGATGTTTTTCATGTGGAAAGCCGATTGGACACCTTTGGGAAGAATTTAAGGAAAGGGTTTCAAAGGGCGAAGACCCAAAGAAAGTTATGGATGACTTGGGCTTGAAGAGATATTGCTGCAGACAAGTTTTCCTTGGACACGTTGACTTAATTGACACTGTTGCAAAGTTTAAGAAATTTTAATAAACTTGCTTTCTCTCTTTCTTTTTATGGTATTAATCTTAGGATTTGGGGATTCTTTGATGTATGGTGCATGGGATGAAGAAGGTGGATTTATCGCAAGATTACGTAGGTTTTTTGAAGCCAAATCTCAAGAAAATTTTGTTTATAACCTTGGTATACCAATTGATGAAACAAGTGATAGACTTGTTGAAAGATTTGAATCTGAGGCTAGGGTGAGAACAACACCGGGTTTTGAGAAAGACAATATAGCTTTAATTTCTATTGGTACTAATGATACTCAGTTTTTGATAGGTGAAAATAGAACAAGAGTCCCACAAGATAGATTTGAGAGAAACATTAGGAAGTTAATTTCTCTCGCGAGGAAATTTTCCTCAAAAATAGTTTTTGTTGGAATGATAGGTGTTGATGAATCAAAAACAGACCCTATTCCATGGGTTCCAGATAGGTCATATAGGAATGAATACATAAGGAAGTATGATGATTTGTTGGAAAAGATTTGCAATGAAGAAAAAGTTGGTTACATAAAACTTTTCGGAAAAATCCCAAAAGAGTTGCTTGAAGATGGTGCTCACCCAAACTCGGAAGGGCACAAAATGATATTTGAGAAAATTAAGGACTTCCTAACTGTGAATGGTATAATTTAGTGGCTTTTTTTCAAATTCTTTTCATACTTTTCGATGAATGCCTTTTCTAAGTTGATATCAAGATATATTGCAAGTTTTAGTGTCTGCCAAAAGATATCTGCAACTTCATCCTTTAGATTCCCTGGGTCTGTAGTATTCTTTATTGTCCCTCTTGGTGTTTCTTTGTATAAAAGAGTTCGTGCCGTTTCTCCAACTTCTTCTATTAAATGTAGAAACGCATGCATAGGTTCTGTTTCTATTTTTGTGTACCCTATTTTTTCGAGGTGCTCTTTAACAATTTTCTGAGCAGTAGATATTTCCATATCCTTTTGAAAGATGTTAAACTTTATAAATAAATCCTCTATTGAATTAGTTTGATGGGGGATTAGTATAGCTTGGTCTAGTATGCGGCCCTTGGGAGGCTGTGACCCCGGTTCAAATCCGGGATCCCCCACTTCACACACTTTTTCTTTCTTCCCAAGAAAGAAAACCTGTACTAAAAGAAAGAAGAATTTCTTGGTGCAGCTTCTTTTTAAGAAGGTGCGAAGAAAGAAAATTTTCCCTCAGTATCCACGTCCCATTCTGAAAAGAGCCATATCTACTTCCATTGGTTTCATTTTTAGCATTTTTGCTATTTCACGAATAACATATGTGTATTTTTCAAATTCCTCTGCGTATTGTTTTTTTGTTAAATTGTTTGGGTTGCTTGCTTTAAAGTAAGGTTTTCCACCTACCTTTAAATTATAAATTGCCTTTCCGTTGAATTGGTCATACATCCCAAATAAATCTGGAAATGTGAACATCAAAAGTTTTGAGGCAGTTACATTCCCAACCCCCTTTATCTCTGTAAGCTTTCTAATGGCTTCTTTTATTCTTCCTTCTTTCGCGAGTTGTAATCCCTCTTTTGTTATTTTTTTGACATGTGCGTCATCTTCTTTGTCAACATTTTTTAGAAAAATCCCAAGATATCTTCTATCATTGAAGAAAGCCCACCTTAATGTTCTTTTAATTATGCTTTTGTCAAGAGCGCCATTGTTTTTCTTGTAGTTTTCACGAAAAAGCTTCACCATTTCATATCTGCTTTCTGGAGCTTGGAACATGTAATGCTCTTTATACCACTTTAAGTCGTGTTTTTTAGTAAATTCTTTGATTCCTTTAATTACTTCTTTTTCCATGACATATTACTATGATTTGTTAAAGAAAAACTTTGCGAAGTTAAGAGTAAAGTTTAAAAAGCTAAGTTCTATCATTTTAACAGAGTGATTTTTATGGGAAGGACTAAAAAAGTTGGCTCAACAGGAAAGTTTGGCGCAAGATACGGTCTAAAGATTAGACGGAGAATTCTTAAGGTTGAGTCAAAGAAAACGAAAGTATGCCCTTATTGTGGCAAAAAACAGCTAAAAAGAGTTGCCGCCGGTATTTGGGAATGCAAGAAATGCGGTACTAAATTTGCTGGTGGTGCATACACCGTCAAATATGAAGAAACCTCTGCGTGATTAAAATGGAATATATATGCTACTCGTGTGGAAAGATAGTTACCGAAGAAGACATAGTTAAGAGAGTTAGATGTCCTTATTGTGGCGGGAAGGTTCTTTTTAAGAAGCGTCCAGAAATTGTAAAGAAAGTAAAGGCAAGGTGATTTTTGTGGAAGTCTCTAATGATGCGAAAGATGATATTTTGAAATTTCAACAAATTCAGCAGCAGCTTCAGCTAATTATGGTGCAAAAACAGGATTTGCAGGCACAAAAAGCGGAAGTTGAGAACGCAATTAAGGAATTAGGTAAGATCAAGAACGAGGATGCTTACGAAGTTATTGGCAATATAATGATTAAGAAGTCAAAGAAAGAGTTGGAAGATTCTCTAAAGAACAAGAAGGAATTGATTGAGTTAAGATTGTCTACAATTGAAAAGCAACAAGAAAAACTTACCAAGGATGCTTCTAAACTTCAAGAAAAGTTGGCTAAGCAAATAAAGTAGGGGCGTGATAAACATGACAGAGAAGCTTGAACAGGCAAAAACGTTACTGATGCAAATAAGTGAGGATAGGACCGTCCCAAGGAACATAAGGGAAAGTGCGAAAAGTGCAAAAGAGATTTTAGATTCTCAAGAGGAATTAACTGTGAAGGTTGACAGAGCAATTCAAATTTTGGATGAAGTTTCAGATGATCCAAACATGCCAACATATACTCGCACACAAATTTGGAGTATAGTTTCTTTACTTGAATCGATTTTAAGTTAATAAAAAAGTATATAAAAATACAGATTAAAGATATTAATATAAGAAGTTGGTGGTGAGCCATGGATAAGTTTAAAGATTTTTTAAGTAAGCTGACAGGAAAAACTGTAATCAAAAAAGAAAATGAGGAGGAATTCATAGAGCTTGAGCCGGATGAGATGCACAAGAAAACAGCAAAAGTATTTGTTAAATACTTTATATTAACCGACTTTGCAGACATAAAACCAGTGATAGATGCACTTAGGGAAGGATACACAATTGCACTAATTAAAATAAAACCACTCAAGGACAAGGACATGAATGAATTGAAGAGAGCAATAAACAAAGTTAAGAGAACTTGTGAGGCAATTGATGGAGAAATTGTTGGCATTGATGAAGATTGGATAATTGCAGTACCAAACTTCATAGAGGTATACAAGGGAGAAAGTGGTGAAGAAGCTGAAGAAGAATAAACAAATTCTTAGTTCTTTTCTTATTACTTGTCCTGTCTGCGGTAAAAAAGGGTTTTCTGTTAAGCAAGTTTTAGATGACATACCTTACTTTGGCGAGGTGTTGGAAACATTTGCAAGCTGTAAATTCTGTGGGTATAAAGCCCACGATATTCTACCTTTAGGAGAAAATAAGTATCCAAAGAAGCAAGAAGTGTTTGTCTCAAGTAAAAAAGAGCTAAGCATCAGAGTTGTAAAAAGCAAATATTGCTCTATTGAAATTCCGGAGGTTGGTCTAAAAATTCAGCCGGGTCCAGAATCTGAGTCGTATATCTCTAACATAGAGGGGGTAATTGATAGAATTATTGATTCATTAAAGACAATATCTGTAGTTAAGCATGAAAAGAAGAAAGATATAGAAGAAGAGATTAGTAAACTTGAGAAGGCAAAGGAAGGAAAGTCTAAGATTACCATTATCTTTAGAGATCCAACAGGGCAAAGCGCCATAATCAGAAAAGTTAAATAATACATACTACTTCTTTTATCTAGAGGTGATATAAAATGCAAGATTGGGTGATTAATGCAACAATCGGTCTCATGTTAGGTATATTGTTGGGGATGGTTTTCGGATTGAGATATGTTTTGATTATGGACAGAAAAATTGAGAGATTACTTGAGAAGGTAGAGAGGATCGAGCTTAAAACAGAAAGGGAAGTTGAAAGGATAGTAAAAAGAAAGAAGAGAAAGAAGTAACTAAATCATACTGATAATTAAACCTAAGATTGAACCTGCTGTGACAAACGGCATGGCGGGGTAATATTTTTTCTTCTTTCCAATTATCATAAGTATTGCTATAAACAATGTAGCACCAAATATTGAAAGGAGTGCGCTTGCCATCCCAAATGTTCTAAGAACTACCACTGCAAACAACAAGGTAAATGCAATGTCCCCTCCACCCAATATTGCAACTTCGTTCTTATTTATAACCAATAGCCCAGTGAATATCCCCAATTTTTCTTGCAGGTGGGCAAGGCTTATCATGTGTTTTGTTATGAAAACTGCTACGTAATCATAAATGGACATGATTACTAAAAGTAGTATCATTGACCAAAAGCTTAGCATGGGAGCAAATAATGCAACAAGCCCGCCATATAGTAGAATTTCACCAAGGTTGTGAGTATAAATATCTCTTTCTTTGAATTTTAGGATTGCAATGACTGCTGCTATTATGAGAGCTATCCACTCACTTAGGATAGTGCCGAGCGAAACTGCAATACACGAAGTCACTGCTATGAAGAACCATACCTTCATAAGTAATTCAAATTTCAGTTTGCTCATGAAAATAAACAGTAGCGATGCAATAATGATCATACCGACAAAAAACCAGGGAGAAATCTCTTTTTCTTTTGGTGGCTGTAATCCATATGGTAGCTCCGAATTAAGATATGTGTTGTTTACCCATAGCCCTACGAGTTGGGTTACTAAGAATAAACTTAAAATTATCAGAGCCGTTTCCAAGGAATACTTCATTTTTTATCATCTTTTTAGAATTTCGTATAAGCTGGCACACAGAAGCAATATCATACGGGGATTCCCATTTGAAGCTTTCCATATGTTTTTTAGCTGAGATTCTGTGAAAGGAGAAATTGAGTTTGTTTTCTTCTTTCTTACCTTGTTTAATCTTATTATAATTAATTTCTTTGCTTGTTCAAAAGTGAGCGCTGGCACGTTGTAGACTTTTGAATATTTCCTTAACTCATCTGATATACTAAATAACCTTGCTATTGTGTTTGGCGTGCAAGAAATAACATATGCCACACCAGATTTGGATGTGTTTAGAATTAAGTCCAAAATTTTCTTTAGCTTTTCATCGCTAATTGCATCAGATAACTCGAATTTATCAATAAACACAATTAGCTTCTTTTTTAGGATTTCTTCTGCAGGAATTTTACCAAGTTCATGAATCAGGTCTGATGAAAATATGAGCTTTCTTTTTTTGAATGAGCGAGGTATGTTCTTTTCTATTTCTTTTTCCACAAGGGACTTTCCAGAGCCATAATCACCTGCAATGAAAAGGATGATGTGGTTTTTTGCAAGCTCTTTTGAAAGGGACTTTATCTTTTGTAGTGCTTTCTTATCCATAATCACTTTCTCGTCCCCTTTGTGCATTATGTCCAAGAATGGATTTCCTACAACTTGATTTTTTGCCATATAAATCATTAAGAGGTGGGTGTTATTAAATGTTTCTTTATCTTTTGGTATACCTCTGAAAGCTTTCTGGAGCGTTCTTTAATCACGCTTGTTGGGAGTTGTTTCATTTTTTTTGCTTCTGTGTTCGGGCGGGGATAGAATTTGGATATATTCACCACTTCTGGCTTTATCTCCTTGACAAGTTCAATTGTTTTTTCAAAGTCTTCTTCTGTCTCTGTGGGAAATCCACAGATGATGTCTGTTGAGATTGTTATGTTTGGAATTTCTTTTCTGAATTTTTTAACAATTTCCTTGAACTCTTCGACGGTATATCCACGGCGCATATCTTTTAGAACTCTGTTACTACCTGCCTGAACGGGTATATGGACGAATTTAATTATCTTTGGGTTTTTGTAAACTTCAACTAGTTCATTAAGAAATGGTTTTATGTGCTGTGGGTTCATCATGCCCACTCTTATTTTGAAGTCGCCTTTAATTTTTACAACTTCTTTAAGCAATTCTGCGAGGTTAGTCCCTATGTCAAACCCATAAACACTTGTGTCTGTGGCTGTAAGTAATATTTTCTTAGCTCCATGTTCTGCTGCATACTTAACTGCATTAACAATGCAATCTATTGGGTAGGATTTCACTGTTCCCTTTGCAAGTTTCGTAGCACAATAGCTGCAGGCATTAAGGCACCCGCTTGAAATAACAATTGGCTGTACTTCTTTAACAACAGTTGGCAGCATGCACTTTAGCTTCGTTTTTGATTTTAATTCAATAATCCTTTCTCCTTTTGCGACTTTTTTGGCAATTTCAAGAATATCACTCACTTGGTCTGGTCCAATTAGTGAATACTTGGGGAACATTTTTTGTAGCTTCTTTGGTATAATCTTTGTTAGACATCCTGCAAGGATTACCTTCTTGTTTGGAAATTTCTTGCTAATTTCTTCAATCCTTGCGAGTATTTTGTTTTCTGTACTCCCTTTCACGCCACAAGTTAGCATTATCACAATATCTGCATCTTCAATTTTCTCTGTAAATTCGAAGTCATTTTTGAGAAGGCTACGCATAGTCAATTCGTCTGCTTGGTTTGCTGCACAGCCGTATGTCTCAAAGTAGATTTTCATAAAAATTATTAACGAGGAGCGATTTATATACATAGGGGTTAAAATGGGAAGACGAAGGGTAGCCACTTCTATTTATGGAACTAAAAATGTATACTCTTCGTATTGCCTTACCCTTGCGGAAAAGTTAGGTAGAGGTGATCCATTAGTAGTGGATGGCAGGGAAGTACTTGGTGTCAAAATTACTAGAGCGGGTATCATGCTTGTCGAGGACGAAAATGGATTTATATATCAACTAATTGGTGACTCTTGTTTAACAGATCCCAATGATGCACAAATAGGGGCAATCTGTTCTGATTGTGAATTTTACTGGATGAGGAAACTAGGCAGGAGGGAGTATAGACTTATTGGTAGGACTGTAGACCACTTACATAAATTTGAGGATAAGTTTGCTTCTCACTATTCCACCTTGAGCAAAGCTATTGATAAACTTACTCCACGGAAGTATCTCACATTTGTTGGAAATTCAATGAGACATCTTAGTTTAACTGATGGTAGCATGATTGTTCCTTTTTCTGATGGAACTTCTGTCATGTTTGGTGAGTTGAAGAAGGTTGGAGATGAGGACCTATACATGTTAGTGATAGCAGACTTTGATGATGATAGTAAGTTTGTAGCAAGTGGAGTTATTGATAAAAGGGGTGAGTTTGTTAGGAGCATTGTTGATGGAGATGATCCTCTTACTGCGTATGCCCAAACAGCAGGACAGATACATGAGAGTCTAATTGAATCGTTAGAAGTTTTCTAGAAAGGGTTGTTGCTTGTAAACTTCCAAACAATTGTGTCGTTTTCTGTGGCGTTGTAAAGATGTGCACTAATTGGGGCAAGTTCTCCATTTACATAGTAAAGCCAGAAGTGCGTTGTATTAGCACATATCCCATCTATACATTCAACATATGGTCCCCACTTTGTATTTTTTGTTACGACATCATGCTCTTCTCTAAGTAATTCCAGAACATTTCCTGGACCGCTATATGAAATCTCAGTTGAAACTTTACTCCTTTCCTGGCTTAGGTAAGCTGCTAAGCTTAGAATTAATATAATTGCGAAGATACTCAGCAATTTTTTTGTGTTCAAAGAACTCCACCTCGCTTATTTTTTTAATTATTTCAGGAGCAGCCAGTGCAAATGCAACGTTTGAAGTTATATGAATTGCAGAAAAGGGTGCTGCCAGGATGAGCATATTTGTTATGCCTATGAAACCAAACATCGTAATTGATTGCATATTCATAATTGTTTCATAAATAATTGTTGACAAGAGTGCAACTCCAACAAATGAAATTCTTTTGCTGTTTTCATTTAGGAATCCGCCAAGGTAACCTGCAATACCAAAGCCAATTGCTTGAAAAATTGTCCATGGGCCTTGCCCACCATATACAAAAAAGTTTGATACAATTAAACTTGAAGACCCGACGAGGAATCCCTCCTCTTTTCCAAATAGAGCACCAGAGATTATTGCCAAGATAGTTATTAATTCCACACTTGGGAGCCATTGAAGTGCAACTCTGCCTATCGTGGCAATGGAAATAAATGAAACCAGAAGTGTAAGTTCTTTTAAGCTTAGTTTTTGTATTTGTTTTTGCAGAAGTGCGGTTGCATAGTTTAGTCTCTCTCTTGTTATTTCTAAAAGCATTTGTTTTTGCATGGCTAAATAAACAACAAAATCCTTTATAAGAATATAGCTAATTTTTTGTCATAACAATATATTGTGTCACAAAAAATCAAAAGAATTAAAAAATAGGTGAAATTTAGATTATTGTTGGTGATTTTTATGGAGAAAAAGCAGGAAGTGTCTGAAGCTCTTAAAGCTGAGGAAAAAATAGAATCTAAATGGTATATTTTAGATTTAGATGGCAATTTGCATGAAATAAAAGAAGAAAAGGGGGATGTAGTTGGGTTTGATTTTTCTAAATATCCTAATCTGCTAAAGTTTGCACGCTACGAAATTGCGAAAAGGCGGGTCTATGAAAGGGAGCCTCCACATGTTGGATTAATGAAAAAGCTTGAACTTGTAGATTATGAGAAAGGTTCTGACTTAGGAAATTTGAGATATTACCCTAAGGGGCGTTTTGTAAAGAGAATGCTTGAAACTTTTGTTTCAAAAAAACTTAGCGAGTATGCTATGGAGGTTGAAACTCCAATTATGTATGATTATAATCATCCTTCTTTGAAGAAGTATTTGCATAGGTTTCCGGCAAGGCAATATGTGGTTGAGTCAAGCGGGAAGAGAAGTTTCTTCTTGAGATTTGCTGCATGCTTTGGTCAGTTTTTGATGGCTCACGATATGAATATCTCATACAAGCACCTTCCTTTGCGTTTGTATGAGCTAACAAGATATAGTTTTAGGTTAGAACAATCTGGTGAGCTTGTTGGACTAAAAAGGTTGCGTGCGTTTACAATGCCTGACTGCCATGCCTTTGTTAAAGATTATGAACAAGGAAAAGAAGAGATGCTTAGGAGATTTGAATTGTCAAAGGAGGTTATGAAAGGTATCGGCTTCAAGCTTCCTGATGATTTTGAGCTTGGTATAAGATTTGTAAAAGATTTTTACGAGGAACACAAAGATTTTGCTAAGGAAATTGTAAATAGATGGGGGAAGCCAGCATTGATAGAGATGTGGGATAAAAGATTCTTTTACTTTTCCATGAAGTATGAATGGAACTTTATAGACGCTATGGAAAAGGCAACAGCTCTTGTTACCGACCAATTTGATGTTGAAAACGCAGAAAGATATGAAATTTACTATGTTGATAAAGATAATCAAAAAAAGCATCCACTAATCTTGCACCTTTCTCCAAGCGGAGCAATTGAGAGGGTGATGTATTCCTTGCTTGAAAAAGCTTGGATGGATGAACAAAATGGAAAAGCAGGCATGCTTCCTGTTTGGCTTTCACCAGAGCAAGTTCGACTCTTGCCTGTTGCAGATAGGCACATGGAATTTGTTGAAAAAATTGCAGGGCAACTTGAAGATGCGGGAATTCGCGTTTCAATTGACGATAGGGATTTAAGTATACCTAAGAAAGTATTTCAGGCAAAGCAGGCATGGGTCCCATATATAGTTGTTATTGGCGACAAAGAAATGGAGTCAAATAAGTTACCTGTTGTTGTTCGTGAAGAGAGCGAGCCAAAAAAAGATAAAATTGAGAATATGGATGTTAGTGCATTAATTGATTTAATTAAGTCAAAAGTTGGAGATATGCCGAGCTGGCCTTTGCCTGTTCCAAAGTATATGTCAAAGCAGCCGATTTTCTATGCGAGGAAGTGATACTATGAAGTTGTTGCAGTGGCATTGTGATTATTTTCGGTATAGAGTTACAAAGCCTGCTATGAAGTCAGTTCCGGAAAATCGCGATGGCGAAGAAAAAGAATTTCACAATGTAATTGTTGCTTTGGTTTCTGTTGAAAAGAAAGATGAGCCAGAAACAGCAAGGAATGCAATAATTGCAATTAAAAAACAAATGGATGAAGTGAAGGCAGATTCTCTTTTAATTTATCCATATGCGCATCTTTCAAATGATTTAGCTACACCTTCAATTGCTATAACCCTCCTTAAGGAAATGGAAGCATTTGCAAAAGAAAAAGGGATCGAAGTTTTTAGGGCTCCGTTTGGATACTATAAAGAATTTGAAACAAAAGTGAAAGGGCACCCGCTGGCAGAATTATCTAAAAGACTTTAGAATGATTGTTGCAAGGAGTGCTCCAGAGGCAAAGTTGAGCGCGAGAGCTTGGTATAATGCTTCTTTAAATAATACAATACCTACAATTGATAAGATGATAAATATAACTTGCAACTTCCCAATTTCTATTAAGATGTTTTTTCCTTTTGGTAACTTTGAGGTATAGATACTGCTAAGTAAGATGAAATACGCGATACTCACTATGCTGAACAAATAAACACTGCCTGAAATGTTATAAAATGTCCCAACAGCAAGCCCTATTAAAGCAACCTGTAAGAATATGTGTTTTTTCTTATCAATCAAAAAGGGAATAACCAAACCTACTGGTATAAGCAGGAGAACAAATAAATTCTTGTAAAATGAAATCATGAAAATTGAAATTATAAACAAAAGGATGTCTTCGGCGTAATTAAGCCAGCTTTCGTATTGTTCAATTTCTTTTTTTGTGTATATTGCTATTATCCCCCCGGCAAGTAAGCTTGCCAGTATGATTACTAGTATCACTAAAATCATAATTTATAGGAAGTAATGTTAGTTAATAAATATTTAGAAAGTAAAAAATGGGAAGATGCCCAAGAACATGAATGTGATTTTAGGTGCTTTGGGCTCGGAGGGGAAGTTTTGCTCCCTTGCAGGGCAAAGCTCTGAGAGCCCAACCCACCTGCAAGTGGAGTTTCTTCCCAGGATTTCACCAAACTTAGTTGCTGAATCTCATATGGGATTCAATGGCCCATCCCACATGAAATCTGGGTTGGTTTGCAACCAGAGGTTTGATGAGGTATCCCGCCTTTCGGTCCTCCGAACTGCCCGAAGGCAAAAAACAACAATGTAATCTATGCCCGAAGGCAATAGACGCACATGTTGTTTTTGGGCTCGATGGAGGTGTTTTCTTGCTTGGTCCACTTTAGCCGAAGCCAGGTCCAAACCAAGCAAGCTGCACCTCACGTGCTCACACAACTTAGCTCGCAGCGTCTGCGCGGAATTCTTAGGCCCAATTCCTTGACAGACGTGGACCTTTTCAGCGAGCCATTGGTCGAATGAGCGACGTGCCTATAGGCCATCGAAATGCCCATAGGAAACTTTAGTATATAAGCAAAGAGGATATAAAAAGGTTTCTAATCCTGATTTTTACCTTTCCAGTGAATATAAAAGATAATATATGATTGAATATCTATTTTTGTCATGCAGGATGATTACATTCATTTGAGAATTAAAAAAATATACCTCATAGTTTTTGCCCTTTTGTTAGTTTCTTTTGCATTTGGATATATTGTTGGCCGTGGTTTTAATGTATTTACTTACTTGAGTTGGTGGGAAAAAGAATTAATAAAAAATGGCGATTTTGATGATAACTTGAATTACTGGGATGTTGTTCACAATTCAAATGTAAATGATGTGTATGATGTTATTGTAAAGACAATTAAGTTAAACGATAGCGACGACAAAATAGTTGAATTCTATAGAAATAATTCCTATGCAGATGGAGGTACCGTTGCACTAAAACAACAATTGGGAGTAGATGTATCTCATTTTTCAGAATTATATCTGAGGACACGTGTGAGAATAATTAATTACACCGAATTGAATACAGGGTGGTGGTGTGAAGGTAGCAGTAACCCCTTTTGTGTCGGAGAGTCTCCAGTTTTTGTTAAGATTTTCTACAAAGACAAAGATGGAAAAAGACACTTATGGCATGTTGGGTTTATTGAGAGTGACATATATAATAAAACCGGATACGTTTATATACCTGTGAATGAGTGGTATGACTTTGAGTCAGAGAATTTAATGAATATAGACCCGAAGCCCGCTTTTATTGACTACATTCTAGTTGGTGGAACAGGCTGGGACTTTAAGGGGGATATTTCGTATGTCCATCTGTATGGTAAATAATGTCACTATTTATTAGTAGAAACATTTAAATACAAAGGGCACTTTTAAATAATTACATTTGTTTATTTATTTGGTGATTTTTATGTTTGAACCATCGGCAAGGAAAGTTGAGCATAAGATAAGAAAGCTGGAGGAAGATATAATTCACATAGATAATGAGATAAAAAGAGTTACGGCGCGCATGAAAGAGTTGAGCGGCACTTTTATTCTTCCAAAATATCAGCATTTATATTCGAAAATCCTTGGTGAGATAGATGAGATTAGTGAGGAAATCACTAAGGTAGCTCGCAAGATAGGAATGGAGAAATTGGAAATTTTGCATAATACTCCTGGTAGAGGAGTCATTGATATAAGTGGTGTTGATCCTGCACTGATTAGGAGATATCTATCTCTCCAAAAGAGAATGAATGAACTCATTAAGCAGGAGGCCCACCTGGAACGTCTTTCAGATGTTGATAAGCAAGCACAGCTTCGTGCAGATGGATTTTATATTGCTGAGTTAAACAGGAAGAAAAATAAAGATTTAAAGGAGCTAACTGGGCTAAACAAAGCTAAAAGGTGATGCTTTTGAATGGAATTAGAGAATTAGATATAGAAAAAATTCCGGAGGGTGCATTAAAATTAATAAATAACATGAGGCGTGAAGAAAATTACGAAAAGAGATATGATGGTGTCTTAGATTTATTAGAGTCCTATTTCACACAAGCTGGTGAGCTTATTGGAAAAAATTCTGAGTTGAACAATGCAAAAGCATCAGGAAAGGACACCTATTCACATGAATTCGAGATAATTGATAGGATGGGTCATTTTGAAAGCGTCTTGGAAGATATCCTTTTTGCTTTCCACCAATTACCTGACAAGCACCCACATGAACTTGATATTCTTGTTAGCGCTGCGAAGAATTTTATTGTTTATGTAAGGAATCTTCCATATGAAAGAAAAGATAATGGGGTTCGCATAGTAGATGTCTCGGCTAAAAAATCTCCGCCTGTGGTGCCTACAGGTTATCATCAATAGCTTTTAAAATACATCTTTCTTTAGAAATATTATGGTGTACCTGCCGCGGGAAGATTCTTACATGCTAAAGAAATGGGTAGAAAAATTAGCGCGCGGCGATGTTCTTGATATGGGTACAGGCACAGGGATTCAAGCGTTTGCTGCCGCCCCACATGCAAAAAAAGTAATCGCAGTTGATGCAAATCCTGAAGCGATTGACTATTGTAAGAATGCTGTTCATGTCTTTAAGAATATAGAATTCCGTGTTAGTGATTTATTTTCAAATGTGCCCGAAAAGTTCGATGTAATCATATTTAACCCTCCTTATCTTCCTGAGTCAAAACATGACAAGGAAATTGACACCACAGGTGGAAAAGAAGGATGGGAAACAATTGAAAAATTCTTGAAGGAGGCAAAAAAGCATTTGAATAAAGGTGGGAAAATATTGATGGTATTCTCTTCGTTTACAAATCCGAAAAAGGTTTTAGATATAGCAAAGAAGCTTGGCTACAAAGAAAAAATGCTGGAAAAGAAGCACTTCAACTTCGAGGACATTTTTGTTTACACATTCTCTATTTAATGAAAGTTATATAAACATCAATTTTTGTTTCCTATCTATGAGATCCCTAAACATTGGTATATTTGGAAATGATTTGGAGCTGATGCAAAAAGTCGCAAAGGTGTTTGGCAAGGAAGGAACAAAAAGTGATATAACTCTTTACAATCATAAATCATGTGGATTAGTTGTAACTACGATTTTGCCGCACACGTATCCAGATAAAATTCAAACTCTTTTTTACACGATTTATCTTTGCGACTTTCCAATTTTAGTTGTTGGCGAGATAAACAAGGGGCTTGGCGAAGTAATCCTCTCTCTTGATGCTGCGAATTTTGACAAAGGTTTCATCTTCGCAAAGGATTATGTGCTTGAGCAGCTAAAGGATTTGATAAAAGGCACTTCACTTGAAAAATATGAAACTTTTGAATTTACGGATGACAATTCAATCAACGAATTAAGAATAAAAGCTTTTGAGGTCGAGGTTGAAAGAAAAAATGATGCAAAGCCATATATGTTTGTTGACCATTCTTTTGTTGTCAAGGGAGTGGGTACAGTTGTGTTAAGCATTCTGAAAGGTGGAAGCATAAAGGTTTACGACAAACTTTTAGTTCTTCCTGCAGAAAAGGAAACGACAATAAAATCAATTCAAAAGCATGACGAGAATTACAAGGAAGCATTCCCTGGAGACAGGGTTGGACTGAATTTAAAGGATTTAAAAGTCGATGATGTTCCCCGCGGTGCGCTTTTGAGCAACTTTGGGAGGATGGCAAAAAAAGCAAGGATAAAATTAAATGTAACAAAATTTTTGAAGGAGCCAATTAAAACAAATCAAGTTCTTTCTGTTGTTATTGGGATGAATTACACAACGTTCAAAGTGGAAGTTGGAGATGTGCACCCTGGAGAAGAGAATTGGATTGTATGCGATTTCGAAAAACCAGTCGCTTTCATGGAGAGCATGAAAGTTTTTGTAGTTAATCCAAATCTAAAAATGCGCTTTGTCGGCTTTGGAGAAATTCAAGATTTAGATTAAAGGTATTAGATATACCTTTGGCATTTGTAACAATAATATCGTTGATATTGTGGAATATATGTAAGTGGTGAACCACAGTATGGGCAAAGCTTTTGCTGCGGTTGTTGTGGTGTTTCCACTTGTGTTTCCTCGTGAGTTTCTTTGGGCATCTTAAATTCTTCTTCGCCTTCGCCTGGAAGATTAAATTCTTCTCCTCCTTTTTCTTCGCCAAAGTCTATCTTTTCTTCTTTGCCCATTCCAAACTCATCTTTCTTTCCAAATCCTCCTAATCCTCCACCACCCACGTGCTTAATTGCGAACTTTATTGTCTTAAGAAGAATGGTTGCAGAAAGAAATATTACAACTGCAGATATTGCACCTGCAATTCCATCTAGCACACTTACAATTGTGAAAATCATAAACATGAATTTAATCATCCATTTTATGCTTAAGAAGATAGAAATTAATGTAAACAACACCACTATTCCAAGCGATATCTCTTTTGCGTATGGTATTTGTATGAATGAATTTAGCATAGAAGGGGGTATAAACTGACTAAGGAGAGCAATGATAACCTCTTTTGGTATTTCTAAAATTTGGAAGATTCCTTCAACAGCCATAATGAAATAAACTGCAGGAAATACTTAAATATTTGTCTTGCTGCATAGTTACCATGTTCAGAAGGTCTTTTCATTCACAAGGAACATCTATTGGCTGATTAGCGTCTTGTTAGAATTTTGATTATATCTCCGTTTTTCAGTTCTGTATCCTTTCCAATTTTCCTTTTTGTTTTGCAATCAATTGCGCCTATGAAGTTATCACCAATGTCGCTATGGATTTTATAAGCTAAATCAAGAGCAGTTGCACCTTTTGGTAGAAGATATGCGTCTGGTAAAATCCTCCCTTTGCCATCTGTGAGTTTGTTTTCATCCTCGACTGGGAAAACAGCTATGTAATTTAGTAAATTGAATACAACGCTATTGAGGGCTTGCTGAACACCCGTATTACCGATAGTTTTTAACACATGATTCCTCACGAATTCGAGTGCCTGCTTTTGCTTTTCATTTGGATTGCCAATTATTTTGAATTCCGATTCCCCCGGAATATAATGAATTATTTTTTTTTCATTTGCTTCTCTTAACACGAGTTCGGATTCTGCTGAAGTAGGAATTGTGTTGTATTCTGGAAATTCTTTTTTTAACTTTTCTGTATTCTCTCTTGCGATTGGGATGTCGCATTTGTTTGCTGCAATTAAAATTGGCTTTGATTTTACGCGAAGTGCAATTGCAAATTCAAGAAATTGCTCGTCGCTCCATTCTCTAATCTTAGATAAGTCGTAGTTAAGTTCCTTTGTTGCCTTTTGTATTTGTTCTTTTGTTATTTTTAATCCGGAGAGTTTTTCAGCAATTTCATTTAAGCTAATCTTTTGATTGTGTTTTGTCCGGAAGTGTTTTATTAGAATGTTTTGTATCCAGAAGTCAATTTCTTCATTTAAGAACACAATGTCTTCTTTTGGATTTCTGCTTCCTGGAGGGATTGGATTTCCTTTTTCATCTGTTGCTCCAGCTGCATCTACAACATGGATTAGTGCGTCCGCCTGCCTTAAATCATCTAAAAATTGATTACCTAATCCAAGTCCCTCGTGGGCTCCAGGAATCAAACCTGCCACATCAATTAGCTCAAATGGTACAAATCTAAATCCATCAATACATGGAGAATTCCCAGGGTTACATTTTAATCCCTTCTCGCAAGCAGGGCACTTTACTTTCACATATGCAATTGCCCTGTTTGGCTTTATAGTTACGAAGGGATAAGGCCCTATTTCTGCGGGAGCGAGAGTTGCAGCCCTGAAAAAAGTTGATTTGCCCACATTTGCCTTTCCTACTACGCCAATTAACATATACTTTTTAAAGTGCTTGGGTTTTATTAATTTTCATGAAAATAGCAGTCATAGACAAAGACAAGTGTATTGCTCCGGAGTGTGGTTATCCTTGCATGAAGTCGTGCCCTTTAAACAGAGCCGGCAAGGAATGTATCACTCTTGGCGAGGATGGCAAGCCTATAATTAATGAGGGGCTTTGCATAGCTTGTGGAATCTGTGTTAAGCGCTGTCCTGTTGGTGCCATTCATATAATTAATCTTCCTGAGGAATTAAAATCGCAGGCGCTCCATCGATATTCTCAAAATGGGTTTAAACTTTTTAGAACTATTATCCCCCATTTTGGAAAGGTTGTTGGTGTCTTAGGACCAAACGGGATTGGTAAAACAACTGCGATTTCTATTCTTGCTGGGATAATTTACCCAAATCTTGGAAACCCTGGTGAAAAGCCGGATGAAAAAGAGATTTTGAAATTCTTTAGAGGCACAGAAGCACAGACTTATTTTGAAAAGTTGTTTAAGGGCGAAATAAAGCTCGCAGTTAAACCACAGTATGTAGATGCGATACCAAGAGAGTTTGATGGAAAAGTTAGAGAGCTCCTAGAAAAAGTAAATACAACTGGGAAGCTTGAAGAGGTTGCAAAAGAACTTGGAATTACTAAGATTCTCGATAGAGATATTAAAAACATCTCCGGTGGCGAACTTCAAAGGGTTGCAATTGCAGCCACAATTCTAAAAGGTGCAAATGTAATGTTTTTTGATGAGCCATCTTCATATTTAGACATAAAGCAGCGCTTGAATATAGCAAAGCTAATTTACGGCTTGGCAAACGAAAACACAAGTGTTAATGTAATTGAACACGATTTAATTGTTTTAGATTATATCTCTGATTTAATCCATATAATGTATGGAAAGCGCGGCGTTTATGGTGTTGTTTCTCATCCAATGTCTGCAAAGAATGGTATTAACACCTACCTTAGTGGATTCCTCAAGGATGAAAATGTCAGGTTTAGGAATTATCCAATAAAGTTTGAAGTTCATCCGCCACAAGTAAGTCAGAATAAAGTTTTGCTTACTAAGTGGAGCGAAATAAAAAAGAGGCTCGGCGACTTTCAGCTTGATGTTTCTCCTGGAGAAATTTATGTTAATGAGATTGTGGGAATTCTTGGCGAGAATGGGACAGGTAAAACTACATTTGCAAGAATTTTGGCAGGAGAAATAAAACCAAATGAGGGTGGAATCGAAAAAAAGATGAAAATTTCTTACAAGCCACAGTATATCAAGCCGGAATCTGAATTGACTGTTGCGGAAACCCTTAAAAGCGTGACAAAGGAATTTGGCACAGATTCATATAGGCTGCAAATAATTAAGCCGCTTCAATTGGATTATTTACTTAATAAGAAAGTTAATCAACTTAGTGGTGGAGAACTTCAAAGGGTTGCAATTGCTACCTGTCTTTCGCGGGATGCAGATATCTATCTGCTGGATGAGCCGTCTGCACATCTTGATGTAGAACAAAGATTGCTTATTGCAAAGACAATAAAAGAGATTGTAAAGAAAAAAAGCGCTTCCGCGATTGTAATTGACCACGACATTTTATTTTTGGATTATATTTCGGAAAGGCTTATGGTGTTTAAAGGAAGCCCTTCTGAACATGGAATTACAGTAGGTCCTCTTTCTATGAAGGATGGGATGAACACATTTTTAAGAGAAGTGAATATAACTATGCGCCGCGACGGACAGACAAAGCGCCCAAGAATAAACAAACTTGATTCTGTCTTGGACAGAGAACAAAAACAAAAAGGGGAGTATTACTACTCCTGAGCATAGTCGTCAAGAGTTTTTTGGTTTCTATCGGATACCTCCACATTTCTTAAATAATCTCTAAGAAGGAATAGAACTGCATCCTCGAAGTTAACTGCTGGTAGCGCACCACTTGCAATTGCATTTTCAGCTCGATTATATAACAACTTCGGAATTCTAATCTCTACATACTCCACATTTGGCATTTTATTCTTTTGGAGTCTCTCTCCCAGTAGGAATAATGCGTCCCTCATAGCTGTGGAGATATGTTCATATCTGCCGTCTTGGAGTACTTTGTATAGCTCTTCTTCTGGCAATCGCACAGTTACTCTCTTAACTTTATAATTTGCCATAACTTAAAAGTTGTAACATTTGTTTATAAATGTTTCTATGTGTTGGAAAGGTATGGATTTAATTAAGCTAAGAGGGATAACTTCAACAGCATTGATTGTAGTTTTTGCATTAGTAGTTTTTACAGGGATTGGGATGTACTTTGCACCAAGCGGCAGAGTTGCATATGAAGCTGGATGGACTTTCTTTGGGATCCAGAAGTTCCAGCTGGAGAATTTACACACAATTACAGGGTTTTTGATGGCAGTGATTGTCGGCATCCATTTGCTACTAAACTACAAAATGTATGCTGGAGAAGTCAAGATGCTTTTCAAGTGAGTTCTTTTTTATTTCTTTTCCCCGTAGATATGTACATAAGTCCAAAGGGGCTTCTTTTGGCGCCAGACGCGTATTTTAAACCCGTGTCGTTCAAACAGCTTGTGAATTTCAGTATTGTCTTCTATTAGCGGCTTGTCAAGGAAGTGCCCAGGGTAATCATAGTCAACAAAGTAAATCTTTCCATGCTTTCTTAGTCTCTTTTTGATTTCATTTAAGATGAAGTCAAGCCGGTCTATATACCCCAGGACGCCAACTCCTACAACCGCGTCGAGTTTTCTTAGTTTTCTGTTTACCTTTTTATTCTTGCTTAGGTTGTAGAAGTTTTCATGTATATATTCCACATTTTTTATGTCTCTCTTTTTGGATATCACTCTTGCTATTTTAAGAGCCCTCTCCGAGAAGTCAACACCATAAACAATCCCTGAGGGAGGAATTACTTCTTTCGCAATTCTGTTTGTTATTACCCCAACGCCACATCCGAGATCTAATACTTTTTCTATGGTAACATCACTTAGGTAGTTAAGTATGTGGTGCGAGATATCTTTGTCTATAAACAACTTGTCAAACCAGAAGCTTATCTCTGCAAACAGATTTGAGAATATCTTAATAATTTTTTCATGATATCCGAGTGTGGCTATGAGGTAAAAGTTCATTCCAAGCAATATGAATACAAATCCGAGAATTACGCTTTCTGCTGTTGTTGAGATTGCCATAACTCCAAGGAGCAACGCGACAAGTCCGAAAGAAATAAGTCGTGGGAATGGGAGTTTAAACTCTCTTTTTAGCCTTGGATGTGTTTTTCTTAGCTTTGGCACGCTTAGTATGACAATTGCATACATCACAATTGCAAGTGGAAGCGCAACTTCTAACAAAAATTTGTATGAGCCGGAAACAATTACTAATAATGTAATTGCTGTCTGCAGGAATATTGCAATATAGGGTGTTTTGTATTTAGGATGAACCCTACTAAAGCTGTATGGTAAAACTTTGTCTCTTGACATTGCGTAGATAAGTCTTGGCGTTGTAATTATCCATGATGCTGCTCCACCCATTATTGTTAAAACTGCGAGGAGCGAAATAAACTTCACAACAGCAGGTGGGAAGAATTTAGATGCAACCAAAAGTAGGGGATAACTCGAGCTTCCAAGCTCTTCTGCGGGTACAGATGCAAGGGAAACAAAAATTACAAACATTACAAATGCAGATATTATCAATGTACCTATAAGCAAAGCCTTGGGTATGTTTTTGCGCGGGTTTTTTGTTTCTTCGGATAGGTAGGATATGGATTCCCATCCGAAGAAAGTTTCGATTGCATAAAACATAGCTATTATTACAGGTATCATCTCTCTAATGTTATCTATCCTAATTCCTCTTAGATAATCTAAGTTTATTGCCGTGCTTCCTGAAAACGCAATTAGCGCAAGCACAGCGATTGTAATGAGGGAAAATGCAATTAGGAGCTTGCCACTTATTTCTATTCCTCTAAAACTAATGTAATTAACAGCTAAGACAAACCCGACTGCTGCTAGTATTTTGACTGTGTTGGATATGGGAAACATTATACTAAGGTAATCTAAGCTACCAACAACGAGCATGGAGATAACTATGTTTGAAACTACCCAAGACATCCATCCGACTGTGAAGCCAATTGACTTTCCAAATGCCCTTTTTGAGTATTCATACACACCACCAGCTTTTGGATAAATGCTTGCAAGCTCTGCAAATACGACTGCAATTAGTATGGATACAATTATGGCAAGTACCCACGAAATGATAGAATTAACACCAGCTATTGATGCTGCAATTCCAGGAGCAAAAAATATGCCAGTTCCTATAAGGGCATTAATAGTTAGGAATACTAACATTCCAAAAGTTAATGTCCTCTTCAGAGCCATGCTTTTTCAACGAGTCACTTGTTTAAATAATTTATATTTTCCGTGCACGCTTTTCCTAAAAGGGTGCTTATTTGAATTCATCACTTAGGTGTATACTTAGCCCCAATATTGCTATTCCAATTAGGAAAGAAAGTATTACAACTCTTAGGAATACAAATGGAAGTAAAATGGAGGCAATTATCGAAACAACAACTGTAGCATTACTAAGCCACCACCCCCACTTTCTTTTCTTCCAGATGCCATATGTGGCCACCCCAATTGTTATTGCAATGGCGAAGTAAGTTATCGATATAAAACTGCTCCCAAATGCCATAAAGGTTAGAGCATCTGAAAGCTTTGTAAAAAATAACACAATTAGAAGAGCAAGTAACAACATGCTTTCAATTCTTTTTATTTCCATACCTTTCATTAGAGCTTTTTCGTTTATATTGTTTGCTTACGAACGGGCTGCCCTTTACAAAGAATCTCCACTCGTATTCCACTCCTTTTGAGATGCCAATTCTTGCTGATTTTTCAATCTCCACCTTTTTGCCTATGTCATACACATGAATTTCTTCTCCAACTTCTTTGTTGTGCTGTTCCATATTTATTCCAAATGCTTGACATAGCTTTCCGGGACCGCTACATAAGTTATAGATATCTTTCGTTTTCCTTCGTCTTTTCATGATACTTATCCCGTCTATTGGCTCAACGGCACGTATTAGCACACCACCTGGACCTTTTTCATCACATGTGAAATTTAGTAGGTGATACGTCCCATAGTTTAGATAAACATAAACTGTTCCATATTTTTCAATTAGCGGCATAGAACGGGGTGTTGGTTTATGCGCGTGGCTTGCAGGATCATCTTTATATGCTTCTGTTTCCACGATTATTCCGCTACACTTTTTGAATTTTATTAATTTTCCAAGCAAAGCTTTCGCTACATGCACGGCATCTTTCTTGAAAAAGTCCTTTTTAATTTCCCTCATTGAAAATTAGAATAAATCTAAACTATTAAATAGTTTAGTCTGTTAACTATTTTGTTGTCGGGGGTGAAGCAGATTAAAAAAGTTAAGAACTTACCCATATTTGTAACGATTATACTTGTTTTAATCACCTTAGCAGTTATAAGCTACAAGATGAACAATTCTTTCGAAAGAGCATATGATTTTCTTTCCACGATTAATGTGAGAGATGTCCAGCTTTTTGTAAGTTCTTTTGGGATAACCGCACCTTTAGTATTTCTTCTTTTGCAGATAGCGCAGGCAGTTATCGCCCCAATACCTGGATTTATATTCACTATTGCTGGTGGGATCATATTCAATCCGTTTTTTGGCATGTTTCTTTCTATACTTGGGAGCATGATTGGTGCCGCCCTTTGCTTCTTTTTATCAAAGAAATATGGGCGTCCTTTTGTAGTTAAATTCACAAAGAAGGGAGATTTGGGTTATCTTGATGAATTGTTTGAAAAGGAAGGGCTTTTGATGACTGCCATATTTAGAGCAATACCAGTTATGTCTTTTGGACTCGCAAGTTATCTGATAAGCATTACGAAAATTGATTTTAGGGATTATATGGTGGGTAGTTTCATAGGGTTAATCCCGACTACCATATTTTATACTTACCTGGGATATTACATCTTAGAAAATCCTATTGGTTCTATATATG
>JAGGYW010000004.1 GCA_021162365.1 Nanobdellota archaeon
GATAATCTCAAAATATATTCATTTAAAAAACATTAGTTGGTTTTCCCTGCTACAATTAATGTTTATTTCGCTAAACATTTATGCTGCACGAAAAGCAGAAAAGGCACTTGTTATCTGGCAAGGGTATTATTTTGTAATAAGTATATTACTAATTTTCGCAAAATATATTGTTCTCCCAGTTGCTCCAGGAATATTATTTATCATAGCTACACTTGCAAATACAATAGCCACATCAAAACAAATAATTAACAATAATGATAAATGGAGAATGATTTCAAATATAACAAATATAGTAGCGCTACTTTCACTCACATTAATATGGTTGTGGATTAAATGGATGTGATAAAATTTAAATATCATACTATTGTCATAATTAGCAAGGGGTGATATTGTGAAGGTATATCTTGATACTGCAGATTTAGGATTTATTGAATATGCATTTGACAAACATCCTGATGTAGCTGGTGTAACAACAAATCCTTCTCTGATTAAAAAGGCGGCTGGAAAAGATTTTTCTGTCAAAAAACTTGATAGCTATATTACGCAAATCCTAGAAATTGCGGGAGAAGGAAATCCAGTAAGCCTAGAGGTCACTGCAAGAGATAAAGATGGAATTGTAAGACAAGCAAACAATCTATTTAACAAATACAACGACATTGCAGGAAATGTCGTAATAAAAGTTCCTGTTAATCCTTATACGAATGGAAAAAGCTCCCTCGATGGATTACTCGCAGCAAAGGAACTTCACGAAGTAGGAATTCCAGTAAATATGACCCTCATCTTCACAGTCTATCAAGCTCTTGTTTCAGCAGAATTTGCAGAAGTAGCAATGGTAAGCCCATTCGCAGGGAGAATCGACGACTACTTAAGACAAAAAGAAGGAATTGAATTCCAAAAATCAGACTATTATCCAGCTAATGGCGTGCTAGGCCCAAATGGATATCCCATCAGCGATAATGGGATAGTTAGTGGAGTTCACCTTGTTTATGATATAGCAAGAATATTTAAAAAGAAGGGATTACCCACAAAAGTCCTAGCAGCAAGCATACGTAACCCACGTCAAGCTTTAGAAGTGGCGGCAGCAGGTGCAGATATAGCAACTCTTCCTCCATCTGTATTTGAAGAGTATTCAACAAAGGGAAAAGCAGTAGTAATTGAAATACCCACTCAAGAGATTGATCAAAGATTCTATACACTGCCAACGAATAGAAATATACCAACTAATTACATAGCGCATCCAAAAACAGAAGAAGGAATAGAAAAATTCACCAAAGACATAATCCCAGAGTGGGAAGCAATATGCAACGGGGAACTAAATTAATGGGATGAAAGGCGTTTACATTCTCGGAATTAAAGTTGCAAGAAATATTTCTGTTAGGATTGGCTCTCTCGGGAAAATAAAATTTGAGAAAGGTAATTATGTGTACGTTGGCTCGGCTCAAAACTCCCTCGAGAAAAGAATTGCGAGGCATCTTTCAAAAACTAAAAAGTTAAGATGGCACATCGACTACCTGCTTTCAAACAAGAATGCGAAGGTTGTGAGGGTTTTCTACAGAGTCGCACCAAAAAGCGTAGAAGACAAAACAGCGTGCAAAATTTTAGAGTTTGGCACGCCAATTAAAAAGTTTGGTTCCTCCGATTCTAAATGCATTAGTCATCTTTTTAAGGTTGAAGATTTTGACTTTGTTTATGAAATGGAATTCAAAGATTTGCTGAAAAGATAACTACTTTTTCCTTCTTTTTATTTCAATTAAATCTCCGAGAGTGGCGGCTTCTACTTTCTCATGTGGAATAATGTCTCCGCTTACTTCACCTTGCTCCTCAACTAATTTAATTCCAAACTTTTCCTCAATTTTTCTTGCAAGCTTTAAGCTCGGGACAAGAGTGCCATTTTCAACGTGCCGCATAACACTCAACTTTTCATTCAAAGCTTTGGCGAATTCCTCCTGTGTCATTTTATTTTTTTCGCGCACCTCACGAATCTTTTTCGCAAAATCAAGAACAACTGTTTCTTCAACCTCCGGCTTTACCTGAGCAACTTTCCTAACAACTTTCGTTTTCTCTTTTATCCTTTTAGATATTCTACCAAGTTTTGCACATTCATCACAAACTTCAAGAGAAACCCCTTCAATAACCGCAATAACTGTTGCTTCTTTAGACCCACATATACTACAACTCACCATAAATCTCACTCTCCATACATATTCTAAGAATTAGTAAGATTTAAAATATAACTTTTATTGAATTTAGCTATGAATAGTTTTGATTTAATGTTAAAAAAGGCGTGGGAAAAATATAAACTTAAAAAAGCCCAGCAGTATAAACATGGGGAAAGCTACGAAAGACTAAAAAGAGAAGAATCAATTGAGTTCATAACAAAACACTTTAAAAGTATCATTTCTATCCCTATTGTAATAGGTGTAATTGCCGCAATGATTATGTATAAAGAGTTTGGCTGGCAAAAGCTGGAAGAAGTTCTGCTCAGCTGGACCATCGGCTTAACAATCATAGCTACAATTGTAACACTTCTAGAGAGGTATACAAAGTTAATAAAATTGTAAAAAGGAATTACTTAACCTCGACTTTCTTGCTTTTCTTCTCCTTTTCTGCCTTCTCTATTTCCACTTTCAAAACGCCATTCTCATACTTTGCTTCTGCTGTTTCTGGCTTAACTCTGGCTGGCAAACTCCTATAGATGTTATATCCTTTGTATATTCTTTCCTTTCTGTAAAATCCTTCCTCGCTCTCCTCAACTGCTTCTTTCCTTTCCGCCTTAACTGAGATGCTATCCTCTGTTATCACTAAATCTATGTCCTCCTTCTTCACACCCGGCATATCAATTCTCACTATAACTTTGTCATCTGTTTCAGATATATCCGTAGCTGCTTCTTTAAATCCAGAGAATTCTGCTTGTTTTGAAACTTGAGAGAACAACTTTTCCATATCCTTCTGCATCCTACGAATATCTTCAAACAAGTCTTCAAACATTTACACCACCCCCTTAGACAAATCTACAATTCTTTATGTATTCTGTGGTTTCGGTCCCATTAACATATGTAGTATAACTTCCTGTAACTTTACATACACAGTGACTCGACTGCACACCTTCGTAATCAGAATCAACATTCATGCATGTATCTATATCCCCCGCTCCTGAACGGCAGGTCACTAATTTACAATCTTCATCAGTCTCACAATTGTAATTAACCTTACTCTTATCTAATGGACACACATAAATTGGTCTTTCTTTCATTTCTGCTGTCTCTAAATCTTTTGTCTCTGGGCTGGCGTTTGTTTGAGTTTCAATCTGCTTCTCGCTACCACCGATGCATCCAAAGACAACTATCACAGCAAATAAAAGCGCAAACAAAACAAAAAACTTTGTATCCATATAGATTGATACTCAACTAGAGAATATAAATCTATCTGCATGCTTCCTGCATCTGAGATAACACTTCATTTAACTCATTTACTATAGCAGTTATGTTTTCAAATGTGGAGTTATCAATGTTTGTCAAGATAAAATACTGAGGATATGTCTGATTGAATTCCTTTGCATACTCAACTGATGAATTTAAAGAGCTTAAGGCATCCAAAATATATTTCTCCAAAGTTGAATTTGAGCAATTAACTTCTTCAGCCACCTTTTCTGCAAATACAACATTCTTCTGGGCATCAAGAAGAGCAAGTCTAAATTTAAGAAACATGCGAAGGGCATCTGCATCTGTAGAATTATCCAAATTGGAGCCGAACTTTTCTAAATCCAATTCAAATGAATGGACATCATTTATATCACTTAGGTTATACTTAGCTTCCTCTGCTTTCAGATAGGAGTATCCTTCTAAAAAAGATAATGTGTTCCTTTGCACCGAAGGCTCAGAAGTCTGCGTGCAACCAAATACAAATGCCAAAAGCAACAACATTGCAATAAAATACACTTTCCTCATAAGTAATTTAATCGCCCGCTAATTAAAAAAGTTTATATTTACATAAATTCTCCTCTAAAAAGGGAGAAAAAGTCGCTCGCTGAAAAGGAGAGAAAAGAATGGACAGAGTTAGGGCGACGCTGGCAGTTTTTCTGATACTTTTAGCAATCTCAGTCGCTAAGCCATATATATCTGCAACGCCAAACAAGATAAACATACTCGAAGGAGAATACTTCAAAATAAATGTTTCTTTCTCAACAAACATTTCTAACAAAGTTTTACTGGAAACAGAATTCAACAACAGCTTATTATCTCTCATCTACCCAAATGAGACAATTGATTTTGGAAAGGGAGGATTTTCCGGCGTATTAGAGTATAAATTCTTTGCATTAACTGGTGGAAAAGGAGATATAATCTTCAAGATAGGAAACACGAGCAGCACAGTTAGTGTAAATGTGAAACCGAAATATGTAAAGCTAAATGTAAATAAAAGCATGTTTGCAGAAAAGGGAAGTAACTTTACCATAAACGCATCTGTAGATGCGATGAATGTAAATGATGTCAAAATCATAATTCATGCAAATAGAAGTGAATTTAGTACACCTTCTAGCGAAATTAGTATAGGAAGTGGCTCATTCTCAAAAAATGTGAAAATACCATTTGAATCAATAAATCCAAAAAGGAAAATAAGTAACATCACCCTCGAAGTCTGTTCTTCAATTGGATGTAAAAATACCACAATTGAGGTTTACAATAAAATCTTTGAAGTAAATATTACTCCTCTTGAAGAAAATGTATCCCTTGGTGGGGAAGTTTCATTCAAGTTAGACACCCTTATTTACAATTATGATGCCCCATCAATTGATGTAAACTTTGACGACAACTGGTTTGAAGAAACAAATAACATTCAAATCAATGAAGGACACTCAACAGACATAATTAAAATAAAAATGAGAAATGACGGAATTGGCTGTCCAATCCCCATATTTGAGTTTATAATCACGACAGATGGAAAAAAAGTAGAGAAACAATTCACACTAAAGATTACTCCTAAAGAGATTCTTAAAATCGCTCCGGACAAAAGCGCCTACGAAGAGGGAGAAACAATTGATGCAAAGATAACTGCAAAGGCATTTGGAATGAAAAACATACGATTCGCACTCGCATTTTCAAACGAGAACTTTGAACTGGCTTCAGCTGACTTCGACTATGAAAAAGCATACCTACAAAGTAAAGGAGAAAATAGTATAACATTCAAGAGACAATATATAATTGGAAAGCCAAAGTATGTTGTTATATTATCAAAACCAAATGAAACCTGCTTAAACTATGAAGGAAATATTAAACTAATTGTCAAAAAGCAAGGTAACTTAAAAGAAGAAATTATACTTGCCGAACTAAATGGAACAAAAGTAATTAACTCCACTTCAAAAAGTATTTTCATAACTCAACACACAGCAAGCAGTTCAATGTCAGTATGTCCACCCACGATATTCTCTGCAAAATCCATAAACAGTAGAGGACCTTGCCTTCCAAGGGTGTGCCCGCCTGGATTTAGCTATGACCCAATCCACAGAAAGTGTATTTCAAACAAAGTGGAGATAGTTTGCCCAGAAAATTCAACATACAACAAAACCACAAAAAGATGTGAAATTCACCCAGAAGTAGAAGTAATCTGTGAAAAAGGAGAATATAATCCAGATACAGATAAATGTGAGTACACACCTGAGATTAAAATCATCTGCGAAAATGGAGAGTATATTCCACCATCAAACCAAAATGAAAGTGGTGTATGTGTGTGGCACCCAGAGGAAGTGCCCATATGCAATAGAGGACAATACAATCCTAACACAACAAAGTGCGAGTATGTACCTGACGAAAAAGTGATTTGTGAAAAAGGAGAATATAATCCAGATACAGATAAATGTGAGTACACACCTGAAACAACTGCCACATGCACGGTTGGAACATACAATGCTCAAGCAGATAAGTGCGAAATAACACCAACTGTTGAGTATGTTTGTGAAGAAGGAAATTATAATGCAACAACAGGTGTTTGTGAGGTTTATCCAAACTCAAGTTACATATGTACTGAAGGTGGATATTACAACACCACATTACAAAAATGTGTTATTAATGTAACTGAAATTGTATGTGAAAACAAAAATGCCACATACATAAATGGGACATGCGTATACACACCAAATACAACAACGGCATGTGAAAAGGGAACATTCAATCCAGAAATGGGGTTATGTGTCTTCAGCCCAAACACAACAGTTGTTTGTGAAAAGGGAGAATATGATCCGGAAAGGGACATCTGTGTGTACAAGCCAAATGTAACTATATTTGACACAATTGAGCTCTCATCAAAAGTAGGTGAGACAATTTCCATATCCACCGAAATAAACAATCCGACAGGAAGCACAATTTCAGGCATATCTACTTCACTAACACCAACAAACTACACTCTGATAAATTACACATTAAATGCAACAGAACTAGCACCAAATCAAACCGCGGTAGCCACATATTTAATAAAATTCAACGAACCTGGTGAGTATAACCTAACCCTAAAAGTCGAAGATGAGAGCGGTAATTACAACCTTAGGAAATATCATTTCACAATATTACCAGATGACTCCTTAATAACAGGATTATCCATATTCTCTGGAAGCAAGCCGGCACTATTACTACTAACATTATTTGTTATAGTAATAACATATCTATTCCTCATACGAAGAATTTAATCTATATCGACAATGCCTTCTTCTGTTATCCTAAATGCGCATTCCCCTTCTGGAAGACATGGTGAATCAACCAATTTCGCAACTCTTTTATCTCCCTTTGAGTGCCTTAAGTAAATTCTATATGTGGATGCGTGTCCTAGTACATGTCCACCTACTGCTTGTGTCGGGTCACCAAAGAACATGTCAGGTTTTGCCATAACTTGGTTTGTTATGTACACCGCAACGTTGTATCTGTCTGCCAATCTCTGCAAAGTGTGAATGTGTTTGTTTAGCTTTTGCTGTCTTTCTGCAAGAGTTCCCCTTCCAACATATTCGCTTCTGAATATAGATGTAAGAGAATCAACAATTATTAATTTTATATTTGGATACTTTTTGAAAAGCTCAGGTATTTTCTCAACAAGCAGTATTTGATGGTCTGCAGAATATGCCCTTGCAACATGAATCCTCTCAAGAGCTTTATGCGGGTCTAACCCCTTTGCCTTGGCAAGCTGTATAATTCTACTTGGACGAAATGTTCCTTCTGTGTCAACCCAAACAACATCCCCATCAAGTCCACCTTGTTCTTCGGGTAACTGAACATTTATTGCAAGTTGGAAAGCAAGCTGTGACTTTCCACTCCCGTAAGCACCATATGCTTCTGTTATTGCTTGGGTTTCTACTCCACCACCAATTAAATTGTCAAGTGCTTTCGAGCCAGTTGTAATCTTTCTTATTTTCTTCATCCTTTCAAGCATCTCAGCCCCAGTAACAAAATCCATTTTAAGATGTGAACGTGCAGCCTGAATTATCTTTCTTGCAGTATTTTCTCCAATTTCACAAATTTCAGCCAAATCAGCAGGATTAGAAGTTGCAATCCCCATAGGGTCCTCATAACCTGCATCGCGAAGCTTTTTTGCAGTAGTCGGACCGATTCCAGGAATATCCTCTATTTCAAATTTTTCTTCAACGGCAGGCTCTGACACTTCCTGCACCTCGTTTTTTTCCTCTTTAGAAGTTTTCTTTGCCATAGAAAATTATACCAAATTTCCCTTTTTATAGTTTAGGGTGTTGTCCAGTAATACTCCTAATTTTGTAACTACTTCCTAATAACGAAATATTTATAAAGAATGTTTGAATAATTGCATTTATGGGGGGCAAAAAAGATATCTTTGGAAAAATACTAATGCTTATTTTCTTGATTACAGTTTCATTTGGGCTCGCTTTTGCTAGAGCACCTACACCACCATCTATCCCACCAACGATTTACTCCAGAATGCAGTATATTTCCCCACAAGAAAGAGATGTTATTGGCGCTACCCCTGAATTTATGAATTTAACAGTTAATGTTACACATATAGATGGAAACGATAGCCACATAGATTGTGTGGAATTTTATGTTGTTAATGCGACTAACACATCCAATTACACCTATATCGGCATGGATTGTTATGATAATGATACCATTTATCAGGTTGGATTAGACAAAGATTATTTTGTAAGTGGAGAATACCACCTTGGTACAATCGTTCATGATGTGTTTAATCACACAGATGAAAGATTAAGTGGTGTTTTCACGTTCGATTTTAACTCACCTGATGTGTATTTCACTTCTCCCCGCGATGGAGAGTGGATCTACTCTAGCTCCTTTGCAGCTAATTATGCATCTCATGCAGATGATATTGATTACTCCCTTGTCATTAAGGAAAATGGAAATTGCCCAAGTGACTTATACAATAGGAGCAACTTTAGTGATGAGATTGGAACATGGTGTATAGACCCAAATGGACCTACCACAGGGTTTTCATACGAAACAGATGGTTGGAAGAAAATTTTTGTTAGATTTGTTGACGAGGTAGGTAACATCGGGGATTACACATCAGAATATGTTTTTATTCAAGCCCATCGTCCAGATGTCTTTATAGAATATCCAAATGAAAATGAGCAAATAGATAGTGATGATGTAGATGTTTATTTCCATGTTGTTGATGAAGATGTTATTTATGTAGAATACTCTATAGACGGATTCAATTGGTATGACGCGACAGAAAACCTGACTTCACAGTGTCACATTATTGGATACGATGGGGAAACGTTTCTTTGTAGTAATTATTCCCATTGGTTTATGATTTATGATTTACCATACGGGATTAACACAATTTACTTAAGAGCTTATGATAGCGAAGGATATGGTAGTGCGTCTAACGTAACTGTTAATATAACCTACTCTGATAACCCTCTCCCTGTCATAAATTGGATTTACCCAGAAAATAATTCAGTTATCGGCAAAGATAACTACGTCAAGTTTGTAGTTTTCAACAACGATTCTTATAGTAATCCTGAGAGAGTAGAATGCAACGCAAGCGCTACCTTTCCAATGAAGGGATGGTTACACAAACACACCCCAATTAAATCTCCAAAGGAACCAATGTATGCCGTCCAAGACAACTCAAGAGTTTTTGAGGCAATTCACTTTGATAATGCCACTGAGTTAAGCGAAGACTACTTTGGATTTTATATCTACAACTACAATAGTGATAGCTGGAGTGAAACCTCAATGATAAACGGCGTCCCCTTAAGAAATACTGTCGTTGCTGGAGATAAATTGATCTCATTTGCTAACTTTTATGATGAAAATGGTACCTTCTCTAAATCTATGAGATATACATACTATACCAACACTGATACATGGGATAACGGCGAAGTTATAAGTAATAACTCAAGAATCGAATGTGCAGCATACAATCCAAATACAAGTTTAGTCTATTTCACGATGATAAATGAGAATACAGGAGACAATATTGTCATGTCATATAACATATCAAATAATGACCTGGATTACGTAACTACATTACCTATCTCTGAGATCCGCTCTTGTGTTTTTATTAACAATACATTCTACCTCACAAACATTATTTACGACGTAAATGACCATTTGGAGGTCTATAAGTTGAACACAAACGGATCTGTTAGCTTAGTATCAAGCGTCAATGTTGCATACCCATATCAACTCACAAGTATGCCAAATCATTGGTATATGCTTAATGCAACAAACTTACTAGAATTCAATCACGTAGATGAAACGTGGAAATCTGAAGCAAATTTACCTTTCCCATTAGATGATGGGACTCCTATAAAGCTAAATAATGAGTGGATGATATTTAAACCATACATATGGACTGAGTCATATGAGGATTGGAAGTATGATTTCTTTAAAGAAGGAATAATAACAACAAACACACAGATATTAGTCCATGAAGGGAATAGTTATACAGCTTATTTTGAGAATGCAACATATGGCAGTAATTCATTCACCCTAAAATGCTGGGATAAAATAAGAAGTGCGCCAGCGGAAACACTCAACTTTTTCGTTGACACAAGAGCTCCAATAATCCAAATATTCTCCCCAACAAATGGTACAACCGTAAACGAGACTATTCTTCGATTTGAAGTTAGTGACGACTCAGACAATCTAACAACCGCAGAAGTTAGAATAGACGGAGGTAACTGGACTATTGAAAATGAAAACACAGATATCAGATATGATTACTTAGAAGATGGGTGGCATACAATAGAGCTACGTGCAGAAGATTCTCTCGGAAACATAGGTTATAACAAAACAACATTTTACCTTGATTCCACATTTATGAATATTCACATAGATTTGATTGTCCCAAGTAATCCTGTTGCAGGATATTCATTTAAGATTATAACCAATGTAACAAATACAGATCCACAATCATTTCCGGAAGGAGACGGAGAAGTCAATCTAACCCTGCCAGCTGATTGTAGAATTGATTCAGGCGAGCAAACAGTTGCTCTCCCAGAAATCTACCCAAATGAAACAGTTAGCGTTGAGTGGTGGGTCACGTGTTCAAACACCGGAACGCACACATTCACATCATACTTCCAATATTTACCTGATGGAAGAACAAAGAGTGTTGTTAGGTCAACAAATATCTCATCTTTTGGTGGTGGGGATAACGAAATAACGGTTGAAAATCCAATTAAAGAGGTAGTCCCACTAAAAGTACTGCCTACAAAAAAGAAATTAAATTAAATCCAGCCCATAGCTAAAGAAACTGCAAGCAAAACTGCAAGTCCAATCATGATTATTCCTGAAATTAGGTGAATCTTCCTTATGTTTCTCTCACGCCATTCTTTTGCTTTTTCAAGTGAAGTTAGTCCAAGGTAAACTATTAGTGTTATCCCAATCATTGGCAATATGAAAATGAAATTGTAAATTAGAAGCAAAGGAATTGCAACTGCTCTTGTTGACGCCTTCGCAAGCAAGCCCAGAATTACAAGATAAGGTCCCGAAGAGCATGGCAAAAGGAACAAACTGCAAATAAATCCAATTAGCGCAGCTCCAGGAACAGATGTTGCCCCACTAATCAATTTTTTAAGTAGCGGCCTCCACTTCATTGGAATTTCAACTGCCCATCCGCCAGGTGTATATTCAAAGTAGTCTCTAACACTAAGGATACCCACCACCAACGCAATCAAGATTACTACATAGTAAAATACATGTGATAATCCAGAAAATTCTAAAGCGGAGTAGATTCCAAGTCCCATTAGGAAGTATGAAATGTAAATTGAAAGGGCAAAAGCAACTCCAGCAAGTAAAACTTTATATCTCTTTCCAATTGCCAAAATTGTCGTCAAAAGAATCAACTGAATCGCGAGAGTGCATGGATTTATGGAATCAACTGCAGCTGCACCAATCAAAGTAGACCATGTTAATCCAGATACAATTTCGACTGACTCTTTTGTTAACCCACTTCTTGAGCCAACTAGTAAGGATGCATTTGTAGAATTTTCTAGAACTTCCCTCGGAGAAATGCAGCCAACAGAAATACATTCTTTGACTTTATTTTCGATCTCACTATCTATCTTAGCACTCTGTCCCACAAAGACAGCCTTATCTATGAATACAGTCGGCACACCCTGAACTTTTGTACCATAAGCAGCTGAAACATTTTGGAACAACTCAAGATTAGTTTGATTAAAATACACTTCATATTCGACAAGATTTATTGGATATTTTCCTGCAAGGCTTTCTAAAAATGGTTTCATCTCAGCGCAATGTGGGCAGCCCTGCCCGTAGAAAAGCCAAACTTCAACAGTCTTGTTTTCCGCATGAGCTACACCAACGAGCGTGAATAACAATACTGCAAATAACAATACTTTTTTCATGTCAACCATAAAAGTTTTTAAATAGAAACAATTTATAAACCCTTGTTTCAAAAATTGAAACGTGGGATTATGAGAAAAATTAAAGAATTCAGTGCGGTGGCGGTAGCATCCATATATGTAGTGATTGTTGCAATTGTTTCAACTTACATCCATCAAGAACTCTCCGCAGTTGGAGTCTGCGATGCACAACAGCTATGCATCTTAATGATTCCTTTACATTATTTCATCCCGATTTTTTCAGCTGTGGGCTTAATCACTGGTGGGGTTATGTTTTATCTAATTTCTGAAAAAACGGAATCGAGCATGAAAAAGTGCGAGCATACATATGACAAAAAGATAGACGAACTACTGAAGAAGGCATTAGGAGAAAAAATGTATCAAGTTTATAATTTATGTAAAAAGAAGAATATGACCCAAGCAAAAATTTCTAAATCCCTTGGTATTTCCCGCGTAGAAGTTTTTAGAATTCTAAAGAAACTTGAAGAGAAAGAGTTAATTGAAAGAAAAAAAGACGGCAAGATAGTTCATGTCAGTGCAAAACAAACTTAAGAAACGCCATTAAAAGGACACCAACTACAAATATAACAAATGTTGCTGTTGCTTTCACAACACCTTTCTCAGTATGTAAGGAAGGTATCAAATCAGATGCAGAAATGTATATGAACCCTCCTGCTGCGAAAGGCAGTAAGTACGTTGAGAATACGCTAGATGAAGTTGAGAATATATAACCTACAATGCCCCCTATGACACATGTTAGCTGCGATAGGTAATTAAACAAAAGGGCTTCCTTAATCTTAAAGCCGCCGTAAAGCAATACCCCAAAATCTCCTAACTCCTGAGGAATCTCATGTCCAATTATAAGAAGCGTAGTTATAATTCCAAATGGAATGCTGACTGAGAATCCTGCTGCAATTATTAGCCCATCTATAAAGTTGTGGATACCATCTCCAAACAATATTAGGTATGTAAAAGAATGCACTTCACACTTTTCTTCATGGCAATGATGCCAATGAAGTAACCTTTCCATCAAATAGAAAACTGAAAATCCAAAAATTACAAGCCCGAAAATCAAATTTGACGACGCATTTTCAAGGGTTTCCGGAATCATATGAAGCAATGCACCGCTAAAAAGGGCACCTGCAGAAAAGGCAACTAGCCCATAGATAATTTTGTTAAGCGTCTTCTTATTCAACAAAAGGGTGAATATACCTATTAATGCAACAAAGCCATCAAGCATAGTTGCCGCAAAAATCCAAAGGAGTGTATTCAAAACCTACCCCTCCCCATTCTTCCTCTGCCAAAGCCCCTTCCAAATCCTCTGCCGACAAACTCATAATTTCCTCCTTCAATCCTAATTGCCTTTCCATTCACAATTGCGTCAGCAATTTTTTTTCTTGCAGAACAAAGAATTCTATTGAAAGTTGGCTGCGAAATTCCCATCTTCTCAGCAGCTTCAACCTGATCCAAACCTTCAACATCTTTTAGCCGAATTGCCTCAAATTCTTCTACTGTTAAAACTACCTCCTCAAGCTGAGCCATAGGGATACCCATAGGCTTAAAGTAATTTACATTTGGGGCAAATCCAACTCGTCTAAACTTTACTGGCCTAGGCATTCAACACCCTCCTAACTGCTTCTTTAACACTTATGTTTGACATCTCAACAATTTTTATTCCTTTTGATTGCAAAAATGAACTCACATTCGGCCCAAACTTTCCACTAACTACAACTTCTACACCTTTATTTGCAAGCATTTGCGCTACTCCAAATCCAGCTCCGCCACCGCCGATGGCAAATGGATTTTTTAAAACTTCCACAAGTTTTTCATCTTCAAATATCAAGTAATAAGGTGCCCTTCCAGTCACCACACTCACTTGTGCACTTTCATTATCTCCTTCAGATGAGACAGCAATCTTCATGATTTCACCCCCACAAATTTATCTATAATCATTCCTTGAACAATTGAAATGCCAACCATTACTATTGTCAAAACAATTGTGAACTTTAATCCAAAGTAATAAATTATCAATGGCAATAGTGCTGGCTTAACCGCCCTGTTGTAAAGGAATGTTGCAATTAAACCATTTCTTACACCATGTTTTTGTAGTTCATTTAGCAGAGGATACCACATATAAATTGGTCCGCTTGAAAGTATTCCTGCAACCACTGCTATAATCCATCCTTTTATTCCTGAACCTTCACCAAGGTGTTTCGCCAGCTGCTGTGGCCTGATAAAATAATTAATCAACACAAGCAAGATATACACCAACACGAAGATTGGAATTACTTTTTCGAAAATTCCAACTGCATATTTTAATCCGCTAATCACAACATCTTTGTTTATGAAAAATGAAACTATATACATTACTATTACAGCTGCTAAAAAATACCATCCCGCCATACTTTTTTCTGTGCGCTTCATAAAATGCTCACCACCGCTACAGTTATCACTGCAACAACTATAGCAAGGAAAAACGCGCTTATGTTTCTATAAGTTGCGAATTTCCTTCCAAGCAAAATTGCTTCCGCAGGATACTGAACAACACCAACAGTCACCCATGCAACTATGAAAGATGTTACTGCAACTAAACTAACTCCCTGCTTTAGGAATTCCCCTCCTAAGATGTAACTTGTTACAGGGTTTCCTGCAAGCACACTTCCAACCGCGCTCCCAATAAAAGAATCAACTACGGGATTTCTGCTGAACAACATGCCATAGTATGATTTTGGAACTGCTGCGCTTACCAACCCAATCAGTAAAATTGCACCAACAATGGTTGGCAAGCTGCCGTACAAGCTCCTCGCTGACTTTAGCATTACTTCTTTTATATTTGCATTCATTAGCATTACCTAGCAGTTCCAATTATTTAAGCTCATCTATTTTCTTCTTTAGTGTATCTATTTCTTTTTTCAACTCATTTATCATTTCCACTACTGGGCTCGCTGGTGTTGATGTGATATTTTCTGTATTCGCTGGCTGTGTATTTACTATTCTTCTCCACCTAAATCCTCTGCCAAAGCCCCTTCCCATAGGGACCCCTCTTGTAAATCCTGGGCTGTTATATCCAGCACAGTATCCAAGTCCTCTTCCAGTCATTGGTCCTCTTCCATCTGGACCAGTTCCATCTCCAAAAGGCATTTTTATCACCCCCATGCTTTTGGTTTTTTGAATATTTATTAAAAATATATATTCATAACTCCTTTATAAATGTTTCGGATGTATATCCATAAAGAAAAAGAAGAAAAAAGCAACTAGTTTTGCACATTTACTTGCGTTTGTATTAATGCACTCCACGGACTTTCTTCTGGCGCCCCCTCATATGTTGCTGCCACACCAATTCCATATACACCATTTTGAACTTTCGTTGTATCTAACAAAATCTCTTGCCCGCTAGAAGGATCATCAACCCACTGAATTATTACATCAGACGAATTATACAAATCTCCTTGGAATCCCTGCGGAACCATAGAAATAAGAATTTTCGTTGTAGAGGGTGGAACACTTTCAAGAGTTACAGTTATTACACCACTCACGACTTTATCTTCCACGGGTGAAATTTTAACTTTTAGTCCATTATTCTCGAGGCTCATTTCTGTCTTAGGCTGTTGCTCTACTCCTTCCTGCCCGCCTTGCCGAATGCAGCCACTTACAAGAACACCGACTGCCACTAGCACTAAAACCAAAACAGCGACGTATTTTAATTCCATGAGATGTATAACTAACTCCAGTTATTAATATTTTTGCAAACTTCTTTTAATCCAATCTACTGCTTTTTTAACATAATACTCTTTGTCTTTTTCAACATATTTTATGATATTTCTAATTTCCTTACGAAGGGATTTATCTTTTTTGTAGTTTAAAAGTAAAACAATCCCAAATCTCCTCTCCCAAATATTCTTTGATTTAACTAATTTCTTTGAGAAGGCAATAATTTCATCCTGTTTTACCTTAGCAATCTTTCTTATTCCTTGAGTAGCCAACACATCGCAAACAGCCCAATTGTCTATATCTTTAACAAATTTCTTAACAAGCTTCATAGTTAAATCAGGATTTTTGTTGCATATTCCACCAAGTATTTTTGCAGCAAGTATTTTTTCCTCTAAATATTCCCCCTTCCAAAGTCTCTCCACAAACTTAAAATCACAATTTTTAAACTTTGAGACTATCTTGCCAAACTCAGAAGAATATATACCATAAACTTTCTTCGCCGTTGGAATAAACTTCTTATAACTCTCCTTAGCTTTTTTGCTTGATTTGCTTCTTAACAACCTACGAACTTCAGCTATATCACACATTCTTTAACGCCTTTTTAAAATCTTCAATTAGAACACTTTTGAGCGACTGATTGTAAATGGCAGCCGCAGGATGATACATTGGAATAATTTTCAACTTCCCAAACAAGTTAGAAACTTCCCTTGGCTTGCCATGCTCCTTAGAAATTCCTTCGAAAGTCAAATTGTATCTTTCAAAAATTACTCGCGAAGCATGTCTCCCTAAAGTTATGATCACTTTCGGCTTTATGTAGTTTATTTGAAAGTCAAGATAAGGATAACATGCTTTTACTTCTTCATCTGTGGGGTCTCTGTTGTTTGGTGGGCGACATTTAACTATATTTGTTATATAAACTTCTTCCCTTCTCAAGTTTGCAGCTTTAAGCAACTCATCAAGAAACTTTCCAGCTCTTCCCACAAATGGCTTCCCTTGTTTGTCTTCATAAAAACCTGGTGCCTCGCCAATTAACATAATCTCTGCATTAGCAGGTCCCTCCCCAAAAACCACATTAGTACGGGTTTTCCACAAATCACACTTCATGCAACTTTCCGCCTGTTTTCTAACTTCTTCAAATTCCATTTCACTCCCTGCTATATTTGCTCATTAATTCCCCTTTTGCAATTGTATGTGCCTCAACTTTTTCAAAAAATTCACTTTTGTCTTTAATGTCACCTAAATCTTCAACATCAAGTGCATAAACAATAAAGTAATATCTATGTGTCCCTGAAGGTGGGCAAGGTCCCCCGTAATGTTTTTTGCCAAAGTCATTTGTTACTTCAATTCCAGGAACTTCCCCTTGTGCAATTGATGTTTTGTTTCTTGGTATGTTATATACAAGCCAATGAATCCATGTACCCATAGGCGCGTCTGGATCTTTTACTGCAATCGCAAATGATTTTGTCTCTTCGGGAAAATCAATCCAGCTCAAAGAAGGACTTATATCTTCTCCATCGCATGTAAACTTTTTTGGAACAAACTCTCCCAAATCAGAACTTTCAACTTTCATAATGGCACCCCCAAATTCCTTTTCGCTTGAAATGCATCCAAGCGAGATTACAATAACTAACAAAGCTAAAAATGCCAAATACTTCATAGTAAATAAATGTCATGTGATATTTTTAAAATTGATGCTAATAAAGAAGTCGAATAAGAAAAGAAATTCAAGGATTCCGACTACTCTTCCTCGGCAAATGCCTTTATTGCTTCATAGTTTTCAACAATTAGTCTCGCTTTTGCTCTCCCAAAGACAAACGGATATTTGTCATCCGGGCTTCTTTTCAGCTTTATAATTTTTCTTCCTTTAAATTCACCAAATTCGTGCATTTGTTTTCACCTCATTTTTAGATGCGCCACCCGGGAGTCGAACCCGGCTCTCGAGCTCTTTTCACACCCAGTTCTCTTTTCCGTACACGCTTTTCTCTTTCAAGAGAAAAGGGTGTTTGGGAAGCTCGCATCCTACCGTTGCCCAGCTTTTCCTTTTTCTTGGCAACCTACCTTCTTTTCTAAAGAAGGCGGAAAGGGCTTATAGACTAGTGGCGCACCACACACACTTATATTATTTCTTCATCTGCAGCCTGCAGTATCATTAAATCTTCCTTAGTTAATTTCTTTTGCTGTTTAAATTTCTCCCTGATCTCCAACAGCTTCTCTTTAATTTTCTCCTTAATCACTTTAGTACGCTTCTCTTTTTCTAATATTTCGGCTTCTATTCTTTTTGCCTTCTCCTTGCCTATCTCTTTCTTAACTTCATCTATTCTTTTATTTAATTTATTAATCTTTGAATTTAACTCATCAAGCTTCTTAAATAAGCTACCTTTCTCCTCCAGCAGCTTTAACATTTCGGAATGGGCTTCCTTCCATTGCTTTGAATAAGCAATAACAGTAGAGTGGAAAAGTTTCTTTTCTTGTTCCAATTCTTTGATTTCCTTCTCAAGCCTATCTCTCTCCTTTATAACATCAAAGGATTTATCAATTTCCTCCAGCTTTGCCTGCAATTCTTTAATTTTCTTAGTTAGTTCTTTCTCTTTTTCGTAAGGCATAACTTCCGTTTGGATTTTCCAGTCGAGCTTTTCAATTAACTTCCTTATCTTTTTGGGATTTTCTTTCATTTCAACTTTCGGCAATTCCTTTAGCCGTTCCATTCTCTTTTTTATTTCCGCAATAACTCTATCCCGCTCTTCCTTGTTTGTCTTTACAATTTCAGCAATTCTTTTCTTCCTATCCACTTTTGACTTAATTAAAGAACTTAGCTCTCTTATTTCTACAAGAATCTTTCTTTTTTTCTCTTTCAGCTTCTTTACCTCACTGAATAAATCCCTTAAATTTTCCACACTAAATCAACTATAGAAGTGCTTTTTAAATTTTAGTTTGAGAGCAACGTTTTTAAGTGACATATTCACTTCAAAGTTATAACATCAATTAGATATTTAACTAAAAAGAAAAAGTGCGCCGTCCGGGATTTGAACCCGGGTCACCAGCTCACTCCGTTCCCTTTTCCGTGCACGCTTTTCGGGAAAAGGGTGCGTGGAAGGCTGGGGTCCTAACCATTTCCTCACCCTTTCTTTTGGTGCAGCTTTTCTTTCCCAAAGAAAAGGTGCCTAGACTAACGGCGCTTAACCAAACATAGCAAATCCGCTTGCGGCACTCTCTTCAAGCTCTTTAAATTTATTTAAAATTTTATCTTTCTCTTCGCCGCTTATTTCTTCAGCATCCTTCAGTGCTTCTTTCACTGCTTCCTTACTAAACTCATCTTCTTCTGCCTTAATTATCATGAAATAACCTGGTTTGTCAACACCAAGAGTGGATGCACTCTCGTACTTAAACCCAAGCATCTTTAGAGCATCATTATCAAAGATGCTTTTATTTTCTGTATAAAATACCTTTTCAATTACTGCCATAATACCACCAAATTAAAAACAAAACTAGCATCTTTTAAATGTTGTGCTTTTAATCTGAAAAGAGCAACAATCTCAAACTTTTAATTGCATAACCAAACTTCCTTTCTATGTCCCCATAAGTTGCATTGTTTCTTTCATAAATTCTTTCTTTAAGCACATCAAACGGAGAGTTATTTGAAACTAAAAACACATCTTTTGGGTGAGAATATACACCCAGTTCACATAAAACCCAGTCATGACTGCAATAATCCAACCCTAACTCAGTAAGTTTCTTCTCATCACCTACAAAATATAATTCCGAGCCAGATTTGGTGATTCTCCTTAAAAAGAAATCCTTATTTGATCGGATAGGCTCTCTAAAGAATTTTCTACAAGCACCACGCGGACATATGATCTCAAAAAGAAATGGATAACCTAACGCAGCAATATCAACATCCAACTTCATATCTAAGTGTGCTGCAGATCTTAATACAACATAGGCTAAATCCTCAGCTACAAAATCTTTATTGCCTTCAACTGTTGACTTAACTAATTCCAAAGGAATTTCCAACCAACTATATAGCATACTCATAAAAAATCAACCCCCATACATTTTTAAGAGTTACTCCTAAAGGACGAATTGATTGCAAAACCTGCACAAATGATTTAAATGATGAAAACAAAAAGGCAAACATGGCAGAATGGCGCTGTAAAAAATGCGGATATGTAGCACCATACCAAAAAGCACCGGCTATTCCTCCTCAAGTTTGCCCAAAATGCGGAGCAAAGAGAAGCTTTAGAAAGGACTAGTTTTATAAACATCAAACTTAGTTCTTTCTCTATGGTACTTGTAGAGCTCTTTGTATCCCCAAACTGCCCGCACTGCCCAGCTGCAAAACTGGCAGTAGCAAAAGCAAGAAGAAAGTTTAAAGACAGGGATATCGAATTCAAAAAGTATAGAACAACAACACCAGAAGGGAAAGCAAAGGCTGCAAAATATAACTTGCTCGGGGTACCTGCTGTCTTTGTGGATGGGGAAATGATTAAAGGAGAAATAACTGAAGAAAAAGTAGTTGACATGATTGAAAGAAAGCTTAATCCACAAAGCAAAAAATCATTCTTCTCAAAGATTTTTGGGAAGTAAAAGGAGTTGATAAAATGGCTATTAAAAAGGGAGATATTGTAAAAGTAGAATATACTGGCACCTTAGATGATGGAACTGTTTTTGACACATCTAAAGGAAAAGCCCCTCTTGAATTCAAAGTCGGTGAGGGCAGAATAATAAAGGGATTTGAAGAAGCGGTAATTGGAATGGAAAAAGGAGAAGAAAAAGAAGTAAGAATTCCACCTGAAAAAGCATATGGGGACCCAAATCCAGAATTAATTGCTGAGGTTCCACGGGAGCAATTTCCAAAAGACATGGAGCTTAAAGAAGGAATGATAATCTCTATAGATGTTCCAAACCTGGGTCAGCTTCCAGCAACAATTACAAAAGTAGATGATGAAAAAGTAACAATAGATTTAAACCCGCCATTGGCTGGAAAGACATTAAACTTTAAAATAAAAGTAGTGGATGTTATTATTTCTTAATTTCTTCTTTTGTTCTTTCATATATTCTTAATGCAGCATTAACAAAGTTAGTTACCAATTGAATTTCCTCAGGGGCATATCTAACATCTTTACCTTTAATTCTGCCAAGGAAGACACTATCATTTTTGTTTTTTATTACACCAACAAGAGAGTATTCTTGTTTTTCAGGATCATAAACAGCTGCATACTTTCTTGCTCCAACTTTACCAAGAGTCACATCCAAATCAAGCAACATAAGCAAGGATTCAGCTTCATCTTTGTAGTCATATGCGTTGGGCCCCACATTTGTTATAATCTTTCTCTCAGGCAGCTCATCAATTCTGAAAAACAACTTCTTGCCAGCACCAAACTTCTCATAAGGATTATTAACAAGTTGTTTATATTCGCTTAAAACATCCATAGTTGCATCAAACACATCCTCTAAGATAGCTTGGTTCTTCCAATATTCCGCGTCTTTCTTCATTCCTTTTTCTTCATAATAGTCCGCAGTCCTTAATCTGATTTCATCTGTAACAGCAATTTTAGAATACTCACGCAAAAACAATTCAACAGCTCTTTTTTCATCCTGGGGTAAGATTTCCACTGCCTTATTTAATGCTCTAAATACTTTCTTAAACAATTTAGCATCATCTGTGCTAAAGTAATCGTGCTTAACATGATCTAAGGCAAGCTCTTCCAATAATTCTATAGGTCCTTTCTTTGCCATATCTTTAACTACTCTATAGTGGTATTTAAATCTTTCGATAACCTTTAAAAACAGCAAAAAGCGAGAATTAATTAATGGGGTACTCATCATATAGTAAGAACGCGGACTACTATGATACTCTGCGGGAAAAAGAATTGAAAGAATTCACATTCGATGAGCTATATGACGCCCTAAGGAAGTCTATTCCAGGAAAAGTCACAAAAAATAGCGTAAGGAAATTCATTCAATTCCTAAAGGATGGAGGAATCCTCGAAGAAAAAGAAGACGAAGTATACACAATAGATGAATTTATAGGAATAGATGATTTGACAAAAAGAGCAAACACAACCTTAGACGAAAGAAATTTCTATGGAAATTTACCCTCTCGTATAACATTAATAGATCTTGTAGAAGGTGACACCTATCAGGGAAATAACTCAAGATACACAGACTGGTGTGTAGAGTGGGGACTACTAAAGAGAAGTGTGGGTAGAAAATTCATAATAAACAAGGACCTCACAAGAACATATAGAATTATATTCTTCCTCAAAAGCAAAAGACCAAATATATTTCAAGCGTATGTGAGATTGAGGGAAGGCAAAGAAATAAGCGAAGAAGAAAGAGAAACTCTTACTAAATTAGGATTAATTCGGGATGGGGAGCCCTACCCAAAAACAATAGACGAGCTATTACTATATGTATAAAAATACAACAAAAAAGAAAAACAAAACTACTCTTTTATGACCTTTACATGTTCTGCCTTAGGTCCTTTATCGCCTTCGACTACTTCAAAGGAGACTTTATCATTATCTCTGACAAACTCTCCTCTTTCTATTCCACTAAAGTGGAAGAAATAATCTTTTCCATCATTTCCGGATATAAATCCGAATCTTTTTTTGCTGTTATAAAATTTTACTACTCCTTCCAAACTAATTCACCTTTTTTACTTACTTTTGTCGCAAAGAACTAGTTGCTAGTGCCTCACGACAAATGCCTAAAAATTGGGGTGTTTATAAGCTTTACCTTTTGACAAGTCGGTAGATTATCAATGATGTATATCCGAATGCTGCAATCATGTATGCATCGTGGAAATTGCCCTTGCTGAACAAAATCACCTTTGCTGTCAGAGCTCCGAAGCCCATCACAAACAACAGCCAAATCGGCAATATGTCTATTCTCTCCGGAATTTCCGGTTTTAGCTTTAGGAAGAAGCTTACTATCGATTCTTTATCAAACGGAACAACCTCTAAATTTTTCACACCTAAAGTGTAATCTCTTGCCAAAGTCACTATTTTGCCTGGATTCCCCAATGACATGTTAATGATTATCTCATGAACAATTTTGTCTGCACTTGGAAGCAATTCCTCAACTAAAGAAAAAGACTCTTCTCTTGACAGTCTTTTTACATAAACTTTTTCATCCAGAAAATATAACTTCCTCTCGGATGCAGCTACAACCACAGCTCCCTCGCTTATTAACTTTTCAACAAGCTTCATCGTCGGCCTTCGAATATCTTCGTAGTTGTCAATAAGCAAAACAGATTTTGGAAGATACTTTTTAACTAACTCTAATTGCTCAGGTATAGTTGCCCACCTGAAGAATCTAACTTCGTAATGCTTTGCAATTGAGCTAAGAGTTTGTCTTGCAGAAGGATATTCTATGTAAATTCCCTTAAGCTTCCTAAGAATTGTGGTCTTCCCTATTCCCTTAGGACCAACTAACAAAGTTGATTTCTTCATTTTTATATTCCTTTCAATTTCACAAATCTCATTTAGGTGCATAATTAACAAAAGCGAATTCACCTTATTAGCGGATATTGGACAAAACCCTGGAAAAATAATAAAGGAGAATTCAATGTGGAAACATATGGCAAGAGTATACTTGGATTCAAATGTTTTCATTTCACTTATACAAGATGAATTTGGCAAGAAGTTTGAGTTTATGTCCTATAGAACAGAGGAGTTTTTTGATAGAGTCTTAAGTTGTATTCATACAATAGTGATTTCCACGGCAGCCATTAGAGAGATAGAAAAAATTACACTTCTTAGCGAGCATGAGCTAAAACATCAGCTTTCAAAATATGAAGATAAAATAACTTTTGTAGATTTTACGCGAACCGACCTGGAGAAAGCAAAAGAGTTTAACAAGATTCACAAAATAGGCAACATGGATTCCCTACACATCTTATTAGCTAAAAAGGAAAAATGTGACTGCATAGTGAGCTATAGTTTCTTAAGTTTCTTTTCAAACTCCTCAAATAATTTCTCTTTTTCTTCCTTTGTCAGAAATGGTGTCTTTATTTTAGCACCCCTACTTCTAGATTTCTTTTTTAGTGCTGATATATCTTGCCAAAACATTTGTTTTCTCAATTCTATGATCATTCTTCTTACCGCTTCTCTGACAAACTCAGCTTTTGAAGAATAAAGCCCTTCTTTTACATACATCTCCATTTCTTCAACTTCGGATAAGGATTTCCATCTGAAAATCTCCAATAGCTCAGAGGCTTCAGTAACAATACCTATTGCCAAGTCCTTAGGGTTGTGAAATTGGTCCCAATCTCTGTCTTCACAGAATTTTTTTACGGTATCCTTCAGGTCTTTAATAGTAGTGCTGCTATCGTCCATATCAAAAACAAAATAGTTATTAATTAAATAACTTTCCAATACTTCCTACAATTCCACCGACCGAGCAATAGCAAAATGCCACAAACCAAATAAATTATGTTGGGTTTGATTTTTTTATGGAAATTCAGGAGAAAGTTAGGGAGTTTGTTGAGGAAAATAATTTGGAGTGTTCTCCGGAGCATAGGGCTTTGGATTTGGTTTCAGAGATTGGAGAGGTAGCAAAGGAAATTCTAAAAACAACTGACTATGGAACAAAAGAAAGGGAATACAGAAAAGAATTAGAGGATGAAATGGGAGACGTCCTATTTTCACTAATTGCACTGGCAAACACATTCAACATAGATTTGGAGAAGGCACTAAACAAGGCGTTAGACAAATATCAAAAAAGAATGGCAGAAAAAGGCAACGCTGGCTCTTAAGCATGTGTTGCATGCATCCTATAGTCTGCCACATGAACACCAACAGGAGTTATCGTATAAATTATTAAAGCTCCATTAAGAAGCCCAAATACAAAAGAAAAGAAGTGGGCAACCCTGTCTATTGGATACACATTAAATGCTACATAGGAGCTAATCAAGAAAATTACAGCATATAAAAACCACTTCAACTCCTTCTTTTGGATGTTTAATATATTCACTAAAAACACGACACCAAACGCAATTAGATATCCAAATGTAGCTAAAGCAACGCTGGAAAAGCCGCAAACAATTTCACAAGGGTAGTTAAGCCAGAAATGACCTATGAGCCTACCTATCGGCTTCAGCGGCATAACACACGCAAAAGACATTATATAACCATAAAGCAGATAGAAATCATTTCTTCCATTAGGGACTAAAAACTCTGCAATCAAAGGAATGTAAACAATGCTAAGGAAAGCAAACATGCCAAAAAGCACCATGCTATTATTAAGATGGATTGCATTCTTGTGTATGAAAGTCGAGGTGAGAATTCCCTTAAAGTTGTTTAAATGTTTGTCACAATATATGAAATCTCTAGCCGGGCAGTGGTATTTGTCAGCACAGAAAAAGCCGCCATAAAACAATCCATAAGTTAAAGCAATGCTCACTACTGAAATTATTATCATCCCAGCCAGAAATAGAGGGTATCTCGAGTAGATTGCCCTCAATCTACTCTTCATGTTATATTATACGCATTATAAACTTAAAAATAGGTAATGACAACAAAAGGATTTTTACTACCAAGGGGAAACCATAGCAAAAAATTACTTCCTTCTCGCGCTAACTGCGACTGATTGAGGGATAGTTACCGTGTGTGCTGGGATTTTAATATTTGGTTCAGCCAAAGATACATAGACAAAAATCATAATATTATCCCCCAACTTTGTAGTCAAGGAAACATTCTTTATCTTTTTGAGCATATACTTTGGAATGCCAAATATCTTTGAAACATGAAAGATTTCTATACCCACAACATTACCATCAAAATCTATGTCAATTACATAA
>JAGGYW010000015.1 GCA_021162365.1 Nanobdellota archaeon
ATGCTACAATAGGAATAACATTGGGTTTTTTTCCAATTTTAAAGTTGTACAACTTGTTGGGGTATGTCTTTGGATTTCTCAAAATTATCCTATAAAGCTTGAGTAACTTTAACCTGCAAAAAAATGACATAACTTACTAGATATCATTGTGATATTTATATTTAACCATAGAAACGATTATAAACAAGGAGGTTGTCCAGTAATATATAACTAAAGGGGACGACGATGGGAATATTTGACATTGACAAAACTGCTAATATAATTAAAAATGAAGAAATCTTAAGCTATGACTATGTCCCTAAGGTTTTGCCCTATCGTGAGAATCAAATACAGGAGATTGCGAATTCCATAAAGCCAATGTTGTATGAAAGAAGTGGAAGGAATCTATTTATCTATGGTGCCCCAGGAATTGGAAAAACGGCTTCGATAAAATGGGTGCTTAGGGAGCTATCCGAGAATACTGATGAGGTTATTCCGATTTACGTTAATTGTTGGAATTTAAAGACAAAATATTTCATCTTTTCTGAAATGGCAAATCAGCTAAAGATATCGTTTACCGCAGGAAAAAGTGCAGAGCACATTCTACAACAGATAATATACAAACTGAAAAATAAGAGAGCAGTTTTTGTGTTTGATGAAATTGATAAAATTGATGATTCCGACTTTTTGTACCAGATTGTGTCAACATTTCCAACATCTTCAATACATCTTATAAGCAATAATTTTGAGTATGTGACTAAAATAGATTCTAGGATTCGTTCTCGCCTCATGCTTAAGCACATAGAATTTAAGCCATACTCTCTAAACGAGATATATGGAATTTTGAAAGAAAGAGTTAGATTGGCTTTAAGAAAAGATGCAATAGATACATCTCTTCTTAAACAGATTGCTAACATAACCTACAACAAAGGAGATGTAAGAGTTGGGCTTTATCTAATAAGGGAATCTGCAAAACTTGCAGAACAAGAAGGGAAAAGGAAAGTTAGCAAGGAACACATTAAGAAAGCGATGGAAAATGTTCTTGACAAGACACTTGAAGAAGAGAAACTCAACAAAGATGAAATGTTAATAGTTGAGATTGTAAAGGAACACGATGGAGAAGTTTCTGGAAAGCTATACGAGATTTATAAGAAAAAAGGCGGTGAACTCTCATATAAGAGCTTTAAGAGATATACCAAAAACTTAGAAAAACTTGGACTTCTTCGTCTTGAGCTAACTGCTGGTGGATTTAAAGGCAAATCAACAAGAATCTATCTAAACACCCATTAGTAATCTAAGTGTGTCTCTAAGAGCAGGCGCCAACCCAATTGCGAAAACTGCAAGCAATAAAAATCTTCTAAGTTCTTCATCATCAGAGTATTTGTTTATTGCATAAACCACAGGTATTACAAATACTATCTTTAAAGCAAACATTGCAAATGGTCCAAATACATTGATAAGGAATGTGGGTAAAACATGTTGTTCGCTGTAGCCATAGAAAGTTAGTGCAGTAAATGTTGCTGAGGCATCAAACATGTGTGCCCAAAATGCAAGGTATGAAAACACATCAACTTTTAGAAACTTATTCAATATAGCCATTATACCTGCTATAGAAACAGCAAGAAAGAGGATAATTAATGCCCCACTAATGTTTACATATTTCATGTAGGGAATATGAAATGCGGTTGGGATAATTGCGGTAACTACCAGTGTTTTCCACAATTCTATTTTTTTCTTCTTCTCAATCCAAATGCCTACAAGCACGACTGGGATAAAAATTGCGGCAAACAGGATTATAATCCCGGGAGAAGTTGTAAAGAAACTATTTGGATATATCTTTGCATCCTCAAACACGCGCACGAACGCTGCTAATAATACCCATAAAGACAAACCAAGGATTAAATTTTTATCTACTTTTAATTTCATCTTCCTAAAGAAAAAATAAACAAACAGCGTTAGCGAAACCAGTACAACACCAAGCAAAAAGGTTTTCTCAACAGTGTACACTAAATCATCGCCTCAATAAATATCTCTCAATGTAATCAAGCTTTTCATTTATTCTATCTATTGCTGCTTTTAATGAGTCAATTTTCGATGAAAGCACATCAATTCTGCTGCTCATTATCTGTGTGTCGTTCCTGGCTGCCGGCTGTGGTGGTTGTGGTGCTTCACCAAACCTAATTGGTGTTGGTGAGATTGGTGGAGGTGCTGCTGGGGAAGGTAGTGGTGGCGCAGGTGGTGTTTCCGGTGCACCGAACACAGGTGGCCTTGTTGCTGGTACGCCAGGCGCAGGTGGTGTTCCCATTCCAGGCATTGGTGGTGCTCCTGCTCCAGGTCCAGATGGAGTTGCTGGTAAATTTGCTCCCTCAATATCTCCTCCTAAATCACCTAAGTCACCTAAGTCTTCATCTTTCTTTTTAAACAAGTCAAATAATCCCATGGATTTATTTAATTCAGATTTAGTTATTAACTTTTCTATAAAAGACAATTTTATATATACTCAGCTGTTACTTTTTATCATGGCTGATGATGACACCCGCGAGAAAATTAGGGCAATACTCGCACGTTCATTTGTCAATAAGTATGAAATGGAGATTCACAGTTTTACAAGTAGCATAGAACAATATTATTTTTGGCTCGTGGATTTCTTAGGTAAATTGGGGTACAAGATAGAAAAAGACAAAGAGCAAATGGCGGCAAGTGTGGTTTCACAATTTTTCGGCGAGATGTCTGCCCGCAGGCAGCACCTTGAAAGAAGGGGAATGGAAATCCTTGCCACAATTAATACTGTTATAAAATCTATAGTTAATCTCCTTTATGATCTGCGAGAATTTGACAGACGACTTGCAGTATACAAAGACCTACACAGCAGCGATCCGAAGAAAAGAGAAGCCGCGAGATTAACATTGAAGAGAATTTGGATGGATGAAGTTGATGTTAGGAAAGGTGGCGCATCAATTAATGCAATGACCGCGCAAAGAGGCCTAGAGTTTACTACTCTAAGAGATGCCTTCATGATTGCTAACAGCATTGAAGAAGTAGATAAAATGGATCTAAATGACAGAGTGAAAAGAATACTTAAAGGGAGGTTAGAAGAGTACTTCAAGTGGGAGAAAGAAAGTGAGAAGGAATTAACTCAAAGGAGAAAAATCGAACTCGCATACCTAAAATCACAGGTAGAAGCATTAAGATTATATTCAATTTGGGCAAAACCGTATCTAAAAGCAGCCCAAATGTTAAGTTTTAAAGAACCTAAGATAGATGATCCCCAACTTATACAAGCATTTGACCAAAGTGTAATAGAAATTGTAATTAGAGGAATTAAAAAGTATTACCTGCATGACTTCCTAAAACCAAAAGGATTACCAGCGAAGTATTCTCCACCTTTAATGAAGAAGCCATTAATCCCGTTGTTAAGCGAGCCAAAAGTATATACCTCCAAAGAACAAGCAGAAATGAAGGCAAAAAGAGGCGGACCATATGCATACTCCATCATTGAGCTAAGATTTACGTGGAGAACAAGGCCTGCTTTAGTTTCACAGGCACAAACCGGTGGGGCATATAGACAACTTGGTAAGTTAAACATTGAATTTATAGGGTATGCAATGACACCCGACGAGTACAAAGCTCTGAGGAAGCAAGAAGAACATGAAGCTATGAAGTTCATAGAAGGACTAACTACAGAGAGCTTAGAAGCAATGCGAGAAGATTTAGAGAAATATCTTAAAGAAGCAGAGCTTTTAGAAAAGAAAAAGGAAGAAAAGAAGTTTGTTCCTCTTCTTGACAGGCTTTCCAAGAAGAAATCTGGATCTAAAGGGGGTCTTCTTGATTCACTATTTTCCACGAACAAAATATTGGAAAGAAAGGTAAAAGAATTAGTTATGATAGAAACAGCGGACAGATTATTCACGATATATGACATATTCAAAAAGGCGCATAGATTCAAATCGTTCCCATACCCACCAGAGATGAAACCAACAGAAAAATCTGTCATAAAACCACCTGAACCAGTTGAATTTTAAACAATTTTAAAAGTAACAATTGCATTATTCTACTTATGGATGTAAAGCTAAAGCTTATCATAGAGGAGCTTAATAAAATTGAAAGTGTTAAGGGGAAGTTGAAATACTTAGAGGGAATAATCTTCAAAACTAAAGATAAATCCTTAAAGGAGAAATTAATCCGACTGCTTGAATTAATTCAGAAAAGCGGCAAGAAACGATTGTCTTTTGAAGAGATACACTCTAATGAAAAAAGTAAGGTAAAAAGCAAACCTCTTGAAGAAATGGTCCTTCACAGGGGGGAAAGTTTTGATGAGTCAAAGCTTGAACTCAAAGATTACATTGTAGAACCCGGTGAGGAAGTTGTTAGAGTTACCCCTGTTAACTTACTCGAAGAAGAGAATTTAGATAAAACATATTTGAAATTAGATACTTACAAACTTGCTGAGAAGAAAGATTACATCCCTCAGGAAGTTGATACAGGATACGAGAGAAGAACTCTTGAAAGTGTAGGATTCGAAGAAGAGTTTCGGCCTTTAGGACCTGCAGGCGAAGTTCGTGGGATGGAATTTGAGCCCGCGTTTGGTATGGAAGAACAAAAGCCACTTGTTGAAGCAACCATGGGAGAATATAAAAGGAATGAAATCATTAGTAAAGCTGTAGATGAAATGAAAAAGAAGGAAGAAGAGTATAAACGTAAACTCGAAAAGGGAATCTTTTAGGTGAATAAAAATGTATGACAATCTTCGATTCGAATATGCACACTTTAATTCTATGGATTTTGGTAGCTACGGCCTTGGAGCAAGCGTGACGCCTATGGGTTCGCAGTTAATGACAACAAATACCGCTATAAATTGGGGACTCCAAAATCTAGAAATTAACTTAGGGACTCAGATGAACTACCAGCAGGCAGGACACCTTGCACAACTGGGAAAAGTAGAACGGGATGAACTAATAAGGTTGGCTAAATTAAATAGAGTAAATCTTTCTGTCCACGCTCCATTATTAAGTCCGGAAGGACTTCAAGGCAATCAGATTAGCGAAGCTGCCAGAATAAGAAATGTGAAGGAATTTGAGCAGACCATTGATTTCGTAGATCAAATTGGAAGACAAACTGGAAAGAAACATATCCCTGTTACATTTCATGCGAGCGGGGCTCCAATTGGAAACCCGATGCCAAATGAGATGTTATATGCAGTTGACCAGGAATCAGGTCAAGTCATCCCAATTGAGAAAAGAGAAGTTGCATATCCCCCAGAATACTTTAAGAGGTATGGCTTAAAAGAAGGAGAGGATTATGCACCTGTAGAAGGAAAGCCGGGATTCTACTACCTATATCCAAAAGGAGAATTAAAAATATATGGTAAAAGTCAGCTCCAGAGATTAAAATATGAAGAAGCGCATACTGATTATTGGCTTAGACATTATAAAGAGCAGATGAAAAGAGTAATTCCTGCAGCAGCTTCTATAGGGGAAATCAACGAAAAAAATCTTGATGAAGTTATGAGAAGAGCAAGGGAAATAGGCGGGCAAGCAGTAGAAATTGCAGAAAACTACAGAGCACTATTAGAGGAGAAGAAACAACTGGAAGCAAAGGCACAAAACTTAAGAATGAAATACAAGAAGGAAGGTCAGATAATGCAGCTTGTTCCGAGTGACGACTATGTAAAAGAAAAAATGAAGAAAACTTTTGTTGAGTTGGGATTAAAAGCGTATGAAAAACCATCCAAGCCAATGATAGTTATTGAAAACTTTTATCCAGAATTTACGCTTAGTGAGCCAACCAAACTTGCTAAAACAATTGAGGAAATCAGACAAGAATTAGCGGATAGATTAGTTAAAGAAAAGGGACTCTCCCGAAGCAGAGCTATAAAAGAAGCTCAAGAGCTTGTTGGTATGAATGTAGATGTCGGCCACCTAAACTTGTGGAAGAAGTATATAAATCCAAAAACAGGAAAACCATATACGGACAAGGAGATTCTTGAATGGGTCAATAAAGTTTATCCATATATAAAGCATGTGCACATCACTGACAACTTCGGAGATTATGATGCACACCTTCCTGTCGGATGGGGAAATGCACCAATTAATCAATTAATTGACACACTAAGGAAAAAAGGTTGGAAAGGAAGAGCAATTTTAGAAACCTTTGGAGCTATGCAATATGGCGGACAAGGTTTTGGAGTTGCTCAATCTATGTACCACTTAGGTATACCCCTTGTACCAGGGGGTCCGGGCTGGGAAATGGCAGAAGGTACCTACTTCCAAGCAGGATATGCTTTCACAACAGGACCAATACTACCCGATGTTAACTTCCAAACATATGGTGTCGGGTTTTCAGGGTTGCCTTATGCCACTGGTGCACAAATAGGTGGGAGTCAAAAGCCAGGACAGAAGTTTTCAGGAACACCTATGAGTTAAATTAATAATAACTAAGTTGTTTAAAATCAAAGGTGAGGTGTATGAATAGACCAAAAAAATTAACTCACGAAGAAAAAGAGAAGCTTCTTGGCGAAGCATATAAAATAGGATATAGTTTTGCTAGGAATGTATTCGAGCTTTTCCCCGGACTTATTAAATCGGTTGTTCTTTTTGGCTCAATAGCCAAAGCAACTCCTTCAAAAGGGAGCGATATAGACATTTTAATCATTGTTGATGACACTTCCATAACTCCTGATAGAAAGTTTATAGATTGGTACAACTTAGAGCTTGCAAACTTAATAAGGAAAAGTGATCCACGCCTCCATGTAACTACTGTAACTTTAACTACATTCTGGGAGAATATACTCATCGGCGAGCCTGTTGCGATTAATGTTTTGAGATATGGTGTTCCACTTATAGATACTGGCTACTTTGAACCACTTCAGTTTTTACTTGCAGCCGGGAGGATACGCCCAACAAAAGAAGCGATTTATAATGCACTTACAAGGGCGCCATGGCACCTTACGAGGGCAAACTCGAGGATCCTTGCAGGAATCGTTGATTTGTATTGGGTGATGATTGACTCTGCCCATGCAGCCCTTATGGCGTATGGCAAAGTTCCACCATCTCCAGAGCACATAGAAGGAATGTTGCTTGATACTTTTGTGAAGAACAAGCTGTTGCCCAAGAAATATGTAAATTACTACAGAGAAATTTGGAAAACGTCCAAAGCAATTGTTCACGGTGAAATTCTCAGAGGGAATGGCATTGACTTCGACAGATATAGAGAAATGGCAGAAGATTTTGAAGGAAAGATGAAAGAATTAGTGAAAAGAAAAGAAAAGAAAGAATCACGCTAGGGCTGCTTCTGGCTCAGTTGAATAGAGATCATCCATTGTCATTCCATTTTTCTCTAATTCCTCTCCTACTTTTTTCTGTATTCCATATATTCCACTCACATATTCTTTCATACGCTTATACATCTCAAACTCTTTTGCTTTCCCGTTCGCAAGAGCTGTTTGCTTTATATTATTTGCATAAGCAATCACATCATCTTTTCTCTCTTTTAAGAACGGCCTCAATTCTGTTTCACCAAGCATTATTTGATAATTTGCTTTTGATAGCTTGCTCCCCAAGTCACTTGACCACACTTCAGCATACAATTCAATTAAATCCTCTACATCTTCCTTCTCTGCAACCTTCTCTTCAAATGCTTTTCTTAAATATTTATTCGCAAAGTTTTTTGCAATCTCTTCTGCCTTTTCCTTAGGCAACTTACCTTCCTCAATTTGTTTAAGCAATTCTGAATATCCATCTATCCTTTCAGTCACACCAACATATGCTCCAATCTCCTCTAACCCTTCAACGAATAACTTGTATGCTATTGTTGGATTCAATGAAAGTAACATGTCGTAGGATTCTTTGACTATGTCCGGCAGCTTTCTTGTAAGATGTTTCCCCTCAAGGATACCAATAATCTTTTTAGCAGCCTCAATCTCATTTACACCATCTGGAATTTCGTTACCAATTGCAGGATAACTAACAAGCTGGCCAACATACTGCTTAAGTGCCTTTCTTGCCTCACCTTTTTGTAAAGAATCATCTGATTCAGCATGGTTAATTAACTCCTCTAATTTGGAGTATGCTTGGATTCTTTCCATTTCATTTTGGAGTATGCTCATTTTTATTACCACCTCATAGTAATAAATACTATTACTTATTTATAAATGTTTCGGTCACGCTATTACAATAAGATTATAAATAATGTAGCTTTTGATAGAGTTGGTGAAAAAATGGCAAAGAAAGTGAAAAAAACAAAATCCAAGAAAAATAATGATAAATCTTCCAAGGACAAGGAGGCCCTAATAAAAAAAGCGAGAGAACAAATAGTCGAAAGATTGATTAAAGAAAAAGGAATGTCAAAAGAAGAAGCTGAAAAAATTGCAGATAAACTAATTTCTGAGAAACTACCAACTGAAACTCCAACCTTGAAGATACTTGAACAATTTTTAGATAAGAAAGATGCAAAGGCAGTTGACCAATATGTAGCCGCAGTAGTTGGTAAGTTTGGCAAATACATTAAATCCATCGTATTGTGGGGTAGCACAAAGACAAAGAAAACACTTTCCAAGAAAAAGAAAATACATGATATTGATATTGCAATAATAGTCGATGACACAGATGTAAGGAGAATGACAAGGCCTGAGTTGAAGGACAAATTATTCCAGAGGCTTCTTGAAATGGGGTATCCAATCTCTAAGAAAATTCATCCACAGCCATACTTGTTGACAGAATTCTGGCAATATGTTTTAGAAGGGAATCCTGTTTTGTACAATGTCTTGAGAGATGGTGTTATCTTATACGATACTGGCTTTTTCTTGCCAGTACAAATGTTAATGAAAATGGGCAACATTAAGCCGAGCAAAGAAGCAATAGACAAACACATATATGTTGCGAATGAACTCCTGAAACTAGCAGAGAATACAATGCTAACAAAACTTTCATATGACTTAGAGCAAGCAATTGTTTCAAGCGCGCAGGCGGTTTTAATGGAACTCGGATATCGTCCACCAACCCCAAGTGAAACACCAAAATTTGTTAGGGATAAATTGGTCAAAGAAAATAAGCTTGTTCCCGAGAAGTATGCAAAAATTGCAGAAACAATTGTGAAAAACTACAAGGATATCGAGCACAAGGATAAAAAGGTTTACACAGGTAAAGAGTGGGATAAACATCTTGAGATGACAAAAGACTTCGTTAAGAAGATGACAGAAGTGCTAAAGAAAATTAGAAAAGAAAAAGGAGAAACGTTCCTTTATGAAGCAGTTGAAAAGAAGAAAAACCTAAAGGTAAAGCGACCAACGGACATTGAGCTCGACAGAGGAGAAAAACCGCTTGAAAAAGCAGATGAAATAATTAAAAAGGAACTAGGACAACGCTAGTCTTTTTTCTTTTTTCCAAAACCTTTTTAAATGAACACTTTTTGGGTTGAAGTTATGGAAGCACTTGTGACAAGTTACAGGCGAAGTAGACACAAACAATATCCAAACCAAATTTTGATAAAAGCAGAAGGGGTTGGCTATGCTAAAGCCCACGAACTCCTTGGCAAGAAAGTAGCTGTTACTGTTTCTAAAAAGAAGAAACTTTTTGGCAAAATAGTTGCTCTTCACGGAAAGAAAGGTATAATGAGGGCAAGATTCCCAAAAGGGCTTCCAGGTCAGATAATAGGAAAAAAATGCGAAATTCTTTAGCCGAAGTATTTACCTACCTCAACTTCAATGTCATAATCTCCTAAATTTATCAGTGCATCTGCGATTTCTCTTGGCGTATATCCTTCTAAAAACTTAATTGAAACTTTACCTGTCTTTTTTTCATCCTTATATCTCTTTTGAAGTTCTTCTAAGATTAGGGGTAACCCACCTTCTTTTGGGGTTCCTTCAACTAATATCCAAAATCCAGATGCTTTTCTAGCTTCAATTTCATTCAATCCTTGCTCAAAGATTTTATAGATCTCTGCAATTTCCCCTCTCCTAAAGTACCCCATATTATTGTACTTAACCTCAACTCTTTTAGCCACAATTTCAACCCCCTACATCATTTTTTTCTTTAAATACCAGTAAAACGCAATCCAAATGAAAATTATCAATACTAAGATATACCAAAATGCAAGTGGATTATGTTGTAATGGTAATGCAATATTCATGCCATAAATACCAGAAATTGCTGCTGGGATACTAATAAAAATCGTTACGAGCGTAAGAATTGTAATAACTCTATTAAGTTTATTTGAAAGTAAAATCATGTAGTGGTCACGAATATTTGAAATCGTCTTCAAAGAAGACTTACACAAATTAAACCCTTCATTTGCTTCTACCACCAAATCCTCAATTATTTCCTTGTCCTTTTCATAAAACTTAATGCGCTTCAACATTCTGTTGTATAAAATAAGCATATGATAATAGTAGTAGATAAAGTTGTTCAAAATTTCCTCATACTCAAGTAATGCAGTTACATCTCTGTCGCTTAACTCTCTAATGTTTTTTCTTCTCGACCTGACTTCTCTAACCACTTCCAATGTTGCTTTCTCAAATGATTTATTAAGCTGTGAAAGAATTTTTATCAAACTTTTTAGCTTCTGAGTGGTGTAAATCTTAATTCTTCCTTCGACAATTTTCCTTACGACATTTGTTTCTTCTCTCGACAGAGTTAATATGAATTCATTTGTAACCACAATAAGTAAAGTCTCTAATTCCTTGTTTGGGGCAATATCCTTAACGAATAGATAAACCTTGCCATCAACGATCTCGATTCTTGGCGTCTCATTTGGATCCAACCCAGCAATTAAATTTTGCTTGTCAAGCTTAAACTCCTCTTCAAGAGATTTTATCTCCTCCTTCGTCGGATTGACTGCATTAATCCAGCAACCAACCCTAAAGTTGTTTAGCTTCCTCAGCGACTCATCCTTAATTGCTCTTTTAAAATAAGTAATCATACAATAAAACTTACAGGCATTCTTTAAAAAAGTTATTAAACACAGAAGACATCAAAGATAGGGGTGATAAAATGATGTCAAAAATACCAATTGATTTGGAGAAAATTGAAAAGGAAAAAATTGACGAGGAAATCCTTCGTGTTGGAATAATCGCTGAATTAGATGCAATTAACCTATATGAACAACTCGCAGCAATGGCGCAAAGTGAGGACATCAAGAAAATTTTGCTTGACATAGCTAAAGAAGAAAAAACCCATGTCGGTGAATTTCAGGCACTATTATTAAAAATTGATAAAGAGCAAGTAAACGAACTAGAAGCTGGAAAGAAAGAAGTGGAGGAGGAGCTGTCAAAGTAAAGATTACTTTAACTTTTTGGAGAGGACAAATTGGTGAAGACGGGTGATTATTCCACCATCATCAGACGAAAAGACAGCAGCAAAGCGCACAAAAGAATACAATTGCTTCGACTGGTGGTTCTGCCACAAGAAACTAAAGAAGTAATCTCTTTTTCTCTTTTATTTCAATATTTTTCCTGTTTCTAAATACCAAAGATACAAGTCAAGCTCTGCCAAAGTGAGATTTAATTTCTTCGCAAGCTTCCGCAAAACATCTTCTATCTCCAAATAGCGTTTTTTGGTTAGCGTTTTAGGTCTCTTTATCAACCCACTCCTTTCAAGAATGTCAATGATGTGAAAATCAATTATAGCAAAGTCATCAAAGCCAATATTTCTCAAAAAGTGACTTGATTCTTTCATACCCAATCCTCTTATATTTTTCACAAGCCAATCTCTATCTAACTTTAACCCCGAAAGCTTTTTTCGTGCTTCAATAATATATCTTGCTCTTGTGTTGGGAAAACGATGTCCCAACTCTTTCAATCTTTTAGCAAGCTGCTTTTCTGTAAGAGTTAGAAAGTCATCACCAATCTCCCTTTGAATCCTAATTCCCCCGGCAGCACTGTAGTTCGCTGTGAGAATGCAAAAACAAAGCTCCTTAAAAATTTCTTTCTTTGATTTTTTACCAAGCGACTTAAACTCCCTAATTCTCTCATTAACAATTTCTTTCACTTTAGCTTTATTTAGCTCTCTAACTCGATCTAATAAATATCTCATTTTCAGCAACATTAAAAAGCTAATTACATTTTTTAATATTATGCTAAAATATGAAATTACCACGGAAGGAACAACAAAGCTTTATGTTTCCTTGGGTAAAATATCTAAAAAACTACCCGTATTTTACAACCCAGCAAAGAAATTTGATAGAGATATCTCTGTTTTATTTCTTAGGACAACCAGAAAGAAGAAAGTTCTTGACTTGCTTGCTGCAAGTGGAGCGCGCGGACTCCGACTTGCAAAAGAAGCCAACGCAAAGGTTTGGTTCAACGACATAAACAAGGAAGCAGTGAAGCTGATAAAAAAGAATGTAAAACTAAACAACATAAAGCCACTCGGCATTTCAAACAAGAGAGCCGATGAATTTCTTGTCACAACAAAAGAAAAGTTTGATTTCATAGACATCGATCCCTTTGGCTCACCTATCACATATGTTTATCAGGCAATTCCACGCCTTGCAAAGGATGGGACCCTTGCAGTCACAGCTACAGATACAGCCCCCCTCTTTGGTGTTTATCCGTGGACTTGTTTTAGAAAGTACGGAAGCTTTTCACTAAAAACAAAATTTTCCCACGAAATTGGAGTTAGAATCTTAGCAAAGGCAGTAATTGAAATCGCGGCAAAGCACAACATATCATTAAAACCAATTTTTGCCCACGCGACACAGCATTACTACAGAATATACTTCCAGTCACGAAGGAGTCACTTAAAAGAAGTTTTACAAGATATTGGTTTCATTTACTATTGCAGCAAATGTAAGAAGAGATTCGCTACGAAATTCGAGATGCACGAAAAATGCAAATGCGGAAACAAGCTTTCATTTGCGGGACCGCTTTACATAGGCAACTTATGGAACACAAAACTAATTGAGAAAATGCTGTCCTTGAATTCGCCAAGATACATAAAAAAACTGAAAAAAAAGCACGAAAAGTTTCTCAATCGCCTACTTGAAGAATCAAAAGTTAACATTCCTTACTATTATGAAGCTGAAGAGCTTGGCTGGGAAGGAAAAAAACTTGATGAGATTGTTAAATACTTAAGAAAAAAGGGTTTTAAATCATCTCGCACACACTTTAGCGGGAAGGGGGTTAGAACAGAATATAACGTTAAATAAATTACAAAAAGAAAAAACTATGCCTTTTCGCGTATTTTCTTTATTTGGTCCTCAAGCTTCAACTTTTCAAGCAACTCTTTGTAGCGATTCCTAATTGTAACTTCTGTAACTCCAGCTACGTCTGCAACATCTCTCTGGGTTTTCTTCTCGCCGCAGAGCAAAGCTGCTACATACAAAGCCGCCGCTGCAATTCCCATAGGTCCTTTCCCGCTTGTTATTTCTAATTTATTCGCCTTCTTAATTATTTCAACTGCCTTAGAAACTGTCTTTGGCTTCAAGTGCAGCTCCGAAGCAAACCTCTGTACATAATCTTGTGGGGATGTCGGCAGAATTCTAATTCTTAATTCTCTGCATATAAATCTGTAAGTCTTACCAATCTCCTTCTTGTCAAGTGGAAATGCATTTGAAATTTCATCCAACGTTCGTGGAACACCATGCCTTCTACAAGCTGCATATAACGCTCCTGCGACAACGGACTCCATACTTCGTCCCCTAACAAGTCCCTTTTCTGCCGCCATCCTATAAATCATAGCGGCATCCTCTTCTGCAATTTTAGGCACGTCAAGAAAACTGGCAACCCTCTTTAATTCTGCTAAAGCAAACTTCAAATTTCTCTCTATTGGTGTTGAAATTCTTGTTTGCCATTTTTTCATCCTGTAATACATCCTCTTTTCGGAAGGGGACATCTTAGATAAATCACCAGACTTACCTATTTTCGTTGAGAGACCTTTGTCATGTTTTGTGTATGTTAAAGGCGAACCAACCCTTCTTCTGGATTCTCCCTGCTCAGAGTCAAACTCTCTCCATTCCTGTGAGAAATCAATGACTCTGTCCTCGATAACTAATCCACAAGCCTTACAAATAACCTCTCCTCGTTTTCTATCCCAATACAAATTTTTAGAACCACAGTTTGGACACTTAGTTATTCTACCTGTTTTCATACGAAGCCCTCCCCAAGCGAAATATTTAAAAACCTTAGCTTAAATTCATTTATAAAGGTTTCGATTGACCTTTTCACTACTTCAGCATAAAAAAGAATATAAACCACTAATTAGGTATGTGTAATGGTGGTGAAAGCATGGAAGACATCTCTATCATTCCAGGTATTGGAGAAGCACGAAAAAAAATCCTTGAAGAAAATGGGTATATCTCTATCTCAGACATAGCTACTGCAGATCCCGAAGAACTTGTAGAGTTAGGTATCCCACCAAAGACGGCAGAAGAAGTAATTGAGACAGCATATGAATTACTTATCTCGAATATGAGTGGTATGGGTATATCAGAAGAAGTAGACGGGTTTGATGAATTTGATGAACCCGAGTGGACACAATCGGAGAGATATAAACATGCGACTCAACTAGCCTTCCACTCACTTAATAATTTGGAGCTTTCATTCTATGATAATAATGTAACTAACCTAAGAACACTTGCATCAAGGACGGATGAAGAAGTAGCTGGACCCCTTCTTAGTTTTTATGCGGCAATGGAATCCGGAGCAAGAGAAGCTATTGACATAGTAAAGAAACAGTGGGAAGAAAAAATAGATGAAAGCAGATACATTGTTGGTATATCTCCACTAATCTCATCAGAAGAAGAAATTCCACTCGATATGTTGGCGGTAGATATCTTAATGGGGTATGCGAAAGATGTAAGCATATTACTAGAAGAATTTTGTAGATTATATGAAAAGGTGGCGGAAAGAGAAAAAGATGAAACCGCACATCTAATGTATCTACTTGATGAATTTGTCGACTTCAACGAATTAATAAAACATTATATCCAGTTACTTGGAAATAATGAGGCAGGTGTTACATATAGGGTTGTTAAGGAACTATCAACAGCAAGCGCAGAAGAGTTAAGCGCTATTGGGATTAACAAAATAATAGCGGAAGAGTTAATAGAAGCAAGTAAAGATTTCTTAAACCAAGATTGGAGAGTTCTCCTCCAGAAAATGATTGACAAGCAAGAAACTTTTAAGTATATAAGCACGTTCGAAAGCAACAAAATCAAAACAGCAGAGGACATAGCAAGATTGAATCCTCAACAACTTGTAGGTATGGGAGTAAGCTATGAAATCGCAGAAGAGATGATAGATTATGCAAAACAACTACCTAAGGTAAGTGGTGTAGTAGATGTTATTCTACCATTTGCAATTGACGTGGAAAACGAAATCCCATCAAAAAGAGAATTGGAAAACATGTGTATATCAGATATAGCAGAATACACTCCAAAAGAATTAGTAAGGGACTTTGGATTTGACAGGCTATTTGCAGAAAACTTCATTAAAGCAGCTAAGAAATTTGGAAGTTACACTCCAATAACTGAAATTGGAGATATAGTGCTTAAGGAAAGGAGATTACAAGAGAGATATGCACGAGAATTGTACAACAACGGATTCAAATCTATATCTGACATCGTTGATGGAACAAAAGTTGACACAAGGAAAAAGCCTATTACTCGAGTTGGACCGCACGAGATATCAAGGAGGACTGGCTTAGATTTCACAGCAGCTACACAACTTCACGACAAGGCAATTGATTATGCAAGGAGAAATTGTTAATATACATTATTACTTCTTTTTTTGCCAAGCGTAGCTTCTTATCTTAGAACTCCTGCCATATCCACAGTAGGAACAATATCCCTTCCTAACGTTAAAAGAATGATGACCACACCTTCTACAGATTATATGTGTCTTTCCTTTACTATGCTTACCTCTTGCAGGAGTACCTTTACCCATAAGAATCTCCTCACTCGGATGGTGCTATTAAGATTATTGTGTCTCCTCTCAAAAAGAGTTTTCCAATCTTTCTTTTTGTTTCTCCATTCTCAAGCTCTTCTGCATCATCTAGGACACAATTTATGTGGATGTCAAATGCCAAAAGCTTACCTATAAACTGCTTGCCATTCTTTAATTCAACCATTACTCTTTTGTCTTTTGATGCATTCAACAAATCCAAAGGCCTTGTTATTTCCATTTTCAAACCTCTCCTAAGTTAAAACAAACAATAAAGATAACACTATGCTATTACCTTTTAAACTTTTCCATTAAGAAAGCTCGGGAAAAAATTTAAATACCATTACAAGTATTACCACTTTATGGAAGCTAATTTTCTAAAGATTAAAACAGCCCCATACAAAAGTCTCCTAGACATAGTTAGAGAACCCGTATTTGATATCAGCTTGTGGATAGAAAATCCAGAAAATAAAGAAGTTGATAAACTCGAGGCAACCCTAAGAATTAGTGTACACAAATATACATGGGAAACAAAAGAAGTAGTACATAACGATAGCATAACCCTCACAGGGAAAACCTCAAGGATTTTGGGCAGAGATTATATTGTAATGCTCTCAAAAGGAGAGGGGGGCTGCGAGATTGCAATTAACGCCCCAGCCAACTTGGCGTATGCAATCCTAAAGGATTTATCTAGCGTAGTAAACATCGACAGAAAAAAACTAGAAGAAGTATGTCCACTATCACATTATGCTCTTCAACAAGAGGTATACTTATGGAATTAGTAAATGTGTATTTCTCCAGAGGTGGCTTCCTTAAAAGGTATAATATATTCATAGTATTAGATAGATACAATAAAAAAGAAATAGAAGAAACCTTCAAAGGAACAAAGATAAAATATTCAACCCACAAGTCGTACGGTGAAACCGCAGAAATAATTTTCCACACAAATAAAAAAGGTGCAAAACAAATCGTGAAAAGATTAAGCATATTGGAGAAGTCCGCACTTGGAGAAGAAGAATTTAGTAGACTCGTAAAAGCCATAGAGTAAAGTTTAAAAAGAGATTTCTTGTTGTGATAGGCATGGTCATATGGCACGCAGAAAGAAAAAGAAAAGTAAGCGGCAGCAAATACAAAAAGCTTAGAGATAAAAGAAAGAGGGAGTTGGGAAGAAACCCGGCACACACAAAAGTTGACGAGAAAAGGAAAGTAGTAAAAGTGAGAACACAAGGTGCAAACGAAAAAATAAAAGTTTTGAGAACAAATGTCGCAAACGTATTAAATCCAAAAACAAATAAGTATCGGAAAGTAAAGATACTCAAAGTTCTTGAGAACAAAGCAAACAGGCACTTCGCAAGGAGAAGTATAATAACAAAAGGTGCAATAATAGAAACTGAAGCAGGAAAAGCAAAAGTAACTAACAGACCAGGCCAAGACGGAACAATAAACGCGGTTCTTATTTCTAATTCTTAATTTAAAAGAAACATTTTTAAAATCTAATAAAAACAAATAGTGTGTGGGCCTGTAGCTCAGTCTGGTCAGAGCGACTGGCTCTTAGCACTTTTCTTTGGGAGAAAGCTGCACCAAAGAAAGGAAGGTGAGACCAGTAGGTCGGGGGTTCAAATCCCCTCAGGCCCTTTCTTAAGTAGTGGGCCCGTGGCGCAATTGGTAGCGCACTCGCTTGGCACAACCTTTTCTTAGAAAGAAAAGCCTGACCAAAAGAAGAGGTTCCTGATTGCGAGAGGTTTCGGGTTCAAAGGCACCCTTTCTTAGAAAGAAAGCGTGCACGGAAAGAAATCCGTGGGTGCTCGGAATTCCCGACGGGTCCACTATTCATTTCTGTAAACTTCCCGATAACTTGGTTTACCTTCATTATCATCAATCTCACAGACACGATAAGAGAATTCATTTACATCTATTAGAAGCGGCTCCCTCAAAGGATATCTTCTTCCATCAAAATAAATTTCCTCTGTCGAGCTCGTTGAGGAGATTGTGAACGGACCAATCGCCGCAGAGAAAATAGTACTCCCCGAAACAGGTAAGGAAACAATGTTATCAATCTTATCAGTTAGCACTTCGTCCTTTTCACCGACAAGAATTAGCTTTGGATGCTTCTCTCTTACAATCCTCTCTAACAATCCCTCACTTTCCGAGAATATCTCCCTATTAAATATTAAAGCAACATACTTATCACTAATTTCTTCATAGTCATCCATGTTCTTTAATTATCATTCTTTATTTATAAATGTTACTATCTACAAGTAGTAATAAACATTAAAATAATACAATTCGTTGAATTTCAGTAGGTGATGTTTATGGAAACAAAAGTTGTGAAAATTGACACTCCAAAAGATGCCAACTTAATCCTTGGGCAAACCCACTTTATAAAGTCTGTGGAAGATCTGTATGAAGCAATTGTCAACTCAAATCCAAACATAAAGTTTGGAATTGGATTTGTAGAAGCGTCTGGCGATTGTTTAATTAGACATACCGGAAATGATGAAGAACTAGAGAAAGCCGCAGCAGAACAAGCATACAAAATCGGGGCTGGACACACATTTATAATCTTCTTGCGAAATGGATACCCAATAAATGTGTTAAATGCAATTAAAATGGTCCCGGAGGTTTGCAGAATTTTTACAGCAACTGCAAATCCGACTGAAGTAATAATTGCAGAGACGGATCAAGGGAAAGGACTTCTTGGAGTAATAGATGGTAGCAAGCCAAAAGGAATTGAAGACGAAAATAAAATTAAAGAGCGCAAAGAGTTCCTAAGGAAGATTGGTTATAAGCAGGGATAAATTGGAAGTAGAAGTAAAAGTAAAAGTTGGGAATCTTGAAGAAACAAAAAAGAAATTGTTAGAAATGGGTGTCAAGTTTGATAAAGAGAAGAAGCAAGTTGATGATTACTACAAAAAGAAAGGAGAGGAGATGGCACCACAAAAAGCAGGTTCGTTTCTCTTGAGAATTCGCAGCGAGGGAGATAAACATTTCTTCACCATGAAAATCCTTACAGGAAAACAAGGAGTTTGGGAAGAATACGAAACCAAAATTTCAAACAAGGAAGATATGGAAAAAATTCTTGAAAAACTAGGCTTTGTGAAAATAATCTCAAAAGTTAAAACCAGAGAGCAAGGTAAGCTTGACGATTTTGAAATCAACCTTGATAAAATTGAAGGGCTTGGCAATTTTGTAGAATTCGAACTAATATCAGACGATGGCAAAGAAGCAAAAAAGAAAATCCTTGAACTAATAGAAAAACTTGACTTACCAAAAGAAAACATAATCCACAAAGGATATGCAAGATTGCTTTTTGAGAAGATGGGGGTAATGTATGAAGATAATTGACCACCTTAAAAGTGTATTCAAAATAACAACCATCGATGATGTTATCGAAGAGGAAGAAGAGAAATACATAAACTTATTAGCAAGAACTAATCCAAGAAAGCGTGCAAGAGATACAATCGGATGGTGGATGGCACACCATTATGGAAAAATGAATGAATTAATTGAAACCCTCTCAGAAGACATGGCAGCAAAAGAGCGCATACCCCCAGAGGCAATGAAAAAAGAAGCAATCCCCTACTTGCTAAAAGCAGCAGAGTACCACAACCTTGCTGAGAAGGAAGGAATTTCGAAAGAAGAAGAAAAAATGTACTGGCAACTCGCCGAAGAAGCATTAATAGAATACTACACTACCGTCAAAAAGTTAAGGTGGGAATACTGGAAAGACGCATTCGTTGCATATGTAACCCCTGGAGTTTATATGATGATGTTCGGACTCGCCGGCGCCCTCGCAGTGAAGTTACACGACCCTATTTTGTCTCCACTTTTATCACTCACACCTCTGGCTTTCTCAGTACATTATTTAAAAGCGACGCATCAACTTGATAGATGGTGGCTTCCAGAAGAAAAAATAAACTGTAAATTTGCTGACAAAGGGCCAATAGTAAAAAAGGAAAAAGCAGGGGGGTACTGAAATGGAATGCCCATTTTGCAAAATCGTCAGCGGAGAGCTAAACGCCTACAAAGTTTATGAGGATGAAAACTTCCTCGCCTTTCTTTCAATTCGCCCAGTTACAGACGGACACGTTTTAGTAATTCCAAAGGAACATATTCGGTGGGTCTGGGATGTCCCAAACATAGATGAGTACTATAAAGTCGTCCAAAAAATTGCGAAGGCACTAAGAAAGGCGTTTGGCACCGAGCAAATTCTTTCCTATGTTCTGGGAGACGAAGTCCCACATGCTCACGTCTGGCTCCTTCCAAAACTTGAAAGTGACTCTCTTGAGGATTTAATGAATATAAGAAAAACAAAAAAATACACATCAGAAAAATTCAAAGAAATCGTCGAGAAAATTAAAAGATACCTTTAGGTAAATTCTCTTTTCTTTCAACAACTTTTATAAATCCAAATTCTTTCCTTCTGATAGTCGGGGAAGTCGGGGTATTCCTCTCCACAGGGAAGGAACCCGATAGTTTAGTCTGGTAGAATGCCTGGCTCATGACCAGGTGATCGTGGGTTCAAATCCCACCCCCGACACTTTCTAAATGTTTATAAAAATTAATTTGTTAGATTAATCCATGAATAAATATACCATAATCCCGATTTTGATACTCATTTCAATATCATTCGCCTTTGGTGAGGTGATTGTTGATAGAGAAATGCCAAGCTCCACAGAAGTAGGAAGCTTAGTTAATATTTCTCTTAAACTAAAATCAACAACAAACATAGATGCTTTTGATGTAGTTGAATTCGTTCCACACGGCTGGGAATTGGTTGACTGGAAAGTGTATGGATATGATAAAACATATGTCATCCTTGAGGAAATCCCAACATACACATATAAAGGAAAAATAAGAACCGCATATCACTGGAGTTTTAAGAATGGATTAGGTCCTTCAGAAGTATTACTTGTTTATACTTTAAAAGTCGAAGAACCGGGGAGCCAAGAATTTATAACTGTAACTACATATCCTGGTGGATTTAACACAAATACAACCATCATGAGTGTAGTCCCAAGTAAGGGGGTTGTCTTCTGCGGGAACGGTGTCTGTGAACTTGGGGAAACCTTTTCCACGTGTCCGCAAGATTGCCCAAAAGTAAAGGTAGAGGTCTTTGACATAACTCCTTTCTTGATAGTTATTGCTGTTGCGGCAATAGTAATAGCAATCCTGTATTTATACACAAAATACACGAAAAAGATGATTAAACGCCATACTGCGGTAGAGGATTTAAGAGCATTCCTAAAGCTTGGTCTCGCAAGGGGATACACTCTAAGAGAAATGGTAAATGCCTTGAAGGGTGCTGGAATTGACACACTAATGATAGAAGAGATTGCAAAAGATCTAAAGAGTTTGGAAACTGGAACGAAAAGACTACCCCCTGAGGCAAAGGTAATTGAAGAAATTAAAAAAGTTGTAGAAAACTTGTCAAAGGAAGATATTGATGCATTATACAAAGAGCTTGGAATTAAAAAAATAGGTGGCAAAGATGAATCTTAATACAATTGGGACAATTTCCATGGGAATATTATCTTCATTTTCGCTATTTAACTTACACTCTTTTTTCTCCCTCGGAGTCTTTCAAAAAATTTTCATCCTCTCTACTATTGGTATTACAATTCTAATATTGTGGGGGGAGAACTACTTTTGATGGAAATAAAATTCCTCTCAATAAAGAAGATAGAATCAAACCCAGATGTGAGTAGGAACAGCTATGAAGCCGCAAAGAGGATGTGGAAGGATGTAAAGGTAGATTACATAACTTCAAGGCATATTGGATTTACAGCAACTGACAAATTATACAACACAAAGCACTCCATAATTTACTTCAGCGAGAGAAAATTCCCAAAATCGTGGAATTGCGATTGCAGGTGGCATACTCTAAAGGGAAAATTCTGCAAGCATATACTTGCAGTTTTTTTGAGACTAAATAAAGACCCATTTTTTCTAAAAACAATAAAGAAAACACCACTATAAGTGATCCAATAAGATGTGCGAAGAAAATCCTAAAACCGCAAACAAAGTTATTGTTATCACATTAACAAAGCTAAGCCCAGCGACAAAGGACATAGAAACTGAGAGTGCAACCATAGTTGCCATCCCCGGCCATTTATGAGTTGCTCCCCTATGTCTTGGGATAAAATACTCATAAAACATTATTATCAAAAGAGGTGCTGCAAAAAACAGAGAAATTTCGAAAAGTCCATGCGTCCAGATCCTCCAAGAGAAAAACAAGTAAATGAATGTGAAAATAACTATTGCTGGCATAATCCCCCTCAGAACTTTTCTTGGGAGGGACTTTGGGTGATCTATATCTGGAAACTCAGAAGAAATAATTCCAACTATAATTCCGAGAATAACTACCAACAGTCCAACATGCAGAAGGTTATACAATACAAAAGCTAACGACAAAGAAACTAATGTGCCAGCAATAAGATGCCCCTGTGCATTAGACATATCCATAGAAAAGCATTTAAACTATTTTAAGTTTCCCTTTGATGGGGACACCTAATGGAAGAAAAAGAAGATAAAGAACTGAAAGTTGTTAAAATTATTCCACGCTGTCCAGGATGTGGACGACACGCACAGTATATGGCCATCAACAAAAAAACAGGTGAAACAAAATATTTCTGTGAAGTTTGTTGTACAATTCATCTATTTAATTTAAGAGATAATGGATGGGAGATAATTAGAATCGGATAGTTGCAATTTCAAACTTCTCCTTCCTAAGCTCTTTTAAGCCAAGATAGAACTTAATAAATTCTAAAATGAGGGTGTATATAAGCAAACCAAGCGCACCCAACACAATGTAAGGAGAGTAAGGAGTAACAAAGATTACAACTAGTACAACAACAATAAAAGTAATCAAGATTCTTACAACGTCCCAGCCACCAAAAGGCTTAAGCTTCATATCCTTTCTAAAGCAAGCAAAATATTTAAATAATGTTAAAATTCTTTTGAAGTTGAAAAGCCTCGGTAGCTCAGCCGGTAGAGCACCAGCCGACCTTTTTGGAAAAAAGCTCGACCAAAAAGCCGGGTGAACCTTGTAAGCACCCTTTTAGAAAAAGCGTGCACGGAAAAGGGTGCGCAGGCGAGCTGGGGGTCGAGGGTTCGATCCCCTCCCGAGGCTTTATCCCTTTCAAGGAGATAATTTAATATACTCCTTCTACATTTCAAAAGAATATGTGCGAAGAAGACGAAGAATACAAAAAGAAAGTAACGTTAATTGGATTGAATGCCGTCGGGAAAACATCTCTTATCAATCAATTTGTTAATAAATCATTTAGCACGAGTTATAAATCTACCTTAAAGACAGACATATACACAAAATATGTGGAAACGACAGTGAAGGACGAGACATACAAAGTTAAGTTGATCATATTAGATACCGCAGGCACGATAAAGGACAGCCTACTAAAAAAGTATTCTAAGGGCTCAGACGGAGTCATGCTTGTATTTGATTTAACCCGAGGATACACTCTAAACATACTCAGAGACAGAATAGTGGAATCAAACCTTAGTGATGTTCCAACAATAGTTATCGGAAATAAAACAGATTTAATAGATGCGTTTGTAGAGGAATACAAAATAGAGGATATTTCAGAAGCCCATATAAATCCGCATCTAAAAATGGAGTTTAACCTGTGGATGCATAAACGACACAAAGAGGTAATCGAATTCTACGAGAGAAAAGATGGGATTATTCCTCAATTTGATCCATTTTTAGTAAAGAAGGTGGATGAAAAATATGTCGGCCCTCTTGATGAAATGGTGAATACAATTTACACAAGTGCAAAAGAAGACCAAAATGTAGACCTAGCTTTTTCGACAATCGCTAGAAAAATCATAAGAAGAGACATGAAATATAATGCTCTAGAAGAAAAGCTAGCAGAGATGCTAGAGTAACCCAAAGCTTTTAAAAGGGTATTTCTTAGTCGCTTTATGGAAAATAAATTTGAAAAGTTAAAAATAAGTAAAGAGCTCAAAAGAGCAATAGAAGATATGGGTATTCTAGAAATGTTCCCAATTCAATTAGAAGCTATTCCAAAAATCCTCAAGGGAGTAGATATAATTGGACAAGCGCAGACAGGGACAGGAAAAACTCTTGCATTTGCAATCCCAATTGTTGAAAGAGTGAATCCTTCAGAGAAAAGCGTGCAGGCAATTGTTATAACACCAACAAGGGAACTAGCAGTCCAAGTGAGCAACGAGATCAAAAAATTAAGCAAATACAAAAAACTTAATGTGCTCTCAGTATATGGAGGAGTAAGCATAGATAAACAAGCTGAAGCCCTTAGGAGAGGTGTTCATGTAGTCGTCGGAACACCAGGTAGAATAATTGACCAAATAAACAGAGGGAATCTAAAGTTAAACAAAATCAAAATCCTTGTCCTAGATGAAGCAGATAGAATGCTAGATATGGGATTCATAGACGATATACGTACAATTCTACAGGACATCCCAAAAGATAGACAAACTCTTCTGTTTTCTGCAACAATGCCGGAAATAATTCTCAACCTTGCAAAAGATTACATGCATAATCCAGAAGTAATTAAAGTAAGCGAAGATGAATTAACTGTCAAAGACATAAAACAATTCTATTGTGAAGTGGATTACAGAAGCAAGATTGATGCGCTTAAAAACATTCTAACAAAGCAAAATATAAAATCAGCAATCATATTTTGCAATACTAAAATTAGTGTAGACAAGCTCGTCAATGCCCTTAGGAAAATGCACTTCAAGGTGGATGCACTCCATGGAAACTTTTCTCAGGCAAGAAGAAATAAAGTGCTCTCAAACTTTCGCCAAGGAAAATTTAACATCCTTGTTGCTACAGATGTTGCAGCCCGCGGATTAGACATAAAAGGAGTAAGTCACGTAATCAATTACAACGTCCCGAGGGACCCAAAAGATTATGTGCATCGTATTGGAAGAACAGGTAGAGCAGGAAAGGGTGGAGTCGCAATCACTCTCGTAACAGAAAGAGACATGGAATACTTTAGAAGCATCGAATGGCTCATAGATGAAAAAATACCAAAGATGGAGTGCCTCCCTAAAGGGCATAAAATAAAGAAAGGCTCCTTTCAAAAAAGATCTCCGAATAGATATGCTCTTGGAAACTATTAGTGCAGAAACAATTAAAAAGTCGTAATTAATTAATGATAACATGTCAAATGCAAGAGTTCTAGATTGCGACGGAACAATAGTTGAAAAGGTAGAAGGGACCCTCCTTGAGAGGCTAATGCGCGATTTCTACAAAGAACAGGGATTAAAGAGAAAAATGGACTTCTTACTAAGGTATGCCATAATAAAATCATACAAGTCCCTTTCTTCCAGCCTTGGGAAGATTTTCGGAGATGACCAGATAACTGGCGAAACAACATCGTTAGAGCTATTCGACGTGCTGATGTTAAGGAGGGTAGAAATGCCATTTTCTTTCGTAGAGAAACGTGCAAAAGAGTATTCAAAACTCATTAAGCCACATCACATAGACGCAATTAGGCAATGTAAGGACGACATCTATATCGTTTCTGCAGAGCCAGTTCAGCTCCTCGAGGCAATAGTAAGGGAGGCAGGCATCTCCAAAAATATCAAAAAGATATACGGCACCAAATTCAAAATTGAAGATGGAGTAATACAAGGTTTCGAAAGGATTAATTTATTTGCAGGTATAAGAGGTAAACACCTCGCCATGGCAGAAATTCTATCTAAAGGATATTCAAAAGTATATGCAATCGGTGACTCAACAGCAGACATGGGTCTATTTCATGCCTATGAGGAGGTCACCCCATTCACATTCCATGACTCCCCCGGCGAATTGAAGAAGTATGTTTTAAGTCGTGGTGGGAAAGTAGTTATGGACCTCAAAGAATTCTTCACACATTATAATTTATAAATGAATATAACTTTGAATTAATGATGGAAACAATCCAGTTAGCACTTATATTTAATCTAAAAGATCAATTCTTGGTACTAAAGTACTCAAACGTGTATGGGAAGGAAACACGAGGTAAATGGACATTCCCGGGTGGGAAATTAGAAAGTAATGAAAACTTTGAAGACTCCCTAAAAAGAGAGGTTAAAGAAGAAATAGGGTTAGACATAGACATTGTCTATCAATTCTTCTCAGGAATTATTAAAACAGTTGACAAAAAAGAAGCAATGGTTGTTGCTTATCTTTGCCGTCCAAAAGGGAAAAAAGTTAAACTGTCTAAGGAACACACAGAATATAAATGGGTATCACCAAAAGATTTGAAAAAAATGAAATTAATTAATCCAATCCTTATCGAAATTGCTGAAAAAGCAAAAATACTCTTGGGTGGTGGCGGAAATGAAGCTTAAGAAGATTGTTGAAAAGCCGGTTAAGAAAAAGGATATTGAAAAACTAAAGTGGCTTTATTCCGGTATTGTGGCTCTTGAAGAAAAATCGCGAAAGGCGGCTTTGGAAAATGATTTGGAGTTTATGGAGAGGAAAGGTAAATTCTTAACTCCGGAAGAATTTCACGAAATTTTATTCAAGAAAAAAATAAAGAAAGATTTAATCCCGAAGGTTTATCGCAACGAGCTTGAAAGATATCATAATATGTTTTTATCAAGCGTTGCAGATATACTTAATTTTGATGATCTAAAAGATGTAGAGATAGGAAAGATGATAGGGCTCCCAGCAGCAAAGGAAAAACTATTCGAACTAAAAAGAAAAGGGAAAACAATAGGATTTGTGCACTTCAACGAAAAAGAAAAGACAATCGACTTCATAGCAGATGTAAAAGACCTACCAAAAGAATTTAAGAAAAAGCTGAAGAAGAAATGAAAACGAACATCAAAAAATTCTATAGGATATCTGAGGACCTCGAGAGGTATTTAGTAAGCGACAAAAAGAGAGTTAACTCCCTCAAGAAAGTATATGTCTCAAATAAAAAATTCTTTGGCAAGAGAGTGTTAGACATTGCTTGCGGTGGTGGAGTTTTAGGGTTTATAATCGAACCAAAAGGACATTCTTATACTGGAATTGACATTAATCCAGACATGATAAAAAATGCGAAAAAGTATTCAAAAGAAGTAAAATCAAAAAATAAATTTATTCTTGGAGATGCAACTAAGAAAAAGATTACTGGCAAGTTTGACACAATTACTCTTCTCGGAAACAGCTTGGGACATCTTACAACATCTGACTTTGTAAAACTGCTGAAAAATATTGAAAAGAATATTCATAAGGGGACTTATTTCATAATAGATTATAGAGATGTAGTCACGCTCCTATTTGAGAAAAAGTGGAAAGACAAGATGATTGAAAGGAAAAGAAACGAAAAAGTTATCAGCATAACGAAAGCATTTGATACCAAAAGGGGAGAAATAATTAAAGAAGCATTCAATGAAACTCTTAAGAAAAAAGTCACATTTGCCCATGCAGTTTGGGCGCCTTTCATACTTGAACCAATTATGAGCTTATCTGGCTGGAAACTCGTGAAAAGAAAACCTGCCTCTTATTGGCAGGGCTGGCTTGACGTTTATCGACTCGTATCCTTCCCTAAGCGATAACTTTAAATATCGGTTGATAATTTATATTATCATATGATATCTAAAAATATCAAGGATAAGATAAAAGAATATTTTTTCTTAAATCCGACTGCAAAAATGAGGGTTAGGCATATAGAAAGAAAACTCGGATTGCCACTGCCTTCTGTTATTCGTTATTGCAAGGAATTAAGTGCTGAGGGTATCTTGAAAAAAGTTGTTATTGATGGAGTTGTTTTTTATACTGCGGAGAGGAGCAGTGAGGTTTTCTTGCTTGAAAAGAGACTATTCAATATAAGGCAAATCTATTCATCTGGATTGGTTAGGTACTTGCGGGAGGAATTTAGCAATCCAACGATTGTGTTGTTTGGTTCATATGCAAGAGGAGAGGATGTTGAAGAAAGTGATATTGACATTTACTTAGAGTCGCCATCTAAAAAAAAGGTGGATGTTTCTAAGTTTGAGCGAGTTCTGCAGCGTAGAGTACAATTATTTAAATTTAAGAGTATTAAAAAGGTTGGTAACAAAAGGTTAGCAGATAATATAATAAACGGAATTACCCTAAATGGTTTTTTGAAGGTGTTTGAATGAAGGAGTCATCTTGGAAGGAATGTATTGAAAGTGGAAACAGCAGAACTATCACTCCTGACATACTAAGAGCTGAATCTCTTATAGAAGTATCTGCTGATAGAATAAAATCAGCGTCTGCTATAAATGGGAAAAATTGCAATTTTGTTTTCGAGGATTACTATACATCGACACTTGAATTAATCCAAGCATTGGCGCTTATTAACGGGTTTAAAGTTTCTAACCATCTGTGCTTGGGATTCTTTCTCAGAGACTTTTTAAAAAGAGAAGATTTATTTCGTATATTTGATGATTTAAGATATAAGCGAAACATGTTGACTTACTATGGAAAGAGAATGGAGTTTGAGGTATGCAGAGAGGCTATAAATAAATGCAAAGATTTGATAAAAAAATTAAAAGAATTATTAAAGAGGTGAAAAAATGAGTGTTTGGATTGGTGAGGAAGTAGCAAAATATATCGAACAACCGCCGGAGGTAAAAATTAATCCTAATGGTGTTGACCTGAAGGTTTCTGAGATTTGGAAACTACCGGAAGAAGGCATAGTTACAATTCATGGCAAGGAAAGAACTATTACTCCAGAAAAGATGAAGATGGAGCCAATGGACGACGGATTTTACTATCTGCCAAAGGGCACTTACGAAATCAGGATTGCAAACAAAGTCACCATCCCCAAAAATGCAGTTGGGTTCCTATTCCCAAGGACAACATTCAATAGATTCGGTGTAATAAAATCAGAAACAGGCATATGGGATTCTGGTTACTCTGGATATGGCACTCAAACAGTTAGGATAACCGTCCAAGAGCTCCGTGTCCACAAAGATGAATACTGGTTCCAGTTGACATTTATGGACACAAAAGGAGAAGTTAATCAACTATATGAAGGCCACTGGCAAGGCGAGAAACCGAGGGAATAAGCTATGGGAAAAACCTGGGAGCAGGCAATAAAAGAAGATTGGAGGAAGAAAGGCGAATGGAAGCCGGGCTGGGAGTATATTTACAACACCTAAATTCGAAAGTTTATTAATTAAAAGTTGTTAGGGAAAACTAATGAAAGTGCTTGGAATTTGCGGTAAAGTTGGAGCAGGAAAGGACACCCTTGCAGATTACTTAGTTAGAAAGCACGGGTTTGTAAAAATAACTATGAGTGATATCATAAAAAAAGAAATGGAATCGCAAGGAATTAAAGAGATAGATAGATTCCAACTCCAGCAATTCTCGAAAGAAATGAAAGAAAAATACGGAGAGGATATATGGGCAAAAGCTTGCATAGAATTCGCCAGAAGAAACCACCTACGTAGGGTTGTTATTTCAGGAATACGGAACAGTGCCGAACTAAAATTCTTTAGAACTCTTGGAGACGACTTTAAATTAGTCTGCGTAAAAGCAGAAAGGGATGTGAGATTCGAAAGAATAAAGAGAAGGGGAAGCATAAAAGATGTAGAAACTTATGCGGATTTCATAAAGCAAGAGGTTGACGAAAGCAAGTTATTTGATTTATACGACAGATGCGAGGAAGAAGCAGACTTTGTAATTAATAATAACACAATTTTAATTGGACTTTATTCTGCCACTGAAGCAATGCTCAAAGAGCTAGGATGGTAGTCAATAATCATATCCCTCTCTTTCGCTTTTATTACACCTAGGGCACTTATATATAACGAGATCATCTTCATCCCCCCACCTCGGAGGAATTCTAGTCTCCACCATCTGTGGATTACCACAATAAGGGCAAGTACGCTTAACCAAGTTAGGGTGATCATTATCAGAAATAACTGCTATCTCACCTTTGCCACGTGCCTTTTCTACTATTACTCTACTATCTGTTCTCTTACGAAGATAATAAGTATCACACTTTCTACAATACGCAAGAGGTACTCCATCGATCTCTTGCGGGTACAGAAGAGACTTACAATCCGGGCAAAAAAGACTACCATCTAACTCCTTTAATCTCCCGCTCTCAGCCAATTCCTCAAGAGAGGGAATTTGAACCTTGTCCTTTTTACTAGTCACTCAAATCACCCTCGTTGTTATTTAAAAGTTATAAAAGTTTATAAATATTCCTTCCCTTTAATTGCACATGAGGATAAACAGAAAACGTCTGCAAGAAGCATATATGAGATCAACATCACCACCATATATTGTTGGAAACTATCTAGCCTACATTTACATGTTTAAGGGTGATAAATACATGGTTTCATGGGATACCCGCAACGACAAAGTAGAAGATGTTCTGGGAAGATTTTTAGGACTGGAATATACCGAGCGCCTAGGATTTACTGTTAGGGAAGTACATGTAGCACCCATACATGAGTATACTAAAAAGGAAATCCTGGAGGATATACTCAATAAAGGTTGGTCTCCGATAAAAAAAGACATTAGGAAAAAAGTTTCATATAGGCACGGTAATAAAAAGGTATCATCAAAATATTAGGTGTGGTACGAATGCCTCAAAAAAATGATATACTCGAGACAAAGCTCGAGGTATTAACTCGGGGGATTAATGTAGATACCGTATCCCTGCAAGAAATTCTGGGAAATGATTTAGATAAAGGATTCAAATGTAACACACTTAAGGTATCCGATAGACATTTTATCTCCCCACATGCGAACAAGAGAAATTCAATTCCAGATGAGATAATATTACATGGTAAAGAATTTGATAGTATTGCGAAAGTGTATTATTCTCCAACATCAGATATACAGCTCACAGCAAAAGACGGGAGAGTAGTTATAAAAAAAAGAGATGAGATTATACAGGATGACATATCTCTTGCGAAACTACCAAATTTTATTATTAACGGAAGAAGGGATGGAATAAAAGACATAGATAAGTTTCTTAGTATAATAGGAAAAGATAAGATTAGCATAGTCCCTTATGATGGATGTTATCTTTGGAAAGAGGGGCACCCATGCAAATTCTGTGGAGGAAACCCAAAGAGGATAGGTATAAACGAGGATATCTCAGCATTTAATCTTTACAGCGAGACTGAGTGGGAAACAAGAAAAAGCAATTTATTCTCAAGCTTAGAAATTGCTATTAGATACATGAAAAAGTACGACCTCCCACTCTCACCTCACACACACCTAATGTTTATTGCAGGGAACCTACAAGATTTAGACTTTATGTGGCAAATAGTCAACGAGATAATAGAAAAAGTTAGCAATATGATAGACATACACAACACTGACTCATATGTCACTCTCATGCCCCCACACAAGACAGCCCTACTCGAAGAAACCAAAAAGCTAGGTATTAAACAAGTAATGTTTAACTTAGAAGTTTATGGAGAGGTTGTCTTCAAGGAAGTCTGCCCTGGTAAGGAAAAACAGTATGGGTACAAAAACATGATAAAAACACTTGAGGAAGCAGTTGATATATTTGGGTTCGGAAAGGCTAGGACAAATATGGTATTGGGTGTACAAAGAATCGATGATTTATTAAACGGTGCACAAGATCTTGCAAGAAAAGGAATTGTGGTGGATTACAGTATATTTTTCCCAAGACCAGGATCAATATGGGCGCAAAAAAAACCACCAAATAAAAAAGACGTACTTTATTTTACAAAAGAATTAGTAAAAATATATAATGAATATTCCTTATTACCATATGGATGTACTCTAAGCTCGAGGTCAAGTGTAATTAATGAAGTATTCAGGTTGATATAAATGGAAGAAGGAACACTCCTAGAATATGAAAGTAACAACAAACTCTTAGTAGAAAGGGATGTGGGATTTGGATTCTTAGTATACAACACCTTTCACGAAAAAAGAAACGTATGTATAACTTCAAATGATATAGATGTGATACGTGAAAAGTTATGGAGAGGATGGAAACATTATCCTGGCATAAATAAATGGATACTACAAGCACCAGAAATAACTCTCTCTGATCTGAGCGAGCCTTATAATAATCCTGTGCTAAACACAAAAGGGATTTATGTGTACCACTATGTTCTTCAAAGGATAGACCTGGAAAAAGAAATTGAAGGAATAATAAAAGACAACGATAAATTTGATGGATTATCCATAGTAATGCTATCGGGGAAATACAACAACGTCGAACATAGAATAGCTGTATCAGACCTACGCGGTAAAAAAATACCTTATCTCCTATACGAAAGAGTAAAAACCAAATATGAGGAAGAATTTAAAGATGTCATCGACTCGTTAGATGAACAAAAACTAAACGCCCTCGAGAGAGAATTAGATATAAAAAGAATAGAGGCAGAGAGAGGATCAGTACAAACACAATCAATATACAATCTACTAATAGGCCTGTACACACGTCTTGGGATTGATTTAGATACAAGAGAACATGGATGGATAATTAGTGGTATATGGGATGCTGTCCCAGCCGCTGATGTATATATATTCGTACCCAAATCAGGTATAAAGTTCGGATTAGGATTTATAGAGGACAGACAAACAATCGACAACATCATGTTTTGGGAATATCATATTGGGATGGATATGATGAAGGATGTAATCTTCCTTAAAAAGGAGCTAGAAAGAAAAGAAGTATTAATCATAGATAAAAGCTACTCAGGAAAAACACTAACCTACTTAAAACATCAAGTAAATACGTGTGGTGGAAATGCGCGTACAGTGGCCATGTTCCCAAAATCAGTAGAAGGGATAAGGAATATGGATTTCGTTGTTTTCTTGGACAGATTCTTAACAATTGATGAAGTACCTACAGGAAAAGAATGGTACGAAGGACTATTCTGGAAGTCTGTAAACAAAAAGAAAAACCCCACTAAAGACGATGGGGCTGAGCGGATTTGAACCGCTGACCTCCAGCTTTTCCGAAGCGAAATACATTTTTTGCTTAAGCTTTTTTCTAAAAAGCTTACCCGAAGCTGGCGTTCTAGCCAAGCTGAACTACAGCCCCACACAAACTTATGAAAACTCCGCAAAGAAAAAGTTTTCCATATCCGCAATGCTTTTAAACCGCAAGATTTTGTGAAACTCTATGGGTTATTTGAAGTATGCAAGACATGTTATTGTTCTACTATTAGTTGTATGGCTATTTTTCGTGATTCACCCATTCACAAGAGAAGGCGTAATTGTCACAAATGTTGAAGCTCCTGCATCTCTCGTCATAAAAGAAGGAGACTTACTACAATCAATAAACGGATACGAAATAAAAACAATTGACGACTTCCACAATGCAATCTCACAAATAAAACCAAACGATACCGTAAAAGTGACGGTTTTAAGAGAAACTTTTCCTTATAGCTACACAGAAATAACCCATGTGTATGTAGCCGGAGAAAAAAATAACAGGACGAACATACACCTTGCAGTAAAAGAAACCCAATTTTCAAAGCTAAAGTTAAGCTACAAACTCTCAGGCGGCAACAAATATATAATATCTACAAACCAAACAGATGCAATTGAAATCATCAAAGAGAGACTTAAATTAAACAGAATTTATGATTTCTCAATATACGAAGAAGATGGAAAAATAATCTTGCTTACAACAGCAGGGGACGAAGTTATTCCTATAATTGAAACAAAAGGGGAATTCTATGCCAAAATAGGTAATAACACCTTCTTTACAGTCAAAGATATAAAAAGCATATGCACCACAGGTGTAAACTGTAATTTATACACATATCAACACTATAATGAAAGCAACCCAAACGAACGAAACATCGTATGGAAATACGGATTTGAGGTTGATATCTCCAAAGAGGCTGGAGAAAGATTTGCAAATCTCACAAAAGATCTAAGCATAGCATCATGTAAATACGACAAATGTATGCTCAATGAAACAATTGATTATTACATAGATGGAAAGAAAATCGGATCCGAGCCAATATACGCAGAAAGCAAGGGTCTCCCATATGAGAAGGTAACAGTTGGTGGGGATGTAAAAACGAAAGAAGATGCAATGAAAATGCTTTACTTTACACAATCAATCCTAAAGACAGGCGAACTAAACGCGAAGGTTGAAAGTGTAGAAAAGTATTCAGCGCCAAAGTCAATACTTCTTTCATCATTCATATACATCTTAATTGCAATTATTATCGCAACAATAGCAATTTCATTCCTACTGCTAAAGAAAATAAAAGTTGCAATTTTAGCCGGTGTACTAGGAGCATCAGAGCTGGTAATTGTAATTGGAATCGTAGCAGGACTTAACATAATCGTAACTCCTGGTGTATTGCTATCCATTATCTTTACTGCACTAATCATGCTTGGGATTTACTCCTTTATTTCATATAAATTCAAAAAAGAAGGAATCATCAAAAGCAAAATAATGGAGATTTCAAAAGAGATTAACAAATGGGAAATAATTGCACTAGTGGTATTAACTATTGCAATAGTGTTCGCACCAAGTCTCGTTGCACCGATTATGGTGTATGTAGCAACTAATATAACGCTAACAAAGCCAATTATTCTAAAAGTAATAGAAAAAAGCAAGTAATTACTTAAGCTCAAGAATAGTTTTTGCTATATCCCCTTTATTTTTATCTAATGCACTTCTAACTTCTTCCTCACTTTTACCTGTCTGCTCCATGACCATCTTAACATCTTCCTCTGTATAAGGTGTCTCTTCTACCTCGTGTGCTTCCCCAACTATCTGAAAGGTTTCCTGCCCCATCAAATTAATCTTAACAACTTGGGGATTTTCAATCACAATCTTCTTAGGGCCTTCGATGATAACTCTCTCTGCAGGGATGTTCTCCATATCTTTCATCATTTTCTTTAATTTTTTCATATCCATACCTGGAAGCATTTCAATCACTTCCTCCTAGAATTCCTTGATTTCTTGCCAGCCGATGTTAATCCTCTAAAGGCTCTTCCCCTCTGAGTAACAATCCATTTTACATCTTTGTCTTTCTTAATAGCTGGATGATTTTTATCAACTAAGATTACTTCATACCACTCGTATACACTATCATCAGCAACATAGTAACTATTCAAAACCTCTAAATTCGGAAATTTCCTATTTGCTCTTTGCTCTGCAATTGCCTGCATACTTTTAACAGGTGAGAAGTGCCTCATACCATATCTTTTTGGGCGTCTTCCCTTTGGAATAGAACGCCTACTTCTCCCACCTTTCTTTATTCTAACTCTTACAACTACAAAACCCTGCTTTGCTTTATACCCAAGTCTACGGGCTTTGTCTATTCTAGTAGGTTTGTCAACTCTAACAATTGTGGGCTGTTTTCTCCACTTAATAATTCTCTCCCTAAAAATAGGTTTTAACTTGTCTTTGGCATCCTGCCATATCCTAGTAAGATATTTGTACATTCCCATATACATACCTCCCATCAAGCTGTGCCTTACGGCAGCTCTATCATTGGGTAATTTAAGTGACTTTTTCGCGTTTTTTAAAGCTTTTGATATCCATATTTTTATATTATTTGACCTGCTTTGATTTCTTATGGTTCGCGAGATTTCAGCAGGGGCAGTAATATTTAGGAGAGTGAATGGTGAACCGATTTACCTTTTGCTCCATTATGGCAGTGGGCACTGGGACTTCGTAAAAGGGCACATAGAAAAGGGCGAAAGCGAAATCCAAACCGTCATACGGGAAACAAAAGAGGAAACAGGTATAGATGACCTAAAGATTATAGATGGATTTAAAGAGAGGATAAAATACTTTTTCCACAGAGGAAAAGAAATAGTGTACAAAGAAGTAATATTTTATCTTGCTGAAACCAAAAAAGAAAAAGTAAAGCTATCCTATGAACATATTGGATACATTTGGCTTCCCTACGAAGATGCCATTAACATTCTAACCTTTGAAAATGCAAAAAATGTGCTTAGAAAAGCACACAAATACTTAAGTAATCTTTAATAACCTGCTTCTCCTTTAATTTCATAATGGTATTCGAAGAGTTATTGCAAACACAAGTTATCAGCATACTCCAATTCACAATTGTGATAGCAATAGGTGTAATAGTAACAAAAATGGTAACTGATGCAGCCACTGACTTCTTCAAAAGAAAGGATATTAAAAAGATGATAACAAAGATGGGGTATGAAGAGCCAATCATAGAACTTATAACTATGGTAATCAAATATGTGTTTTATTTCATAACTTTCATAATTGCACTTTCGCAATTTGGATTTGCAAAAGTAGTCTTAGATGCAATTATAATTTTGATTGCGCTCTTTATAATTATTATAATACTTTTTAGCCTTAAAGATTTCGTGCCAAATGCAGCAGCAGGGATTTACCTAAGCACTTTTAAATCCATAAAAAAAGGAGATGTCCTCGCAATAGGGGGATATATGGGAAAAGTTGTGGATATCAACTTAGTTAGCATTACTCTTGAGGATGAAACTGGAAGACTCACAATAATTCCGAACTCCAATGTCGTAAAGAAAGAAATAATAAAAATACCTAAAAAAGCAAGGGGAGGCAAAAAATGATAACAGCGTATATTTTTGTTGTAACAAACCCAAGCATAAAAGTAGACTGGACAGCTAAGTTTTTAAAATCCGATAAAGTAAAGGATATTACAGAAGTGTATGGCAAATACGATTTAATCATCAAGGTTAAACTTAAAGACATAAACGAGCTTAATAAATTCATACTAAACTTAAGGAAAATAAAAGGTGTGGAAAAAACAACAACCTTAATAAGTACTAAATAAGGAGGTGTGTCAAATTGGTAACAGCATATGTGTTGCTTATAGTAAAGCCAGGGGAAGAAAACACTGTAGCTGAAAAGCTTGCAAAAATGCCTGAAGTAAAAGATGTAAGCGTGGTATATGGAGAATATGACATTGTAGCAAAGATAGAAAAAGAAAGCATGGAAGCACTACAAGATTTCCTAATTAAAAAAGTGCGTGCTATGGATGAAGTAGAAAGGACATCAACTATGATCTCACTTAAATGATAGATACAGCAATAGTTACAATACTGCAAAGCTTAAGGAACCCTTTTTTTGATTTTTTAGCATTAATTCTTGCATTCCTATTTTCAACAGAAGTAATGCTAATCTTTTCTCTAATAGTGATTACAATAGCATTCCTAAAGAAAAAAACACCCGCACTCGTGCTAAGTGGGGCAATCCTTGCAAATACTGTAGTAGTAGCTGCCCTAAAGTTCATCATAAAAAGACAGAGAACAGGCATGATTTTGGATTTACCCATGCTTCCATACAGCAAGTATTCATTTCCCTCTGGCCATACTGCTATGGCTTTCTTACTTGCAACAATTCTAGCAAAAGAACATCCAAAATACACAATATACTTGTTTGCCATCGCGATTGCAACAGGCATATCTCGCCTTTACTTAGGACTACACTATTTATCGGATGTGGTTGCAGGCGCCATAATTGGAATTTTAATTGGAGCGATATTTAATTTCTATTCAGGCCAAATCAAAAAGCTTGGAGAAAAGATTATTAAACAAATAAACTCCTTCTAATTAGGTATGACAACTATTGTATTTGCAGCTCATGCAGACGATGAAGTAATCGGATGCGGAGGGACTATTGCAAAACTGGCAAAAAAGGAGAAAGTAGTAGTTGTAATCTTTTCCTATGGTTCTGGACATGCAGGAATACTAACTTCATGGCCGCCGTTTATGACAGAAGAACAACTGCGTAAGAGGAGAATTTATGAATCCAACCGCGCTGGAGTAATTTTAGGCGTACACAAAACAATTTTTCTCGGCATCCACTCAAACATTGATGAGGAGTTCAATCAAGATCACAGAGAAAAAATAGCGGAACTCATAAATAAATATAAGCCGAATAAAATCTTTTTCCATTCAAACAAAGATGTGCATGTTGATCATATTGCAGTTAATAAAATTATCAACGATATCCTAAACGAATTAAAGTATAAGGGAGAAGTTTACACATACCAAATCAACTTATTCGAGATAGACAAAAGAGAGCCCAAGATAATCTATGATGTATCAAAGGAATTCCCATTGAAAATAAAGGCACTTCTCTGCTTTAAATCACAAATAATATCTTTATTAATCCTGAGCCCCTTAATATTACTAAAAGGGATTACGCAGGGGAGAAAATACGGATTCAAATTTGCCGAATACTTTTATGGAAGGTAAATAAAAATGAAAAAAATACTAATGTCTGTCGTTGGAATTGGATTAGGACATGCTACTAGATCAGAGGCAGTATACAGACAGATAAAAGAGAAATCAAAAGTCAAGATTCTAACATACCATGATACCTACAGATACTATAAAAAACTAAAGATCCCTGCAGAAGACTTTGGAGGATACAAATACAAAGGAAGAGGATATTCTTTTGATGTATTGCTACAGATAAATGATTTCTTCAAAAACCCAACAAAACTTCGAGCTGACTATAAGAGATTCAGAAATCTGGCAGACAAGTTTAAGCCAGACATTGTTTTTACCGACTCAGAGCCAAATGGATTTTTCTATGCCACACGAAGAGATTTACCAAACTTTACACTAACAAACCTGATAACTACATTAACACACTATAAGTTAGTCCCAAAAAAACTAAAAACAAGAGAGATAGCAATTCAGCATCTGTTGCTTAAGAGGCTAATCAACTTCATGCTCAAAAAGGGTGACAAGTTTTTTGTACCTTCCTTTGAAAGGAATATATTCTATGAAGAAAAGATAGAGTATACAGATTTAATCGTTAGAAAAAAGCCGGCACAGCTCCCTTCCATTTCACATTTAAAAAAGAAATTAAAAATAGATAAAGATTTCTACTATGTCCATGTCGGCGGCTCAGACATAGAAAGGGAACTTTTTCACATGCTGGAGTTAGTCCTCCCAAACTTCAAGGATGAATTCTTCATAGTTTCAAGCAATCATTCCACAAAAGAAGTAATTAAAAAAGATAACATGCTAATATTTCCATTTGTGAAAAATGCACTTGAATACGTAAAACTTTCAAAAGGAATTATATCTCCTGCAGGTCATTCAAGCATTTCAGAAGCACTTGTTTACAAAAAACCAATTCTTGTGATACCTCTTAGAAACCATATTGAACAACTAGTAAACGGTGCACTCATTAAAAAAGAAGGACTTGGTGAAACCTGCTTCTTCGAAAGAAAACTAAGCATAAGCACACTAATAGACTCCTTAAAGAGATTTATCAGTAAATATGACATACTCACATCAAATGTAAAAGCAACCAAGTTCAAAGGGGATGGCGCAAAACAAATTGCACGAGAAATATTAAAACAAAAGTGACCTTGTTCGCCACACTAAATCAACAATATCTTTTTTAGTTATTTTTACACTCCCTTTCTTAGAAATCCCCTTAAATATAAAACCATACTTCTTAAAGTCCATATCATTTAGAAAATCGACATATGCCTCCAATTCCTGTTTCTCTCTTGAATTGTTTGGGATTATATGGAGCACATTACCCAAATTGTAAATAAATCTTCTAAAATCATCTTCATCCATCTCTTCAAATTTCTCGCTCAGTTTTATTATTCTCTCAACCTTTACCTTCGCAAGCTCGTACTGTTCCATGACGGCATACCCTTTTCTATCTTGTTAATAAAACTCCTTGCTATGCTTAAATATCTTTTCATGCTTTTTTCATTAATGACAACAGTATCAAAGTTCGGCAAAAATAAAACATAATCTTCGCCGCGTTTAATCTCAGCTTGGCTTTTCCTATATGCCCTTGTAACCTGAATAATTTCATTTACAAGGTGCTTTTCACTAGTTACAATATTCAACTCTTTCATGAATTCCTCAAAAAACAACCTTCTCGTCAAATCCTCGCTTTCAGGGATAATTCTCAATTTCTTCATCTTTTTCTGCGCCAGCAAATACGCTTTCATGGCAAGCATAACACACTTATTTAGATGCTCAAGAATGCTAAGAAAAACATTTTTATCTTGAACTACAGGAAGAGCTACAAAAAAGATGTGATCTGCCAGATTAAGCTCCTTTTTTGCATCTTTAAATAACTCTAAGGCATCCACAGAATTATATATACAATTATACTCCTTAAATCTTACTAAAGGCGTAGGAAAAGATTTAAAAAGAGGAAAAATCAGGAGATAAGTATGGCAAGATTAAGAAAGGCAGTATGCTACAGAAAAATAGAAAGGCCATATACGAGGAAATCAAGAAAGAGAGAAAAGTCATATGTACGCGGAGCGCCGTATCCCAAAATAGTAATGTTTGATATGGGAAATAAAAGTGCGAACTTTCCATACAGAGTTAAGCTAATTTCAAAGAACAACGTCCAAATTAGGCATAACGCCTTAGAATCTGCAAGAGTGGCTGTAAACAAACAGCTAACTAAATTTATTGGCACAAACAACTATTACTTTAAAATAAAGCCATTTCCACACCACATTCTAAGAGAAAATCCATTAGCTGCAGGTGCTGGGGCAGACAGATTCCAGACAGGTATGAGCCACGCATTTGGAAAGCCAATAGGACTAGCAGCACAAGTCAGAAAGGGACAAGAACTTATGTACGTGGACACAGATGAAAAGTTTGTTGAAGCCGCAAAAAAAGCAATAAAACAAGCAGCATATAAATTCCCACTAAAAGTCAAAATCGAAGTAGTTAAAAAATAAACTTTCACAACTATTATATACTTCTTTTAATTTCTATTAATTGGTGAGCCACATGACCGAAAAAGAAAAAGCATTAATTCTAAATTTCAAGGAGATCCACAAAGAGGATGTTCCATTAGTTGGGGGTAAGGGTGCAAACCTCGGCGAAATGTACAACTCTGGATTTCCAGTACCCCCCGGATTTTGTATAACCGCATACGCATATGAGAAGTTCCTTGAGGAAACAAGCATAAAAGACGAAATAAAAGAAATCCTTTCAAATCTCAATGTTGATGATAATGATTCCTTGCAATCTGCCTCAAAACAAATCCAAACCATCATAGTCACCGAAGAAATCCCAAGCGAAATTGCTAATGCCATTGTAAAGGCATATGAGGGAATGTACAAAAGCCAATATGATCTTCCAAAATCAGTCGGCATGTTCATTAATGCTGCACGAGAGCCACCTTTCGTTGCAGTGAGATCAAGCGCAACAGCAGAGGACTTACCAAGTGCAAGCTTCGCCGGACAACAGGCAACATTCTTGAATGTAAAAGGAGAGAAGGAACTCCTTGAAGCTGTAAAAAAGTGTTGGGCCTCTCTCTTTACTGCAAGGGCAATCTTTTACAGAGAGAAAAATAACTTTGATCATTTCAAAGTCAAAATATCCGACGTTGTTCAAAAAATGGTTGACTCAACTAAGAGTGGCGTTGCATTTTCTGTTGATCCAATATCTGAAGACAGAGATAAGATTGTAATTGAAGCGGGATGGGGACTTGGAGAAGCAATTGTATCTGGAGCAATAAATCCCGATCACTATGTTGTAGATAAAAACACATGGAAAATCATTGATAAAAAAATATCCAAAAAGGATTTCATGATTACCCGTGATCCAACCGGAAAAAACAAGAAAATATACCTTGATGAGCCAAAGAGAAGTTCCCAAGTCCTAAGTGACGAAGAAATAATTGAACTTGCAAAAATGGTAAAAAGAATAGAAGAACACTATGGAAAGCCACAAGACATAGAATGGGCTTACGAAGGAAAGAAACTATTTATCGTTCAAAGCAGACCAATTACAACTCTGGGAAAAGAAAAACAAACATCTATGAAGAAACCCCTTGGAGAACCAATTCTAAAAGGGATGCCGGCAAGCCATGGTATTGTATCAGGACAAGTCAAAATCGTGTTTGATGTAAATAATCTTGACAAGGTCCAGCACGGGGATATACTTGTAACCAAAATGACAGACCCAGATTTTGTTCCTGCCATGAAAAGGGCTGCAGCCATAGTAACAGATGAAGGTGGGATTACAAGCCATGCAGCAATAGTTAGCAGGGAGATGGGAATCCCCTGTATCGTTGGGACTGAAAAAGCAACACAAATCCTAAAGGACGGGGACATAATTACTGTAGATGCAATAAATGGGTATGTATACCGTGGAGAAAAAACTGAGGAAGTAGAAGCAAAAGAAGAAAAGCATGAAGAAAAACCAAAAATTCCAATTGAGCAAATCAAGACAAAAACAAAAATTTACATGAATCTTGGAATTCCAGAGAAGATAGACGAATATAAGGACTTACCAATTGATGGTATTGGACTCATGAGAGTCGAGTTTATAATTGCAGATGTAATAAAAGAACATCCTCTCCATATGATTGAACAAGGGAGATCGCAGGAATTTATAGACAAGCTTGCAGAAGGAATAAAAAAAGTTGCAGCAGCAATCTATCCGCGCCCAGTAGTTGTTAGATTTAGCGACTTCAAGACAAACGAATATGAAAACCTAATTGGCGGAGAAAAGTTCGAGCCAAAGGAGGACAATCCAATGATAGGATGGCGTGGCGTATCAAGATACATCTCTGAAAAATTTGAACCCGCATTTAGATTAGAGTGCAGGGCAATCAGAAAGGTAAGGGAAGAATTTAATAATGTGTGGGTCATGTTCCCATTTGTAAGAAAGCCTGACGAAGTCAAAAAGGCGCTCGAAATCCTAAAAAGCGAAGGGCTCGAAAGAAGTGATGACTTCAAGATTTGGATTATGTCAGAAGTGCCCGCTGTTGCAATATTACCAGAAGAATTTGCAAAGCTTGACATTGACGGAACTTCGATAGGCTCTAATGATCTAACGCAATTAACTCTTGGGGTAGATAGGGACTCTGAAACCCTTGGAAAGATGGGATACTTTGACGAGAGAAACCCGGCTGTCCTTCACGCCATAAAAAGAATTATTGATGGATTCCACAAGCACAGAAAAACAGTTTCATTATGCGGGCAAAGTGTAAGTGTGTATCCAGAAATCGCAGAGTTTTTAGTTAACTGTGGAATTGACTCTGTAAGTGTGAATCCGGATGCAGTCGAATCGGTAAAAAGACATGTTGCAGAAATAGAATCCAGATTAAAGTATATAGAAATGGCACACGAAGATGACTAAGAGAGAAGATGCACATACTCTTCTATCTCTTTAAATGAAACAGCACATCCAGAAAACCTTAGGGCGTATAACACACCTTCAAGAACATCCCTTCCACACTTCTTTTTATTTGGAAGATGGCACTTTGCAACCATCTCATCAAATATCCCAATGTCATATGCAAGAGCGGCTAAATCAACACTCCTAACAACTGAAATTCCTTCAAATACCCTATTAAAGCTGTGCAACGCCCTTTCATTAACAGTTACTCTCTCATGGAACTTTCTTTCAAGCATCTTCTTTACGAAATCGGGAGCCTCAACTAAAAGCCGAAGTGTTTTTTCATCCGTCACAATTGCATCTGCATTTATCTTTCTCGCAAGAACTGCAACTTCCGCGTCCGCTTGTTGCAATATCCTAAGAGGGTTGTGTTTAATGTAAAAGCTTGAATTAGCATAGCTTAACATCTCAGAAGCTTCACTCCTAACATCCATATCATGCTCCTCAAATATCCCATTAGAGAAATATCGCATAACTCTTATTGCCTCGTACTTAAACTTCTTAGAACGAAGGCCACTATCAATAACTTCATCTTTTACGCCTTTTGGAACCACAAACCTAAATCCGCGTGACTTTAGCTCCTTAAAAACCCACATTAAGCAATTCATTGCACATGAGATGATTGTTGATGAATCTACAACTAAAACTGCCATTTTCATCCTTTCTCCAAAAGCTGTTTAAGTTTCCTAAATCTCTCCCGAATATCCTTAGGAGTTTGCAACTCCTCATGGAATTTTGTTTCCCCAACTTTCTTCATTAAATCCCATTTAGATACACCAAGCATCTCAGCCACGCTTGAAAGAGAGAGACCATGTTCATACATCTTTGCTCCTTTTTGGACTTTCGCAAACTCTAAAACATCTTCTACATATCTACCAAAAGATGTATCAAACTCAGAAATCTCTTTTAGCATGCTAACTATTGCCTTTGAGAACTTCTCAAAATCACGATTCTCAAGGAATGTAATCAATGCCCCAAAGTTTTCATCCATGCCCTTCATGAAATCCTCAAGCTCTTCGCTATGTTGCCTTTGGACTTCGCTTTTCTCTAAAATCTTGCTTAAAGAGTAAGTTATCATAGCTATGTAAATTGCTCTTTTATCTTTGTAAATTGATGAACAGTGTATGGTGTGGTCGCTAAGCTCTTTTAACTTAGGTGCATCCCTCAGCTCCAAAGCAGCCTTTATTTCCCTAAGCGTGTTGAGCAAATCTTCGCACAATTCATCACTCATCGGATTAACTTCCACTTTTGACATAATATCTTACAAAATGTTATATTATATATTAATTTCCAATGGGAAATAGTGGACAGCACCCCAAAAGTTAAAAACGAAATAAAGGTTAACACATTTATGCAATTACTTTTTCCATTCGATAAGATAAGACCAACACAGGAAAAGATGATTAAAGACATTGAGATAGCACTAAAGAACAAAAAACACCTGGTCGCCCATGCACCAACAGGAACCGGAAAAAGTGCGGCTGCTCTTTCGGCAGCCCTAACTTATGCTATTGAAAATGGAAAGACAATTTTATTTCTAACTCCAAAACACACACAACACCAAATAGCTATAGAAACCCTTCAAAAGATAAAAGAAAAGTTCAATGTGAAGATAACTGCAACAGATTTCATAGGAAAAAAGTGGATGTGTAGGGTTCCTGGAGTGGATTCATTGACAAGCAGGGATTTTAATGAGTTTTGCGCTGAAATGAGAAAAGAAGAAAGATGCCCATTTTACAACAACATTTGGAAGAAAAACAAATTAACAAATTCTGCAAAGAAACTAATTGAAAACTTAAAAGAAAAGTCGCCAATACATGTAGAAGAGCTCACATCAATTGCATCTAAGGAGGAAATGTGCCCCTACTATATTGCAACCGAATTGGCGAAGGACTCAAAAGTAATCATAGCTGATTATTACCATATTTTCCATCCCCGTGTTAGAAATGCATTTTTGCTAAGAACAAAAAAGGAGTTTGAGAATTGTATCATAATAGTGGATGAAGCCCAAAATCTACCAAACAGAATAAGGAGCGTTTTATCCTCAAAAATATCAAATATATCAATAAATTTTGCTATTAAAGA
>JAGGYW010000021.1 GCA_021162365.1 Nanobdellota archaeon
CAATAAATTTTGCTATTAAAGAGGCGAGAAAATTTGAATTCCTTGACACCGCAAATGAAATTATGTTAATTGGAGAAGCAATTGAAGAAATATCTAAAAAACTAAATAACAAAAAAGAAGCATATGTTGAAAAGGATGAATTTATAGAAATCATTTCAAAAAAAGCTGGAAAAGATTACGAAGAACTTGCAGGGGACTTAATGCTCATAGGTGAACACGTACGTGCAGAGAATAAACGCAGCTTTGTGGGTAGCATTGGCGCATTTCTAAATGACTGGATAAACTCAGACGAGGGATACACAAGAATAATAAAAAAAGAAACATGGAGGGATAAGGAAAGAATAGAATTGCGCCTTACATGTCTCGACCCAGGTGTTTCTTCAAAAGAAGTTTTTGACAACTGTCATACCGCGATTCTCATGAGTGGAACACTAACTCCAACAAGAATGTATAGAGATTTACTTGGAATGGAAAAAGAGAGAACTATTTGCAAGGAATACCCTCGCCTCTTCCCAAAATCAAATCAGCTTTCGCTCATAGTACCTGACACAACTACAAAATTCATGAGGAGGAAAGATGAGGAATTTAAGAAAATAGCTAACTGGTGCGCAGAAATATCCAACGCAATAAAAGGAAATGTGGCGATATTCTTCCCTTCTTACTTCCTTAGGGATGAGATATTAAAAATCTTTGAAAGAAAAAGTTTGAAAACAATTTTCGTAGAAAAGCAGGGGATGTCAAAGAAAGAAAGAGGAGAACTATTAAGTGAATTCAAAAAGTATGCGGACACTGGGGCCGTCTTCCTCGGAGTAATAAGTGGAAGCTTTGGAGAAGGCATCGATTTGCCGGGGAAATACCTTAATGGAGTAATTGTCGTTGGTATCCCTCTTGAAACTCCAGATTTAGAAACGCAAGCGTTGATAGATTACTATGACAAGCTGTTTGGCGCTGGCTGGAACTACGGGTATATTTATCCTGCCATGAACAAAGCAATACAAGCGTGTGGAAGGGTGATACGCTCGGAAACAGACAGGGGAGTAATCGTGCTTTTAGATGAACGTTTTATATGGAAAAATTATTTCAAATGCCTTCCTCTCGACTGGGGGCTAATTGTAACTATGGAACCCGTAAGAAGAATAAAGGAATTTTTCAAAGAGTAATTTTATCAAAATCATTAGCAACCTCTACATTCTTGAAAATCTTTTGAGCTTCTTCCTTTAACTTTAAAACGTCTTTATACCTTTGTGAGAAATGAGTTAAAATCAATTTCTTCGCCTTTGCTTTTTTTGCAAGCCTTGCAGCCTCTTTCGCAGTCATATGAGTATACTCACGAGCTTTCAACTCTTCATCTTCGGAAAAAGACGCCTCCGAGATGAGAATTTCTGCCTCCTTTGCAAGTTTTTCCAACCCCTTGAAATAATTCGTGTCAGTTATATATGCAATTCTTTTGTCAGGCGTTAAATAAGTGCCTTTCTCAGGCGTGATTTTATGTCCCTTGTAAACAATTGTTTCTCCCCTTTGTAGCTTCCCAAGAATTTTGTGCCTCACAAGCCCGAATTTTTTTGTGTATTCAAGATTTATCTTTCTCTTTCCTTTCCTGATGTACGCATAGTTAACACAGGGGATTAAATGCTTTACAGGCATCGCCTCAAAAGCAAAATCTTTTTCATCGATTATGCGATAAACTTCTCCTTCCTTTATCTTAATCTCATTTACCTCAATAGGATATTTCAAATCAAAAGAAAATGCTCTTATCAAATGCGTAACTCTTGCATTTGTTCCTTCAGGACCGTAGATAACTAATTTCCTCTTTCGTTGACTCGCAGAAAGAGATTGAATTATACCAGCTAAACCCAATGAATGATCACCATGCCAATGTGTTATAAAAATGTAATCTAACTTGGTAGGACTAATTCCGGCAATTCTCATCTGCCTTTGGGTTCCCTCCCCACAATCAAAAAGAAATCTCAGCTTCTCATCTCTAACAAAAACACTTGGGTGATTCCTTTCTTTCGTGGGAAACATACTTCCAGTACCCAAAAACACAATTTCCATATTTTTCTTAAGAAATGTAATCTTTAAAAACAATTAGAATTTTTAATAAGGTTATGGCAACATGTGACATATGTGGACGGGAAGTAAAAGAAGTATTCACCTGCAGGGAATGCGGGAAACACTTCTGCGAAGATGATGGAAATCTTGCAGAAATGCTTTGCGTTGAATGCATGGACAGATTGATAGAAAAACAAGAAGAAGCAGATATAATTGACGACTTGCAAGATATGGAACAGGAAGAATAAAAATGAAGTTAAATATTTCTGAGGATGTCGCAATTGAAGCTGAAGATTTAGTTACTGGCAGAACCTGTGTAATAGGACAAAGTGGCTCCGGAAAAAGCTACACAATTGCAGTAATCTGCGAAGAGCTTGCAAAAAACAACCTTGGCTTCTGCATAGTGGATACAGAAGGGGAATACTTCAGCTTAAAAGAGAAGTATCAAATTCTATGGATTGGCTCAGACGAAAGATGCGATATAGACATTTCAAAAGTTGACTTTAAAAAACTTGCGGAAAAAGCTCTCAAAAAAAATTTTCCAATTATATTTGATGTTTCTGAAGCCGAAAAGCCAAAAGAAAAAGTAAATCAATTACTCAACGCATTCTACAAAGCAAGCAGCAAACTAAAACAACCATATCTAATAATCATAGAAGAGGTAGATAAGTTTGCACCCCAAAAGGGTGAAGTATTACCATCAATTGAAGAGATAAGCAGAAGGGGAAGAAAAAGAGGTCTTGGACTACTAATTGCCACGCAGAGACCCGCATTTGTAAATAAGGACATTCTTTCTCAATGTGGGAACCAAATAATTGGAAAGCTAACAATTAAAAACGATATAGATGCAGTAAGGCTCTTCTTCCAAGACAAAAAAAATCTTGAAAAACTCCCGCAACTGAAAGCTGGTCAATTTTTCATACAAGGGGAAATCACTAATGTACCAACATTAGCAAAGATAAGAAAAAGAGAAACAAAACACAAAGCAGTTACACCAAAAATTTCCCAAAAGAGAATAACCAAAAACATCAAAGAATTTCAACAGGAGCTTACAAAAGAGAGTCCCCCACAAACGGAAGAAGTAACTATTATTGGGATTAAACCACAAATTACAGAAAAGGACGCCTTTGAAAGAATAAAAAACAGCACAAAAAGATTCAAACTTTTTGGGAGAACAGCACATGTTATAGGATTACATCTCATTTTACTACCAATATACAGCTGTGACATAAAATACCTAAAAAAGAAGATTATAGGTCACGAATTTATAACAATACACTCATACTTCAATTCAATAAACGGAGACATTGTTTCGCTAGACAAAGGATATAGGCCAATCTTCAAAACAAAAACATTTCTCGAATTTGACACAAATGACCTAGAGGTGTTTAAAGTAATCTCATCAAACAAAAAAATTACAACTACCGAAATTGCATACAAGCTAAAAAGGTCTCCAGAAGCAGTTAGATTATCCCTAAAGAAGCTTATAGAAAATGGACTAATCAATTACAAAAAAGTCGGAAGGAACAGAATTTACTTCCCTTTCACAAAGGAAAGAATACCCTCTGTTAAGAAGATAGCAACCAAAAAAGTTGATACAAATAGGTTAAAACTAAATGCAAGAAAATTGGAGCCAAAAATCGACACAAAACAACTAAGCTCATTTGTAAGAAGCCTAGGCGAAAAAATCGACATTGTAGATGAAAAAAGAATTTATTATCCAATTTATAAAGCAAGCATTGTAAGAGCCAACTCCGAAAAAGAAGCATATGTAGATGCAGTAACAGGAAGAATCGTCAAATGCCCCTTATAGTATCACAAAAAACCACCAATTGTTTCTTCAATAAAGACGCCCAACGTTTACCTTTTTCTTTCTCCAAGGAGGCAAGATCAATTTCTAAGGGTCCCAACCTAACTAAATTTTTCTTAATCCCTGCCTCAATAGAATCAAGAACTACCTCTTTATTTCCCTTAAACACTTCTCTAATAGCATAGTTAAAAAATGGAGCAAGGTAGTTCAGCACATCCTTTACCTTCTCTTCATCCATCAATAATCACCATGAATTTCCAGGCAGGGATCACATATTCCTTTTTTAATATCGCCGTGCTCTGAGCAAAAAGAACGCTTACAAAATTTACAAAACCTCAACTTTCTCTCAGTGTGATGATTCCCAACTTCGCAAAGTTTTTGGGTAACAATACTACTCATATGAACCATAAATTCGTACTCCTTAACAGAGTCGCGAATTATTTCTTTCGCCTCACTTTCATAGTTTTTTTGCCACTCAGATACCACTCTACATCCCTCTCAACGTTGCGGGCAAAACGATCCCACTTTTTTTCATACTTTTCAATTAAAGGAACAAACATTCTCCTGCCCATGCTCCTCCAAAATTCAGAGAAGAGAATTACGTTAATAAAGATTAACAAAACTATGATAAATGAATCATACGTAAATCTACTCCAATAATCACCCCAACTGATTAATAAACCAAATTCATCAACAATTAATCCCAAGCCAATACCATACAAAATAGCAGACACACTTGTAAATCCATTTCTAAAACCTATCGCAACAGCCCCCGCAATTGCAAGGAATATCAACCCAATAGTTATATGATGAATGTGATACCCATTAATTATAAGATGCACACTATCATTAGTTAAAATCACAAACCCGCGAGCAATGGCAAATGTTATTAGAAATGAGAAAAATACTAAAAAGGGAATGCCCTTCCTTCTTTTGCGCGAATAATAAACAAGCAGCTTGAAAATATTTTTCATTAAGAAAAAGAAGGCAGTAATTATTTTAAACCTTATCATTACCTCCTTCTACCGACGGGGAGTTTCTTAAAGAACCCGAAACCACCTGTGCCCTCTTGGACAAATCCATTTGGATAAACAAGAGCTATTTGAACCCACCCCCCATCCTTCTGGACATGCACAGAAATCACTTTATTTTGCTTGGTGGCGTTTTCTTTTGCTGCCTTCATAGCTCCGTCTTTATCTTCGAAGTTCATTTCGGTCTTATCCGGTAAAATTATTTTGTATGTCATGTCAATTTAGAAATACTTATAAGTTAAAAAGGTTATGATGCATCATGGCAAAGGTAATCTCTGAAGTAAGAAAACAAATTGCAACCCTTATTACGTCCGCATTTGGCTTTGTTGCAGCTCTTCAATGGAACGAAGCAATAAAGAAGTGGCTAGAGCCGGTAACCTCAACAGGAAGTGGCGCAGTTGCACTCACAACATCCGCCATAATTGTAACTGTCATTGCAGTAGTTGCAATTGTTGCAATTGGAAGAATAAACAAATAATTTCCTTTTTATTTTAATGATTTAACATCAGCTAATAGATTCTCCAAATGTAATCTAAAGTTTTGCCCGCCAAAAGCTCTTGCTCCACTCCTTTCTCTCTTCCCAACGATAATACTATGTTCTCTCCTCCACACCATTTTATCATCTAACGTCTTGTAGGGGACTTTTACCTTATCTGTTGTATAGCTCCAAAGAAGCGGGAATAATCCCCATGCTTTCAAAGCAACAAGCATAGAATCTTCTGTTATTTTCATTATATTTTGAAGCTCCTTTGCATTTTTCCCCTTATACTTAATGCCTTCGCTTAGAGCCAAAAGTTCCCCAGCGTCAACACTCTGAATGTTTTTAACATCTCCGATTGGATGCACCCAAATTAAACTGCTCCTAAATGCTTCATGCCCATCTTCAATCATCTTTTTTGTTGCTCCCGATTGCCAGCCGGGATAAAGCGGGTCTCCATTTTCATCTACATATGATAAATCTGCTGGGTGGGTATCATCAAAGAACCACTTGTCATAAGAGTGTATTATTGGGAAGTTAAATCCGCGAAGAGAGTTAGATACAACACCATCTATGTAGACATCTGCTTCTTCCACAAGCAAATCCAATAATTCATATTCAAACTTTTCTCGCACCTCAAATCTATGTTCAATGTCATCCGGTAGCTCGCTTCCTGGCGGGAAAAACAAACCTGTTTCCTTAATTGGACTCCTCGACTTTCCATAGTTTTCTCTATACCAGTCATTAAAATCAATTTCTACAAGAGACAAACCAAATTTCTCTGCAACATCCTTTGCATTTGATTCTTTATTATTTGAGACAACAGCTACATACTCAATTGGAAGCTTTGGAATCTCCCTTTTTGCTTTTTTCCACTGCTCCAACTCCATCCTACCCGTAGAAAAACTTCCTGAGCCCCACACTACAACATTAATATCTTCCCAATAGACGTCGGCCTTACTCACAAAGGGAAAATTATTAAATACACTAAAGAGTGGAGCTGTTTCATTCCATTCCTCCATCTGTGGAATTAAAATCTCCCAAATCCTTTTTGCATAAGCCCCAATTGCCCCTAAGCGCTCCTCACGAATTTGCTTGTAATTCATCTTCTTCTCCCACCTTCAGCAATATCCTTTCTGTAGAATGCACCCTCGAAATTAATTTTCCCAACATTTTCGTATGCTATCCGCTGCGCCATAGAGAGAGTTTCAGCACGGGCAGTTACTCCAAGAACCCTCCCACCATTAGTATAAAGACTTCCATCATCTCCAAGCTTCGTTCCTGCATGGAAAACTTTAACATCTCTAAATCTATCCACCGGGCTTCCTGTTGGTTCGATTGATACATTATCTAATCCAGTTATTAATTTACCTTTCTCATATTTTCCTGGGTAACCTTGCGATGCAATGACAACAGTTACTGCATAGCCAGGTGTGAATTTTAATTCCCCAATTTCATTTAATTTCCCATCAATTGTAGCATTCATCACCTTGTATAAATCAAATTCGAGCAACATCATTAGTGGCTGTGTTTCTGGGTCGCCAAACCTGCAGTTGAATTCCAAAACTTTTGGGTGGCCATCCTTTGTTATCATTAATCCTGCATAAAGAACACCTTTGTATTCAATTCCAACTTCCTTCATTTCTTTTATAATTGGTCGCATAATCTCATTCATAATCCTCTCTTGCATTTCCCCATCTACAAATTGCACAGGCGCATAAGCTCCCATTCCACCTGTGTTTGGACCTTTGTCTCCATCGTGAACCGGCTTATAATCCTGCGCAGGTAAAAGAGGAAGGACATTTTCCCCATCGACAAACGCTAAAAATGATGCTTCCTCCCCAACTAAGAACTCCTCAAGCAAAGCTACTTTTGTTCTACCAAATTTTTCATCTATAATGTTTTTAATTGCTTCCTCCGCTTCATCTCTTGTCCTACACACAGAAACGCCTTTACCAGCTGCAAGATAAGGGTATTTAACAACAACTCCACCAAACTGTTCTATGAAGTTATACGCTGCCTCAATTGCCACATCAATACTATCAAGTCGTGCTGGAACATAAAATGCAGTGGGAATGTGCGCGTCAAGCATCAACTTTTTCGCAAAGTATTTATCAGCTTCAATTTGAGCTGCATCCCTGTTTGGACCAAAAATTCTTAAGCCCCTCTCATTAAAATAATCTACAACCCCCTCCGCGAGAGGCTTCTCTGGTCCAACAACGGTGAGATTAATTCCTTCACCCTTAACGAAGTCAGCAAGGGCCTTAAAATCCATTGGATCTATTGGAACATTTTCAAATTCGAGAGCAGTTCCTCCATTTCCTGGAGCAACATAAACTTTTTCAACCTCTGGACTTTGAGCAAGTTTCCAAGCAAGAGCATGCTCTCTCCCACCACCACCTAAAACAAGAACTTTAGCCACAAATTTCACCCCCGAACGATACGAATGTAATAATTTTAAAATGAAACAGTTTTTTATAAACTTTGAGGTGGCAAAAACTTTATATTTAGCCATACTTTCTTCTTTACATACTGGGGGTGTTTCATTATGGATTATGAAAAAGTCAGGCAACTCGTAATAGACAATTTATACAACACTATCGACCGCTGCTGGTTTGGGAGAAACGAAGAAACTATAAAAGAATTAGAAGACAAAGGAATAATCTATGTTGGAAAAGTGAGAGACAGCTTTCCACTAAAAGACGGCACAAGAGCAATAGTTGTTTCTGATAGAGTTTCCGCATTTGATAAAGTTGCAAACAGAGCAATACCATTTAAGGGCCAGATACTAAATCAAACTTCAAATTATTGGTTTGAAAGAACAAGACATATCGTACCAAATCACTTTATTGAATCACCACATCCAAATGTTTCTATTGTACATCAATGCATCCCCCTACCAATTGAAATGATTGTAAGAGGTTATATAACTGGCTCTGGGTGGAGAGACTATGAGGCAGGAAAATTCGAACAAAAATATGGGATAAAACTTCCTCCAGCTCTTAAGAAAAATCAAAAATTAGATGAACCTATTTTAACTCCAACTACAAAAGCACCAAAGGGAGAGCATGACAAACCAATAAAACCGGAGGAAGCAGCAGAACTTGTGGGAGATAAAAAACTCTACGAAGAGATTTGTGAGATAGCACTAAAGATGTACGAATTTGGCGTTAGGGAAATGAAAAAGATTGATGCAATATTTGTTGACACAAAATATGAATTTGGAACGTGCAACGGGACACTAATGCTCATAGATGAAGTGAATACAAGCGACTCCTCAAGATTTTGGAGATTATCAACATACCAACAGAGATTCGAAAATGGAGAAGAGCCAGAAAAATTTGACAAAGAAATTTTACGCCAGTGGATCCTAAGCCAAGGATATGATCCAAAAAGTGATATGCCACTACCAGAACTAACAGATGAAATTGTGATTGGTGTTGCGATGGGATATATAGAAAACTACGAAAAGATCACTAGACGGTTGCCAACACCCATATCTGAAGATTCAATGGCTGAAATTGAAGCTATATTACTTGAAAGAGGACTGATGGGGTGATAAAATGGAGGATTTACCCTTAGATAAATATCTTGCTATCAGCCCAGTTGATGGTAGGTACGCCAAAGACACAAAAGAACTAAAACTCTTCTTTTCGGAATATGCTCTACAAAAAGCAAGAACCCTAGTTGAAATAGAATATTTGATGCATTTATCAGAGCATCCACAAATTACTCATGTGAGAGATATGAGTGAAAAGGAAAAAAGGCAACTCCAAAACATTTATCTCGACTTTGACATAGATTCAATGAAAAGAATAAAAGAAATCGAAAAAGAAACAAACCATGATGTAAAATCCGTAGAGTATTTCGTAAAAGAAAAACTAAAAGGCACTTCGCTTGAAGATTTAGCAGAAAGTGTGCACTTTGCGCTCACATCTGAAGACTGCACAAACACAGCATATGCAATCTTAGTAAATGGCGCAATAGAGGCAGTATTTGCACCACAACTAAAGAGAATTATAGAAAAACTTGCAGAATATGCACATGGATATGCTGATGTACCCATGCTTGCAAGAACACATGGACAACCTGCCTCTCCAACAACAGTTGGAAAAGAATTTGTAATATTTGCAAACGAACTAAAAAACAAATACGAAAAACTCGTTAACTTCTCATTACCAGCTAAGCTTAATGGTGCAACAGGAAATTACAATGCCTTAACAGCAGCATATCCAGACATTGATGGGTTTGAATTTACAATAGGATTTATGAACCGCTTAGGATTAGAACCAAAGCTATTCACTACACAAGTTGATGGATACGCAGAGTATGCAGAATTATTCAACTTAATGAAAGAAATTAACACAATCATCAGAAAGCTTGATGTAGATATGTGGATGTACATAAGCTATGACTATTTTGTTCTTAAAAAAGAAGAAAAGGAAGTTGGCTCGTCAACAATGCCGCACAAAGTTAATCCAATTAACTTCGAGAACAGTGAAGGCAATACCAAGATTGCAAATGCCATTTTTAACGTGCTTGCTGAAGAGTTACCTACAACAAGAATGCAAAGAGATTTATCTGGCTCAACAATGCTGCGTGCAATGGGAGAAGCATTTGGACACACACTCATTGCATGGAAGAATACACTAAAGGGATTAAGAAAAATAACACCCAACATAGATTATTTAGTCCAGTCAATAGAAGAACACCCAGAGTTACTTGCAGAACCCATACAAACAATCCTCAGACGGGAAGGAATTAGCGGAGCATATGAGCAACTAAAAGCACTAACAAGAGGAAGAAAGATAACAAAAGAAGATTTGCTAAACTTCGTCGATGGATTAGATGTTCCACCAAGTGTAAAAGAAGAATTAACCGAAATCATTAACGCTGGACCTTCAGCATACATAGGCGAGGCAGCAATCATAGTTGACAAACTAATCTTTTAACTAAAACATATAAACTTCTTTTTCTTTTAATTTTAATATGAAATTTGTTATTATTGCAGAATACTTTGAAAAGCTTGAAGCAACTACAAAAAGATTAGAGATGTTTAAAATTCTTTCTGAACTTTTTAGAAAAGCCCCAAAGAACGAAATTGACAAATTAGTTTATATCTGCCAGGAAAGGATAAAGCCACCCTACGAAGGAATTGAAATAGGCATGGCAGATAAAATGCTTGAAAAAGCAATTGCAAGGGCGACGGGAACAGACATTAAAAAGGTAAAAGAACTTTACAAGAAAAAAGGTGACTTGGGATTAGTTGCAGAAGCTCTTTCTGGTAAGGTTAAAAACAAACTGATAAAACCAAAAGAACTAACTCTTGCAGAAGTTTACAACGGATTCCTAAAAACTGCAAAAGTTTCTGGCACCGGTGCTGTCGATCAAAAGATTTCCATAATTGCGGGGCTACTTAGTAGGGCAGATCCAAAAGAAGCAAAATACATAGCCAGATTCGTAATAGGAAGGTTGAGATTAGGAATTGGTGATCCAACAATTATGGACTCCTTATCACAGGCAAAAGTTGGAGATAGGAGTTTACGCAAGGATTTGGAAAGAGCATATAACTTATGTTCGGACTTGGGACTTGTAGCAAAAACATTTTTTGAAAAAGGGATAGATGCTATTAGAAAATTCAAAGTCACACCCGGAAAGCCAATTAGAATGGCTCTTGCAGAGAGGCTACCAAGTCCAAAAGATATAATTAAAAAAATTGGAAAGTGTGCTGTTGAAGCAAAATATGATGGATTTAGACTACAATGTCACAAAATTGGAAACAAAGTTTTGCTTTTCTCAAGAAATCTAGAAAATATGACACATATGTTCCCAGATATCATTGCTGAAGTGAAGAAACTAAAGCAAAAGGAAATAATTTTCGAAGGCGAAGCCCTCACATATAATGAAGTGACTGGTGAACTCTATCCGTTCCAGGTAACAATTACAAGAAAAAGAAAGTATGAAATTGAAAAAGTGTCAAAAGAACTCCCCCTTCGAATGTTTGTTTTTGACTTGCTATATGTTAATGGAAAAGACTATACACCCGAACCATATATAAAGAGAAGGAAAAAACTCGAAAGCATATTCAAAAAGGGTGAGCTTCTTCAGCCGTCAGCAATGATTATAACAGATGACCCAAAAGAAATGGAAAAATTCTTCGAGGAAGAAGTTTCCGCTGGATTAGAAGGAGTGATGGCAAAACGTTTGGATGCTCCTTATTCTGCTGGTGCAAGAAACTACAATTGGATTAAGTTAAAAAGGAGTTACAAGGGAGAACTTGCAGATACAATCGACGTCGTAATAGTCGGTTACCTTAAAGGAAGAGGCATACGTGCAAAGTTTGGGATTGGAGCCATACTTGTTGCAGTTTATGATGAAAAGGAAGATGTCTTTAAAACTATTGCGAAAGTGGGTAGTGGATTTTCCGAAGAGCAATGGATTGAATTGCGAAAAATGCTCGACAAAATTTCTGTTAAGCATAAACCTGCAAGGGTGGATTCTCTAATTGAACCGGATGTCTGGGTTGAACCAAAATATGTTGTAACAGTTAAGGCGGATGAAATAACAAGAAGCCCGTTACATACTGCAGGGAAGACAGAAAAAGAGGAGGGCTTCGCTTTGAGATTCCCGCGCGCGGTAGATTTCATAAGATTTGACAAGAGCCCCGAAGACGCAAATACCGTGACCGAAATTAAAAAGATTTACAAAATGCAGTTTAAGCACACTTAATTTCTTTTTCTAGTTCGCTTAGTATTTGATTTGCAACAATTGTTAGGTACTTTAGCTGATCACCTACTATTGGAGTGTGTATGATGATTCCATCTAATTCATCTCCAAATGCAGTAAGTAAATCATCTTCATTACAAATTAGGTAGCCCCTTTGTATTGTTGGAAACTTCAACCTTGGAGAATCTATAACCGAAGGATATGTTCTTAATCCAACAATAGAAAATATAACGTTCCCACTTTCATCATATCTCTTTACTAACAAGCCATTTAGGTCATTAATCTCTGGTGTTTTAGGTATGTAGGTTATATAATATCCCGCTGCTCTTGCCGAAGAAATAAACTCCACCCTATAGTTCGTATCCTTCACAAGGTGAACCATATAAAAAGATTTTAAAAGCAAAGATTATATATTTTTCTTAGTGCCGGGGTCGCGTAACCTGGAAAGCTTTTCTTCCCAAGAAAAGCTTTAGCAAAAGAAGGGAAGAAAAGATTGGGGAACATCGCGCTAGCCTGGAGAAGCCTTTCTCTTTCAAAAAGAGAAACGCTTGCGAAAGAGAAACTCGGGTTAGCTAGTGCCCGCAAGGGCTTGTGGGTTCGAAGGCACTTTCTCTTTTGGAAAAGAGAAACGTGCACGAAAGAGAAAACTTTCGTGGGTGCACGAGATTCCCACCCCCGGCGCTCTTTCTAAACTAAATGGTGACAACAAACAAAAATCTTTTAAACCATACACTTTTTAGATTTTACAATGGGTGCACTATCAACTAATGATTATTTAAATAGAACTGTAAGATTAGAGGATCTCACAGATGCTCTAGTAGTCGCGTATGATGGAAAAATGTCTGAAAATGAAGCAAAAGAAATTGCAAGGACAATTTTGTCATACTTTGGGTTCAGTGATGTGATCCTCGACAACATAATCGAAGATGCTCGTGATATGTTTTATATGCTAGAAGCCTCAGAGATCTTAAAAACAGATAGAGAGAAAACAACGTTATATAACGGAAGGGAATGGAGAATATTTTATTGGATATTAAACAAAGAGAAAATATTTGTGGATGGCACATCAAGTAAGGAGCGCCTAGGCAAAAATGAGATTAAACTTCTTAAGTTAATTCAAGCAACAAACTATAAATCCTTCATATACTTCCAGCTAGGCGTTATGGATTCCGAAGGAAACCTATCCTCCAAAGCAAAAGAAGTTGAAAATATACTAAACAAACTAAAGAATTTGGGAATACTTGACGAACATAAAGAGAATGGAGATGTGAGATACTCGATAACTCCAAAATATTTCCAATTTGTTAAAACTTACATTTCCGAATTTATACCCCACGCCAACGATGGATTTGCAAGTGACGCAGAAAACATTAAGAAATTGGAAGTGATCCTAAAAGAGAATAATTTTAACATCACCCAATCAAAACTTGAAGAGTTAATTGCGAGAGGAGTTTTATATGTCTCGCCAGAGGATGAAAAGAAAGAGAAAGAAAAGCAACTAACAAAGAGAGTTAATTACTTTAAGAATAGACTAGATGAAATATACAATTTATACCAAAGAGAACGTTCAGAGATAAAGCAAAAGATGATGGAATTAGTCAGATATTCTAAACAAATTAGAAAAATAAGAAGAAATCTTGCTCCACATCTTAAAGAGGTTTTATCTAATAAAGAACTTAGAGAAGAAATAAAAGAGATGGAAGAGTATGTAAGAGAAGCGAAAAATAACGAGCTATCTACTCTCGAAAATAACTTGCGTGTAGACATAAAACCATATCCTAACGGCGTGATATGTGTAGAATACCTAAACACCTTAAAGGAACGTATGAACGTCCTAGCAGAGTGGGAGAAAGCATACCACGAATTTGATTCAGAGTACACACGGGTAAAAGATGGATACCAAATGGCAATTTCAATTGGCAAGAATATTGCCAAAAAATTAGGGGTGGGTATAGATGACTGATAAAGAAACTCTTGAAAATCTCAAATCGGTTTTTGGGCTCTTTGGAAAATTAACAGAAGAACAGCTCATAGATTATGGAGGACTAACAAAGGAACAAATTGAAGAACTTATAGAAGAAGGGATTATCTCCGAAGAAGGAGACCACTTCGTTCTACTTAAAGAAGACGTTGAAGGAGATGAGAGTGAAGCAGTATACACGCCAAAGGAAGAGACATTTGTAGCAGAAGTAGCAGATGTACCTACAACCGAAAAAGAATATATTCACGAAGAAAAGGCAATAAGGGTCTCATTAAATGACTTAGCAGAATATATCAGAGAACGTGATCTAGACAGCATCGAAGCAAAAAAGATAATTGAAGATGTCTACAGAAAAGCTGGGTTTGATGACCCAAAAATACTAGCAGAAACTGCAATTTACCAACTGTTTGGTAAAGGTAAGTTAGGGAGTATTACTGGGGATGCAAGCAAAATTGAAAAAATTTTGAGTGAAAAAGAAAAAGGCACCACAATAAAAAGAAAGAGTGGTAGAAGGGGTGGATTATGGAGCGAAGCATACATCAAATTAACCGAAATATATGATGAAGAAGAAACCCAAAGTTGGACACACAAGGAAGCAGTAGAAATAGTCGCAGAAATATTCAAGGAGATGGGCCATCCAAATCCAGAGAAGGCTGCATCAAATTTCTATTACCAAAAACTTAGAAAAGAAACTACGGCCAAGCAGGAAGAAGAAAGCTATGAAGAAGGGATAACCAGAAATGACATAGCAGCGTACGTCGTTGCAAACAACATCTCAGACCCACGAGATATTTTGGACACTGCAAGAGAGGTGTATAGAAAAGATGGAAAGAAAGTTAGTAATGCATACGCATTCGTGCGCGACGTCGTGAAAACAGGAAGGCTAGAGAAATATGCAAAAAGTGGAAATCCTAATAAAGTTAGTCGAATCCTAGAAGAGGAGATAGAGTTTCCACCATCAATTCGCCCACTCGAGGAACTAGTTAAATCTGGAGAAACAGGTGTTGTAAAAGAAATCGTCGACAAAAGAGAAGACACTCTCAAGCAAGCAATTAAGGCACTAAAAGAAGAGCTAAAAGCATACGAACAATTTAGGAGAAAATACAATTTATGAAAGTAAGAAGACAAAATCTTTTTCCTCTTCGAGGAATTTTTTTATTTTGAAATACTTTTCAATTTTCTTTTTTACTTCACTCGCATTTTTATTACGTTTTAAAAATGTAATTACAACTTCACCACGACTCACCCGTTTTATTTCTTTTAAAACGACATCCCAATCTCTGACATCCTGAAGCATTGTTAATGAAATCACTTTGTCAAAATAATTATCTGGAAAGGGTAATTTTTCGGCGTCAGCAAGTATATACTTCACATTATCAAGCTTGGGTGCTTTTGTTAACATTCCAATTGAGTTGTCAACCGCGAAAACGAAGCGGACCATTTTAGACAGCTCAGGCAAAATTACACCTGTACCACATCCTAAGTCAAGGACAATGTCTGTTTCAGAGAAATTCACTAATTGCTTTACCAAATTCCATTTCCTAAGCTGCTCTTCTCCATAAAGCTCATTATATCCTTTCGCAATTTTATTGTAATAATCCTCAGATTTCATTAAGTTTTTAAGCAAATCCTGTTTTAAAACAATTATGATAAATGCAATCCACTTCACAAAAAAAAGATCAACAATGGAGAGCAACATCTCCGAAGAAAAGGCATTAAAGCTAATAAAATCAAAAGACCATTGCTGGATAGATATCGTAGACGCATCTAAAGGAGAGATAAGTAAAATCCTTAAGCTTCTCTTTCCAAAATATCACTCATTAATACTTGAAGATTGTATTGAAGATTCAAAGCCAAAAATTGATTTTTACGATAGTTTTATATTTCTCATATTAAAAGCATATCCAAAAGGAACATTCCAAAGCTCCCAAGTTAATATTATTTTGGGTAAAGATTTTGTGATTACATTTAGAAAAGGAGAAGTTGACCTCTCAAATGTTTACAACTTCTTCAAGCAAACAAAGAAAACATCTGACTTTGTTTTATACAAAATTCTTGCATCCATATTTGATAAGTGCTACATCGTCTTAGAAAACTCTGAAGCAAGAATTGATAATTACGAAGAAGTGGCGCTAAAAAATCCGACGCCACAATTGCTTAAAAAAATGCTAAATGAGAAAAGGAATCTACTTTCATTTCATAGAACTTTGCTTCATGAAAGAGAAGTAATCACTTATTTAACACGTGGGGAAATAAAATTTGTCAAAAAAGACACAATCATATTCTTACGGGACGTATATGATGATGTAATTCATCTTTTAGATTCTGAAGAAACACTAAGGGACGTCCTATCAAGTAGTATAGACATATATCTATCAAGCGTGAGCAACAAGATGAATGAAATAATGAAAACCCTTACAATCCTTGCATCATTCGTTTGGATACCAACCCTAATTGCAGGCATTTATGGAATGAACTTTAAAAATGTAATATTAGATTGGTATCATCCTTATGCATTCTACATAGTGCTTGGGATTATGGCATTCTCAATGATTGCTTTCTACGCTTACTTTAAGAAAAAAGGGTGGATATAATTGAAAGGATTTAAGTTCACAGAACACACCGCAGACATGTACATTGAATCATGGGGCAATACATTAGAGGAGGCATTCGCGAATGCAGCCATGGGACTCGGATTTATGATAGTTGTATCAGACAATGTTGACCCAAAAATAGAAAAAGAAATTGAGGTTGAATCAGAAGATTTACAATCTCTTTTATTTGATTTTCTTTCACAATTCTTGATTTTCCAAGATGCAGAAGGATTAATATTCCACAAAGTAAAAGTCGAGAAAATAGAAGAGAAAGATGGAAAGTGGCATTTGAAGGCAAAAGCATGGGGAGAAAAATTTAACCCAGAAAAGCACGAAGAGGGAACCCATGTCAAAGCAATTACATATCACTACATGGAAATCAAAAAAGAAAAAGATAAATATAATATCAAGGTGTTAGTTGACATATAATTCTGAGGTGATACTCATGAAAGAAATCAAAGATTTGGAACTAAAAAAGATAAGTGATGTAGAATGGGAAATTCCGAAGGGTACAATAGCAAACATGCATGTACCGGGTAGGGTTTTTGCTTCTGAAAAACTTTTAGAAAAAATGAAGCAAGATAGAACTTTAATTCAAGGTGCTGGTGTTGCAACTTTGCCTGGCATTTATAAGTACTCTATTATTCTCCCGGACGGGCATGAAGGTTATGGATTCCCAATAGGTGGGGTTGCGGCTCTCGATTATGAAGAAGGAGGAATCTCCCCAGGTGGAATTGGATACGACATAAACTGTGGTGTCAGATTAATAAGAACTAATTTGGAGAGAGAAGATGCAGAGAAAAACATAAAACCTCTTTTAAATGCCCTATTCAAAAATGTACCAAGTGGACTGGGAAGTAAAGGGTTGACAAGGATAAAAAAGGTTGAAGAATTTGATGAAGTTCTTAAATATGGTGTCCAGTGGGCAATTGAAAATGGCTACGGCGTTGAAAGAGATCTGAAACACATAGAGGAAAACGGACGCCTTGAAGTTGCCGATCCAAAATACACCAGCAAGGAAGCTAAGAAAAGAGGGATGCCGCAGCTTGGAAGTCTCGGTGCAGGAAACCACTTCCTTGAAGTGCAATATGTAGAAAAAGTATTTGATGAAAAAGTTGCGAGGGTGTTCGGCCTCCACGAAGGACAAGCCACACTAATGGTACATACAGGAAGCCGAGGATTTGGTCACCAAGTTTGCTCAGACTACTTGCGTGAAATGGAAAAAACCTTCCCAGACATAATTAAAAAACTACCTGACAGGGAGCTTATCTACGCACCTGCAGGAAGTGAAGTCGCAGACAGATATCTAAAAGCCATGAGCGCCGCAGCAAACTTCGCATGGACAAACAGACAATTGATCATGCACTGGAGCAGACAGGCATTTGAAGAAGTTTTCAAAAGAGATTGGGAAACTCTTGGCATGGAATTAATTTACGATGTTGCTCACAACCTTGCAAAAGTTGAAAAGCATAAAATTGACGGCAAGCTAAGAAAAGTATACGTACACAGAAAAGGTGCCACCCGTGCTTTTGGACCAGGTCGCCCAGAAATTCCGGCAGATTATAGAAATGTCGGACAGCCAGTTTTAATACCTGGGAGTATGGGAACCGCGAGCTATGTTTTGGTTGGAAGTCAAACTTCTATGGAGAAAACATTTGGTTCAACAGCACATGGAGCGGGCAGGATGATGAGCCGCCACGCAGCATTAAGACAATATCGCGCTGATGTAATTCAAAAGCAACTCGGAGAAAGAGGAATTATAATTAAAGCGGCATCAAAACGTGGAGTTGCAGAGGAAGCCCCGGGTGCTTATAAAGACATAGACGAAGTAGCAAGAGTAAGCCATGAAGCAGGAATAGGAAATCTTGTTGCAAGATTGCGTCCAATAGGTGTTGTGAAAGGCTAGCTAATTTTTAGATTTATCCTCTTTTTTTTCACTTTAACTTTTTTAACAACAGGATGATACACTTCTTTTATTATTCTTGCGACTGTCTCTGCACCTTCATCATCCATATGAAGAACTTCGGGCTCGGGAATCCCAGTTTCCTTCATTTTCGCAACTACATCTCTTATACTATCATAATCATCCAAAATATAATACATATTTATCACAAATCTAGCTATGTCAAATTTAGATGGATCTTCATCATATAGTTTTCTTGCATCCCTTGCATATGCACCAATTAGATTTATTATCCTTTCTTCTTCAGGGGACTTGTTGTATATGTTAAAAAGTGCATCCGCTAATCCATCAACACCATATTTGTCAAGTTTCTCTTCTAAGTCGGTAGCCATACATTTTAAAAGAAAATCTCCACTTAAAAATATTTCCATTTGCGAGTAGTAACTTTTATAAATAGTAAATGCAATCTATAACCCATGGGAATCGAAGTTGATATCCGCGAATTTGACAGTGAGCTTGTAGCAGAGCTAATCGAAAAAGATGTTGGGGAGCCAGTGAAAATTTCAGAGACAAAAGGAATTACAGGTAACAAAATCGATCCTAAAGCAGAAATTATTGCAGTAACTTTGCCACAGATTTATTGCAAACAATGTGATAGATATTTAGATGAAGAAGAATCAAGGACAATTGACGAATTCGGAGGAACAGCCTACTCCTGCCCAGATTGCGGAAAGGCAATAAATCCATATGACTTAGATATAACATACTTGTCATATAGTGTAAAGAAGGAAGGTGACAAAGTAATTCTCACAAAGAAAGCTGAGAAAACAATCCCGTGGGGAACCTATACAACATTTGATTAACCTTTTACATATTTTATGATTAATTTTGTTATTATTATTGCACTAATATATCCAACCACTACTCCAAATGTTATTATTCCCCATTCTGTAACCCCAAGAGGGACAATGTGGAAATACTTATTAAGCGGAGTATAAAGAATTGCCATTTGCAACCCAATTGATGTAAAAAGCGCGCCAAGAAGCCACTTGTTCGAAAGCCAGCTTTGTTTATTCATGTACTTAATTGCACCAATCCGCACAAACTCATAAAGAATTATCCCTGTAAACAAAGTTGTTCTTGCAGCATCAATTCCAAATGGCAACGCCAGGAAGAAAGTCAAAAATATCATACCTGTCTTTTTTGCGCCAATTGCACCTATAAGCCACATAAGCCTCTTATTTAAAATTGGCTCTCCTTTCTTTCGTGGGGGTTCTTTCATCACATCTTTTCTTGCCGGTTCAACACCTAACGCAAGAGCTGGTAATCCATCAGTCAGTAAGTTTATCCACAAAAGCTGCACTGGAAGCAAAATGGGCTCCTTTAGAGATAAAAATACAGTTGCCAACAAAACAAGCATTACTTCCGCGGTATTGGATGTAAGTAAGTAATTAACAAAAGAGCGAATGTTGTCAAAAATTCTTCTACCTTCCTTTACAGCGGTTACTATTGTTGCAAAATTATCATCAAGCAAAATCATGTCGCTTGCCTGCTTTGCAACCTCAGTTCCGTTTATCCCCATGGCAATTCCTACATCTGCACGCTTTATAGCAAGAGCATCATTAGCTCCATCACCAGTCATTGCAACTCTATTTTTCTTTCTTAGAATTTCAAGAATCCTCAACTTGTGAAAAGGATCAACCCGAGCAAATATGTTATAATTATCCCTTAACGTTCTCTCTAATTCTTTATCATTCATTTCCTTTAATTCATCACCTGTTATCACACCATTACTTTCTAATCCAACTTGACGCGCAATTGCCTGAGCAGTTATTGGGCTATCACCCGTTATCATAATAACTCTAATACCAGCTGACTTACACTGAGCAATCGCATCTTTAACTTCTGGATGGGGAGGATCAATCATTGCTTGAAGACCTATCCAAACTAACTTCGATTCGACATTCTTCAAAGATTTTGTTCCCTTAAAAGCAAACCCAAGAACACGTAAACCCTCGGAAGCAAACTTCTTATTCTGCTGCAAAATTTTTCTTTTGTCCTTTGTAGTCATCTTCTTTATCTTACCATCAATAAAGATTCTATCACACTTCTTTATCAAAACCTCAGGAGCACCCTTTGAATAAACAATTAACTTTCCTCTTTTGTCTTTGACAACAACACTCATCATTTTTCTTTCCGAAGAGAATGGAATTTCATCTACTCTGGAATATTCTTTTACTTCATCATCAACATACTTTTCAGCAATTTTTAGCAAAGCAATCTCGGTTGGGTCACCAATGTATTTGTCGCCTGCTTTCTCCACATCATTGCAAACACCACCACAGAGCAAAAGCTGCTTTACTTCCTCGCTAAACTCAACCCTTCTTGCATCCATTTCTATGTTTGTATATAATTTAACAACAGTCATCTCATTTTTAGTTATGGTCCCTGTTTTGTCTGTGCAAATTACATCAACAGCCCCAATTGACTCAACTGTGGAAAGCTTCCTTACAAGGCTATTTTCCTTTGCCATTATACTTGCACCCAACGCAAGGGAGAGAGTAACAACTGCTGGCAAGCCTTCCGGAATTGCAGCAACTGCAAGCGAAATTGAAGTTAAAAGAGATTGATATAAGTCATATTTAATGACCGAAAAAACTAAGGTAACAAGGATTATCCCAATAGTGAGATAAACAAGCTTTTTGCTCAACTTTGCCATTTCGTCCTGGAAAGGTGTTTTCTCCTCCTCTATTTCTTGAAGCTTGCTTGCTATTTGACCTATCCTTGTCTGCATACCTGTTTTTTCAACTTTTGCTATTGCCTCACCAACATAAACATAAGTGTTCTTGAAAACTTCATCACCTACTTTTTTCGAAACTGCCTTTGACTCCCCCGTCAAAGATGATTCGTTTACCTCAAGTTTGATAGTTTCTAAGATAACAGCGTCTGCGGGAATCACGTCCCCCGCGGCAAGAATAACTATATCTCCAGGAACAACTTCAGAAGATGGAATTTCCATCTGCTTGCCATCTCGAATAACTCTTGCCTTTGGTTGTGCCATTTTTTGCAAGGCCGCAACAGCTTTCTCCGCCTTATAATCTTGAATAAACCCAGCAATTCCAGATGCAAACACAATTACAAGAATCAAAACAGTATCAATTGTCCTTGGCTCCTGACCCGGCAAAAAACCAAGGGAAAATGATATTACTGCAGCGGCAATTAAAAGCAAAATTATCGGCGAAGTGAACTGGGAAACAAAAATCTTCACTGGGCTTACCTTCTTTGTTCTTTTTATCTCATTAGGGCCATATTTCTTTAGAAGTAGTTGCGCTTCTTTTGTGGTTAGCCCTTTATGATTCATAAAGAATTTTAGAAACTCTTTGCTTAAAGTTTTTTTGGCAGAAATGTTTATAAAGCCTAAATTTCGTTTTTAACTTACTGGTCAGCCGCAAAATCCGTTACAAGCCGTTTTCTGAAATAGGACCCTTTAGAAATACAAATAAACTCCACAATAAGCTTTAAAAACCCTTAAAATGTGAAAAAACACATCAAAAAGGTGAAGATATGGGTCATCAAATAGGAAAAGCCCTAAGGCCAAAGAGAGGAAGTAGAGCGTTTACACCTAGAGTTAGAGCTAAAAGACATTATCCACGAATTAAAAACTGGCCTCAAGTTGATGAACCACGTTTGCTTGGTTTTGCTGCATACAAAGCAGGCATGACACAAGTCTCGTTTGTTGATAATTCTCCACACTCCCCAACAAAGGGAGAAGTTATTTCTGTTCCTGTCACAATTCTTGATGCTCCAAAGATGAAAATTGCTGCAATAAGATTCTACAAAAAAGATTCCCGCGGATTCAAAAAAGTTCTAACTGAAGTTTGGACCGACAAGCTCGACAAAGAGTTAAAAAGAAAAATTTCAATTCCAAAGAAAGAAAAGAAACCTGAAGAGCAACTCTCAAAGATAAATCTTGATGATGTAGTTGATTTAGCTGTTTTAGTATATACTCTCCCAAAAGGGAGGGCTGGAAAAAAGAAACCAGAAATTTTTGAAATTGCAGTAGGTGGAAAAGATATTTCTCAAAAGTTTGAATATGCAAAATCAATTCTTGGAAACGAGATTTCTGCTTCTGATGTTCTAAAATCTGGAGAACAGGTAGATGTAATTGCAGTAACAAAAGGGAAAGGATTCCAAGGCACAATCAAAAGATTTGGAGTTAAGTTGGAATCAAAGAAAACAGACAGAAAACGAAGAGGTGTAGCTGCAATTGGTCCAGATGTCCCAAGAAAAGTTATGTGGACTGTCCCAATGCCAGGTCAAATGGGATATCACAATAGATATGATTACAACAAATGGATTCTAAAAATTGGAAATGATGGAATCGCTCCAAAAAGTGGATTCCTAAACTATGGAATTGTCAAAGGAGATTACATCATAATTAAAGGTTCAGTGCCAGGACCTGCAAAGAGATTAATAAGAATGCGACTTGCAATAAACCCAAATAAAAATGTGCCACCACAGGCGCCAGACATAATATCAATAGATGGTGTTAAGAAATGACCAAAGTAGTTTCAATAAAAGGAGAAGCAAAGGGAGAAATAAAACTTCCAAAGCAATTCAAAGAAGAAGTCCGTCCAGATTTAATTAGGCGTGCTGTCCTTGCTATTCAATCTCACAAAATGCAACCATATGGCACAAAAGAAGATGCAGGAAACAAATACTCTTCAGAATTCTCAAAAAGAAGAAGAGAATATAGAACAACATACGGATATGGTCAATCAAGAACTCCAAGAAAAATAATGATTAGGCAAGGAAGTAGATTTGTCACCATGGGTGCAACGGCACCACACACAGTGGGCGGTAGAGTTGCCCATCCGCCAAAAGTAGAAAAAGTCCTTGCAGAAAAAATAAATGATAAAGAAAGGAAGAAAGCAATAAGGAGTGCAATTGCAGCAACTGCAGTAAAAGAACTTGTTGCTTCAAGAGGCCATAAAATTGAAAACATTAAAGAATTACCCATAGTCGTAGAGGAAAAAATTGAGGAACTTAAAAAAGCAAAGGAAGTTAAAGAATTCCTTGAAAAGATTGGACTAAAAGAAGAAATAGAAAGGGCAAAAGAGAAAAAAGTAAGAGCTGGAAAAGGAAAAATGAGAGGAAGAAGGTATAAGAAAAAAGTTGGTCCCCTATTTGTAGTTTCGCAAAAATGTGATTTACTCAAGGCCGCAAAAAATATTGCTGGCGCTGATGTTTATGTTGTCAAAGATTTAAATGCTGAAGTCCTTGCTCCAGGAACACACCCAGGAAGATTAGTAATATGGAGCGAAAAGGCAATCAAAACCCTTGAAGATAAGAGGTTGTTTATATGATAACCATGGAAGTATTAAAATATCCCGTCTCAACTGAAAAAGCAATAAGGATGCTTGAATCAGATAATGTTATCACTTTCGTAGTTGATAAAAACGCAACAAGAAGTAAAGTAAAAAAAGAAATTGAAAACAGATTCAAAGTCAAAGTAAAAGACACAAGGATAGTTATTGACCAAAAGGGTAGAAAAAAAGCGTATGTACGGCTTGACAAAAACTACCCTGCAATTGACATTGCAACTCAACTTGGGTTAATGTAGGTGTTTAAGAATGCCAAAACGAATGAGACAACAAAGGGCTGGAAAAGGAACATCCGTATTTAGAGCTCCAAGTTTCCGCTACAGGTATAAATCAAGATACAGATCCCTTGATGATGCAGAAAAAGAAAACAAAATAGAAGGAAAGGTAATAGACATTGTAAATGACACTGCAAGAACTGCTCCAATTATGATTGTCGAATATAAAACAGGCGAACAAGCAATCATACCTGCACCATATGGAATAAAAGTTGGAGATGTCGTAGAAGCGGGTGCGAACGCAACAATAAAAGCGGGAAATGTCCTCCCTCTAAAGAGTATACCTGCAGGTACACCAATATATAACATTGAGCTTGTACCTGGAGATGGAGGGAAGCTTGTAAGGGCAAGCGGAACCGCAGCAAGAGTTGTTGCCCACGAGGAAAACAGAGTCATAATCAAACTTCCAAGCAAGGAATTAAAACAACTAAATCCAAACTGCAGAGCAACAATAGGGTTGGTTGCTGGCTTTGGGAGAAAAGAAAAGCCAATTGTAAAAGCTGGAAAGCATTACCACATGGCAAAAGCACGTGGAAAATACTGGCCAAGGGTGTCCGGTGTGGCTATGAATGCTGTATCCCACCCATTTGGTGGTAAGAGAAGATCAACCCAAAGCTCAAAGAAGAAAGTTGCTCCAAGAAATGCACCGCCTGGAAGAAAGGTGGGTAGCATAGCTGCAAAGAAAACTGGAAGGAAGAAAAGGTGATCATGTTGGCAGAAGAATTTACATATAGAGGCTACAAATTCAGCGAACTAAAAGATATGGATATTAATGAATTCATTAAGCTAATCCCAGCACGGCAAAGAAGAAGCATCAAGAGAGGATTCACAGAAGAAGAAAAGAAACTTCTTAAGAAGATAAAAAAAGCAAGGGAGCAGCTCGAAGCTGGCAAAGAGCCAAAGATGATAAAAACCCACTGCAGAAGCATGGTCATACTCCCAATTATGGTTGGACTCACATTTGGCGTTCACAATGGCAAAGAATTTGTAAAAGTCGATGTAACACCTGAAATGTTAGGTCATTACCTTGGTGAATTCGCAATTACAAGAAAGAAAGTACAACACAGTTCACCAGGTGTTGGTGCTACAAGAGGTTCAGCATTTGTGCCAACTAAATAATGAGGTTTCAATACTATGGGAAAAGAAAAGCTCGAAGCAAGGCAGGAAAAAACAAAGGAAAAACTTGAAGAAAAAGCTAGAAAAAAGAAGGAAGAAAAAGAAGCACAAGCTGCCGGCGAGAAACCAAAAACAGAAAAGAAAGAAAAGAAAAAAGTAGAAGTCAAAAAGCCAAAAGTAGAAGAAGCAAAAGGTAAAGGTGTATATTTACCAATCTCACCAAAAATTTCCGTTGAAGTATGCAGGGCGATAAAAGGAAAAGAAGTAGAAAAAGCAAAGAGATTACTAAAAGATGTAATCGCAAAAAAGAGACCAATAAGGTACTATAGATATAATAGGGATACACCACACAAACCTGGAAAAGGGTTTGGCGCTGGGAGATACCCAGTAAAAGTTTCAAAGTACATATTAGAAGTTTTAGAAAATGCAATTGCAAATGCAACATACCTAAACTTAGACCCAGAAAAGCTTTATGTTAAAATCGCGCGGAGTGAACGTGCAATCTCAAAAGAAAGAAGAGGAAGGTACGCAAACATAGAAATCATAGTTGCTGAGAAAAAAGAAAAGGAAGCAAAAAAGAAAAAGGTGAAAAAGTAAAATGGTTGTCGAAAGAAAATTTGTCAAAGACAAACTAAGAGAACACTCAATTAGAGAATTCCTCGAGAAAAAACTAGAGAGGGTTGGATTTTCACACATAGACATCCAAAAAACACCTGTAGGTTATAGCATAATCATCTACTCATCAAAGCCAGGTCTAATTGTTGGAAGGGGAGGATTAAACATAAGAACAATTCAAGAAACTCTCCAAAACAAATTCAAGCTCGAATCACCCGTAGTCGAAGTGAGGGAAGTTGATGTTCCAGAGTTAGATGCCCAAATAATGGCGGAAAGGGTTGGAACACAGTTAATGAAATTTGGAGTTTCCAGATTTAAAGCAATTGGTCACAAAGCTATTGAAAAGATGTTAAAAGCCGGCGCAGTTGGTGCCGAAATCCAAATCTCTGGAAAGGTACCAAGTGCCCGTGCAAGATCATGGAAGTTTTATGCTGGACACTTACCAAAATGTGGAGATGTAGCGGTTAACCAAGTAAGAAAAGGATACAAGGTAATCAAACTCAAGCCGGGTGTTGTTGGGATAACTGTAAAAATACTACCACCTGGCATAAAAATGCCTGACCAAGTATACCCTAAAGAAGTCGAAATAAAATACGAGGAAAGTACTGAAGAGGCAAAATAAAATGGCAATATTACATGTTAAAGAAATAAGGAAAATGAAAGACGAAGAGCTAGATAAAAAGCTCCTTGACTTAAAGAAAGAACTCATGAAAGCAAGAGCAAAAATAGCTCAAGGAGCTGCTCCAGATAAACCTGGCAGAATAAAAGAAATAAGAAAAACAATAGCCAGGATACTAACAATAAAAAGAGAAAGAGGTGTTTCAAAGTAAGATGACAGAAGTTTGCCCAAAATGTGGTTTGCCAAAAGAGCTATGCGTTTGTGAAACAATAGCAAAAGAGAAGCAGAAAATACGAATAAGAACGGTAAAGCGAAGATATGGCAAGATAACCACCATAATTGAAGGCTTTGACCCAAAAGACATTGACGTAAAGAAACTCACAAAAAAATTCAAGTCAGAGCTTGCATGTGGTGGAACAAGCAAGGGAAATACAATCGAACTCCAAGGAGAACACAAACAAAGAGCAAAGGAAATACTGATAAAGTCGGGCTTCACAGAAGACCAAATAGAAGTGAGGTAAATGATAACACCAAAAAACCTCATAAAGCATGAATTAATCGGGCTCGAAGCAGAAGTGGTGAAAAGCAAAAACAAAAGCCTCATCGGGCTGAAAGGAAAAATAGTCGATGAGACAAAAAACATGCTCACAATTGAAACAAAAAAAGGAGAAAAAAAGATAATAAAAAAAGAGTGCACCCTGAGAATAAAACTCAACAAAGAAATCGTGGAGGTTGATGGTGCACTTCTGGTCGGCAGACCAGAAAAAAGAATTAAAAAAACGATACCAAAAAAGAGGGTTTGAAAATGGAAAAGAAAAAAGCAAAAAATATTGGAATCCCCGGCATAGAATCACCTAGTGATGTGTGTGAAGATATAAACTGCCCATTCCACGGTAAGATAAGCGTGAGGGGAAGAATATTTAGAGGTGTTGTCGAAAGTATAAAACCCTCAAAAACTGCAATCATAAAATGGGAAAGAAGAGTTTATTTCCCTAAGTATGAAAGATTTGAAAAGAGATTTACAAAAGTTAATGCTCACAGACCATCATGCCTACATATCAAAGAGGGTGACTTCGTAATTATCGGTGAATGTCGCCCAATTTCAAAAACAAAGAAATTCGTCATAATTGGAAAAGTTGGTGAAAATGAAAGGGCTTAAAGCAAAAGTAACAAAAGCGCTGCAAGTTGGAAGCCGCGTCAAAATAGCAGATAATTCCGGCGCGAAAGAGATAGAGATAATTGCAGTCAAAGGATATAGAGGTGTAAAATCAAGAATTCCTAAGTGCGGTGTCGGAGATGTTGTGCTCGGTGCAGTAAAAGTTGGAAACCCAGATATGAAACACACAATTGTGCCCTGCGTCATAATCAGACAAAGAAAAGAATATAGAAGAAAGAACGGCGTTAGAATAAAATTCGAGGACAACGCCGCAATTGTCATGAAAGACTTAAAGAAAGGAGAACCAAAAGGAACTGTTATAAAAGGACCTGTCGCTCGCGAAGTAATTGAGAGGTTCCCACTTATAACAAGAATCTCAAGCATGGTGGTATAATGCCAAAAACTAAAAAACCAAGCAAAAACAGGAAGAAAGAACCGAAAAGACTAGCCAGAAAAGGAGTTATGGTTCACCTATCAAAAGAATTAAGGGCAAAATACAAGATAAGAAGCTTTGGCGTGAGAAAAGGAGATGAAGTAAAAATTGTAAGAGGCGCATTCAAAGGGAAGATAGGAAAGGTAGAAAGAGTCTTACCAAAGAAATCCAAAGTATATATTGAAGGAATCCAAATTCAAAAGGCAGACGGAACAAACACAAAAGTTCCAATTCACCCATCCAATCTAATAATTACGGGTGTGGACTTATCCGATAAAATAAGAAAATCCAAGATTGAAATGAAAGTAAAAGGTGAAAAGAAATGAGCAAGCACATGCACAGATTAGTGTCACCAAAGGTGTACCCTATACTAAAGAAAGAAGCACACTATGTGATTAAAGTAAATCCAGGACCGCACCCAAAAGATAGCAGCTTACCTTTAGCAATCATATTAAGGGATTTACTGAAAATAACAAAAAGTGCGCGTGAATCAAAGAAAGTCCTAAATGCAAAAAAGGTCATGGTAGATCAAAAAATAAGAACCAATTACAAATTCCCTGTTGGACTTATGGATGTCATATCCATACCAGAGCTTAATGTAAACTTCAGATTTTTATTTGACAACAAAGGAAAAGTAAAGCTTGTGGAAATAAATGAGAGTGAAGCAAAATTAAAGCCGTGCAAAATAAAAAACAAAAAGGCAGTAAAAGGTGGGAAGATACAACTAAACTTACATGATGGAAGAAATGTGCTTACAAACGAAACAAGCTACAAAACAGGGGATACAATAATAATTTCCCTTCCAGAACAAGAAATCAAAAAGCATCTTCCACTTGACAAAGAAGTTTATGTTTACATCACAGATGGTACACACATAGGGGAAGTTGCAAAAGTTATTGACTTTAAGCCTATGCCTGGTTCAAATCCAGACAGAGTAACCTTGCAAACAAGCGATGGTAAAACCTTTGAAACCCTCAAGAAGTATGTTTTTGTAATTGGCAAAGAAAAACCTGAAATAAAATTACCTGGTGAAGAAAGTGAGTGATAAAAAAGAAAATCCAATGAGAGAAATAATGATAGAAAAGATTACACTAAATGTAGGTGTAGGTGAAGCAGGAGATAAATTAGAAAAAGCAAAAGTATTGCTCGAAAGAATAGCAGGTTCAAAAGTCGTTGTAACTCACGCAAAAAGAAGAATACCGAGCTGGGGAGTAAGACCCGGACTCGCAATAGGAGTAAAAACAACCCTAAGGGGAGAAAAAGCAATAGAGATGTTGAAACGTCTCTTTAAGGCTGTTGACAATACGGTAAACCCCAAGCAATTCGATGAAGAAGGCAACCTTTCATTTGGAATAAAAGAATATATTCACATACCTGAAGTAAAATATGATCCATCCCTTGGAATAATTGGTCTTGATGTTTGTATCACCCTTAAAAGAAAGGGTGGAACAAGAACAAAACGAAGAGCATATAGAACTGCTAAAATTGGAAAAGCCCACAGGATAACAAAAGAAGAGGCTATGGACTTTTTCAAAGAAAAGTTCGGAATATACATTGGAGAAAAGAAGAGGACAAGTTACTATTAAGGTGATACAATTGACAATTAAAAGTTATACAAAATTGCTGAAGCAAATTGAACACAAGCCGGCAAAAAGAGAGAGATTTTTGAAGCACAGCAAGCCAAAGAAAAGAAGCCATGGTGTAGGCACAAGAAGATGTGAAAGATGTGGCAAGTTCGGTGCCCACATAAGAAAGTATGGTCTCCACCTATGTAGGCAGTGCTTCAGAGAGATGTCATTAGAACTCGGCTTCAAAAAATATGGTCACGAGGTGTGAAGATGGACATAATCGCACATGCACTATCACAAATAAAAAATGCGGAAATGAAAGGAAAATCAGAATGCGTAGTTAAACCAGTTTCAAAACTACTTAAAAACATATTATCATTAATGCATGAAAAAGGATACATCGGCGAATTTGAAATTATAGAAGACGGCAGGGGTGGAATTGCAAAGATAAAACTTAAAGGTGCAATAAACAATTGTGGTGCAATAAAACCGCGTTTTTCCACATCATTTTCAAACTTCGAAAAATTCGAAAAAAGGTATTTGCCAGCTAAAGGGTTTGGAATGTTAATTGTTTCAACAACAAAAGGTATAATGACGCAAGAAAAAGCAAAAAAAGAAAGGCTTGGAGGACAGCTATTAGCATATGTATATTAAGGGATGAAAATGGAAGAGATTGTAGCACTACCTGAAGGCGTGCAAGCAAGGTATGAAAACGGGATGATGTATGTAGCTGGAAAGCTCGGCGAAGTAAAGAAAAAACTATCCTATCCAACGATAAAAATAACTGTGGAAGATGGGAAGATTAAGTTAAGCTCTGAAGGAGAAAATAGAAAAGCAAAAAGATTGATAAAAACTTTCGCAGCCCATATCCAAAACATGATTAAAGGTGTGCAAGAAGGATTCACTTACAAGCTAAAAGTAATTTATACTCACTTTCCAACGACTGTAAAGGTTGAAGGAAATAAAGTCATAATTGAAAACTTCATAGGGGAAAGGTCCCCAAGAATAGCAAACATACTTCCAGGAGTGGAAGTTAAAGTGCAAAAGCAGGATATAACAGTAACAGGAATAGACTTAGAAGCAGTATCCCAAACTGCAGCAAACATAGAACGTACAACAAGAATTGTTGGTAAAGACAGAAGGGTATTCCAAGATGGAATTTTCATAGTTGAAAAGGGTAAGTAAAATGAGCAAAATCAAAAAATTGAGGAAAAGTAAACCGAAGTTCCCTAGGGTGGGTGCCTCAAGGAAAAGAGTAAAGGAAACTTGGAGGAAACCTAAGGGAATGCATGGAAGAGTAAAGAAATTACTTAGCTATCACAAGGGGGCATCGCCCGATATTGGTTATGCTTCACCAAAGTCAATAAAAGGAATTCACACAAGTGGCTTGAAAATTGTTGAAATTAAAAATATTTCCCAGCTTGAAAAGGTAAATCCAAAAGAGGAAGCAATAAAAATTGCAAATGTGGGTAAGAAAAAGAAAATTGAAATCGTAGAAAAAGCACTTAGCATGAAAATAAAAATTGTTAACCTTAGAAAACCGGAAGAATACCTAAAAGAAAATAAAAAAGAGGTTAAGAAATGAAGTTAGACCTCCAAAGAAGGATTGCAGCAAAAATCCTGAAAGTCGGCGAAAGTAGAGTTTGGATGGATCCTGATAGTGCTGAGGAGATTTCAAAAGCAATCACAAAAGAAGATATTCGCGGGCTAATTGCCCAAGGATTAATAAAAGCAAAACCAAAAGTGGGTGTGAGTAGAGCAAGAGCAAAAATGCTTAAATCACAGAGAAAAAGAGGAAGAAGGAAAGGGCACGGCAGCAGAAAAGGTGCAGAAAAAGCAAGAACAAACAAAAAAAGGAAGTGGATAAACAGGATAAGACCACTAAGGAGAGTGCTAAAATCCCTAAAAGCATCAGGAAAGTTAAGCTCACAAGTTTATAGAAGTTTATACTCAAAAGCAAAAGGTAACTTTTTCAGAAGCACAGCTCACTTGAAATCATATATTGAAAAACTTAAGAGGGAATAAAATGGCTGAAGGACCAAGATATGTAGTCAAATACAGAAGAAGAAGGAAAGGTTTGACTAATTATAGGAAGAGATTAGAGTTACTTAAATCAGGAAAGTTGAGATTTGTAGTAAGAAAATCAAACAATAGTGTTGTATGTCAAATAATAAAATATACTCCAAAAGGGGATGAAACATTAATCTCTGTTTCATCTTTACAACTTAAGAAGTATGGATATAAAGGCCACACCGGAAATATTCCTGCAGCTTACCTAACAGGATACTTATGTGCACTCAAAGCAATTAGAAAAGGAATAAATGATGCAATTTTAGATACCGGACTATACAACCTGACAAAGGGATGTAGAATATATGCTGCATTAAAAGGTGCAATTGATGGCGGACTAAATATTCCTCACGATGAAAAAGTCTTCCCTCAGGAGAGGGTAGTGCAAGGATATCACATTGCAGATTATGCCAAGATATTAAAAGCTGAAAATCCAGAGGAATACGAAAGGAAGTTTTCAAAGATTTTAGAAAATAAACTTGAGCCTGAAAACTTTGTTGAACACTTCCAGGAAGTTAAAAAAAGAATAAGTGGTGAGCACGGATGAGCAATTTAGAAGATTGGGTACCAAAAACAAAGCTTGGAAGAATGGTAAAGGAAGGAAAGATAAAATCAATAGATGAAATTCTCGATCAAGGACTAAAGATAAAAGAACCTGAGATAGTAGACATCCTCGTGCCAAATCTTGAAGTAGATTTAATACTAATTGGCCAATCAAAAGGTAAGTTCGGTGGTGGAAAAAGAAGAGCGTTCAAGCAAACCCAAAAGAAAACAGGGGATGGTTCAAAAATTAAATTCACATGCTTGGCAGCAGTAGGAAATAAAGACGGATATGTTGGAATTGGACTTGGAGAATCGGGAGAAACCGTACCTGCAAAAGAAAAGGCAATTAGAAATGCAAAATTAAACATAATCAAAATTAAAAGAGGCTGTGGCAGCTGGGAATGTGCATGTGGAGACCCACACTCAATTCCATTTACAATTGAAGGAAAAATGGGGAGTTCAAAGATAATAATAAAACCCGCTCCAAAAGGGCTAAGATTGTGTATAGCAGATGAATGTAAAAAAATCCTACGCCTAGCAGGAATCAAAGATGTATGGAGTAAAACATTCGGGCAAACATCAACAAGAATTAATCTTGCATTTGCATGCTTTAATGCTCTAAAGCAACTAACAAAAACGAAAACAAACGAAAATTTTGTGAAAAAGGCAGGAGTTAAGGAAGGTAGCTTAAGTGATTAAGATGGCAATCGCAGTAATAAGAATAAAAGGGAAAGTAAACGTAAAGAAAGAAGTAGAGAAAACATTACAACTACTTAGATTATATAGAAAACACCACTGCACCATCATGCCAAATAGAAAAGAAATAATTGGCATGCTCAAAAAAGTTGATAGGTATATAACTTGGGGAGAAATAGACGAGAACATACTAAAACAACTTCTTGAAAAGAGAGGGCGACTTCCTGGAAACAAAAAACTGACTCAAGAATACATTAAAGAAAAAACAGGCAAAAATGTTGAAGATGTTGCAAAAGAAATCGTAGATGGAAAAATGACCCTCAAAGATATTCCTGGGCTAAAACAATTCTTCAGACTTAAACCACCAACTAAAGGGTTTGAAAGAAAAGGCATGAAAAAACCATTTTCACTTGGTGGAGTATTTGGGTATCGTGGTAAAAACATCAACTCACTTTTGGAGAGGATGATATGATAAGACACCGAAAAAAATCAAGAAAAATAAGAGGAAGAAAAACAGGCAGAGGTAGCGGGAAGAGGGCTCGTGGAGCAGGGAACCGTGGAGGTAGAGGAAAGGCAGGTATAAACAAACGTGCAGGCCACAGAAAAACAATGCTAATAAAATATCCCGAGTTAAGCTCACGCGAAAAGGGATTCAAGAGTGTAAAACAAAAACATAACTTCCATCCAAAAGCAATAAATGTTGGTGACTTAGACAAACTTGCCAACAAACTAGGGAATGAAATTGACTTAACTAAGTTAGGATACGGAAAACTACTTGGCAGCGGCAAAGTAAAAAACAAAATAACTGTAAAAGTAAATTCTTTCACAGAGACCGCAAAAAACAAAATAGAATCTGCAGGCGGAAAAATAATAAGTGGATAAAATGGGATTTGAACAAATTTTTTCGAGCTTCCCAGAAGTTGTAAAGCCAATAAGGAAGCTCACACTTAAAGAAAAACTAATATGGACAGGAGTAGTTTTAATTCTGTATTTTGTACTTTCATTGACACCCCTTTACGGACTTAACAGAAATTATGTTGCCCAGTTTGAAACTTTATCAATTTTACTAGCAGCGAACTTTGGTTCTCTTATCTCATTAGGTATCGGTCCAATCGTAACTGGATCTATCATGCTTCAGCTACTTGTCGGGGCAGAAGTAATTAAAGTTGATTTAAAAACACCTGAAGGCAGAAAAAAATTCCAAGGATACCAAAAGTTCTTTTCAATATTCTTCATAATCTTCGAAAACGCAGCATATGTGCTTTCAGGAGCATTACCTCCTGCAGTACCGGGAATAGTCGGTGCTTCCATTTTAATACTTCAATTAATAGCAGGTGGATTAATCCTTATGCTCCTTGATGAAGTAACAAGCAAATGGGGGATTGGCTCAGGTATATCTTTATTTATTGCGGCAGGGGTCTCAAGACAAATCGTAACAAAAGCATTCTCTCCATTCCCGGACCCGCGAATGCAGCTCCCGATAGGTGCAATACCAAAGATAATTTCCCTTGTAGCAAGCGGTAATTCAGCGCTTGCATTCTGGCCATTCATTAGTATAATTGCAACCATAGCTGTATTCTTAATGGCGGTTTATTTCTCTGGTGTGCAGATAAACATTCCGCTTTCATTTGGAAAAGTAAGGGGTTTTGGGATAAAATGGCCTATCAAATGGTTCTACACCTCAAACATACCAGTCATATTGACTGCCGCATTAATTGCCAGTCTACAGATGTGGGCATTAATGATGGCAAACGCCGGAATACCCATACTTGGAGAGTTTGAAACAGTCCAAATTGGTGGTGGAAGATATACTCAAGTCCCAGTTTCAGGAATAGCAAAGTATATACAACACCCATCCATATCAAAGATATTTGAAAGTGGGTTTAACATGGATGCACTTAAATCCACATTATTTTACGCTTCATTTATGATTATAGGTTCTGTCTTCTTTTCATATCTGTGGCTCAATGTGGGTAAGAGTAGCCCCAGTGACGTCGCAGATCAAATATTAAACTCAGGTCTAAGCATGCCCGGATTTAGAAGAGACAAAAGAATCCTTGAAAAAGTCTTAGCAAGATATATAATCCCTCTAACAATTCTTGGCGGACTAACTGTTGGTGCGCTAGCTGCAGTTGCAGATATATTTGATGCCCTAAGTAGAGGTACAGGTATAATCTTAACTGTCATGATTATATACAAGATATATGAGGACTTACAAAAAGCACACATGGCAGAAATGAACCCGATGATTAGGAAGGTGATGGAATAATGGTGGCTCCAATTATAACAATCGCAGGTATTGCAGTAGGACTATCAGTGATGACAATCATCATAAACAAACTACTAATAAACGAAAAGATGGTAAATGAAACCAGGGAGAAGATGAAAGAGCTTCAAAAGGAGCTCAAGGGCATAGACCCCAAAAGTAAAGAATTTCAAAAAAAGCAAGACGAAATCCTTGATATGAACATGAAGATAATGAAACAACAATTTAAGCCCATGTTTGTCACATTTTTACCATATATCATTGTATTTTACTTGATTGGTAGCACATTTGCATTTGCACCAATAGATGTCGGCTCTCAAATAACTCTAAAAATAGATGGGGAAGGAACAATAGAATCACCATGTCTTGGAATTAATGAAACAATTAGTGGAGACAAAGTGATAACCGCCGCTGTAAATTCAAATGACTGCAAAATTTTTATAAATGGCGAGGAAGTAAATACTTCGCTAATTGGCGTAAATAAAGAGATAAGTATAAATAAAGACAACTTAAACATTCAAGTGACACCACCAAAGATGGTGTTCATAAAACTGCCATTCAAACTTCCATTCATTGGAAATGAAATTGGGTGGCTTGGTACATACATTTTAATTTCCATACTAACATCAACAATTTTAAATAAGGCATTGAAAAATGTATATTTAAGGAAGTGGGAATGATGGTAAGACCAATGCTAAGAGCAAGAAGCAAAACAAGGAAAAGAACAAGAACCCCAGGGGGGAAACTAAAAACCCATTACAAAAAAAGAAACAATGTTAAGAGAAAATGTAAAATCTGTGGAAAACCAATTCATGGTGCTTCAAGCAGAGGTTCAAAATCCCAAAAAAGACCTTCAAGAACAATGCCCGAGCTATGTGCTAGGTGTATGAGAAAAGAAATTATAGCTAAAGTGAGGGGAGGAGCATGATAGAAGTTGGAAGATTATGTGTAAAAATAGCTGGCAGGGAAGCTGGCAAAAAAGCAATTATAGTGGATATAATGGATGACACATTTGTTCTCATAGATGGAAATGTAAAAAGACGAAAATGTAACATTAGCCATATTGAACTTCTCCCAGAAAAATTTGAGATCAAAAAGGGAGCGTCAACAGAAGAAGTAAAGAAGCTTTTTGAAGAGAAAGGCATCTTAGAAAAGCACGAACCGAAAGTTAAGAACAAAAAGCCAAGAAAGGGTGGGGAAAGACCAAAAAAGGTTCGCCCAAGAAAGAAAACAATAGCTAAGCCGACAAAGAAAAGCAAAAAATCAGAAGATGAAATTGTTGAAGAAGCCCTAAAAGCAGCAGAAGAACAAACAAAATCAAACTAAGAAAATATCTTTTAATATCTTGAATCTTTTATTTATCTTCTTAATGCCCGCTACTCCCTCACCTCCAACTTTTTCAACACAGAAAGAAGCTGCAGCTGCTGCAAAATATGCAGCTTCAGTTATATCTTCTGTTTCCAGATACTTAGCTGCAAAAGCTGCAGTGTAAACATCACCAACCCCAGCTTTATCAACAAACTTGACATCCTTGTAAACAGGGACCTTCATATACTTCTTATCATAGAATATATATGAACCTTTATCTCCAAATGTAAGCGCGACTATCTTAGGTCCTAATTTTAAAAGCTCAGCTGCGGAATTAACAGTGGTTTTACCAGATAAGTAATACAATTCTGAGGCATTTAATTTCAAAATATCAACATACTTTAAATAATCCTCTTTTTCAAGCCATGGAACATAAGTTAGTTCACCATCCTGTTTCTTATACTTAGTAAATCCTTGCGCATCAAGAACCATTAAGTTATCCTCTCTTCGCAATATCTTAAACACATCAAGACCAATATGCCCAATGTATGAAGAGATAAGAACTAAATCTGCGTCTATACGTGGCACGCTCATTATTGGACCTGCATCAGAATGAACAACTACTGTCTTTGTACCATCTTTATGGTATTGGACATCGTATTCTGTAGACTCCCAAGACGGCTGCCGAAGCAATTTTATTCCAGCTGTTTTTATTTTCTTCAAATACTTCTGAGGAAAATCAGAGGAAAGACGGGAGATTAAAGTTACATCAAACCCAAGCTTTGCAAGCTGTAGAGCTGCAAAATAAGAACCTCCTGCAAGAATGGTTATCTTCTTCCTTCCTTTTATTTCGTGTCGTATAGCTAAATTTCCCACAACTACTGCTTTTTTTTGTTTCATAGGATAATTATTAAATAGTTACTTATATTTAAATTTTTTACAATGGGGTTACTTCCATACGAGAAAAGAGAAAAACCAGAAATTTTGGTAAGAAAAGAAGAGGAAACAAATCCTAACTATGGGTATATTCCAGAGGAACGACCCATTGAAGAGTACATTAAAAATGGAGTTATTAATCTTGACAAACCAAAAGGACCCACTAGCCACCAGGTAAGTGATTGGGTCAAAAAAATCCTCCATGTTAAAAAGGCTGGACACGGGGGAACTTTAGATCCAGCAGTTACAGGAGTTCTCCCAATTGCATTAGACAACGCAACAAAGATAATGCGATTGTTTCTTCTCTCCGGAAAAGAATATGTCGCGTTAATGCATCTGCATTCTGATATTCATGAAGGTAAAATTAGAGATGCCATGAAAAGATTTGTCGGGAAAATTGAGCAAATTCCTCCAAAACGCTCGCATGTAAAAAGAGTGAAAAGGGAAAGAGAGATTTATTACATAGAATTCTTGGAGAAAAAAGGAAGAGACGTCCTGTTTAGAGTTGGAGCAGAGAAAGGAACATACATAAGGCGTCTCTGCGAGCAGCTTGGTGCAATGGCAGGAACACGTGCCCACATGGTTGAGCTAAGAAGAACAAAGGCGGGAGGATTCAACGAAAATGAAAGATTAGTTACTCTCCAAGATTTAGAGGACGCTTACGCCTTTTGGAAAGAAGATGGAAATGAAAAGTTTCTAAGGTATTGTATTCAGCCCATGGAAGTTGTCACAAAACTCGTTCCAAAGGTTTGGGTGCTCGATTCTACTGTCGATTCCCTTACCCACGGAGCTCCATTAGCTGCTCCAGGCATTTCAAAAGTTGAAGACGGGATTAGAAAAGGTATGGAAGTTGCAGTCATGACTTCGAAAAATGAATTAGTTGGAATTGGCATTGCCCAAATGCGCTCCCAAGGTATGGTGGAAGCAGAAAAAGGAATCGCAGTAAAACTTGACAGAGTCACTATGCCTATTGGAGTTTATCCTCGACAGCGTCCAAGCAAAGGTGAAGAATAAGTTTACCCTCCATTCCCAAGTGCTTCTGCAATAAGCTCCTCTCTGCCTACCCCAACAAGTTCTTCTAACTTCTCCCATGACAGATTAGAATTCAGCAAAACACCATTAAAAATAATACCTCCATTCATATCCACTAAGTGTCTTATAACTTCGCTTTTTATATCTATGTTAACACCATTGTTATATGCCATGCGCTTCAATCCATCCACTCCAACAAATCTATCATTTTCATAAAAATAATCTCTCCTTTGAGCAACAGCATAAACTCTCTGTGGAGAAGTTACCACCATTCTACCGTCTGGGAGTGGGATTTTACATTTTGTCGTATTTGTAGAGTTAAACCCAACCCCAACATCCTCAAAAAATCGTATGCAATAAAGAATATTTTCCCTACTCCATATCTTCTCAACCGTAGTTTTTCTTGGTTCCGCACCTATCTGCTCTTCAAGATATCTTATAGAAAATCTACCATCTCTATCTACAAGACCCCAAGCAAATCTATTCTTAAAAGCTAACCTATATAGTGGAGTACCTTCCTCTAATCTACCGCCTTCATTATACAACTGTTTAAGACGCTTAAGAAATTCATCCCTAGATGGGATTCCAAGTCTCTCTTCAAGGGTTTTCCTTCCCGCCATAAGAAATGCTATTACTGCATAGTTAATAAATTTTACTCCCAAGCTTTACTTCTTTATCTGGAGTCAATAGAGCGAATTTATCCCCCTCCAATGCCCCAAGAGTCATGCACTCAGAAGTAAAACCTGCGATTGTCTTTGGCTCAAGATTTACTATTGCAACCACAGTTTTCCCAACTAAATCTTCTGCTTTGTAGAACTCAGTTATACCTGCAACGGCGTTCTTAAGTCCAATCTCCTCTCCAAAATCAATTTTTAACTTATACATAGGCTTTCTTGCCTTTTCATGAATTTCAGCAGAGATAATTTTACCCACACGTATGTCCAACTTTTGGAAGTCATCAATTGTCGCCATGTTTCTCACTTACTGCAATCATGGTCGAAGTTTGTTCAACTTCCTTAATTGAACGGATGTTTTTTATTAAAAACTTTTGCAAATCTTCCATGCTTTCTTTCTTAACCTTTGCAATAACATCGTATTCGCCATATAGCTCCGCTACATCTAAAACCCCTTCCATTTTCTTTAAAAGCTCAGCTACATTATTTTCTCCGCCCTTTTTAACGGTTAGAAATACATACGCAATCACACTCATAACTTCACCCCAATTTTTTATAAAGCAATTAGCTCTTATATACTTATCTTTAAAGGTGAAATCATGGTCCGTTTATCCCGTCACGAACACTACTTTGTAAAAAAACCAAAGTCAAAAAAGAAGGAGTACAAATTCCAAGCAAACATAAACGGTATTCCATTAACTTTCATAACAGCGTCAGGAATTTTTTCTCCGCGAAAGATAGACCTCGGAACATTAACATTAATTACCTACATGCAATTTAGAAGAGGAGACAAGATACTTGATCTCGGATGTGGATATGGTGCTATCGGCATAGCTGCCGCAAAAATGTGTCCAAGCTGCAAAGTCACACTCGTGGATATAAACGAGCGTGCTGTAGAATGTGCAAAAAAGAACATAAAAATTAACAATGTGAGTAATGCAACTGCAAAGCAAAGCTTCTTCTTTTCGGCGCTCAAGAATGAGAAGTTTAATGTAATACTATTAAATCCGCCACAAACAGCGGGGCTGGAAGTATGCTACAAGCTAATCGAAGGAGCATATGAACATCTTAAAGAGGGAGGAAGTCTACAAATGGTTGTAAGAAAAAGGCATGGCGGGCAAAGACTCGCAGACAAAATGGAGGAAATATTTGGCAATATTGAAGTGCTCGGCAAAAAAGGTGGGTACTGGGTGTACAAAAGCGTAAAAGAGTAAAGTTTTATAAAAAAGATTTCTTTTCTTTTCTTAGTGCCGGGGTCGCCTAAGCACCTTTCTTTGGAAAGAAAGCTGCACCAAAGAAAGTGAGGGAACCTGGTATGGCGCTGGCCTTGAGGCACCTTTTTAGGAAAAAGCTGCACCAAAAAGGTGTTGGAAAGCCAGTTTCCTTCGGGATGTCTGGGTTCGAAGGCACTTTCTCTCTTTGGAAAAGAGAGAACCTGCGCTAAGAGAGAAACTCTTGGCGGGTGCACGAGAGTCCCAGCCCCGGCGCTTTAATAGTGATATAATGAAGAAATACGGATTAATCCTTCCAAGCAGCTGGTACTCGCGTATAGAAAAAGCTGCAGACAAATCAAGACTTCACAGGTATCTAATAGGATACACGGTAGGGCTACCTCTGTTTATTCTCGATTTAATATTGTTCCTAGCTGCACCGCTTCTTCTTTTTATGGTGGTAGTGATAATCTCAAAATA
>JAGGYW010000010.1 GCA_021162365.1 Nanobdellota archaeon
CTATTATTTGGGGTATTTTCTTCAAATAATTAATGAACTCATCTAGGCTTTTGGTTGTAAAATTTTGTAATTTAACTAATATGTCAGCCTTTAGTGGATAACCTAATTTTTTATAACTTTTAACAATGGTAAATCCAGATATAACTCCAGATTTAACTAATTTTTTAATTCTTATCCTAACTGCATCAACAGACATCTTAACTTCTTTTGCAATGTTGACGAGAGTTTCACGACCGTTTTTTGATAGGATCGCAATTATTCTTCTATCCTTTTCGTCTATCTGGCTTAAATTTTCTTGTACAACTTTCTTCCCTCTTCTCATGATTAGATATTTTCTTTTATTTATTATAAATTTTTCGAAAATTTCTTGTAAAATCTCAGAAAGTTATATATATTTCTTTTGCTTTTTACTACTTCATGATAGATAAAGAAAGATTGTTGGAATGGCTAGTAAACCAACAATACATAAAAGAAGGGGATTTTCATAGTGGTGGGTTTAGCCCTTATCCTGAGGTTATAAACGCTAGTGGGACTATTTCAACAGCATTAGCACTCCGAGCATTGATTAAATATAACGAAAGTGGTATATACGATGATGCAATAAAGAGAGGTATTGATTTTCTCTTAAGGTCTCAAATAGATGCGACTGAGAATATACCTGCTACTCATCCACCATATCATCAAGATGATGGTGGTTTCCCACCAATGGGAGATTTAGAATTGATAATAGAAGTTTCATCCCCAGAGGCAACTGCAGAAGCAATAAAAGCACTAAGAAGATATAGTATTGAGGTATTTAGTGAATCCTCCCGCATAGAATCAATAAAGGCTAGAATACGAAGAGCAGAAAATCATTTACTTTTCGATGAGTACTGGTATCATGGGATTAAGGAGAATGTACACGAATTTCTTTCCTGTCTTGAGGTTTTAAGGCATAGCCGTCTTGTGAACATTGATTATATTGATTTAAAATCATTTCTCGATACACAGGTGAACAAGATAATTAATTTGTTTGAAGAACAGGGTTATCTTCCATTTAAATTTTCAAAAAAAGATGAAATCTCTATTACAAATAGTGTGATTGGGTTAGAGCTTCTCGAAAGATATCCGAAGCTTATCGACATTAGAAAATATAGAGAGAATCTAAAGGATGTAGTTGAAGAGGAGATTATGAAAAAGGAGCATCAATTGTTTACAGAATATGATCCTATAGAATTGTATCCTAGGTATAAAGATGCTCTTTCATGGGCGTCGCCGGATTCTGTCTATCCAGAGTGCTATTCTTTGCTCCCTTCATTAGTTTATTTGTTTGGCGAGGAAAGTGAATTAGTGGCTAAAGTGGCAGACAAAGTTGTTGATAATTCTGTAAATGTGTGGAGAGGGAGAAAAGAGCCATCTGTAAAGGAAACAGCACGACTTTTGTTAATATTATAAGTACTTTTCAAGAATTTCTTTTACTTTTTCTCTGCCAACATTCTCAATTAATTCAAACAATCTTGGACCTCTTTCTTTGTTTAACAAAATTTTGTAGCACATTTTAAAGAATTCTTTTCCGAGTCCGCTTTCTTTTCCAATTTCATAAAGCGTGTTTTCGTCGAGAGAATTGATTTTTCCAATTAGCATCTTAACTGCTTTTTTCTCTTCTTCACTTAGTTCAAAATGTTTTTCTTCATGTATTTGGAATTTGTACCTTTCATCCGCATATTTTTCTGCCCAAGCTCTTGCCATTTCAATTAGCATTTTTATTCTCTTGTTGTCAAATTCCGTCATATCCTCTTTCAGATGTCCAGTTTGTTTTAGCTTCTCAAGTACATCCTCATCTTTTTTGTAAATCTGAGATAAGAATACAATGTACTTGAATGGGATCTGAATTGGCAATTCTTTCGGCATTTCTATAACTGACATTTCATAAACTCTTTTCAAGTGTTTTTTTCTTTTTTCATCGGTTTCTTCTTTGTCAAAATAAACTCTTTCCGTGAAGTAAAAATCTTCATATACCTTAAATATTTCATCATCCATTGGAACTGCAAACTCTTTATTTGGACGAGTTCCAGCGTAGAAAAATCTAACAATCTCAGGTAAGTAAATTTCGTTTAGGTCTTTTAGCGCGATTACATTCCCAAGGGAACCAGACATTTTTCCTCCCTGACCCTTCAGGATAACAAAGTCGTACATTTGGTAAATTGGTGGCTCGTAGTTAAAAACCTCTTTTGATATTATTGAACTTGTATCTCTGCTTCCTCCAGGAGTTGAGTGTTCTTTGCCACCCGGCTCAAAATCAACACCGTAAAACTTCCACCTCATAGCCCAATCTGTTCTCCACCTTAGCTTTACAACTCCTTGCTTTGAGAAGTCAATCTCTTCTTCATTTCCACATTCGCATTTGTATTTTATTTTGTAATCTCCATCATACGAAGCTACTTTTGTAGAATCTTTACCACATTTGGTACAATAAATTTGAATAGGATACCAATCATTTGGTAAAGGTTCTTTCCTAAATCTGTTTAAAATTTCAATTATTTTTCCTCTCTTATTTAGGGCTTCTTTTATTCCATCTTTATATCTACATGAGGAATATTCTCGATTTTCATAGATATATTCTGGATTTACTCCAACAACTTTTGCAGCCTCTTCAAACTCTTTTTCGAAGTGTTCTGCATAACTTTCGTGGCATCCCCATGGGTCAGGAACTTTTGCTACAGGCATACCTATATATCTTTTCCACTCTTCTGGCACATTTTTTGGTATTTTCCTAAATCTATCAAAATCATCCCAAGAATGGATATATTTTACTTTTACACCTTTTGATTCAAGTGCTCTTCTTACAATGTCTACTGTCATCTCTTCTCTAAAATTTCCAATGTGTACTGTTCCACTAGGTGTTATCCCGCTTGCAACTACATATACTTCCTTATTTTTTTCTGCTACTTTGTTTGCGATTTTGTCTGCCCAATAAATTTCTTCATCCATACTCTCATCAAACTTTGGAGGATTTATTAATCTTTTTGGAAATGTGAATTAACTTTATAAACAATATCGGCTTTGCTATTTTCATGAATTTGGATTTGATTTCAGCTGTTATATTCTACGCTGTAATTGCTTTGTTAATTTACAAGTATAGGGCGAGAATAAAGATAATGAACAAGGTTTTCATAACATATAGGACAAAAAAGGGCCTTGAATTTATGCGCCGCCTTGCTGAATATCGCGTTTTTTGGAAAATCTTTTCAACAATTGCTATTCCCGTGGTTGTTTTTGGTATGCTTTTAGTTGGGGTTTCCCTTTTTCAAAATCTTTTAAAGATAATTCAAGGGACAGGTGGTCAAGGGGTTGAATTACTCCTTCCTGGAATTACAGTTCCATTTTGGCCAAGCATTATTGCAATTGGTGTTCTCATAATTGTCCATGAATTTAGTCATGGAATTGTAGCCGCCATGGAAGGAATTAGATTGAAATCAACAGGCGTTGGTTTGTTTGCTTTCCTTCCCCTTGCATTTGTTGAGCTTGACGAGAAGCAAATGCTAACTAAAAGCAAACTTTCAAGATTGAGAATTTTGTCTTCAGGACCATTTGCTAACATTGTTATGTGGGGTATTCTAATTGGGTTCATTTCGCTTGTACTTGCACCGGTGATGAATAACATTATTATCAATGATGGGGCGAACATAACTTCCTTAGATATTAATGCACCAGCATATAATGCAGGTCTAAAAGAAGGAGATGTTATTGTTTCAGTTAACAATGTTTCTATAGCTACAATCAGCGATTTCATAAATGCAATGAAAGATGTACATCCTGGCGATGCGGTTACGATTACTACTTTGAATGGCACATTCACTTTTAATACGTCTGTAAATCCACAGGACTCTTCACGTCCTTATATTGGTGTGGTTGTTACTCAGGCATATCACATTTCTTCGTCAGCTAAGGAAAAATACGGATTTTGGGTAGATGTTTTCATTTGGCTTTTCGGCGTTATAAAGTGGGTTGCACTTATCAATCTTTTTGTAGGTTTAATTAACTGTATACCTGTGTGGGCAATTGATGGTGGAAGAGTGCTATATGATTTGTTGGGCTATGTCATAAATAATGATAAAGTTAGATTGTGGATTGTGAATGCAACCTCTGCCTTTTACATAACTTTAATTGTGTTTAACTTTATTGGCCCATGGCTTGTAAAATTAGTTGGGTGAAGTTTATATTTATGTTTGTACTCTAAAAAGGTGAAGTTAAGATGGGATTGTTGAATGGCTTGAAGGCCTTAACAAAAAAGAAGAAAGCTGCGAAGAAGTCAGCTAAGAAGAAAACAACCAAGAAAGCAACGAAAGTAAAACCAAAGAAGAAACCAAAGAAAGTAGCTAAGAAGCCAAAGAAAAAAGTGACCAAGAAGGTCAAGAAAAAACCAAAGAAGCAAAAGAAGGTCACCCGCAAGGCAGTTAAGAGGGCAAAAAAAGTTAAGAAGCCAGCAAAGAGAAAAGTGACAAAGAAGAAAGTCAAAAGGAAGCCAGTTAAGAAGAAAACAACCAAGAAAGCAAAGAAGGTTGTACTTACGCCAAAAAGGTTATCCCATCCTCATGCTGTTAAGCTTATGGAAAGGGAGGACGCAAAAGAATTTATAAGAGACATCGCTGGTGAGGAGGGCTTAATTGTATTTTCTTATCTTATAAAAGTTGGAAAGGAAATTGATGAGTTTACTCTTGCTGACAAGGTTAATCTTCAAATTAACTTTGTTCGTTCATTGCTATACAAGCTATATGAATATAAGTTGGTTTCATTTTCTAGGGAAAGAGACAAGAAGAAGGGATGGTTCATATATTCATGGATTGCACACCCAGATAGATTAAAGGAATTGTTAATTAGAAAGAAGGATGAGGAAATAATAAAACTAAGGAAGAAAGCACTTGATGTGCAACAGGTTTTCTACTGCAAGCGTTGTGACAAAAGTTATTCTTACGCTAAAGCCATGGAATATATGTTCTTTTGCCCGTCTTGCGGTGGGGAATTAATTGCATTAGAATCTTCGGAGCTCAGGAAGAAAATTGATGAAAAAATAGAAAAAATTCAAAGGGAGAAAAAGGAGATAGAGTCACTTTAGCTGAAAATCATTTCATACGGTTTTTCTTCTCTTTTACTTATGTTCCCCACAAATATTCTTTTTTTCTCAATTGCAAGTGGGATTGCTATATAGGGGGGCATTACAAATAGCTGCTCTTTTCCCTCTTTTGATATTCCAACTACAAAAGTGCCAAGTGCTACAATTTGTTCTATCCTGCTTTCATATAAACTATGTTCACTTGCATCTATAACTCTCGTAACTTTTCCACCCATCTTCTTTAGCAATTTTCTGAATGATCTGTATGAGTCTTCTCTTCTTTCTAAGTAATAATCTTCATTGCTTACATTTTTGATGAATCTATTTGCGAAAAAAGGAACATTTTCAGGGTCTGTATTTATAACTAATTTCGTTCCATCCCTATTAAAGAATATGTCATAAGTAAAGTCTTCGTCAGATTCGCGTTTTCTCTGGATTTCCAATAATTCGAACTCTTTTAGTTCGCTTGGAATGTAGATGTGTGGGGTTTTTCTTACTTTTATGTCTTTAATTTTTGTATATTCTAATGTTGTTTCTTCTGGCTCATTAAGAAGGGAATCTAAGCAAAGCAGTTTTGCTTTTCCAGTTAGAATATAAAATAAAATTTCTTCAAGGTGGAATTGCCCAATTGATATGCCATTAGCATACATATTTGCAACATATCTCTTATCTTTGAGGGAATCAATTTCGATCTGTATTTCATTTACACCCAACATATTTAGTGCATCTCTTAAGGATGATTCCATAGGGCCAGTTCCGTATGAAGATACAAAAGAAATCTGTTCCCCCAAGAATGGGTCTACAATCATTGGTTTAATTGCCCTTTTTCCGTTTCTGATGTGTGCCATGTATATTTCATCAGCAATTATGACAATTCTGTCGAGTTCTTGCTTTGGCGCACTTGGGAGCTGCATCGGTAGTTCTAATTCCATACAATTTCAGAAGAGGTCTGAGTTTAAATATTTTTACCTCTGCGAAGGGATAAAAAAAGGTGAAATAGCCCCGCGCGGACTCTCGTGCACCCACGAAAGTTTTCTCTTTCGTGCACGTTTCTCTTTTTCAAAAGAGAAAGGTGCCTTCGAACCGCGGTCACCGGGTTTCTATAGCATCTTCTCTTTCGTGCAGCTTTCTCTTCTTAAGAGAAAGATGCTTCCAAAGCCCGGCATCCTTGACCATTTTCTCACCTTTTCTTTTGGTGCAGCTTTTCTTTTTAAGAAAAGGTGCCTAGACTACGGGGCTATCTCTTTTTACATTTCTTTTCTAGTTGTGCAAGCAATCTGCTAAATGCGTCCTGTAGCGTGAACATTAAGTTATATCCATACCACGGCTCACGACTTGTTACTATCTCTCCTTTTCCTGCTTTTTTCCTTAGATGTACATGTACTTCGTAGTTCCACTTCTCTGGTGTTGCACCATGCAACTTTTTGATATGGATGTCTATGCTTTTTAAGTCTTTGCAAATCATTTTCATTTTTCTTATATCTGAGCTTAGGTATTCTTTTATTAGTTCAATTGTTTCGACACTTAGTGGAAATCCTGAAAAGTTTAGCCATACACCCTCCTTAAACTTTCTTTCTACTATTTTGTCTAATACTCTCCATCTTTCAAACAAGCCAATTACTTTTCTATTTGAATCTATGACTGGAGCGCCTTTTAGCTGCGCATCAAAGATTTTCTTTAGTGCGATATGTACACCATCCTTTGGATAGATTTCTGGGATATTTGTTCTCATAAGTGCCTTCACTGGCATCATTAATGGATTTACTGAAATTCCACTTCTATCCTCTCGCCCCATTTTTTCCTTAGGTAGTTTGTAAAATGTTTTTAGTATGTCCATAGATGTGATTATTCCCACGAGCCGTCCATCTGCTCCAACTACAGGTAATTTTGGCCATCTGTTATATCTCATTATTCTTCTTGCAAGAGAGATTGGATCGTCTTCTTTTAGCACTTTTATTGATTCTTCCATTACATCTCTTACTTTTAGCTTCTTTATCTTTGTACTATTTAGCATATTCTTTAATATGTCATAGTCGGAAATCAGTCCAACAACTTTGTCGTTTTCCACAACAGGGACTGCTTCAACACCTGTTTTTAACATAAGCTCAATAATTGTGTTTATTGGTGTTTCTGGCGATATTGTTGGTGGCATTATCATGAGTGTTGAAACTTTTTCTTCCGGATCTACTCGTATGAAGTCAAGAATGTCGTAATAAGTTATCATTCCGACAAGCTTGTTGTTTTTAACTATTGGAATTTCATTTATTCCGTTTTTCTCCATTTTTGCAACTATTTTTTTAATCTTCTCGTTTGGAGAAGCAGTTATTACTTTTTTAGTCATTATATCTTTGGCTAGCATCATAACATATCACCCTAATTAAGATGCACCAGCAGAAATTATAAAGTTTTTGACATGTAATATTTAGTTTTCCTGTATCCAAATTTTCTGTAATATTCTCTAACGCCAATTCCGGAAATGACATAAATTCTTTTGTATCCATTTTCTTTTGCTATTCTCTCTGCCTCTTTTAGTAACTTCTTTCCATATCCTTTGTGCTGCCAGCTTCCTCTTTTGCCTATGAGTATTTGTTCGCCGTATACATGGAGTTCACGGATTATTGCAATACCTGAAAGGCGCAATCTAAGGAATCCAATTAGTACATCATTTTTGTCCTTAAACTGCAAGAAGAATTCTCTTCCGCCAGAGGCTTCATACTCAATCTTGTGGAGCTTAATGCTTTTGACATCGACTTTTCCACCATTTTTAAGGACATGACCAACTTCCCTGCATCTAATGCACTTGCATTTTATCCCTCTTTTGTCCAACTCTTTTTGTAGCATCTGCCGTAGGTTTGTGGATTTTATCCCAGCTTCAATTTCTGTTCCTGGTATATCCCTTTCAATTCTCATAATTCTTACCCACTCTGGCACAATTTTCTTTAATTCAATTATCACATCAGTTGCATACTTTTCATCGATTGGCTTGTATTTTCCTTTTTTCCAATCTTCATATAACTTTGAGCCTTTAATTACAAGGGTCGGATAGATTTTTAGCATGTCTGGGCGGAAGTTTGGATTTCTAAAAATTTCTTTTAGCGCATGTATATCTCTTTCTTTTGTTGTTCCTGGTAATCCCAGCATCATATGATACAACACCTTGAATCCTTTATCCTTCAGTATTTTTGTGGATTCAATTACATCTTTTACTGTGTGCCCTCGGTTTACCTTTTCGTATACATCATCATAAATTGTTTGCACTCCAAGTTCCACCCGTGTTCCACCGAGCTTTAGCATAAATTCAGCATGTTCTTCTTTTCCCCAATCGGGGCGAGTTTCAAATGTCATTCCTACGCAGCGGATTTTTGCTTTTTCATTTGCTTTTTGAATTTTTTCAAGAGAAGGTATTTTATTAGGCATGGGCTTCGGATATCTATTCATGGCAAGCAAGCATTTTTTGACAAAGTCTTCTTGGTAATCTCTTGGCATAGCTGGGAATGTTCCACCCATTATTATTAGCTCAATCTTTTGTGGAATGTGTCCTGTGGCATAAAGTTGAGAAAGTCTATTTTGCACTTGCTTATATGGATCAAATTTATTTGCGATCGCTCTTCGCGCTGCTGGCTCCTTTCCTGTATACGACTCTGGCACACCGTTTGCATGTGGGCAATATGTGCATTTTCCATGCGGGCAGGGCCACGGCTTTGCCATGACTGCCACTACAGCAACTCCGGAAATTGTCCTTGTTGGTTTTATTTGAAGTATCTTCCTCACTTTTTCTTTTATTCTTCCTTTTGCTTCTGCCAGAATTTCTGCGTTCTGCAAGAATCTATCTAGCTTGTACTCAACAGCAATTTCTTTTTTTCTTCTTTCTAACTCTTTCTTTGTTTTTATCTTTCCTTCTTTTATTTCTTGTAGGAGTATTTTAACTATGTTTGCCACATTTAATCTTCTTGCTTGGTATTTAAACATGTTTTTGTTGCCACGGCATAGTAAATATTAAATATGAATAAAATCCTTTTAGATTTATGGATGATGAAGCATCAGTGGTTCGTGAGATTTCTTTAAGGCAGAGCTTAGAAGAAATTCTTAGTGAGCCATTTGATGTTTGTGGTGAAATAGAGAAGTTAGATGGTGGGGAATTAATAAAATCAATTCTGAAGAAAAATCTTGGAGAGGAATATGACATTACAGAAATTGATGATGAATTAATTAAAAATGTGTATAATTCTGTTGAGAATTTTTTTGGTAAATACACAGCTGAAAGAGTAAAAGAGATTTTAATTGTTCCGCGACAACTGAAAGAGATTTCTGAGATTGATTTGGATTCGGTAGATCCTATAAAAAGCAAGAGGTATGTGCAGGCACTTTTGGATATCACTAATGTATACTTGAACGGGGAAAATTGGAAGAGAACAGAAGCTCTTTTATGGGCAATGAAGAAATTAATTAATAACATAACAGGTAGGCAAAGAAAACCATTTGAGGTGGAAATGTTAATTAATTCTGCTTTATATAGTTGGAAACTTGGAGACTATGAAAATGCGGAGTTACATAGTAAAGATGCATTATCATTAGCAGAAGGAATGGGCGACAAAAAGCTGATAGCTAGATGTTATCATATTCTCGGCGTTGTTTATGGAGATTATGTTGAGGATAAGGGTCTTGCAATCGAATATGATGAGAGATGTTTAAGTGTTTTAGATGAAATTAACGATGGTGTACAGATTCTTAAGATGAAAGCAAGCGTTCACAATAACCTTGGTGTTGCTTATCACAAGATGGCGGAGGAGAAAGATAGGGAAGAAAATCTCAGAAATGCTGCTAGGAACTATGAGTTAGGAATAGGGATATGCCAAGATATTGGATATAAAAGAATGGAGGGGTGGCTTTTGTTTAACATTGGTGAAGTATATGCTCTTTTAGGCGAATTCGAAAAAGCGGACGAGGCATCGATATCCGCAAGAAAGATATTTGAGGAGCTGGAGGATAAAAGAGGGCTTTCTGGTGTTGAGATGTGCGATGCTGTGATTGAAAAAGAAAGAGGCAACCTTGAGGAAGCGCTTAGTTATATCAATAAGAGCCTAGAGTTAAGAAATGAGCTCAAGGAGCCGAGGAGGATTGCAGACGCATTAATTTTAAGAGGAGATATTTATTCCTCTATGGGAAAGTTTGGCGATGCTAGAGAAGATTATAACTCCGCATTGGAAATATATAAGCGTCTGAATTCAGCAGATGGAATTAAGCGGGCTGAAGCTAAACTATTTAACTAAATAAATTTATTTTAATGTTATGCCACGAAAGAAGAAAGTCAAACCAATAGTTATTAAAGAAGATCTTCCGCCAGAGCCAAGCGAGGAAAGTTTTGAGTTTATTCTGCCTGAGGGGGAGGTTGGCGAGCAAAATGCTCCCTTTTGGAGACGCGCTGTTGCGTATGTAATTGATGTATTTATATTCTACTTCACTTTCTTCCAAATTTTTATAGCAATTTATCTTCCAAAGGTTGGATTTAATTTAGAAGAAGTTGATTTGGTGGAACAATATGTTGCAGCTTCACCGGATGCGGCTTTAAGACTTTTTGTCGGGTTGGTTGTTGCTTCGTTTGTGTTGCTTTTTTACTTTATGATTTTAGAAGTAAGTTTTGGAACTACAATTGGTAAAAAGTTAATGGGATTGAGGGTGTCTGGGAAATTGAATTATATAAACACTTTTTTAAGGAATTTGACAAAGTCAGTTTTTGTTTTCCTTTTGCCAATTGATATCATTGGTATATTTTTATACGGCAGAAGATTTACAGAATCCTTGTCAAAAACTAAAGTTATATATCACAATAAATTGTCTGTAGAATATGGGGTGTGGTATTAATGGATATTTTTAAGTCGTTGTGGGCACTTTTTGTAATTTTGATATTTACTGTTCTATCTGCAGTTGTCGTTGGCGGACTTTTCAGCGAGCCATACGGCAATGTTGCATTAATTAACATAAATGGTGAAATTTCAATAGGGAATGGATTCTTTTCAAGTGGCGCAGAAAGCGATAAAATTGTTTCTGAAATAAAGGATGCTAACTCAAATCCGTATATCAAAGCGTTGTTGGTAGAGATAAATTCCCCTGGCGGAAGCGTTGTTGCTACTAAAGAAATTGCATCCGCTCTTAAGAATGTTAACAAAACAAAAGTTTGCTGGTTGAGAGAAATTGCTGCTTCCGGCGCTTACTGGATAGCAAGCGCTTGCGATTACATAGTTGCAGACAATTTTACGATAACAGGTAGTATTGGAGTTTCTGGTAGTTATCTCGAGTTTTCGGGATTGTTTGAAAAGTACGGCGTTAACTATGTGCGGTTAGTGAGCGGGAAGGAAAAAGATATTGGGACCCCATACAGACAGCCAACCCAAGATGAGTTAAATAAGATTCAAAGCATTTTGGATGAAATTCACGCTGCTTTTGTGAAAGAAATTGCGGAAAATAGAAATCTTTCTGTTGAGTATATTAGTAAAATAGCAGATGGTTCAATCTTTACTGGCGAAGAGGCCAAGAAGTTGGGTCTTGTGGATGTAATTGGCGGCAAGGAAGACGCAATAAGCATAATAAAAGAGAAAGCAAACCTCACAGAAGTTGAAATTGTCGAACCAAAGGAAGAGGTAAACTTCCTTGATGTTGTTTCGGGACTTCTCTCAAAAGAAATATTTAACTACATGCTTTCGAATCAATTCAAGTTAAGTGTTGAGTATTCTTGATTTGGGAGGGCATAGTCCCTTATTGCAAGCCCCAAACTTGTTATTTTTTTATATAATTCTTTTCGATTGCATCCGTTTTCCATTTCTTTTTTGACGCTTTCCACATAACTACGTATTATCTTTATATAATC
>JAGGYW010000020.1 GCA_021162365.1 Nanobdellota archaeon
ATAGAGTTCCTATAGTCTGGCTTTAACATATTAAAAGAAAAAGTAGGTGTGTTTATAAAATTATTCAGAATTCTCCGGGAATTCGCCAAGTTTGAATTGCCTTTGGAATTTGACTTCGTAATTTTCTGTGTTCTCTGACTCCATGTCGCCCACCTCCGCTTTTTCTACACGCTTCTGGTTTATATACTATCATTTATTTCATTATATCATTAGCAATTGTTATTTTGCAGAATACAAATTTATAAACAAGGACAACTGACAAGTGGAGATTCCATATTCATTTTTAAAGTTACACACAACATATTGGGTTACTTTTTCATCTCTTCATATTTTTCCTTTAGTTTCCCAATATCTATACTTTCTATGATTATCTCGGGTTTATTTATTATGTGTCCGCCTTCAACTTCCTTTTCAAGCTCCGTCCAACTTATTTTATCTTTGATGTTTAAAATCTTCCAAACTTTTTCTGAAAGAGAAGGCACAAAAGGATACATGAAAATTGCTAACGCCTTTACGAGTTGTACGCCGACATAGATCACATTATCTCTTCTTTCTTCATTTTTCCATGGCTCATTTTGTTGGAAGTATGTGTTTGCGTCTCTGCATAGGTTAACAATTGTGTCCATCGCATCTTTTATCTTTCCTTTCTCTAAAAAGTCAGAAATTATTTCTTCTGTAATGTGTATTTTATCAAGCAGCTCTTTGTCTTCTAAGGTTAAATCTGCTTTTGGGACTTTCAACGCGTAATACCTCTCTAAAAACTTGAGAACCCTATTCACAAAGTTGCCAAAGTCTCCAATTAAAATTTGGTTTATTGTTTTTTCTAATTCTTTCCACGAGAAGTTTGTGTCTTTTGTTTCAGGCCTATCATAAAGTAAATAGAATCTCCAATATGGGGCAGGTAACATTTCAAGAGCATCATCCATAAAGATTCCAACTTTTCTTGACTTAGAAAATTTCTGTCCTCCTTCCCAATTCAAATACTCTGTCGCATATATATTATCAGGAAGATGGTACCCTTCTTTTGATGCAATTAGTTGTGCAGGGAAGAAAATGGTATGAAATGGGATATTATCTTTCGCAAGAGTGTATATTTGTTTTACATTATCTCCAAACCAAAATTCTCTCCATTTCTCATCTCCTTTGAAATATTCAATGACTGCAGAAACATATCCAAGGGCTGCCTCTGCCCACACATAGATTACTTTATTTTCTGCGCCTTTAAATGGGGCAGGAATCCCCCACTTCAGATCCCTTGTTACTGCGCGTGGCTTTAATCCTTGCTTTAATAAATTGAGTGTGAAATGCTTGACGTTGTCCTGCCACTCTGGATGGGAATTAACATACTCCTCTATTTCTGGCTGTAGTTTTTCTAGGTCAAGGAACCAGTGTTTTGTTTCCTTAAACACAATATCGCTTTTGCCGCAGATTTTGCAGTGAGGATTTATCAATTCCTCAGGCTCCAAAAGTGCTCCACACTTTTCACACTGATTCCCTTTCGCAAACTCGTAACCACACTTTGGACATGTTCCTTCAATGAATGCATCCGCGAGGAAAACACGACATGTGTTACAGAAAGGCCTTTTTTCAACTTTTGTTATTATGTATCCATTCTTTTCCATTCTTTCATAAATCTCTTTAACGAATTTTTTGTGAGTTTCACTCTCCGTGCTGGTGTAGTTGTCAAACTCGATATTAAATCCTTTAATCAGTTTTTTCAGCCTATTGTGATTTTCTTCGAGTAGCGATTTAACATCAATCCCTCTTTTCGCAGCTTCAAATTCTGCACGCGTTCCGTGCATATCTGTTCCTGAAACATAAAGGGTGTCATATCCTTTTAACTTGTAAAACCTAGAGAAAACATCTCCAGATAGTAAAGAGGACACCAAGTTCCCTAGGTGCGGGATATTATATCCGTACGGCCATGCACTACAAACTAATATCTTCTTTGTCATAATCCTAGAGAATGTATAATGTATTAAATATGTTTTTCTTTGTAAACGTTTCTTCTATGGCCAATCTTTTCGACAAAAATTATCTTTTTTTCATGCAACAAAAGGGCAAGAATTCGATAATCCCCAACTTTTAGTTTGTAATCATCACATCCTTTTAATCTCTTGAAGTAGTGCTTTGGATCTTTTGCAGCTGATTCGAGTCTTCTTACTATCCTTCTAGCTTCTTTTGCATCTATCTTCGATAGATCTCTGAATGCCTCCTCAGATAATTCTATCTTCCAAGGGATAGTTTCACACTCCCAACTTTGCTTTAGCTTTAGTTAAACTTATTTTCTTGCCTTTCTTTAGCTCAAGTCGTGCGTTCAGAAGTCCAATTTTAAATTCTTCAGTATATTCCCCCTCTTCATCTCCTTGTGGAATGAGTTCTATAAGTTTCCTTATGACTTCATCGTAAGATTCATTTTTATTACTCTTTAGCTTGGCAAGGAGTTCCCTTGTTTCGGGATATATTTGAATACTAGTGTATGTAACCATAATTCTCACCTATAGATTATCTATAGATTTATCTATAAAAACTTTTCGATTACATTGGAAAAAGTAATAAATACTCACACAATATTCTCTTTTTGATGGCAAAGGATAAAACACAAGGAATAACTGTGAAAAAAGAGGATTTTAGCGAATGGTACGAGCAAGTTGTATCGAAGTGTGGTTTAGTTGACAAGCGTCTTGAACATTCCCGCGGGTTCTATGGCTTTCCACCTTGGGGGGCAAGAATTCTCCGCGAGATAGAAAATTTGTTTGAAAAAGAATTAGTTGACAAAAATCACTTTCCAATTAGAACCCCAACAGCAATTCCAATTACTTTGTTGGAAAAAGAAAAAGAACATGCAACAGGATTTGCCCCAGAAGTTTTTGTCATAACAAAAGGGCACGGCGGTAAGGAGTTAGAAATACCAAAAGTGTTGCGTCCGACTGGTGAGGCTGTTATTTATCCTTACTTTAGTTATTGGATTCAGACATACAAAGATCTACCCTTCAAAATTTTTGAGACACGCCCAAGCTTTAGGGCAGAAAGAACAAACGCAATATTCCCGTTATTGAGGACAGCAGAATTTTATTGGATTGAAGCACATACAGCACAAGTTGATAATGACAATGCAGACAAGCAGGTAAAAGAGGATATGTCTATTTTCAAAAAGGTTGTTGAGGATGAGCTTGCAATTCCGTTCATGCTTTTTAAGCGTCCTGAGTGGGACAAGTTTGCTGGGGCGGATTATACATGTGCTTATGATTCGCCTTTGCCGGACGGGAAAGTTTCACAAATAGGAACCACCCACAATCTTGGGACAAACTTTTCAAAGCCGTTTGATGTAACCTATGTCGATAAAAACAACAGGAAGCAGTTTTGTTATCAAACTTCTTTTGGCATGGGGGTTAGTAAAATTTTAGGTATGCTTGCAGCAGTTCACGGAGATGACAACGGGCTTGTTTTGCCTCCAAAAGTAGCTCCAATTCAAATTGCGGTAATCCCAATTTATTACAAAGAAAAGGATAAGGAAAATGTTCTAAAGCTCGCAAAGAAGGTCAAAACAAAATTAAGACAGTTTAGAGTGGAGATTGATTCTCGTGAAGATTATACTCCTGGGTGGAAATTTAACGAATGGGAGATGAAAGGGGTTCCCCTTAGAATTGAGATTGGTCCGAAAGATGTGGAGAAAAATCAAGTTGTTCTTGTAAGAAGGTTTGACAGAAATAAAGAATTTATACCTGTTGATAAACTAACTTCCAAGCTAATTGAAAGGAAGTTTGAAGAAATTACAGAGTTAATGTTTGCAAAGGCAGAAGAAAACTTCAAGAGAGCAAAGGCAAAAAATTTTGATGATATCTTGAAGAAAATAAATGCAGGCATTCATCTTGTCGAGATTCCATTTTGCAATTCGCAAAAGTGCATAGATAAATTAAAAGAACAAACGATTAAAGTTAGGGGGATACAGCTTTTTGCAAATGGGGAAAGTTCTGTAGAAGAGAGTGTAAGAAATTCCCAAAAAGCAGCTGAAGGCAAGAAGTGTGCAGTTTGCGGCAAGCCCGCGAAAGAGATTGTGTGGGTTGCAAGGCAGTATTGATCATCTTCCTTTTAAAAAGATTAATTAAAAAGAGGAAATTTTTCTGTAAAATTTTTCACATAGTTTTTTAAAAGCTTGGGTTCTTTAAATCATAGGGGAAAATTATTGTCGGAGGTTAAAATTATGGGATTAGACAAGTTTATACCAAATTCTTCAAAAGCATCATCACAACTTAAGGTGATCCTCGCAATTATGCTTGTGGGTTTAGCGTCAGCTCTACTTATAGGAGCAGTTATAGCAGCATCTTTTTCAATAACTATAAATAAACCTGCTGTGGACAATGCATACTTCTCGACGACAATCCCATACATTAATGCGTCTACGACTGCAAATACAAACTGCACTTACTCCATAACTAATTCGAGTGGGACACAATTGGGTCCAACTACATTACCCCCCGACAATTCAAATTCTCATGAAGTTGCTAATGTTGATATATCCTCTCTTGTTGATGGAGGTTACAATATCTCTGTATTTTGTATGAATGCTACGGATTCCTCCGACAACGATACTGCGTTACGCCCATTTAACAAGGATGCAACACCCCCAACGACCACAGATAATGCCACATCTGGTTGGGTGAATACAGATGTTGTGGTACGTTTAACTTGTAGCGATGGCGCTGGAGTAGGGTGTGATAAAGTAGTCTATTGTATTGATCCTTCTGCTACATCGCAATGTGATATAATTAACAACGGCATTGTTGCAGATATCTCTTCTTCCCCTGTAGATGTTACTATAACTTGTTCAGCAGGAAGTGTTTGCAAGCACAGAGTTAGGTATTACTCAAATGACACACTTGGTAACACAGAGTCAATTAAGGAAAGTAATCTTATTCAAATAGACAAGCAGCCACCACATATAATTCCAGATATTTCTTTGAACACCACTCCCAATTATCAAGTTGGTAATACTTACTATGTCAAGAATAACTACACAATTACAATAGGTATATCAGATGGTTCGGGATCTGGGTTCTCAGCTACACCATGCGAATACACTAATGGCACAGCTCCGATAACATGGGGCACTGCCAGCTTCGATAGTTTACACTATATATGTAGTGCTGATGAGATACCCATAGGAAATGGTGTGACATACTATCCATACTTCAGGGTTTCGGATAATGTAGGGAATACCAACACAAGCTCAAACTTAACAATAGTTGGAGATAGTGAAGCACCAACAACTACTGCTGATGGTAATGGATATACTTTCGGAGACTGGACAAACACCACAGTAACTGTATCCTTTACATGTTCTGATGCTGGCTCAGGATGTAATTCAACAGATTACTCTATAGATGGTGGAGTGTGGACGGAAGGAAACTCAGTTTCGATTAGTGTGGAAGGATCACACACAGTACAATTTAACTCTACGGATAAACTTGGAAATGTAGAATCTCCGAATAGTGTTAGCGTAAACATAGACAAAGGTAAACCAACAGTTACCTTACAAAATCCACATACAGATTTCGTAACAAATGAAACAACAATATATTTGACTTACAAATTTACTGATGAATACTCACCAACTGCAAACTGTACTACTTATTTGTTTAATGCAACAAATGGTTTATTAGTAGATGATCAAATAAATGACACTGTATTAAATGACACAGTAACTACTGCTATGTTTACTGGATTATCAGAAGGCGCTTACGTTTGGAATGTAACCTGCACTGATGAGGCGGGCAATTTCAACAGTTCTGAGAGCAGGACATTTACAGTGGATACAACACCCCCAGGGTTGGTTGTATTAACTCCACAATATAATAATTCAAGAATTGTTGATGACATTGTTGTAAATGTTTCAGCGTTTGATACAAACGGGATTTATATCGTGGAATATCTAAATGACTCTTGGGGTGATTGGGACAATATGACTTTGTATGAGGGAGATGAATTTAATGGCAATTATACCACAGACATATCTGTATGGGACTTCTCGCCATGCGGTTGGTACAATGTGACTATTTATGCAGAAGACGAAGCAGGTAATTGGAACGAAACCAACCTAACGATATACTTTGATGGTTGTTCCCCTAATACTAACCCAATTTCACCACCCGATATGACCTATAACAATACAGGTATTTTAGATGCCACATTTAGTGCCACAGATGATGGTGCAACAGAAGTGAATGAGAATATATATTGTGAAGTTTTAGTTTATAACTCAACAGGTGATCTTGTAGCTCAAGTACCAGTTACACCATACACTCCTGGAACAATAACTACCCAAAGCGTTGACCTGTCCATGTATCCTGATGGAGAATACACGTGGAGAGTTCATTGTAATGATAAGGTAGATGTTTCAGGTAATGATGATACTTCCGCTCCGTTGAGATATATTATCGATAGATACCCAGTGAACATAACAGATATTGACGAAACACCAGACATGTTTGCATGTGTTATTCCAGGGCACAACATAAACAATCAGATCACATTTGTAGTTACTGCTGTAGACATCGGCCCAGCTGGTGTAGCATGGGTTAAAGCGAATATATCGGAGATTAATAGCTCTGCCCCACTAATAGATTTAGTTCCAGCAGGCGGAAATCTGTGGACGACAACAATCATTATCAACGATACAAGCAATTATGACTTTAGAGATTTCAATGTGACTTTCACTGCAAGGGATAACGCCGGAAACGATTACTTTTTCTGGAATGGCGTAGATCCATTTACAACAGTTGTATTGTATAATATGACTACACCACCAGTAAATGAAACCTGCGAACACCTTACATCCAATACTACAAATTTATGTGATGAACTCAACTTTGCTGATGTTAACTTTGTGATGGAGATAGAGAGGAATGGATCTGCCACATGTAACAATGGTATTGAATTACCATGGGGAGATAAATTTAGGAAAGTTATAACTTTAAACTTCACATCTGTTAATTTCTCGAACCCCAACATTGGAGAAAGAATGTCAAGGCTACGTGAAGCATTACAGCCACATATAACTCCACCAGGAGAGTTTGGAGACAGTTGGACATATGTTAATACAACTTTATTTAATGAGCTAAATACTCCTACAACAATTACCATGTACGGACTTCCATTTGCAAGTGTTCCAAATATAACTGGTCCAGGAAATGCATTAATTGTGGCATGGGTTGAAAACCCACCATACGATGTAAATGGGATGATTGTCCCCAATGGTAATTTGACATTTAGTGTTGGGCATTTCTCACAATATACAATAACAGACAGCGCCGCTCCGAATATAACTGTAATCTCCCCAGTTGGTGTGACTGCAGATACAACACCATTAGTTAACATTACTGTTGATGGGACTGGCACAACTCTTAGTAGAATTGATGTGTCCATAGATGGCTCAACTTTGTTTTCCTATAATTCAACAGAAATACAAGACAATTGTGTAGATGTCTCCACCGATGGAGATTGGGAAATTGTTAACTGTGCTTTAAATGCATCAACATTAGATGGTGGCAACCACACACTTACTGTTGTTGCGCATGACTTTGGAGGGGAGGAGCCAGGTAATGTTGCAACTGAGCAAAGTATGTTTGGAATAGACATCATTGCACCTGTTGTATCTGGGGTGGATGTTGTAGATATAACAAATACCTCGGCGATAGTTAAATTTAACACAGATGAAAATGCAACTTGCTGGTTGAATTATGGAACAACCACCTCTCTTGGAACAAGCACGGCAAATGATACCTATGGAAATACACATTCAATTGCAATAAATGGGCTATCTGAAGGGACAAAATATTACTTCAAGATTTCATGTAACGACACACTAAACAATTCAGGAACCACAAATGCATACGATTTTATAACTGCCATTAACGTTACAAAGGAATTCAATGCAAGCAGTACTACAACCGTGGTTGTGAATGTAACTGAAGATGGAAGCGAGGAAAAGTTTGTGGAGTTTGAAATTAATCCAACTAACGATACAAATGCTACAATTGTTGTCACAAAAGTCGAGGAGAATCCCGCTGGCGCATCTCTTGGTGTTATAGAAGCAGGAATTTATTTCAAAGTGAATGAAACAAACCTCACAGGGAATTTGGATTGGGTAATAATAAAAGTTTACTACGATCCAGCTGATTTGCCTTCAAACATAGATGAAACAACTTTAAGGTTGTATTGGTATAATGAAACAAGTGGAGAATGGGAGCAATTACAAGGTGGTGTGGATACAACTAACCACTATGTATGGGGTAACTCAACTCACTTCTCCACCTTTGCTGTCGGAGGAGAGGAAGAAACAACAAGTGGTGGAACAAGTGGTGGAAGCAGTGGTTCAGCACCACCCCCAGTTAATACAACATGGGAAGGTGAAACATTCGAGACAACATTAACAGTCAATGATGTAGTACAATTCACATTGTTTAATGAGAACCACACAATCACACTTGTTGAATTAAATAGCACTCATGCAGTTGTAGAAGTTGCATCTTCGCCGGTAAGTGTAGTTATTGCAGTTGGGGAAACAAAGGAAGTAGACATCAGCGGCGATGGAGTAAATGACATCTCCATAACTCTAAGCAAGATTGAATATGGAGAAGCATATTTCACATTTAAGAAATTGACACAAGAAACAACACCCACACCAACACCACCATCTTCAACTACAAATGAAACAATAACTCCACCATCTCAAGAGCAACCAGAAGAGGAAACTACAACAGGTGTGGATCCAGTAGTACTAGTTGGAGCAGTTATAGTGATAGCAATCATTGCCGCAGTAGTTAAACTTAACATGTTCAAGCCAAAGAAAAGAAGGTAATTTCTTCTTTTTTAATTTTTAACCGCAATTAATATATACTCCCCATAATATACTTGTTAGCATGGGGGTAAGCAGATTTTATGTTTTGTTTGTGCTATCTTTGTTATTATTCAGCTTAGCAAGCGCTGAGATAAACAAAAAGTCCTTTACTGGGAAAGGGGGAGAACTTACTAAGGAAATTCCAGAATTTAGCGGAGAATTTTCTGTCCTCGCTGTGGGTCAAGATCAGTATGAGTATGATGATGACCCAAATCTTGCTACAACTATTCAAACGAACGGCGCATCTCAAACCCACACTTTCCATAGTGGAACCGATATAGATTGGATAAAATTCGAGTGTATACAAAATGAATCATACAATATTTCTGTGAGCGACTTAAATATCTACATTCAGGTATATGTCCCTGATGGCTCCTCTCTCTCTTTAGATAGTTTTAACTACTACTATGATGGAAGCAGTTATAACATAAAGAGCTCGAAGGTCGTTTTTTATTGTAGCGAGAATAGCACGGTATATGTTAAATTAGAGTATAAATATTACGCAACAGCAACATACACTGTAAGTGTTATAAACACAAGTGTGCCAGCCAATGAGTGGGATAACTACTACTTTAATGCTTCTTCAATTTCAACAGATGGTACATTGGTTTCAAAATCCTTCTCGTTCTTTTCTAATGATAAAGACTACTTCAAATTTGATGCAACTGCTGGAAGTATCTATGTAATTGAAACGAATAATGAGTCTGCAAATGTGGACACATATCTAACTCTTTTTGACACTGATGGAAAGACGATTATTAAAGAGAATGATGATGCTTCCGTTTATCTTAATTCAAGGATTGTGTGGAAGTGCCCTTCAGATGATACATACTACATTAGGGTTTGGGATAGATATGGGAGAGAGGGAGATTATACACTTAAAGTATACTCCCCCACAATCACATCTCTACAGACAGATGGAACAAATGTAGGAAAAACATTTTCTAATGGGGATGCACACTACTTTAGTTTTTCAGCTACTACCGGCAACAGATATATTATAAAAACAATAAATACCTCCGCAAGCACAGATACTTATCTTAAAGTCTACAATTCCACATTTGATTTGGTCCAATACAATGATGATACATATTATACTGGCTTGCAAGATAAAAACTCATTGACGACAATATACGCGACAAATACGGACACTTATTATGTTGAAGTTTCAGACTACTATGTTGCTGGCGGAAGCTATGACATTTCTGTAGACTCGAATGTGCCGACCAAGTATAATGATAATTTTGAAGTTGATGATGATTTCGCTCTTTCGAATTCAATTTCAGTTGACGGAACACCACAAACACATTCCTTTTATTACTATGGCGAATCCGATTTTGTCAATTTCTCTGCAATTGCAGGAAACACATACAGAATTAAAACAGATAACATTGGTGGTAGAATAGTTGATACTTACTTGGTTCTCTACGATAGCAGTCATAAACTAATAGATTATAATGATGACATTGGTAGTAGTTGCAGTCTAACCAACATAGACGATTGTCTTTCGGAGATTGACTTTACGCCAGACACATCAGGTGTTTATTATCTCAAGATTTGGGATATATCTTCTGCTGGAAATAACTACACCCTCTCTGTAGAACAAAACGGGACAATAACAACCACACTTGTAACACCTTCTGCAGATGTAAATGTGACCAAGACCGGAATCTTTGAGTTTACTGTTAATGTTTCATGTAGTGGCGGGAGTTGTGGGGATGTTTCTGTTTATTTAGATCCAAAATATTCTGATAAAGTTGTGGAGAAGAAGGTATATGCCTCAAAAGAATTGCCAACAACAAGGGGAAGATACATCGTCATATTGAAGAATCCTTCCAGTGAATTTTCTACTTCATCTGTAAGTTCTGATGTTAAATCCCTTCAGAAGAAGTTTTTGGATACAGCGCCAGATTTGAAGGTTGTCCGAGAGTATTCCTCATTCCCACTATTGTCTGTTGAATTAACAGGTGAGCAGCTAAGCGCGCTAAAGGACAATCCTTACATACTAGATGTAGTTCCGGATAGGGTTTTCCATGCTACATTAGATGAGAGTGTGCCACAAATAAAAGCAAATGATACTTGGAATGTTCAATATGCAAACACAAACATTACAGGATTATACCAAACGGTTTGCATACTTGATACAGGAGTTAATTATTCTCATCCAGCACTAGCACATGCATATCTTGGTGGCTATGATTTTGTGAATAACGATAGTGATCCTATGGATGATTCTACTGGGAAAGCATATAGTCATGGGACACATGTTGCCGGTATAATTGTGTCTAATGACACTATCTACCGAGGCGTTGCTCCAAACGCTAAGTTTGTTGCTATTAAGGTTTTGAATTCAGTTGGTGGCGGGCAGGCGAGTGACATTCTCGCAGGCATTGATTGGTGTATTAACCATTCTTCACAATATAATATTTCTGTAATATCTATGAGTCTAGGTACCGAAGGTGTTGGATGGAATGATACAACTTCGTGCGAGCAGGATAACAAAGAATGGATAGACCCCATCCAAACTGCTGTATCTAACGGTATCGCAGTTGTAGCTGCTTCAGGTAATGATGGATTCTCTGATAAGATAAATGCGCCAGCTTGCTTAGGGGATGTTATTTCTGTTGGTGCAGTTGACAAGAGCGATGAAGTGACTAGTTATTCAAATGCAGCATCCATTTTAGATCTACTCGCTCCTGGAAGTGAAATAAATTCTACATGTAGAAATTGTGGATTTATGAGCATGTCTGGTACATCAATGGCAACACCACATGTTTCGGGAGCAATCTTGCTTTTGAATCAATATGAGAAGCTTCGTTTGGGTAGAAACTTAAAGCCAGACGAGGCATTAAATTATCTAAAATCTTCTGGCAAGTCTATTTTAGATCCACGAAATGGGTTATCTTTCCCAAGGGTTGATGTGCTTGCAGCAGTTGAGCTTATGAATGGAACGAAAGATTTAGTGCCCATGGATTCGGGTACCCCATTCTTTACAACAACACACCCACAATACACAAACACAAGTCAAAACCCCTTTACAAATACTTGCCTTAGTAATATGAAAGATGGGGACTCATGTTTTGTTACATGGGTGGTTAATGCCACTGGAGCTGAAGATACTACATGGGAGTTTTATGCAGAATCAAAGGGTAACTTTGCTGGAAGTGAATTAGATTCAATTTCCTCTAAAGTTAATGTGACTATAATCGCAGATGATTTGCCCCCAAATGTGGTTATAATATCTCCTCTAGATAGTCAAGTGTTTGGTAGGGGTGAAGTTCATATTAATGCGAGTTCAACGTGCCCTACCTCCCTTATTTCTCAGGTTTCATTTAAGCTTTTCAATTCAACAGGTGGGTTGGTGAAAAGCGGTAATTTAACAAAAGTTGTTGGAACATTCTATTGGAATACTTCATTTGATACAGCCAATCTAGCTTCTGGGGATTACATTCTAAATGTGACATCTGTTAATTCGCTAGGTAAATTGAGCTATGCTACGCGGGCAATAGTTATTGATGGTATTTCGCCAAATGTTATAATTCACACAAGTTACCCACAAAATTCTAGCACGCCTTATTTTAATTTCACAGCAACAGATGATCATAATCTAAGTTATGTATGGTATAAACTTAATGGAGTCGATGTTGCGAAGTATCCTGCAAGCGGAACTTCTTTTTCAAGGAATGATACGCTTAATTTAAACTATCCCGGATGGAATTATGTTAAAATCTATGTAAATGATACCTCAAATAATACAATTAGTCGTATAAAAGAGTTTTATGAAATCTCTAAGATGAATGCAACTAAATGGGTGGATGAACACAACGCAACAATCTCCCCGAGTGGAGATGCAATATGGAACAATCAAACATTTAACATATCTTTAAGTACAACACACTTTAACGTTACATTATATGATGTCAATGGAGAGCATGTTTGGTGGGATTATGATTTCTCTTTTGAGGAGAACAACACTGCCTTGAATAATATCACAGAAGATTATGGATTGACTCCCTACATAAACCTTTATCTTGATGAGAATTTAATTAGAGATACCATTTGCGATGGGGCTAACTGCGAGAATCTTACGAATAACGATTACGCAGAGGTTACCTTCTCTCCTAATTCGACAGGATATTATGCTATATACTCCTGTGGCAGGGGGATTCCAAGCGACTTTTCTTCATGTGAAAAGTTGGATGAATGTAACTCAACAAACAACATGAATTGTTATAATGATACTCCAACGAAAACAATTGTTTACCTAAGTCGATTTTCGACATTAGTTGTAGTGAATGACACTACTCCGCCAAATGTTACTATAAATTCGCCAGAAGATAAAGCATATGATATAAGTAGTGGAATTTTGGTTAACGTTAGTTCTTCTCCAGATACAGTTGTATGTAATTATTCCATCGACAATGGAGCAAATAGTTCATTATCTAAGAATGGAGATTATTTCATATCTACATTTGGTCCGATAAAAAATGGAAACCATAACCTGACTGTGTATTGTTGGGATGGTGCAGGTAATTTAGGGAATGATAGTGTTGATTTCACAATTTATGATACTAACGCACCTTCAGTAAGTAGTGTGATTACGGATACTTCTAAGACAGCTGTGGAAATAGACTGGACAACAAATGAACCCTCAGATGGGAAAGTGACTCTTTATTCTGATAGTGCTTGTGGAAGTGAAAAGACATATAAAACAAGCAACACAATGTCACAGGCGCACTCACTAACGTTCGAGGATTTATCCCCTGCTACAGATTACAGTTTTAAGGTCACATCAACTGATTATCAGGGAAATGAAGGCACTTCAATATGTTATACCTTTACAACAGATCCTCTTGAATCTCAGTCAGATGAAGGTGGAGGGGGTGGAGGAAATAGAACAACACAAACAGTAAGGGAAACTTTCTTCTGGAGCACTATCTCTCAAGGGGAGAGCGTTGTAGCAGATGTCAGAAGTGAATACATACCTGTAGATTCTTTAGAAATTTATTTGTCGAGTGAGATGATTAATGCAAAGTTGGAAGTCGAGTCCTATGATGATAATCCACCACCAGGTGTACCTGAAGCACCCGTAGACATAATATACAAGTACTTTGGGATATCCACCAATTTTAATCAATACATAAATTGGATAAAGATAAAAATTAAAGTTCCAGCAAGTTGGTTTACTAACAATAACTATGACCCCAACAATGTTAGTTTGTATCATTACAGTTATATTTCTGAGAGGTGGGAAGAGGAGAATATAACTTATCTTGGTGAGTCAGATGGATATCACTTATATAGTGCCATAGTAAATAGCTTGTCTCCTTTTGCCATTTCTGCCGCAGAGCTTGAAGTCAAAGAATATTGTGGTAATGGAATATGTAACCAAAGTGCTGGCGAAAATTGTTCCACTTGCGAGGTAGATTGCGGGCTTTGTTTAACTAAAATCATAAAAAATGAAACGCAAGGCAATTACACGGCAAGTTCCAACATTACTCCTCCCGAGAGCAATAATAACTTTGAAGTTGGATATTTTGAATATGTATTGATAGGTGTTGCTGTGGGGATAATTGGATTTTTTGTTATTCAGTTTAAATTACTGTCGAGGATGGAAAGACCAAAAAGAAAGAAGAGAAAGAGGCGATGAATCCAATGAAAAGAGTATTCTTAGGGATCAAAATTCCGCAGGGTGTTTCAAAAGAGGTGTCCCTTTTTCAAAAAGAGTTGAAGAAGATTGATATTGATGCTAAGTTTGTTGAGGAAGAAAATTTACATATTAATCTTAAGTTTTTTGGCTCCCAGAGTGATGAGATAATTGACAAAATAATAGATGTTGTCAGTAATGTTGTGAAAGAATTTCAAGGTTTTAAGGTAACCCTCAAGGGAGTGGGTGCTTTTCCAAGTCAAAATTTTATACGGGTTGTCTGGATCGGCGTTCTTTCCAAAGAACTACATGAGCTGTTCAACAGATTAGAGGAAAGGTTTGTTGAAATAGGCATCCTTAGTGAAGGTAGAGAATTCACACCACATCTTACGCTTGCGAGGTTGAGATCACAAAAAAATAAAAATTTATTAATTGAAAAAATAAGAAGTAGCACAAACAAAGAGTTTGGTGAATTTTTTGTTTCGGAGATATATTTGATTGAAAGCAAGCTTTCGCCAAAAGGTCCAACATATTCGGATGTGAAAGTTTTCAGGTTAGGAAAATGAAGAAGACAATAATCATTTGTGAAAAACCAACTGCTGCGAAAAAGATAGCTACTGCACTTTCTAATGGGAAATTAAAAGTAAAGGAATCAAAGGAAGGAGTTAAGTTTTATGAGTTTAAAATTAAGAATAGGAAGTATATAGCTGTTCCGGCTGTAGGGCACATATTTGCTTTGAAAGACACAAAGAAAGGATGGGATTACCCCATATTTGATATGGAATGGGTCCCTGTTTTTGAGGCAAATAAAAGAGCAGAGTATGCTAAGAAATATTTTGAAACATTTAAAGAAGTTGCTGAAGGCGCAGATGAATTTATTGTTGCTACAGATTTAGATGAGGAAGGAAGTGTAATTGGATACAATATCCTTCGATTTTTATTTAACAAAAAAGATGCTAAGAGAATGATGTTCTCCACATTAACTAAAGATGATTTACAGAAGGCATTCGAAAATTTGAGCAAACATCTTGACTTTGGTAGGATTGAATCAGGACTTACAAGACATTACTTAGATTTTCTTTGGGGTGTAAATGTTTCGAGAGCGTTAACCCTTTCTATTAAGCACTTTGGCAAAAAACTTAATCACTACTTATTATCTGCAGGAAGAGTACAGACACCCATGCTTTACTTTTTAATAAAGAGAGAAAAGGAGATTGCTGCCTTCAAGCCAAAACCATACTGGGAGTTGTATGCAGAAATAGCTACGAAGCCAGAGCTAAAAGCACATCACAGAAAACTTAAATTTTGGAAAAAGGGAGAGGTGGATAAAGCATATAAACATGCTGCAAAAAAGGTGGCGGTTGTAAAGAAGGTATCGAAGACAAAAACAAAAAAGGACCCACCGAATCCATTTGATTTGACTTCTCTGCAAACAGAAGCATATAGGTTTTTTGGGTACTCCCCGAAAAGAACTTCGGACATTGCCCAAAATCTTTACACAAAAGGGTATATATCTTATCCAAGAACCTCCTCTCAAAAATTACCCAAGCAAATAGGGTATGCCTCTATCTTGAAGAACATAGCAAAAATAAAGAAATATGAAAAAGTTGCAAAGAAGCTTTTGTCAAAAAAAGAGTTGGTACCAAAGGAGGGAAAGAAGAGTGACCCAGCCCACCCAGCAATTTATCCAACAAAGGAAGTGCCAGATATATCTAAGCTTCGTCCAGAGGAGAAGAAGCTTTATGATTTAATTGTAAGAAGGTTCCTTGCAGTGTTTGGAGAGCCAGCTATTAGAGAGTCAACTAAGGTTGTATTTGATATTGGTGGGGAAGATTTTGTTGCAACTGGTTCTAAAACTATAGAAAAAAATTGGATGGAATTTTATGGACCATATGCCAAGTTTGAGGAGGCAGAATTCCCAGATATTAGTGAAGGAGATAAGTTTAAAGTTAAGAAGTTGGACTTAGTTGAGAAGCAAACTCAACCGCCATCTAGATATTCCCAGGGATCGATAGTTAAGGAATTAGAAAAGAGGAATTTGGGAACGAAGGCAACAAGGGCGTCCATTTTACAGACATTATACGATAGAGGGTACATAGAAGGAAAAAGCATTAAGGTTACTAAATTAGGAATGGCTGTCGGTAAGACCCTTGCGGAAAGTGTGCCTGACTTAACTTCAGAAAATTTAACGAGACAGTTCGAAAAGGAGATGGAGAAGGTAGAGAAAGGAAAGGTAAAGAGGGAGAAAGTAATTGCTGACGCGATTAAGGTTATTAAGAAAATTTCAAAAGAGTTTAAGGAGAATGAAAAGAGGATTGGACTAAAAATTGAAAAAGCAATATTAGATACTCAAGAGGAACAAAGCATACTCGGTGAGTGTCCGAAGTGTAAAACTGGTCAACTTAAGATTCTTTATTCTCCTAAGACAAAGAAAAGGTTTGTTGGATGCACCAATTACCCTAAGTGTAACAATATCTACCCATTACCTGGAGGTGCAAAGGTTATAAATACGGGGAGGATTTGCGAACATTGCCACACACCCATTGTAAAGATTATACGAAAAGGTAAGAGGCCATTTAACATGTGCTTGGATCCAAAGTGCAAAACAAAGGAGAGTTGGGGTAAGAAAAAATAATCCCCCACAAGGAGATAACGGCATGTCAATTTTTTCTAATTCTTTTCCATTCCCATTTATACAAAAGGAATGAATTATAATATATATGGTAAACGCGAAAGTGCTTTCATCCCTTAATGCAATTGGCTTGACGCAGTATGAGGCTAAGGTATACACAGCTCTTGCATCTGAAGGGGTGGCAACTGCAAAGGACATAAGTAATATTTGTGGCATACCTTATGGCAAAGTATACGAGATTTTAACTTCTCTTGCGAATAAAGGATTCATCCTGGTGCTCCCATCAAAGCCAATGAAATATAAGGTAGTGAATCCTGACAAGGTAGTTGACATCATAAAGAGTAATAATTTAAAGAAAATTGAGGATGCAAAGAAAGTTATTCTTAAAGAACTACTTCCCATTTTTAATAAACACGATTCATCTGGTTTTGAGGATGTTTATTGGGTGATTCACGGAAGGTCTGCAATTAATAAAAAGATTTCTGAGCTATTGAGTAAGGCAAAGAAGTATATCTACATCTTAACTTCTCCTAATGGAATAATTCGTTTAGGTTGTTGTGCAGAGTTAATAACGAAAGCTGCAAAAAAAGGAGTGAATGTTGTAATAATCTCCAAAGTTACGGATGAAAATAAGCAAATAGTAAAGCAGTTTAAATCATGTAAGATAATTAATTCAGATGTAAAGGGACATCTTGTATTAATAGATGGGAAAGAAGTTCTATTTTTTGACGCCATCCCAGATGATACTGATGTTAACTATGGGAGAGATAGTGGCATTTTATCTCAGAATCCTGCCTTTGTGCAGTTCATGGAGTCATTTTTTGAGCTTCGCAGCAAATTCAAGTAGTTACAATTGGAGAATCTAACAGCAAAATTGTGTGCTCTGTTTGGGCGACCATCCCTCCACTTTCCTCTTTTAACACAGAGAAGTTATGCAGAATTCCATTTCTGGTTAGCTCTCTAAGTCCAAGCTCTAATCCAAAAGTACCTACTTCTTTTGCTAGCCATCTTTTCCCAAATGGCAATGTTTGATAATTCTCGCTAACAAAGTTTAAGATTTTTCTTGCAGTTTGACTTCGTATCGGCTTCGGGTTCTCTAACATGAAAATATCTGATTTCATTGCATCTATTACTCTGCCAACACCATTTGTTGCAAATGGTTCAATTGCTATTGCCATTCCTTCTTCTAATTTTAAGGTGCTCCTGTTATCAAAATTTGGTATTGTTGGTGGTGTGTGATTTTGGTATTGCTCTAATCCGTGCCCGGAAAGATTAGCAATTGGAACAAAACCTTTTGACTTTATCGCATCTTCAATCACAGCACCAATTTTCGATATTTCTACCCCAGGCTTTGCAACATCAATTGCTGCCTTAACCGCTTCTTCGCTTGCTTTTATTAGCTCATTCCAATTTTTAGTTCCAACCTCTATTGTTATTGCTGTATCAGCAATGTGTCCATCGACATGTACACCAACATCAACTTTTACCAAATCTCCTTTTTTGAATATAGTTTCATCATTAACTGTTGGTGTCCAGTGTGCGGCGATTTCATTTACAGAAAGATTCATGGGCCACGCTGGCTTTCCACTAAGTTTAATTATTTCTTTCTCAAGTTTTTCTGCAACATCTAATGTTTTTGCATTTTCTTTTATTATCTCTCTTGCCAATTCTTTTATTTTTTTGGCAATCTCACCTGCTTTTTTGTACTTTTCAATTACTTCTTCTTCCATCTCAACCACCAAAAAATCCTCCAAGTTTTGTTTGGCGCTTCCCAAGCAGTTCGTCTTTACTTACACCTATAACTTCAAAAATTCTTTCTACTGCTGGTAACACTTGATTGTTTATATAATACTCGGGGTCATATTCTAACTTTCTCTCCAAAACTTCTTCTAATATAAATGCTTTGTCGGATATACTACCACTACCTTTAACAATTACATATTTAATTATTTGCCCTGGCTCAAATGTGTATCCTTTTTCTCTTGCTTTAATTGCTGCAGAAACATGCGGACCTATTGATTCATAATCCTCTATTCTTCTCGTCAACTGTGTGTAGATGGTTACTTCCTCGACTGGCATGTCTCCTGCTTTTAGCTTCTTAATTGTGTCAAGAACTATGTTGATTGCTTCTTCTTTTGAGCCATCTATCAGAATTGCTCTTAACACTTTCATCTGGGTGTCTTTTGCAATTTTTGACCAATCTCTTCTTACCCACTCTAACCCTTTTATGGTTAAGTTTCCTAAAGTGTCTGCTAATGCGTATCTTTTTTTTGCTATGAAAATGCCCCTTGAGTAAAATCCTTGGAAGTCAAGTTCCATCATTTCTGGGAGGGATGAATTAACCTCTTCTATGAACTTTTCAGCTTCCTCCAAGCTTTTGTTTTCTAGAGATATAAAAAGCGAATCTGTGTCTGCATACAACACTTTGAACTCTCTTTTTTCAGCTTCATCAATTACTTTTTTGATATAATGTCTTCCAAGAGCAGTTATGCTTGCGGCACACTCCCAGCAATACCATCTGCTTCGGGCAAACCCAAGATACCCATACATTGCATTTGCAATTGTTTTAATGGCATAACTTCTTGCAGATAATATTGTATAATCCTCATCTTCTTTAGTTAGAGTTTTTAAGATTTCTTTAATTCTCACTCTTCTGTTTATTAAATCTTCTAGCAGCTGTGGGATGAACCCCTTATGTTTCTTGCAGAAGGAATATTTTTTTCCCTCTATCTCTGGGGTGGTATACCCTTCTTTGCAACAATCACAGAAAAGTGTTGTAGGGCAAATGTTGTACGATACAATTATGCTTGGATAAAGCGAACGAAAGTCATAAACTACCACGTTTTCATAAAGTCCAAGTGCAGGGGAGTGAACATATGCACCCTCATACGATCTGCTTAATCTATTTGTTACAAAACTGCCAACCGGTTTTGGTGGGATTAGCTCCTTGAATTCATGTGCATTTTTTGCCAAAAACCATTCTACACACTGTCCATAAGTCATTCTGCTGACATCAAACGGGGTCTGCCCAACAATTTTTGTGAGCTCTACTATTAATGCAAATAATTTTTCCATGAGCTTAAGTGTTATCTCTGCATCCTTCATAGAATACTCAATCATTTTCTTTAGGTCTTCTCCACCACTATCCCACATTTTAGATATTTCAGTCCAGTGGAACCCATCCACCTTTGTTTCACCGATTAGCTCGTCTGCGACGGAATTCAAGTCGTAAGTTTCCGTTTTTAATGTTGGACCGAGTATGTTTTTAATAAACAAGTACAAATCAATATGAGGTATTCCAATAATCTTGGCGGAATGTCCTATGCCTCGTCTGTTAATTTTTAGCTTTGAATTATCTACTCCAAGTGTTAGGTCAATTTTGTATTTCTTTGCCCTCTCGTTTATATAAGGGAAGTCAAAATTGTCGCTGTTATATCCAACAATTATGTGTGGTTTTTCTTTTTCTATAGTTTCCATGAACTTGATTAATACATCCATCTCTGATTCGACGATCTCCGCGTATTCTGAGTTACACCTTTTCCAAGTTATCACTTTATTTGTCCCATAATTTGTGGCTATCGAAATCATGAGAATGGGGTCTTTACTCGGTCGCGGATTCCCAATCGGATTATATGTCTCTATGTCCACCGCCATTATCTTTACATTCTCCATGAACTCACTACTTGTTTCTTCAATATCCTCCGCTTCTAAGATATAATCCGCCTTATACTTTTTTGAGTCAATTCGTTCCCCCTCGCATCTGACCCTTGTAAACATTTTGAATTTCTTATCCATCAAATATCTTTTTTTGATTCCTATGTCTGTTTCCACTACCTCACTGACACCTGGCAGAGTTTTGATTACATCTTTAATGTGCCGTATGTCAGAGAATTTTTCCACCCACACTTTTAAAGAATTCACTTTTCTTCCAATTAAGTTTAATTCGTACTCCTCAACTTTTATTGGTTTTATCTTTTCTTCTCCATTGCTTAATTCAAGTTCCTTTAAGATGTTAATTACTTCTTCTTTTTTGTCTTTATCTACTATAACAAAAAAATACGGCCTAAAAGATTTATCTACAACAATTACTCTCTCTCCACCTTTTGTATATCCAAATATCACTATTGCTTCGTCCTTTTCGTCGTAATCTACATCAAATGGATAAAATTCAATTATTGTTTTCCCCATCAAAAGATATTAATCTTGCGAAGTATTTAAACTATCCTATGAAAGACTCATTAACCTTCATAGAAATTATGGTTTTGATTAGGGAATTGAAGGAATTAGTTGGGGCAAGAGTTGAGAAAATATATCAGCTAAGTAGAAATGAAGTTGTCTTTTATTTGTATAAAGGAGAGAAAAAGATATTGAAAATTGATGTCCCAAAGGTTGTTTGCCTTACAGAGTATAAAAAGGAAAATCCTGAAACACCATCCCATTTTTCTATGTTTTTGAGGAAGCATCTTAACAATGCAATTATAGTAGATGTGTTGCAGCCAGATAATGAAAGGATTATAGAAATTAAATTTAGAAAAGGGGAGAAGAATTATAGTTTATTTTGCGAGCTATTCAGTAAGGGGAACATTATTCTCTGTGATGATAATAAAAAAATATTGATTCCTTTGTTTGCCCAGTCATGGAGAGATAGGGATATTCGTCATGGTGAGACCTATGTTTTGCCCCCAAAGAGAGTGGAAGTAAATGATCTAGATTTTAGTAAATTTAGTCAACTTCTAATTGATTCTGGTAAGGATGTAGTTAGAAGTTTGGCAACAACGCTTAGTGTTGGGGGGACATATGCAGAAGAACTTTGCTATATTTCAAATATTGATAAGCACGCACTACCGCAAGACCTCTCCCAAGAACAGCTTAGAATTTTATTTGATAACTTCATCAAATTAATTGAAAGAGCAAAAATAGGAACAATAGAAGCAAACGTTATCTTTGAGATAAACTCTCCCGTAGATGTCCAACCCTTTTTGCTTGAGATTTATGCAGATAAGAAAAAAAGGATTTTTAATAGTTACAACGAAGCGCTTGATTTTTACTTTGCGAATTATGTCGCCACATCAACAACTAAGCAATATTCAGATGCTGTTTTAAAGGAAATCGTTAAGCAAGAAGCAATCCTTAAACAACACGAGAATTACCTAAAAGAATTGCAAGAAAAGTCGGCGCTATTTAAAGAACAGGCAGATTTTATATACCAACACCTTGGGGAGATAAGTGACTTATTAAAAGTAATTCATGATGCAAAGGAGAAGGGATATTCTTGGGACGAAATAATTAATAAGATAGAGTGGAAGAAGAGAGAGGGAAATCGCGAGGCGATGTTAATAAAAGAGATACGTCCAACGGATGCAATTATCGTGCTTAGTAACGGCACGCAGATAGACATGCGCAAAAGCGCGACCGAGAATGGAAATGAGTTGTACGAGAAGTCAAAAAAGCTTGCATCTAAAATTGATGGTGTAAAGTCAACAATCTCTCTCGTGAAGGAAAAAATACAGCGTTTGAAAGAAAAAGAGGAAACTATAGAAGTTATTGCTCCGAAGAAGATTGAAAGAAGAGAAAGAGAATGGTACGAGAAATTTTATTGGTTCTTTACAAGTGGGGGTAAATTGGTGATTGCTGGCAAGGATGCCACACAGAATGAGATTCTAATCAAGAAATATCTTGAGCAAAATGACATTGTGTTTCATGCGGATGTTTATGGCTCCCCGTTTGTAATAATGAAGGATGGTAAGAATAGCAATGAAGAAGACAAGAGAGAAGCAGCCATTTTCACCTTGTGTCACTCAAGGGCTTGGAAGAATAAAAGAGTTGAAAGTGTGTATTGGGTGCTTCCTGAGCAGGTTTCAAAGAAGGCACCAAGTGGGGAGTACATCGGAAGAGGGGCATTCATGATTTATGGCAGGAAGAATTACATTAAAGATGTTGAATTGAGGTTTGGCGTGGGCGTCCAGCTTGATCCATTTAGGGTTGTGTCGGGTCCTGTTGAAAATGTCAGAAGAAGGGCAAAATATTACGCTGTTTTAATACCAGGGGATAAGAGCAAGGATGCAATTGCAAAAGAGGTTAAAACTTATTTACAAAATGTTGCAAGGGAAGAGCATAAACAAATGATTAATAGTATCTCTATAGAAGAAATAAAACAACATGTTTTAGATAGTTCTAATGTATTTGGTGTGGTAGAATGATGGAAATAACTTTGCCAACTTCGAAGAAGTATGAATTAATTGATATAACTGAAAAGGTTGCTAGGTTTGTTAAAGATATTAAAGATGGCATTTGTTTAGTTTATACACCACATGCTACTGCAGGAATAATAATTAACGAAAATTGGGATGAAAGTGTTCAGGATGATTTTATTAATTTGCTTAACAAGCTAATCCCAGAAGGAAAGTGGAAGCATGATAAAATTGATGGAAACGGTGCTGCTCACTTAAAGGCTTCAATTGTTGGTCCAAGCGAGATGATTCCAGTTAAAGATGGAAAACTTCAGCTTGGAAGGTGGCAAAATATATTCTTCTGCGAGTTTGATGGCCCGCGCAAGGAGAGAAAAATAATTGTAAAGGTGGTAAAATGCATGTAGGAATTATAATGGATGGCAACAGAAGATATGCGAAGATGAAGAAACTTTTTCCAAGATTTAGAGGGCATCTTGAAGGGAAAAAAGCATTAGAAACTCTTTTGAAGGCATGGATTAAGATGAAGGAACCAAAATATCTTACCCTATATGCCTTCTCACTTTATAACTTTAAGAATAGAAGTTCTCTAGAAAAGAAGTTTATATTCGCTCTTTTAAAAAAGGGATTTATGGAGCTACTTAAGTATGAGGATGTATTCAAGCGTGAAGTCAGAATTAATTTCATAGGTGATACCACTAAATGTCCTAAGAGCTTGCTAAATGTTATAGATGAGGTTATTGAAAAAACAAAGAATCACAAAAAGAAGTTTCTCACATTTGCAATTTGTTATGATGGTCAGCAGGAAATAGTTGATGCAGTTAACGAGATTCTAACCTCCAAAGGGAAGAAGGTGACAGTGAATAACTTCAAAAAGTATCTTTATACAAGGGAGTTGCCCCCAGTTGATTTGATAGTTCGCACTGGAGGGGAGAAGAGGTTATCGGGATTTTTACTTTGGGATACATCGTATGCGGAGTTAATCTTTAGAGAAGAAACTTGGCCAGAGTACAATGTTACCATGTTGAAACAGGACATTTCTGAATTCAGAAGAAGAAAGAGAAGATTCGGAAAGTAATAAAAATGCGTAGATTTTTGGTGTTAGTATGGAATTAATTGATAAGTTTAATCTTGTAAAGCAAAACACAGTTGAGATTTTGACAGAAGATGAATTAAAAGAATTATTGGAGTCAAAAAAGAATCCAACAGCTTATTGGGGGATTGCCCCCACAGGACCAGTTCATATGGGTTACTTGGCTACGATGGGTAAAATTTTTGACTTTATGAAAGCAGGAATAAAAACAAAAATATTAATTGCTGATATTCATGCTGCCTTAGATGACTTAAAAGCACCTTGGGGAGAAATAGAAAAAAGAAGAGAGTATGTTAAAAAATGCCTTGAGCTTGCAATTCCTTGGGAGAAAAAACCAGAATTTGTTTTTGGCTCCGATTATGAGTTATCAAGAGAATACCAGGCAGATGTTTTAAAGATGGCTTCGATAACAACCGTAAAAAGAGCTATGCGTGCTGCTTCTGAAGTAACCCGTATGAAAAACCCAAAGGTTTCGGAGTTAATTTACCCAATTATGCAGTCTCTCGATGAAGAATACCTTGGGGTAGATATACAACTTGGTGGAATAGATCAAAGGCATATTCTTGCTTTTGCAAGGGAGTACCTCCCAAAGCTTGGATATAAAGCAAGGGTTGAAGTGATGACCCCTTTGATTGTAAGCTTAAAAGGTCCAGGAGTTAAAATGAGTGCATCTATCCCTGAAACAAGTATCAAGGTTCATGATTCAGAAGAGGCGATTAGGGAAAAAATAAAGAAGGCATATTGCCCAGCAGGTGAGGTGAAGGATAATCCTATTTTGCAGCTTTTCAAATATGTTGTTTTCCCAATTAGGGGGAGCGTCACAATTGAGCGTCCGGAGAAATTTGGCGGGAACGTCAGTTTTGAATTTTATGAAGATTTAGAGAGGATGTTTAAGGAAAAAGAATTGCATCCACTTGATGTAAAAGCCGCACTCACGAATGAGTTAGTTGAGATATTTTCTAAGGTTAGAAACTACTTTGAAAAACACAAAGATGAATTAAAGGAACTAGGCGAACAGTTTGTATAATGTTTTTTAATAAATCTTCTTTCTTTTAGTGCAGGTTTTCTTTCTTTTTAAGAAAGAAAAAGTGCTACCAGAAAATCCTCGTTTCTATGAATTGTTTCTCAGCTTTTATTATATCCTTTATTAAAGCATCTTCATCTTCATGGAACCTATTTAGGATTCTTTTTCCTACTTTTGGGCCAATTCCATATCCAGAAAGAACAAATACTGCTTTCCACCCATAGTTAATAAACATCTCTGCTGTTTCTTCAAACTTGGTGAGGAATCTTATCTCTTCTTGTTTAAGTTTTTGTTTTGATATATACCTCTTAAGAATATTTTTTGCGAGTTCGCTTTCTTTAAAAGGCACAAACCCAATTAATTTTGCTCCACATTTTGGACACTTTAGTTCCTTAGGTAAGTTTCTTACGGAGAAAACACCAATTGACTCGCCACAATTTAGGCATCCAAACCAAAACTTCCTGCTCAAGAGACGTTCTTTTACTAAGGTATATACTTCTTTTATTTTTCCCTTTGGTTTTATGAGGTGAGTGGTATACCTTAATCCTTCAACGCCAAGCGGAGAAATTTCATAATTAGGAGAGTTAATTATCTCTATCTCCCCATTTTTTATTTTCTTTAGTATGTCAACTGCATTCTTGACGTCAAGTTTTTCTCTTAGTATTTCTTTCACAGCTTCTAAGTAGATGAAGGTGTTGTTGTAAACGTTTGTCAGCCGTGATACAACATATTGGGAAAATTCTGCATCTTTGCTTACCACGCCGAAGCGTTTGGCCACCTGATAAAATCTAAATAAAAACACAGATGTATTCTTTAAGGATTTTATTATTATATCATCTACCCATTCGGGTTGTGTCTCCTTTATCGCTTCAAATATTTGCTCTTGCCCAATTATTTCTGGCATCTTAAATATCAATCTGTATGCATCATTATGCACTCCTATGGATGTCCCGACTTTGGAGGCAAGCATAGCACCAATTGCTTTCGATAATGTTTGATTTACTTTGCTACCAAAGCATGAGTGGACAATCGTATAGTCCTCATACGACTCAATAAACATTTTCTTGCTTGTTGGGATGACAAATTCTTCTTTTTGTTTTTTAAGCTCGCCCAGCGTAAATTCTTCTCTCAAATCACCCGCAAGCTTTGCAATCTCCATAGGGACAGGTATTAACTCCCCTTCCCAACTTGGTATTGCACCTTCACCCTCTTCGCTGGATACTACAATGACTTTGTCCTCTTCAACATCTACTACTCTCCATACCTCCCCTTTCATTATGAATTGAGCTCCTCTTTTTACATGCTCTGCTACAAATCCTTGATGAAGTATCCCAATCACTTTGTTGAGGTCCGATGCAAACACTTTATAATCCTTCTCGTGAGGGATCATGGATAAATTTTCAAAGTAGTAAAGTAGCCCCTTTCTTGTTCGATATATTCCATTCTCCTTTTCCCCAATTAGTCGTATATCCTTCATTAGGTCAATCATTGCTTCTATCTCTTTCATTGTTAAATCTCTATAAGGGTATGCTTTTGATACAATTGAAAATATATCCTCTTTTGTAGGTGTTTTTTCCTCATTTTGGAAATCCATACATATTCCAACAATTTGGTGGGCTAAGACATCAAATGGCTTCTCAGGAATTGTAGGCTCCTCAAGCCACCCTTCTCTTATCTTCTTCACAATTGCAAGCGACTCTAAGTAATCATCTATTGTATTACAAATAATCTCTCCTTTAGAGATTCTACCAACTCCATGACCGCTTCTTCCAACCCGTTGAATCAACTTTGTTGCCTGCCTTGGGGATCCATATTGAATAACCAAATCCACACTTCCAATATCTATCCCAAGCTCTAAAGAGGATGTGGATATAATTGCTTTTAGTTCACCATTTTTGAATTTTTTTTCAACATCTAATCTAACATCTTTTGAAAGGGAAGAATGATGAACGGCAATTTTGGCATCAGGCTGCCATGTTTTAAATTTAACTCCCAAAGATTCAGCTGTTTCTCTTGTGTTCACAAAAATAATTGTCGACCTACTTTTCTTTATTAAATCATCCATTTTCCTCAGGCAGTATGCTATGTTTGGAGTAGTCCCAAGCTCTTTTGCAAGGGAAAAATCTTCTATTGTTGGCTTAGGGTAATCTACGTTGAATTCGTATTTCTTTTCAGAGCGCGCATCAATGATTTCACATTCTTTATTTGTTAGAAATTTAGCTATCCTCTTTGGGTCTCCTATTGTTGCAGACAGCCCGATTCGTTGAAACTCTCGTTTGCATAACAATCTTAGTCTTTCTAATGCAAGTGTAAGCTGCGCTCCTCTCTTGTTTTCGCAGAGCTCATGTATTTCATCAATAATTACATATTCTACATTTTTTAGAAGCTCTCTAAACCGTTTGCCAATTAGTATCGCCTGAAGAGTTTCTGGCGTAGAAATTAGAACATCCGCCGGGTCAACAAGTTGTTGTGCTCTTTCCTTTTTTGTGGTGTCCCCATGCCTTAAATCTACTTCCAACCCAATATAACTTGCAAGTTTTATTATTCTATCAAGGATATCCCTATTTAGGCTTTTTAATGGAGTAATATACAACAATCTTATTCCTTTTTTGTTCTTGTTTTCAATAAGTTTGTTGAATATTGGTAAAATTGCCGCTAAAGTTTTGCCATGTCCTGTTGGAGCAATGATTAATATATCCTTCCCCTTTGATATGTTTGGAATGGCTAATTTTTGAGGGAGAGTGCTATCTAAGTAACCTTGTTTTTTAAGCCATTCTTGTATTTTTGGAGTAAGTACTTCAAACGACATATTACCACTATTTTTTAAAGTTTGCACAGATTATATTTTACTATGGATTCCATACTCAAAAAGGTGTTGAAAAAGATAACTCCAACGAAAGTAGAGATAGATAAATTAAATTCTGTTATAAACCTTTCTAAGTCAAAACTTGAGGAGCAGATAGATAAAATGAAAATAAATGCAGAAGTTTTTGTTGGTGGAAGTATTGCAAAAGGAACATGGTTAAAGGGAAAACATGATGTTGATTTATTTGTTAGGTTTGATGGGTATAATGAAGATGAAATTGGAGATATACTAACAAAAATTGTAAAATCTGCTTTTGGTAAGTGTATAATAATGCATGGGAGCAGAGATTATTGCAAAGTTAATTTCAAGGGATATGAAATTGAGTTTGTCCCAGTTATGAAGATTGCATCACCAGGCGATGCAAGGAACAGCATGGACGCTTCATTATTTCATGTTGGTTATGTAAAAGAAAAAATTCTAAGGGATCCCAAGCTTGCAGATGAGATTAGATTATTCAAGGCATTCGCAAGGACGTGTGGAGTATATGGTGCAGAAACACACATTTCTGGAATTTCGGGATATGTCAGTGAACTTCTTATGATTTACTTTGGTTCATTTAGAAATTTAGTTGAAAAGTCAGACGAGCTTAAACCTCCAATTTTCATAGATATAGAACATCACTACCCTTCTATATCCACCATTAAGAATGCACTGTCAAGTTCTAAGTTAAAATCACCCATTATTTTGATAGACCCTGTCTTAAAAAGCAGGAATGCATGTGCAGCCCTCAGTTACACAACTTTTTCACATCTCTTACTTTCATTGAGATTGTTCAAGAGAAAGCCATCTGCATCCTTCTTCAGGGAGCGTAAGGTTTCTCTTGATGACATAAAGAAGAGAAGTAGGATTAGGGGGACAATACTTGTTATGGAGAAAGTAAAATTAAGTAAGGACACAAAAAAAGATATATTTCTTGCTAAATTAAACAAACTTCTTAATAGAATTAGATCTTCAATTGAAAGAGAGGGTATAGAAGTGTATGGCTTTGGATATATTGTTGAGGATAAGTTCGTTTTAATTTATTTTGAGATTGAAACTCTAAAGCTTTCGAAAGTAAAGAAGCACTATGGGCCACCGGTATGGGTCCCAAAAGAGCATTTTGATGCGTTTGTTAAAAAGTGGAAGAAAGTGTATATAGAAGGTGTGAATTTGGTTTGCGATGTTAAACGTAAGGAAACAAATGTTCGAAAAATTGTTAAATCAATAGTTAGCAAGGGTCTTAAAGATGTATGAGGACTATTCAAAATTTCTTCTTAATAGATTTAAGAAACTTTTTAAAGATGATTTCAAAAAAGTTATGAAGGTATATTCTACTCAGCCACGTAAAGCAATTAGAGTAAATACTTTAAAAACAAGTGTTGGGTGGTGTCTCTCAAGATTGGAAAAGAAAGGATTTAAGTTTTCAAAGGTCCCTTGGAGTGGATATACTTTTTTTGTAGAAAAAGAGCCAAAGGCACTTTCATCTACTACAGAATACTTGCTCGGCTTTTTTTACATTTTGGACCCAACAAGTGTGCTTCCACCTATTGAGCTTTCTCCCAAGGTAGGAGAGGTTGTTCTGGATATGACTGCTGCTCCTGGAGGGAAGACAACACACTTATCTCAGATGATGAAAAATAAAGGGGTAATCGTCGCGTTAGAAAAGAACAAGCAAAGAATACACTCACTAGTTAATAATATTGAGCGAATGGGCTCTGAAAATGTGATTGTTGTCAAATTAGACGCAAGAAATGCGAGGAAATTAAACATAAAATTTGATAAGGTCTTGTTGGATACACCTTGTTCATCAGATGGCACTATAGGTAAGAATCCAGAGTTAAAGAAGAGAATTAAAAAGGAAGATTACTTAAAATTCCCAAAGATGCAGCGTTCCCTTGTGAGAGCAGCACATTCTGTCCTTAAAAGAGGAGGTATTTTGCTTTACTCTACTTGCTCCACAGCTCCAGAAGAAAATGAGGAAGTTGTTGAGTTTGCAGTAGAAAATCTTGGATTTAAACTGCTCCCATTAAAGACGAAGGAATTTCTTTATGAAGGGATGACAGAATTTTTTGGGAAGCCACATAGCGAATATCTAAGTAGGTGTGGGAGGATTATGCCTTTTCAGTACAACACCCAAGCATTTTTCCTTGCAAAACTTAAGAAGACATAATCTTTTTTGAGAGTAGATGTAGAAGCGCCCCAGCAATTACCAATATACTTGAAATTAATTTGTCCCAGAAAAATGAGATAAACCCACTCACTACAAGCACCAATGCAATTAAGTTTAAAACAATATGTTTTTCCATAGGCTTATATTTAAGTTTTTCATCTTTAAATTTATGGGTTTCGTAAAAGTAGACGCAAGGGAATTTAAATGGCTAGACTCTATTCTGCCTAAAGTTACTTCCCTTTTTAATGATAAAGTCTTGCTTTTGAAAGATGGGAAAGAATTATATCTCCTTACGGATGATGTATATACTTCATTTAAAAAGTTAAACAAACCTCCGGAGTTTGCGGGCGTTTTATTTGCAAACATTTCAGATGAAGTAAAGTTTAGTTTTTATGTTGCGGATAACTATTTTAAATTCGGTAAAAGAAAGGTTATAGTTAACAAATACGGGGAGGAAAAATTTCTCTACAAGCGAAATCTGACAGGTAAACACATAATAAGTTTTACCAACGACTTTTCTGAAGGGGACCTTGTTTTAGTTGTAAACAAGGTGGGGGATGTATTAGGGTTTGGCAAAGCTCTTTTTTCAGCTAAAGATGGAATCAGGCAAGGGACATTAATTAAAAATGTATTAGATAAAGGTTACTTTGTCAAACATTAGTTTTAAACTCTTGTTAAATCTATGAGGATTACTCCCGTCTTTTTTATTGCTTTTGAGAGAGGCCCACTTGGTTCGGAAGAATATCCAGAAACAAGTGGATTAAAAGAAGGCATTATTATTACATTTATCATTTTGTCGCTTTTATATCTCTTTAGTTTATCAATCTCCAATTCTCCAACTATCCAGCACGGGTATTTGTGAGTAACACCAGATTTGTCTTTGAGTTTAAGTGTTGGGTGAGTATGTGCCATTACTATCAATTTACTTTTTAAGATGGCTTCGCTTGGATATTTATGCCCATGGATGAAGAGCACATCATCTATTTTTAATTCACCCACTACAACAATATTCTTCGTAGGAATTAATTTTTCAATGTTGCCATCATGATTCCCTTTTATAATTACTATTTCATCAAATAGTTCTGAGATTGCCCTTAGAAATCGTTTTACTTCAAATGTTTCTTCCAAAGTTATGTGGGGTATGTTGTGCTTGACATCCCCAAGTAAAATTAATTTGTTTGTGTTTGTTTTATCTCTTAATCTTTTTATTCTTTCTACAAAGCTTTTTGATTGGCGGGGAATAGTGTATCCCTTCTCTTTTAGTACTTTTCCGTATCCAAGATGTAAGTCTGCAATAACTAAGTAATCTTTATACACTAACACCCCTTCATTTTTTACGAATTGTATTTCCATCCAAAGTTATTTATTCTTTAATCATATTTAAAATCCTATGGAGCAATGTATTTTTTGTAACATAGTTGCAGGGAAAATCCCGAGTTACAAAGTTTACGAAGATGAGTTTCTTGTAGCTATTTTGGACATAAACCCAGCAAATCCAGGGCATATCGTTTTGCTCCCCAAGCCACACATAAGGTCGATTATGGAGTTGTCCCCACAGCAACTTTCAAAGTTAGCAATTGTTGCTCGTGCCCTTTCGCTAGCATTACTAGAATTTGGTGCTGAAGGCGTAAATTTTTTGTATTCTATGGGTGAAGCTGCTGGCCAGAGGAGCCCTCATCTTTTAATTCACATAATCCCAAGATACAAAGAGGACAAAGTCAGGTTTATTTGGGAACCAAAGAAATTCTCAGAAGAGGATTTAAAAAAGCACCAGCAGAAGCTTTCTTCGTTAATAAATAAAAGCGTCCAAACACAGCAACAAGTCCACCAGCCGCCGCAACAACGGGTTGTCAAAAAAGAAGAACCACAGCAGAAACGAATTTATTCTCTTGAGCCCAGACATGGTGGGTATTGGTAGCTAAATAAAAAGAAGTTTCAGTAGGATGTTTCCAAACAATATTGTTATTATCAACGATATTAGGAAGGATGGAACGAATGGAATCCCTATTTTAATTTTTACTTTCTTTATCTTTGATTTCGCTTTTTTGAGCTTTTTAATATCCGAAATTGTTAGGCCAATATTTCGTTTTTTAACATACACTTTCCCATTTAATTTTATGTCGTTAACGAGCCAATCTCCTTCAGTTAGTTTGTCAATTGGGACATACCTCTCCATTAATTTGTTTTCTATTTTTTTGATGAACAATAGTGATGTAAGGGATATAACCACTATTGCGCCAAGGAATGCAACTGCAGGAGGCAGAGTATAAAACATTGCAATTATTAATCCCATCGACACAATAAGAGAAAGCTTTTGGTATATGTTAAACTTAAGTTTCTTATGGCTTTTGAGTGCTAAGATTGCTATTCCGGCAATCCCATAAAATGCACCGACAAACAAGGTGTTTAGTAGGAAGTTTGCGAAAAATGGTATTCTTTCTCCAGGGAAGGAGCACATTAAAATACCAATTCCCGCCATTATTTTTACATCTCCTCCCCCCCATTGACCTGTTTTGTACATCATGTATGCAAATCCAGCAAGGGCTGCGAATGAGATGGGGACCCAAAGAAGTACACTCACATCTTTACTGAAGATATACCAAATGATTCTTATTGCAATTGCAATTGCAATAAAAAAGTAGCTTAAGAAGTCCGGGACTTCACGTGTTTTTATGTCATTTATGCTTGCTATAGTTAGCATTATCAATGATGTGGTAATTGCAATTAGTTGAAACAACATAAAAAAGATTAAAAAAGTATTGTTTATAATTCTTGTTATGGCACTTTACTTAATTGGACTTGGATTGTATGATGAGAAGGACATCTCCGTTAAGGGACTGGAAGCTGCTAAAAAGTGTAATAAACTCTTCATGGAAGAGTATACTTCCAAGCTTGGTGTTGATAAATCAAAAGTGGAAAGCTTAATTGGAAAAGAAATAATCCTTCTGCGAAGAAGAGATGTAGAGCAATCTGATCTTTTAATTAACGAAGCATCAAAAGGGGATGTTGCTTTTCTTGTGGGCGGGGATCCGTTAACTGCTACAACTCATATTGATATTCTAATCCAAGCAAGAAAGAAGGGGATTAAAACAAAAGTTATACACGCTTCTTCCATTTATACTTCTGTTTGCGAATCCGGGCTTTTCATCTACAAATTTGGGAAGAGTTGTTCTATTCCTTTTCCAACGGAAAATTATAATCCAAGCTCCTTTTATGACACAATTGTTGAAAACTTAAAGATGGGACTGCACACAATCGTATTTTTAGATATTCACGGGGAAGAAAATAGATTTATGACAGTTAATGAAGGACTTAAAAGAATTCTTGAGGTAGCAAAAGAGAGGAAGGATAATCAAATTAACGAGGAAACTCTTGCAGTTGGTTTTGCAAGAATGGGATCGGATGACCAAGTAATTAAATTTGGTAAGATAAAATATTTAATTAACTTTGATTTCGGAGCACCGCAACACATTTTAGTAATTCCTGGAAAGCTACATTTTGTAGAAGAAGAGGCACTTAAATTGTATCAATAAATTTTAAAGTCAACAACGACCCTCCAAATTCGTGGTGCAAGTTGCCCACATTTTCTCTTCCGTAAGATTCTTGTTTTCCTTCTCAATTTTTTCTCTGCATCTTTTATTTTCTTAATTGCACCTTTAAACAATTCTTCCTCTGGAAGGAAGAAGTAACAATGCACAATTGCATTTGGTTTTGCTACATAGAAAGCAACATCAAGAAATTCCCACGCATGCATAGGTAGATTCATTATGATTCTATCTGCCCTGTGTTTCCATCTGTGTTTTTTCACTACTTTTCTACAATCTCCAACATATGCCTCAATCTTGTCTTCAACTTTGTTTAGCTTTGCATTTTCTTTTAGGTACTTTATCGCGTGCGGATTTATATCAATTACAACAACTTTTTTGGCTCTTTTTGCAGCAGGAATTGCATAGGGGCCAACGCCTGAAAATAGATCAAAGACAACTTCATCCTTCTTTATTTGATTTACAACTCTCAGGTGTTCTGTTCCAAGCCGTGGCGAGAAGTAAACCTTGTTTATATCTAATTTTAACCTTACCCCATTCTCAACATGAATTGTTTCTGTCCTTTTTTCTCCTGCAATTACTTTGACTGGTCTTACCCTCTCTTCTCCTGAGGTAGGTCCTATCTTTTTTACAACAACTTTCACATTCTTATGTAGCTTCATTATCGCGTCCGCAATTATTTTTTCTTTTTTTTCAATATTTGGTGGTATCTCTATCTGTGCTATATCCCCCACTATGTCAAAACCACGTCTAACTGAAGCTAATTCCTCCTTACTTAGCTTGCCTTTGAGAATTTCTTTAAGAGTTGCCATTGTTTAACACAGAACCCCTTCCAAGAGTTGTTGAGATTTTTACCCCATCTCCAATTTTACACCCAATGTCTAAAATTGAGTTTACAATATGGCAATTGTTTCCTATTTTATTATCTTCAAATATAACTGAATTTTTTATTATGCAGTCCCTACCAATTTCTGTCCCGTTATATATTACTACAGGACCAACAAGTTTTGTTCCTTCACCTATTTTTACATTCTCATCTATCCAGTTTTCTTTTCCATATTTTCTTAATATATACGCTGTTGCTTCAAGATAAGAAGATGGTCTCCCCACATCGACCCAAAATGAATCACTTACAAAGCCATTTATCTTTCCACCCTTTTGTAATATTAGTGGGAATAGCATGCCTGTTGAATCGAGAAATTTCTTTGGTATATACTCTATGATCTTTGGCTCCATTATGTATACACCCGTAGAAATCAAGTTGCTCGGCTCTTTTCCAATTGGTGGTTTTTCAACAAACTCAGTTATTCTAATCCCATCCAATTTTGCAACACCATACCTCCATGGCGTCTCCGTTTTGGCTAGAGCTATTGTGACAACAGCAGGGTTTTCTTTATGAAACCCAAACATTTCTTTTAAGTTTATATCAGTAATATTATCTCCAAGAACTAATGCAAATGTTTCATTTATCTTAGATTTTTCAACAGCATATTTTATTGCTCCTGCACCACCCAGTCTTTGGGGCTCTTTTATGAAATAGATATTTGCATTTACCTTATTTTCAGAAAAATATTTCTCAATTGCTTCAAATAACTCGTGGCTCCCTATTGATATCCATATTTCATTAACCCCATTTTCAATTAAGTAATCAACGATGTGTCTTAGCATAGGTTTATCTACAATAGGGAGCATGTGTTTTGGCCTAACAAATGTGAGCGGTTGCAGCCGTGTTCCAAAACCACCGGCTAAGATTATTGCTTTCATTTTTTGTCCCTCAAATAGTTTAAGGTGTCAATAATTGCTTCCTTTATGTTATACTTGGGTGCCCATCCAAGCGACTTTAGTTTCTTAATTGAAAGCAACATTTGTGGGATGTCCCCAGGCCAACCAATCTTCCCACCAGTAAACTTAAATTTGACATTACTTAGTCCAAGTTCATTAACAATTAGTTCTGCAATTCCCTTAACAGAAATCTGTTCTTCGCTTCCCACATTAAATACATCATATTTTTTGTTTAACTTTTCTGCTGTGAAAACTGTTGCATCAACACAATCTTTTACATGCAAGTATGATTTCTTTTGTGTTCCATCGCCAAGGATTTCAAGTTCATTTGGATTTTTCAATAACTTGTGATAAAAATCAAATATTATTCCATGCGTTGATTTCGGGCCAATGATATTTGCATATCTTAACGATAGGCAGTTTATTCCATACAAATTTGAGTAACTCATCATATAATTTTCACTTGATGCTTTTGCGGCCCCGTAGTTGCTGATGGGCTTTATTGGTGCTTCTTCAGGTGTTGGAATTTCAGCTATCCCATATACAACAGAACTTGATGAGAAAACAAATTTCTTGACATCATTTATTCTTGCTGCTTCCAGGACATTAAGCGTTCCCTTTGCATCAATTTCAAAGTTTTTAATTGGTTCATAATAGCTCTTTCTGACATCTGGGTCTGCAGCAAGGTGATAGATAATCTCTACATCCTTTGCGGCTTCTTTTAGTTTTTCTAAATCTAGGATACTTCCTTTGATTATTTCACAGTTTATTCCATCTAAAAATTCCTTTTTTCCGCTCGAAAAGTTGTCATAAACAATTACTTCACGTTCTTTTGAGAGTTTTTCAACTAAGTGACTCCCAATGAATCCTGCCCCACCCGTTACTAATATTTTCATAAAGACTCTTAGATTTTTAACATTAAAAAAGGTTGCTTAATAAGTTTTTTAACTAATTATCTGTGTATATCATATATGGTAAAACCAATTTTTATTGGAATGGGTGGTAGCTCAGGTTCTGGAAAAACAACTGTTGCAAGGAAATTACTTGAGGAACTCCCTAAGATAAGTAAAAAGATAGGGAAAGAATTGAAGGGTGTTGTTATATCCATGGATGATTACTACAAAGATTTATCTCATCTACCTTTAAGCGAAAGGAAGAAAGTTAACTTAGATGACCCAAGGCAAATTGATTTTAACTTGTTAAATAGGCAAATGAATCAGCTTTTGAAGAGAAGGGCCATTAAGAAGCCAATTCATTCTTTTGAAAAGTTTACTCAATTGAAGAGGAGGGAGTTGGTTGGCCCCGTTGATGTAATAATCCTTGAGGGGATATTTGCTCTCTATAACAAGAAGTTGTTAAGTAAAATGGATTATAAGGTGTTTGTAATGACAGACCCAAGAATATCCATCCTACGTAGAATTTATAGGGATACTATTGAACGTGGAAGAGATTTGAAAGATTCAATAGAGTATACTTTAAACGTTGTTATCCCCATGCATGATAAATATGTTTTTCCGACGCGGAAAAATGCAGATTTTTTAATAATTTGGGAAGGTAATGCAACTAGGGCAATCAGTGGGCTAAAAGCATTAATTATTGACTATTTCGAATAAAAATATTTATTAACTCCTCTTAGGTTTCCTTATTTATGTCAGAGTTAAGAAAAATAGTTAAAAGCTCAATTTATGTTTTTGCAGCGTTTGTAATTGCTGCTGTATTTGGATACCTTTCTAAAGTTTTGTTGGCAAGGATGCTTGGTCCATCCGAGTTTGGTATGTTCACTCTCTCACTTACTGTTACATATATTTTCTCTGCTTTTGCAATAGCAGGTGTCGGTACATCTATCACATACTATCTATCCAAAGAAAAAGACAAAAGTAGGAGAAATGCATTTTTCTCTGCGTTATTTTTAATTTCGGTTTTATCTCTCTTACTGCTTTCAGTTGTGCTTATTTTATTTCCTTCAAAAATCGCATCTATATTTGGAAACACTAATCTGGTAAATATCTCATATTTCCTTGCGGGGTTCACTTTTCTTTATGGGATTACACGCGTTATGTATTCTATACTTCGTGGGGAGGAAAAATCGAAAGTGTTTGCAATATTCTATGCAGCAATTCCCACATTATATTTTACTCTAATCTACTTACTAAAAGTGTCTACGGCACGTCAAGCGCTTCTGTTTTACGTCGTTACATATCTTTCAATTGATTTGTTTTTGTTTCCATATATCTCCAAAAAAGTTAAGTTTGTAAAACCAGATTTTAATCTTGTTAAGAAGGTGTTTTCTTTTTCTGTTGTGTTGTTTTTGGTTGAGGTCCTTTTTAGCTTAAGAAGATGGACAGATGTTTGGATGCTTAGCTTGCTTTCAAGTGTAGCAAATATTGGGTTTTATAATGTTGCCGCGCTTTCTGCTTTTGCATTTAACATGGCGTTGATGTCTATGAACTTTTTATATCTCCCAGTATCAAATAAGTTATTCCATCAAAACAAGTTATCCCGTCTCCGCGAAGTGTACAACAAAATTTGTTTTATACTGACGATGGTAGTTTCCCCATTTGCCATTGCTCTTACTATATTTGCCCCACAGTTTATCTCGCTTGTGTTTGGAAGGACCTATCTTCCTTCTGTAGCTCCTTTTTCAATTTTAATGGTATCCACTTTAGTGAATGTTATGTTCGGCCCTAATTGGACAAATTTAGTAATAAGGCAAGAGAAAAGACTTTTAGTTTTATTTGCATTGTTTGCACTTATATTGAATGCTATCCTTAACTATTTGTTTATACCAACTTGGGGTATTGCTGGCGCCGCAATAGCAACAGCAGTTTCAATTATTGCGTGGAATGTAATAACTACAATTGCTATTTGGAAAAAGCAGAAGATGACGCCTTTCTCTAAGAGCATGTTTAAATCTTTGTCTCTTGCATTGGTAGTCTCAATTCCATTCTTGGTTGCAAGATACTTTGTTTCTCTTTCGGTTCTTTGGGCAATAATCTTTGGAATAGGATATTTATCCCTTTATACATTGCTTGTAGATAGATTTGTAATAAAATTAAGGAAGGTAGTTAGTTTTGTATTTAGACTTTCATAAGGTTTTTGAATAATTGATATGACGTTGGAGAATACTATGTGAGGATATTCCTTACTATCTCAGCTGGTTTTTTAGATAATTTCTTAACTTTTGGAATGTTCTTTCTTAACTTTTCTTTTATCTTTGTTTTGTTGTGTAATAATTGTTCAAACTTATCTTTTAAGATATTAAGAGACACCTTGTCTATGGGGATCACATATTCTTCTAGATTTAGCATTCTCATTATTCCTCTTGTTTTTGGTAGATATTCTATCGCGATTGTCGGTACGTACATAGATAACGCGAATATGTTAGAGTGCATTCGTGTCCCTACGAAATAGTCCATACCACCTATGAGTGCCTTTATTTCAAGTGGGGAAAGATCTTCTTTTATGATAATAAATTTACTTTTGTGCTTAACTCTAGTTTTTATTAGACTTGCTATTTCTCTGTCGTCACTATACTTTTCGATGTTTACACTTTTGACGGAAGGAGTTAATATGACTTGTGGGATAAACACAGTGTGCATTTTATATTTTACCCACAAGAAGTCGATGAATCTTGCTATTGTATTGATATAATTTTCAATTCTTTCTTTTTTATCCTTTGAGTGTGGGAATTTCCAGTATCTTACAGTTAGCCCAACCCTTTTTTTAGGTAAGTCGTATCTTTTTGATATAGAAGCTATGTCACTGCTGGATGGATTTGGTAAGCTAAATGCTGCGTCAGCGACTAATATTGCTTCTTTTTTTACTTTCATTTTTTTTAAATATTCTAATGATACCTTCTCCCTTACAGTAATTAGTGTGACTCTGTTTAACACGTATCTTGCGAACATAATTAAAATTTTTGAGTAGAAAGGGCCTATAGACTGTGCATATATCACCACTGGTTTTTTCAGCAATATCCCAAAAAATATATTTAATAAATGAATTACACTCCCAAAACCACCGAGCAAGAATCCACCACCACAGCTTATGATTATATCTGCTGAAATATACTTGTCAATAGCTAGTTTCTCTTCTTTTGTTAATAACTTGTATATTCTAATGTTAAATACCCTCATTAACAATATAAAAAGTAGTATCCTTACTGCTATTACTGAGAGCATCATTGCCCACACAATCTTAGATTTTGAGTTTGTAAATGGTGTGTTATATCTTGGTGAGCCAATAAGATTTCTAACAACTGTTATGTTGTATTTTTGATATAGTTTTATATCTTCTTGTGGTGTAAATGTAGCAACACTAATCGATGGATTATCTAGAGTTTTGTTTAAGTCATTAATCATTCCTAGTATTATCCCCGCGTCTCCTTTGTTTAGTCGGGTGCATAAGTCAATTATATGTATTTTCGTTTCCATTTTTGGATAGCCCCATATATACATTGAGTATTTTTTTTATTATGGTATCCCACGCAAATATTTTTTTTACGGTGTTTGTAGCGTTTCTTGACAATTTAATTCTAAGTTTTTTGTCGTTGTGGAGTTTAGTGATTGCTCTTGTAAGACTCCTTACCGAATTTGGTTTGATTAAAATTCCATTCTTGCCGTCTTTGATCATCTCTGGGATACCACCCACATTGGTTGCGATTACTGGTTTTCCATAGCTCATTGTTTCGAGAATAGCAATTGGAAATGCTTCATGTAGTGATGGGAAAACAACCATTTCAGCGGATAGTATCTCCTTTTTGAGCTTGCTGTATGGGAGGTACCCAAGTAACTTCACATTTTTTATTTTTTTATGTTTAATATATTCCTTTATTCTATTGTATAAAGGACCTTTCCCCACGATGTAAAATGTAAACCCTGTTAGAACTCGCGCGGCATCTAATAGGGTGAAGATCCCCTTTTCCTTACTTAATCTTCCGAAAAAAAGAATTTTTCTTTGTGCGTATTTATGGTTGCTCACTTTTGTCGTATTAACTCCATTGTAAATAACTTTAATTTTACTTTTAGACACACCACTTCTTAAGAGGATTTCTTTGGAGTAATTAGAGACAGCGATTATATTATCGGATTTATTTAGGTAGTGCACCAATATTTTTCTAAGTATTATGTTAGTTATTGATTTATGCCCGCCAGTTAGATGAAAAGTTACACTCACAGTTTTCCCACAAAATTTTAGCAAAGGGATGAGAAAAACAAAAGGAAACTCCCCAAGTTGTATTGAGAATAACTTGGGTAGTTTATCTCTGTTTAATAGGACATACAAGTATGCATACAATACGAAGGAAATGCTTCTTATGTATCTCCCAAAATTTATAAATGGGATCTTATGGATTTTAATTTTTTTTAGATAATATGAGGGGTACTTATATGTAATTACTTCGACGTGGACTCCTTTTCTTTTAAGTAATCTTATCATATCTTCTGCATATTTTGTGACACCCCCGCCTTTGTACCATTTGCTCTTTAATGGAGTTATAATGCATATTTCCATTATTTCACCAACGTAATTATTTCCTTAACAATCTTATCCCAGCTATATTCTTTTTTCACTTTCTTAAATCCATTTTCCGCGATTTTTTGGCGTAGTTTTTTATTTTTTGCAAGTTTGTTTATCCACATTTCTAATTTTGATATGTCTCCCTTCGTTAGTATCACTAGTTCTTTTCCGCTTTTGAATCTTTTTTTAATGTCTCCGATATCATATGCGATACATGCAGTCCTTGCTGCCATCGCTTCTAATAATACTATTGGCATACCCTCATAATAAGAAGGCATCACAAAAATGTCAGCGTGCTTTAGGTAGGGAGTAACATCATTAACAAACCCAATAAAGTGACAGTTTGGTATTCTATCACACATCTTTTTTACTTTATCCTTTTCTGGGCCTTTTCCAATGATATAAACACCAATCTCTTTTGACAATTGCTTGGATACTCTTATAATATCATAAACACCTTTTGATGGGATAAGTCTACCTACAAAAAGGACATTAACTTCATACTTGAACACTTTCGGCTTCTTAACTCTTTTTCTGAATTTATTAATATCAACCCCATTTGGGATAACTGGCACTTTTTTTCCTCTAACTTTGGATACTTCCTTTGCGCTTTCATAATCAACCGCGAATACTTTGGTAGCGTGTTTAAAAGTGTAATGCTCCATTAACTTTAATATAAACTTTACAGGTTTTGGCCAGTCGCTCCTTAAATATCCTATACCGTGTGCAACATAAACTATTGGAATCTTTTTGAAAAAGAAAGTTGTTCCAAAACCATGGACTGCATCATTTACATAAATCACGTCTGGCTTTATTTTTCTAAGTTCTAGAAGCGAGAAAGGTAGCATGGAAAGTTTATTTGTGTATCTACCAGGTATATAATATACTCTATGTATTTTAACCCCATTGAGTCTTACTTTGTTGTCTTTATTAACAATTAAGTGGACTTCGTTTCCAAGCTTTGCCAATCTAGGAGCTACATTTTTTATGTGTGTTTCAATTCCACCCGGTTCATTTAGGTTTTTTAGTCCAACGATTGCAACTCTCATTTCCACACCACCATAACCACACCAGCTACGATGGTAAATATCCCTATCCATCTAATTAATGTGATTCTCTCGCCTAAGACGAAGACAGACAATATCGCCGCTACTATATAACTTACTGCGATTATAGGGTATAACATACTTAGCTCTCCTTTTGAAAGGGCTGCAAGATAAATAATCGTTGAAATGGCATATATAACCACCCCGGCTAAGATATATCTGTTTGTTGCGATTATCTTTAAGAATTGCTTTGTCATTTCTATAACAGATATCTCTCCAACATCTGTCATTCCTTTTTTGAAGAGCACTTGGGCACTTCCACCCAAAATTGCCGCACTTACTACAAGCAACAATATAATTACCTCCATTTTACCACCCATTTTCTCACCAAATTATGTTTAGCACACCAATTGTGCTAAGGGTTACAATTACTCCTGCAATTGTTACCCCAATAGATATCACAATGAAGGATTTCCACCATTCGATATCAAATAACCAAGCAATTATTGTTCCAGTCCATGCGCCAGTTAGAGGTAGGGGGATTGCAACAAAAGGGATCAATCCCCATATGCCATACTTCTCCATTTGTTTATGTCCTTTTTTTCTAATCCTTTCGATTTGCTTATGCATAAAATTATTTTTTCTTAAATGTTCGTAAAAAAATTCGAGCCCGAAGTATATGGGAAAAAACACTAACGAATTAAATATCACTGCAACAATAAAAACAATAAGTGGATTCATTCCAAGCGCGATTCCTGTGGGAATTGCCCCACGTAGTTCGCTTATTGGTATAACTGAAAGTAAAATTACAACTAATTCATTAATCATATCATCACCAAAAACACAACAGAGCACCATATAACGAATGAGAGTATAATTATTAAACTAACTTGCCATTCCTTAAACCTACCTAGCTTCATTACAACATGTGTGAGGGAATACACTTTTCTGTATGGTGCTTTCAGAGTCTCATCTTTTTGTAGTACACCAAAGTTTTCTGCTTTAAACTTACTCCTTGCTTTTAGGATTAACTCGATAAACCATGGGGCAAAGAGAAGCAATGCGAATTTTTCTACATTTCCGATTATTGCTACAATTGCCGTAGCACCGCCAATTAAATAATCGAGACCGCCAGGGAAAATTTTTGCAGGATACCAATTATATCTTATAAAAGCAATTAGCGTTGCTACGAGTACAAATGAGATTATTGTAGCACCATATGCTCCGTGAACGTATGAATACATCCCTAGAAATGACAATAATACAATACCTAACCCCGGCGTTAATCCATTAAATCCAGCAAGCATGTTTGTCGCATTTGCAGCTCCAAGAACTGCAATTGGAATTATAACAAGTGGATATAAAATTCCAACTTCAATGGCGCCAAAGAAAGGAAGGTGTAATATGTGCTCTCCAGCACCTGTTGCCATTAATGGTAATGCTGCAAGCGCCATAAGCAGTGGTTGTTGGTATTGTGCTAATCCAATTCTTTTATGTTTTTCAAATCCATTCTTCCCTTCTCTTTTTTTAATAAGTGTAGTTAATTCATCGAGCGAGGCAATGAATGTTAGGATAATTAGTGATGTAATTGCACTTAAAAAGTATAGTAATTCTTTTTCCGTCATTGAATGAATTATGTATTGCTGGGCAAATATGTATGCAAACACCCCAATTATAAACCCAAATATGATTGGTGGTGCACCCATTTCCGGGATTTTAGGATTTCCTCTTTTCATCAGATCTCTGCCTACAATACCCTCAAGTTTTAGGATTCTAATAAATTGTGGTGTTATTGCATACGTTGTTAAGAATGCAAGAAAGGAAGGGATTAAAATGGAAAGATACATCTTACCACCCCTCTTCATTTTCAAGAGCAGTCCAGTTGTACTTGTATATTCTTATGATTGGACCAGCACCTCTTGCCGTATTTACATCAAGTTTGTACCCATTGTCGTATACCTTTTCGAATCCACTTATATTTCTGTCAAGAAGGAAAAGTTGTGTGAATAGGATATCCTTTGATTTGTATGGAATATTTATAATTCCCCCATCCACAGGAAGAGCACATGTTGGTACTCCCGTTACATTTAACTCAAAACATCCTTTGTGTTCAACACATATACATTCAACTGGAAGTACTTCCATACTCCTAGTTACTTCATCATATATCTGTGCAAGTAAAGGCCCTGTCGTATTTTGGGTTGCAGGCTGTATGTAACTCATTAAATGTGTTTTCTCCCCATTGTACATCATGCTCCCGACTCTAAAATCTTTCATGATTGGAGGGTATCCTGTTAAAGGATGATAAATAATTAAAAGAGGATACTCTTTGTATTCTTTTAGGTTATTTGGAACGACGCTTTGGTCTCTTACCAGCCCATACACGCTAAATGTCATTTCTCTACCATGTGTGCCTTCGCTTAAGCTACCAAGCCTCGCTATTTGTACAAATTTTAATATGTCTTCAGATGGGATTACAAAATAAACATCCTTCCCAGTAAGGTGATATTTGTCTGTAAACCAAAGAATTTCAGAATAGTTAAATGCATTAAATACATGACCTCCAATGTCGTAGTTTCTCACAACATGAAAATTACCTGGATCGCCAACGGTTGGTCTATTTGCCATAGTTTGGATTAAATAACCATAATCCCACCAGTGAGTAAATATTGAATCTTGTGGTGTATTCTCTTTTATCCAATCTGTTGCTTCATACCACTTGCTAAGGCTTGCTCCAGGATTCATATGTGCTACTGCTGTGGATACGGCAAAAAATGACGGGACTATTACGAGAATGCTTAACACAATTGCAGCAACAATTACCCAATTTTCTTTATGTGATCCCCCCCACTTTATTAACCATTTGATGAAGTATCCTGCAAGAATTGCAGCTGGTGTAGCCATAATGAAGAATAATCTAACTGCTCCGTTGGTTGCAATTATTGATATTAAATACCACGAGATTAATAATAATCCCATAGAATCAATTTTCTTTAGCTCTTCTTTTTTGTTTGCAATTAAAACTGCTAAGAGAACAGCGCCGAATATACCTGCGTACACAATTTGCGGGGAAAATATCGTATTTACCCACGCGTATTTGAAATCATTAGTGAAATGTTCAAATGTAAGCGCTAGTGTAAATATTGCAAATGCCCAAGTTAGATAATTCCCATATTTTATCTCTTTGAATTTATCCCTAAATAAGAGAATCGCTCCTGTAAAGAACATTAAAAATACTAGCCCGAATGACACATAGGTGTTGCCCATCCCAATAGATATGCCAAACACATTCCACCAGCTTGTTCCACCACCAATAAATGTTGGAGGTTGATTTTCGCTAACAGTCTGCCCAAATACATTTAACGTTAATGGGGTTGACAACCTACCCACCATATAATTTATTCTATCAGAAACAAATGAAGGACCTAATAGAATTGTTGCACCAACTAAAAGGATTGCAACTCCAATTAAAATTGCAGTTATCCCCGTAGGGATTATCTTGATTTTTTCTTTTAGCTTCCTCATAAAACTTAGCTTGTCAAATGAAACAAATACTCCACCAATTACTATTGCAGCAATTGGTATTTGGAATTGTATTGATTTGTAAAATTTAAGGAACCCACCATACTTTAGGGTTAGTAGTGACGTGAATATGTATGTAAATAGCAGCCATACTAAGAATGTTTTTAATTTTCTTTCATCAAGTTTTTCAAACAATACTTCAAATATTAGGAACAAAGAGATGTATAAAACTATAAATATAAACAACCCTGATGAAAATGCTGCAAGCCCTGTGAATATGCCTGCTGCGATGCTTAGTAAGTAGTGTTTGCGTTGTTCTTTTTCCTTATACGCTTTTATGAATAAATACATAGAAATCATAAATAGTGGAAGGAATAATGGTTCTTTTTCTAGGAATCCCCCAACCGTTCTTAAGAGAATTGCTGGGGAAAACGCCAATATACCTGTTGAAATTAAAGCAATCTTCTCATCATTTAGTAATTCTTTGGACAGGAAGAAAAATGCTATGAGCGCTATTACAAACAGTGATGGCGCATAATACGCCGCTATGTCGAACATATTTACGTTTGGATTTAATTTATGCACAAAGTTATAAATATAACCTGCTAAATATGCTGTAAATGCATTTTCTCTTTTTGTATCAAATCCTTCGGGGTAGTACCTTAGTGTATCATTTGCTGGTAGACTTCCTTTTTCAGCGACAATAGTAGAATATCTCAAGAACACGTATGGGTCGTCTGGGCTTATCAAATATTTATGTTGTAATTGAGGGACGTCTCTTGTTCTAGAATAAAATCCACCTAATAGTAGGAGTATAAGTAAAATGTATGTAATTATCTTTTGATTTCTTTTGAAGAAATCAAAAATCTTGTCAAAGTCAATTTCTATTTCTTTTTTTTCATTTTCATCCATAACATCACCTTCAGCTAAATAACAGTGGCGTCACACTCACTTCAAGTAATGCACCAATTATTAACAGCAACACAGCTAATGCAATTAAGTCAAAAGAATCAAGCACAATTTCATAAAACTTTGGGTCCTTATAATCTGACTTAACAACAGCGGCAGAAATTATTCCTCCCGCGATTGCTCCAAGGAAATAGGCACCTATCTCCGGGAGGCCATGTATCATGTATCTTGCTACACCGAGAGAACTGGCTTTGAAGTATGCGGAGACTCCACCACCTAATGTACCTATTTGTCTCTTGATGAAGTTGCCCATAGCTACTGCAAGTATGCTTGAGTTCCATGCGAGGATAAATATTGCTCCTGCACCGTATAAAAATGAGAATAACAAGGAGAATAAAAGCACCTTGAAATTATTTAGCAGTATAATCTTTAAACTTTCTTCTGCTGTGAAGGCACCTTGGATTGCACTTCCTGAGAAATTTGAAGGACCCAATATTGAAGTGATAGTTTTAATTTGCTTAGAGAAAAGTAAATTTACTGTTTCGCTGGGGAGGAAAATATATGTGAATATAAACAATACTAAAAATCCAAAGAACATATAAGTGAACACTAAAAATACATCCATGTGTGATCTTATCAGTGGCATTTTTTTCGCAATTTTTAGGGTCTCCATTTCCTCTTCTTCTTCCACTGTTAGCACATTTATCAGAAGTGGAAGTGCGGCGAGCGTTGTAAGGAAAATTATAGAAATGCTTGGATCATCGGGAAATATAAAATATGCAAGAACGACAGCTACTGCAGCATAAAATATTCCTAGCATGAATGCGCTTGTTGGTTTTTCTCTGACATGTGTTGGGCTTAAAATGTTTTCTAAAACCATAAACAAAATTAAAAAAAGAAAAGTTATATAGCTTACTGAATTAATTTTTTGTATGGGTGTTAATTTAAAGGACCTCATACTTGCGAAAGACATCAGGCTTAAAGATCTTTCTGGAAAAAAAATTGGAATAGATGCGTATAACTGGACCTATCAATTCCTTTCCACCATACGACTAAGGACAGGTGAGCTTTTAACGGATAGTAAGGGAAGGGTGACCTCCCACCTAATTGGGATATTCAACAGGACAATTAACTTGTTAAGAGAGGGAATAAAACCTGTCTATGTTTGGGATGGAGCGCCCCCTCCATTTAAACACAAAACTTTGGAGGAGAGAGAAAGGATTAAACAAAGAGCTGAGGAGGCGTTTAAAAAGGCTGAAACCGAAGAAGAGAGAAGGAAGTATGCACAGCAAATCTCACGCCTGACAGAGGATATGATTTCTGACGCAAACAAACTTCTTGAATTGATGGGTGTTCCGTACTTAAATGCCCCAAGTGAAGGTGAAGCACAGATTTCACACATGGTTTCCAGGGGAGATTTATGGGCTTGTGCATCTCAGGACTGGGATTCCCTGCTTTTTGGCAGTAAAATACTTGTTAGGAATCTTTCTATCTCAGGGAAAAAGAAATTACCACGTACCAGAATTTTTAGGACTATCAATCCTCAGATAATTTTGTTGGATGAAAATTTGAGGAGACTTGGTATAAGTAGGGAGCAGTTAATTATAATTGGCATGTTGATAGGCACTGACTACTGCAGCGGTGTTAGAGGATTCGGTCCGAAGAAGTCTTTAGAGCTTGTTAAAAAGGAGAGAACATTAGATAATGTGTTGAAGGTTGTTAAATGGGAGTGCGAAGCAGACCCACACAAAATTTTTGATTGGTTTTTGCATCCAAAGGTGACAGATAACTATTCTTTAGAATGGGAAGAAATAGATAAGGAGAAGTTGACTAAATTCTTAGTTGATGAGCATGATTTTAGCTTGGAGAGGGTTGAAAGTCAATTGAAGCAAATCTCGGAAGAAAACACTAAGCAAACAGGTTTAGGTAAATTTTTAAAGTAGCAATTAACTCTTTCTTTTCATGGTTAATAACACATTTGTAGAGGTAATATTGTCAGCTCTTCCTGGTGAGGGAATCTTGCCATATATTGCAACTTTTTTAATTATACTTTTCTTCGGATGGATAACAGGCAAAATCATAAGATGGGTTGTACATAAGATTTTACACATTGTTGGTGTTGATAAATTCACAAAATCAACAAATAGAGTAGTTAGTAAGTTAGGATATCGGGGAACAACAGTTGACTTTGTTTCCGACTTATGTAAATGGGTGGTTTATTTAATTTTTATTAGCATTGCAGCCCAGCTAATATTTGGTGAGCAGCTTTTAAGTAATATGCTCCTATCCACCATGACATACCTACCAAAAGTAGTTGTTGCAATTATTTTCATAATTGGTGGTTTAATAATTGGGGACCTTCTTGGAGCAATTGTTTCAAACCTAGTTAGCAGATTCCCATTAAAACTGGAAGAAAAGAGTCTAATTGTTTCATTATCTTCAGCGGTCACTAAAGTTTTGGTTGTACTTGTCGCCATAGTAATTGCGCTTAATGTTATTGGAGTGTATGTAGAGATACTAACAGTTGGATTTGGTATAATTGCACTGACAATATCTTTGTTTATTCTAATTGGCACAAAGGATTTGGCAATTAATATTTTTGCAGGGATGTACCTCCATTCTTTTAAAAATTTCAGAAAGGGAATAAACGTGGAAGTTGATGGAATAAGGGGAACAATTAAAGAGATAGGTTTAGTTTTTACAACAATAACAAACGGAAAGAGTGAGTTTCATATCCCCAATTACATTTTTATGAGGAAGAGCTTTGTGATTAAGTGATATTATGAAAAAGGTAGTAATTGGATTAGTTGAGCCTGTAAAGGTTATTGGTAAGAAAAGGGCAGTTAAACTTTTAGCAAAAATTGATACTGGCGCAGCAAGGAGTAGCTTAGATGAGGGAGTTGCAGAGCAACTTGATTTGGGACCCGTTGTTAAGTTTGTAAGGGTAAAATCTGCTGTTGCGGATAAGATGTACGATAGGCGCCCGGTTTACAGAGCAAGAATTGAAATTGGTGGTAAAAAAATTCCAGTCGAAATAAGTACTGCAGATAGAAGAAGGTTGAAGTATAAGATGATTATTGGTAGAGACATTCTTCGTTCTAATTTCATAGTTGATGTAGAACACACATATAAGACTGTTAAGAGGTGACTATGGTAAACTTACTTGTTTTAGCGCCAAGGAAGAAGTCTATTTCCACAGATATGTTGATTTCGGCAGCTAAAAGAATGTTTAAGAGAGTAGATTTTGTGCCGTTGAGAGAAGTTTCACTTGAAGTGTCAGATAAATTTGGTGTGTTACATGATGAAATTTCTCTTTTAGATTATGATTATGTTCTCCCACGAATCGATTCAAAGCACGCAAGTTTTGGATACCACATAATTAAGATGCTTGATTTCTTTGATGTGAAAAAACCTTATCCAGCAGAGAGCATATTAATTGCTCACAATAAATTTGCCACAATATTTGAAGCAAAAAAGAATGGCGTACCCGTTCCACGCACCATTTATACTTTCTCACAAAAGTCTGCAAATGAAACAATACACCGTATGAGTTTTCCTGTAGTAGTTAAATTGGTAAGCTCTTTCGGTGGGAAGGGTGTTCTTTTTGTTGAAGGGGAAACTGCCGCAAGGAGTGTTTTCAAGACGATGGATGTTTTAAAACAAGATTTACTGATAGAGGATTATATAGAAAACCCTGGAGAAGACATACGTGGAATTGTTGCAGGGGACGAGATTGTAGGTAGTTTCAAGAGGGTCGCAAGAAAAGGAGAGAAACGTTCTAATTTTTTCCTTGGTGGGAAGCCAAAGGAGTATACCTTAACCGAGGAAGAGAAGGAGATTTGTTTCAAGGCAGCAGAGGCAGTTAAGTCAAAAATAGTAGCGGTGGATATGATACAAAGTAAAGAAGGACCAAAGGTTATTGAGGTTAATTTAAATCCAGGGATAAAGGCAATGGCGCAGACAGAAACAGGTAAGGATGTGGCTAAAAAAATAGTTCGTTTTTGCCATAATGAAACAAAGAGGTAAGTTATGAGAATTTGTTATGTTGGCCAAAATAGTAAGAAAGAAACTGACGAGCTCCTTATTAGTAACTTTAAGGAGCTGGGTGAAGTTAAGTATGTCAAAATATCTAATATCTCCCTTCTTATAGATGGTGGGATCAACTTTGTATATGAGTATGAAGATTTGTCTAAATTCAATATCATCTTTTTTAGGGTCCCCCGCTCTAAGTATACATTGGCGGCTTCAATTCTTGAGGCGCTCCCAGAGAGTGTGATTCACTTAAATTCGCCGAGGTCGTTTTACAACGCATCTTCTCGCTTGTCTTTATATCGGAATTTATCCCATGCAGGAATTAATGTCCCCAAAGTAATCTTTGCGGACAACCCTCAAACATCCATTTTTGATTTGAAACTTTTGAGATTCCCAATTTTGATAAAGGTCCCGACAGATAAAAACAAAGTTATGCTTGCAAATTCCCAGCAAGAAGCAAAGTCTATGGTAGATGCACTTCAGGTGTTGGAGCAACCGATACTTTTTGAAGAGTATTATCCAGAGGCGAGAGTTATTCAAGCGTATGTTTTGGGGGATGAGGTGATTGCAACGCTAGTTAAAGACCCCGAAGATATAAATTATGCTGGTGGGGAAGTTAAGAAGCACACACCTTCTAAAAAGATAATACGGACGGCATTAGATGTTGCAAATGCTCTAAATGCAGAATACATGCGTGTAGATATATTAGATACAGCCAGACCAATTGTAATTGATGTTAATTTGTGTCCTTTTTTAAGTGAGGCAATTAAAGCTAGTGGTGTTGATATTGCAAAAAAAGTTGCGTCTTATCTAAAGTCAAAGTATGAATCTATAGAGAATGCATCAAAACTTTTTGATGAGGTAAAATCAATGTTTACTCCTTGAAACCATATTTGCCAATTAACGGCACGAACACAAACGGACCCAAATCAATCTTTTCTATATTTTTCTTTTTAATGATGAGCATCAACCTTTGTAAGTGTTCTTTTTCTCCAACTGGGATGACCATCCTCCCCCCAAATGAGAGTTGGTCTACTAAAACTTCTGGGATTTTTGGTGCACATGCGGTAACAATAATACAATCAAACGGTGCTTTTTCTTTTAGTCCTTCACTACCATCGCCGTGTATAACTTCCACATTTTTGTAATTCCTTAAATTCTTCTTTGCAAATTCAACAAGCTCCTTTATTCGCTCAATAGTGTATACTTTGCCCGGCTTTACTATCTCTGCTAATATTGCAGCTTGATAACCGCTACCTGTTCCTATCTCTAAAACTTTATCTCCTTTATGTGGCTGTAGTGCTTCAGTCATGATTGCTACGGTTGTTGGTTGTGAAATTGTTTGTCCTGCAAGAATTGGAAGCGGCTGGTCAACATACGCTAACTTTTTGTATTCATTGACACAAAAATCCTTCCTATCTACTTTTAAGAATGCTGAGATTATTTCTTTTGTCTTCAAACTACCATTGCTTACCAAATGATTTACAAGCTCTTCGTTTGAATTCATCTTAACATACCTCTTATAATTACATCCGTGGCTTCTCCTTCAGTAAGTCCTTTTGACATAAGTGATTCAAGCTGTTTCCTATTTACCTTACCTAAAGAAGCTTCATGGGTTACTCTAGCGTTCTTGTTATATACCTCAACGATAGGGATTGCTGAGATTTTCCCGTTTCCTTCAATTATTTCAGTGCAATCAACATGCCCAACACTTCCATCCCCTATACCTTTCATCACGCTCTTAACAATACATGAGGAATTTTCTGCTGTAGCAACTCTGCTCTTAAGAAGCCCGTGGGAATTCCTCCCAGCTAGCTCCATATACTCTATGATAGAAATTATATCTTTCTTCTTGCCAAAAGCTTTTGTGCACACATCCCCACGTGCATTGTCCAACAATATAATTTTATAATTCAACTCTAGCCTGCCCAACACCCCTTCCTTTGAAGCAAAAATAGATTTATATGACGCCCTATCTCCTGCCTCAATTTCAACATCTGCTTTTACGTGTGCACCGTGTTTTCCATGAAAATGCTCTTCTTCATAAATTAACTTTGAGTTTTTACCAATTTCGAACTTGCCTTTCATGAAGTGCTTAACATCTTTTGAGTTTGGGAAGAAACAATGCGACAAAATTTTCATTTCCGAATTGGACTCCATTTTCAAATTAACAATTATCCTTTGCGCCCATTCTTTTTTTATCACACCCATACACATATGAACAGGAATTTTTAATTTTACATTTCTCTTTAGAATTAAATCAATATAAATTGAACTTCCCCTTTTTCTCGTGTTTATAATTAATCCTTCTATATCTTTTTTATCCAAAACTTTGCTCTCATTAATTATCACTCTCGGACTAGATAGCAAATCTTCTGAAACAAAACCACTTTTCTCATACTCTTCTATAAACTTTTTGAATTCTTCTTCGAAATTCATTTTAATCCCTTAAAGAGTTTGTTAATTTCCTTAGGTGCCCCACTTGCTACAATTTTACCATTAACCATTAAGTGAGCTTTATCTGCAATTGAAGTCATACTTTCTTTATGGGTGATTAATAAAATAGTGCTCCCATTCTTATTCATCTCAAGAATAATTTTTTTTATTCTATTTATAGAAACCATGTCAATTCCAGAATCAGGCTCATCTAAGATAATTAACTCTGGATTCGCTGCAAGAAGAGATGCTAATTCCACCCTTTTCCTTTCTCCACCACTTAAACTATCATCTAAAAACCTCTCCGAATATTTAGCAGGAAGCCCAACTTTTTCCAGTATTTTTCTAATTTCTTCAATTGATTTTGCGCTATCTATTTTAATATATTCTCTAATTTTTATACCCTCAAAAGATGGGGGGCTTTGTTGCATAAATCGTATACCTTGCTTAGCTCTTTTAGTTATAGAAAGGTTAGATATTTCCCTCTCTTTAAATAAAATTTTTCCATTTGCTTTTTCTATACCCATAATTGCTCTTGCAAGGGTTGATTTGCCTGCCCCATTTGCACCAAGAACAGCATGTATTTCTCCTTTATTTATCGAAAAAGAAATGTTTCTAAGGATGCTTCTTCCTTCCTTTTCCAAAGAGACATCTACTAACCTTAGGATGTGCATATGTCAGGATAGATATTATCTGCTTAAAAGTTTAATGATTAGTTTTAAAAAGAGAGGAATTTTGTTCCAAATCATGTGTCTACCAAAAATTAGGGGTGTTAAGGGTAGGAAGATTGCAGTAGCCATGAGTGGGGGGGTTGATAGTTCTGTTACTGCCTTTTTACTTAAAGAATCTGGAGCAGAAGTTTTTGGTATAACTATGAAAACAATTCCAGCTACATTTGAAGATGTGAAGCAAGCGAAAATTGTAGCGAAACAACTTGAAATACCTCACTATGTAATTGATTTAAAGAAAATTTTTGAAAAGGAAGTAATTGATTATTTTGTGAAGGAAAGTTTGAAGGGGAAGAATCCAAACCCATGTGTGCCCTGTAATCAAAAGGTTAAGTTCGGGGCTCTAGTTAGAGAAGCAAAGAAACTTGGCGCTGAGTTAGTTGCCACAGGACATTATGCACGACTAACAAAAAGAGGAAACAAAGTTACCTTAAGGCGGCCGGTTGACATTAGAAAGGATCAGTCATATGTTCTTTCTATGCTTCCAAAGAAGGTTTTCTTTGATCTTTTGTTTCCCATAGGAAACTTTACAAAAGAAGAAGTGAGGAAAATTGCAAAAGAGGATGATATTCATGTTTTTAACAAGCCAGAAAATCAGGATCTCTGTTTTCTTGATAAAGAAAAAGGTGATTTTATTGAAGAAAGAATTCACAAAAAAGTAGGTGAGGGATATATTGTTGATAAGCGTGGGAATATCTTAGGAAAGCATAAAGGATACATCCACTACACTGTCGGGCAACGAAAAGGTTTGGGATTAAATACTCATAAAAAATTATATGTTATAGATATACATCCAAGAAAAAATGAAGTTGTTGTTGGTGAGAGAAAAGATTTATTTTATGATCACTTTTATGTTAATAGATTAAATTGGGTTTCAATAGAACCTCCAGAGAAACCAATCTTAGCACAAGTGTTGGTAAGAAATAAAACACAGCCAAAAAGAGTAAGAATAATTCCTGAAGGAAAAAAAGCAAAAGTTGTTCCATTAGAACCGATATGGGCTGTCTCGCCGGGGCAGATAGCTGTTTTTATTAAGAAAGATGTTGTACTTGGAGGGGGTTGGATAATTTGAAGTTACCTTCGAGAGAAGAGTGTTTCAAGCTTTTGGAGAAGTATGAATCTTTTCCCCATATTGTTGAACACAGTAAATTAGTAAATAAAATTGCAGTATATCTGGCTAAAAAACTTAAGGAAAAAGGAGTTAACATAAATGTTGAGTTAGTTGATAGGGCTTCTCTTCTTCATGACATTGGCAAATCTATTGTTATAAGGATGGACGCTCAAAGGGCAAATACAATTGAGGACAATCACCATATTGTCGGTGAGGAAATTTTAACAAAGGAAGGCTATCCTGAGCTGGCAAAGATCGTTAGGAAGCACTCCCTTAAAGAAATCCAAAATTTAGAAACGTGGGAAGAAAAGGTTGTTCATTACGCCGACTTGAGAGTTAGGCATTCTTCGATTGTAGGTGTGAAAGAAAGGGTTGAAGATATTGTGAGAAGATATAAAGTCCCTCCAGAGAAAAGAATTGATAAAAAAGTAATTTTTGCTCTTGAAAAAGAGATTTATGGTATAATTGGGGGCTCGCCAGATAAGCTAAAAGAGGAGATTAAAAGTGAACATTAAGGTAGCTGCTGAGCGCGAGATGAAGAGGATGGAAGAAATTTTTAATAACATCAAAATTTCGAATAACAAAAAAGCTGACGAGTTTTATTCCTTTGCTGAGAATTATTTCATGGATGGAAAATATTTTTTTGGGAAGAAGAAATACATAGAATCATTTGAAGCGTTTATAATTTCATGGGCATACTTGGATATTGGACTAAAACTAAAGTTATTTAAAGTTGATAAATCTGTTAAGAAATATTTTACTTCTTAACTTTGTTTTTATAATTTTCAATTGCCTTTTTGAGGTTTTTTATGTGTTGATTCATATGCTTTTTATACACTTTACATATGGTGATTCGGTGGAGGCATTTGCTTCCTTTTCTTTTAATAGCAAAGATAGCGCCTCTCCTTCAACTCCTTCGAACCAAAATCCAACTAAGTTCTCTTTTGAAGTTTCGAATTTATGACTCCCTTTATTTTCTAAATTTCTTCCATTAGCTTGTTTTTTTAGGCCCATTTAATTCACCATCTCAGCGATTTCCTTCACAGCATTTACGAATTTTTCTACTTCATTTAAATTATTATACAGATATAAGGATGCTCTTACAGAACCGTTTATTCCGATTTTTTTGTGCATAGGCATTGTACAATGATGTCCACTTCTCACACAAATGTTATATTTTGAATCAAGAATTGCAGCAACATCATGGCAATCCAGTCCGGAAATGTTAAAAGAAACGAGACCGCCACGCTTGCTCCACTCTTTTGGACCATAAATTACTACCTCTTCTATTTTTTGTAGCTCCTCAAGGGCATATTTAATCAACTTTTGTTCATGTGCCCATATCTTTTCCATTCCAATTTTTGATAGAAAGTCAATTGCAACCCCAAACGCATATCCATCTGCAATGTTTGCAGTCCCAGCCTCGAATTTCCATGGAAGTTTGTTTACTTTGTATTGGTTGTAATCCACTTCAGATATCATGTCTCCTCCTCCGAGGAACGGGCTTAATTCTTCAAGTTTCTCTTTTTTACCATATAAAACACCAATCCCGGTTGGACCACACATTTTGTGGGATGAAAAAGCTAAGAAGTCGCAGCCAATTTTCTTTACATCAATTGGCATGTGGGGTACTGACTGCGCGCCATCCACAATAAATGTTATACCCTTTTCTTTTGCTATCCTTCCAATTTCTTTGACTGGATTTATTGTTCCTAAAAAATTGGATATGTGTACTGTGCTAATCACTTTCGTCTTTTTAGTAAGCATTTCATTTAAATTATCAATGTTAATCTCTCCATTTTCATTGACTTTTAAGTACTTCAATATCACACCCTTGTCTTTCAGCATCATCCATGGAACAAGATTGGAGTGGTGCTCCATTTCTGTTACAATTACTTCATCCCCCTTTGATAAGTTAAGTGATTTTGCTACTAAGTTAATTGACTCTGTGGTGTTTTTAGTGAACACTATTTCCTCTCTCCCATCTGCATTAATAAATTTGGCAACTTTGTCATGCGCTTCCTCGTACATTTCTGATGCTTCTTGCGATAACTTATAAAGCCCTCTGTGGATGTTCGCGTAATGGTTTTCGTAAAAATCTTTAAGTGCATTTATCACAACCCGTGGTTTTTGCGTAGATGCAGCATTGTCTAAGAAAATTATTGATTTTCCATTTATTTTTCTTTTAAGGAACGGGAAGTTTTCCCTTATCTTCTCATTCAAGCATTTCACCTTTTGATTTATACTCTCTGTGTAATTTTTCCACTCTTCGTCGAGTTACGTAGTTTTTATGATGTTTAAACCCCCCACCCATACTAAAGGGTACATGAAGTAATTCGTGGATTATTACTTTTTCTTTTTCATGAGGTGGTAAGTTGTCAAAATTTTCAGATATAACCTCAATTACATAGTGCCCTTTAATCCCTAATGCCTTCTGCCAAATTTTCGAGAGTGCATGGCATCTTGCAATTGTCCTTTTTGCCTTAGAGCCCCTACTTTTTACACAAATTATTCTGTTTAGGTCGATGTGATTCATATTTAGTTTTTTGACTATGTCTTTGACTTTTGATTCTATCTCAGGAGAAAGCTCATATTTTATTGCCATTTTTATCTTACTATGACTTTTCCTGTCATTTCTGGATTAAACTCAGATGAGTAAATATACACCCCACTTTCATCAAATACGTGTTCATATCTCTCGTTTGGAAGTAATATTGGACTTTTGAAATCCGCGCCGACAACCCTTTGCCTAGTTTCACATTTATTTACCCATACTATTTTATCGCCTGCATTAATTGTGATTTCTTCTGGAGTGAATCCCTCGTCTTCTATGAGAATGGTGTTGGTTCCACCATACTTCTCAGGCTCATTAAATATTCTTACTCTTTCTTCGGGGTATACCATTATTAGATATACTATAAACAATGCAATTAGAGCTGCAATTATTATTGAAGCTATTGGTGTTTTTCCCATATAAATTGGTAGGAATTAGTGGTATAAAAAGCTAATCCAACCCAACTTCTTTCCAAAGTTTTCTTAACATGCTTGGCATAAAGCCTAATGATGGATAGAATACAGGTAAATCTGTCCTTGCCTCAAATTTACCAACATACTTCTGTGGAACAACTATTGCTTTGGCGTTTTCAAGTTTGGCTATGTCTACAGCTCTTCCAATTTTGTCTTTAGCGTTAGAAATATTGTAGTAAGTTAATACATCTTCAGTATAGTAGTATTTTTTGTCAAAATTTTTTGCCCTCTTTTTGTTCTTTCCTGCATCTGCTATAACTATTTCGCATCCTCTCCTTGCCATTAACCACACATTTATCCATGATTCAACGTCGTTTGTTGTGAAACAAAGAACTTTACCTTGGGTGCCAATAGGGAGCCCGCCCCAGCCTTTGTAAAACTCATAAAACACATATGTTTCTTTCTTATCTACCTCAAAAGAAATATTTATATCATATTTTTCTAGGTCAACTTTTGCACCTGTTTTTTCCACAATGTATGCCCCAACTTCCGAACTAATTTGCATGGAAGTTAATGGGAATTTTTTAAATCTCCTTCTTGTTGTGATTCTAAACTTTTTCTTTTTGCTCTTTTTGTAAATCTTAAGTGCTGTCTTCTTCATTTCCTCCAAGTCAGTTTTTATTATCTGCGCAGGGGAATATGAAACAACTCCAAAAACATTTTTAATTACCTTCAACACTTTTTTCATTTGCTTGCACCACACATAGATACGCGCCCCCCTCTGTCTTATTTTTTCAATTTCGATTTTATTTTCAAGCAAGGCACGAGAAAGGTTGTCCATAAGTTTCTTTTCAAATTCTCTTCTAACCCAATATGATTTTATTCCAATTTCTCCATATCTTACGATAATCACTTTTTCCATATTAGCACCCAATAAAAGATGTTTGCCAAAAGCAGAATTGTGAGTATAACAGTAAATATTAAAAAATAATCAATTGCTGCGCCAAAAGAGTACGCTGTATAAAGAAGGGCCCACATAATTACCAGTGAAAGAGCCGAGGAAAAAACCACAACCTCTCTTTTATTTTTGATATTTCCACTTAAAATTTTTCTTAGCATATAATGTGGTAAGCGAAACACATTTATAATGGTAACTTTTAGGTTTAACAATAAACATAGATAGGGGTGAAAATTTTGAGCGAAGAAAAACACAAGATAAAAATTTCTAAGCTGCAATTGTTCCAAGTTTTAACAGTTGTTTTAGCAATAGCACTACTTGCTAGCTTTGCAGTAAAGACAACAGGGTGCATGGTTGCAGATGTTGACACTGTTGGCAAGAACACAGTTGACTTTATTAACAATAACTTGCTTCCACCCGGAGTATCAGCAACATACATTAATGGGAGGAGTTCGCATGGGATGTACAATTTGTCTGTTACAATAGGTAATCAAACAGGGAACTTATTTGTTAGTGCAGATGGAAAACTTTTGTTCATTAACCCAATTGATATGTCACAAAGTATGAGTAATCCACAACAAGACCAACAACAACAAACGGAAATTCCAAAGACAGATAAGCCAGTAGTTAAGTTGTTTGTGATGAGCTATTGTCCATTTGGAACACAAATGGAAAAAGGAATAATTCCAGTGATAAAAACACTCGGCGACAAGATTGACTTCCAAGTGGAATTTGTGTACTATGCTATGCACGGAGAGAAAGAAATTAAGGAGAATATGTTACAAGTATGTATACAGAAGGAGTATAGAGACAAATATATTGACTACTTAGAGTGCTTCCTTGAAGCGGGAGATTCGCAGGGTTGTATAGAAAAGATTGGATTTAACAATGCTACATTAACTACATGTATGGACAACTTAGATACAGAATATAACATAACTGCAATGTATAACGACCAGAGCACATGGTTGAGCGGCAGATATCCACTTTTCCCTGTAGACAAAGCAGACAACGATAAGTATAATGTTGGTGGGTCACCAACATTAGTAATCAATGATGTTGTTGTACAAAGTGGAAGAGATTCGGCAAGTTTGCTAAGTACAATTTGTTCAGCATTCACAAATCCACCAGAAGAATGTAATACAGAGTTGTCTTCGACAACACCCTCTCCAGGATTTGGATATGAGGGAAGCGGAACAAACAGTGGAAGTTGTGGCTAAAGAAGCTTTTCATAAATTTTTTTTATTATTTCTTTTGCTTTTTCTTCATCTTTAATTTCTTTGACTAGAACTCTACCATCCTTGAATATATTGATTGTGTATTTGTTTTTCGCAATTATCATGTCCTTTAGGGATAGTTTTATTTCGTATCCTTCCTTTTTGAGAATTTCCTTAGCTTTTGACATATCTATCTTTACTAACTTCTTGACAACTCCTTGGAAGGCTGCGCCGGTTGTACAAGGTTTGAATATATAATAGTTACTCTTCATTTTCAATTATCCTTACAGGGCTTTCCCCCCATTTGTATTCAATGTTTATGTCATCGAGCTTCTTTTTCCACTTTCTTAAATCCATATCTTCTGGCTCAAATATTAGAATAACTTCATCTGTTTCTGCATAAATACGAAGTACGTTTCCTTTGTCACTTGTATCTAAGTTTATGTAAAACTTTGGATTATCAAGCCTTCCAAACTCTTTTTGGAATTCATCCCAGTCATAAATTATTTTTGCTTCCATCCTTTCACCTTCTTTGACATGTAGTACCATTCCATATGGAAATGATAATCTTTTAACACAGCGTCTACTTTTAACCCTTGCTTTTTATAGAATTTTATAGCAGATTTGTTTCTCTCATGCGTTTTTATTATTATCCTGAAGCATCCTTTGTCCTTAGCAAAATTTTCAACAGCTTTCCAAAGTTTTGTTCCAACGCCTTTACCCCGATGGTCTTTAGAAACAATAAACTCGTCAACATAACATGCTCCACCATTGATAATACATGCTATGCATCCAAGGATTGTTTTACTTTCTTTGGCGCAAAAAATGTATTTTTTCTCGTCCCAATCTACATTTATTGAGTTGTCATACTCTTCCCATGCTTTTTCTAAAAAATATTTTGCTTCTTTTTCAGATACTTTCTCTATTTTCATAAAATATCTACACGTGGTTGTGAGTTATATTTTAGTGGAAAAAGTGGACAACATCTCTTGAAATTAATAAATCACTATTTGGTTTCAAATGACATGGATTATATCATCTCAGAGCTTGCTGGTGCTATTGTTGGTGACGGACATATTGTTGACAATAGAAAATATTCTTTGTATATCTATGGGAATGCGACGGAAGATTTTTGTTATTTGAGATATTTGTCGTCTCATTTTGAAAAGTTATTTGGCATATCTCCAAGGTTAGGTATAAGAGTATATAAAAATGGGCGTGCCGCGATATTACAAATCCACAATAAAGATGTCGTAAGATTTTTTACTAAAGTGGTTGGGATCCCCGCTGGAAACAAAATATACTCAGTGAGCATACCAAGTTTTGTAGATGAAAGTAATATCAAGTATTTTGTAAGGGGGTTATTCGACACGGATGGGTGTATAGTATTTACGAAGTCTAAAACGAATTCTCTATTTCCTACCTATCCGAGAATTGAAATAAAGACATCTAGTGGTAAGTTGAGTTCACAACTAATAGATGTGTTAAACAATATAGGGTTTAAAGTAAACTTACGAAGAGATGGAACTTCAAACATAATATACGTTAGTGGAAATCTCCAGGTTGATAAGTGGTTTGGGGAAATTGGTTCGAGTAATTTAAAAAATCTAGTTAAGTTCCAATTTTGGAGGTGCTTTGGGTATCACTTGCCTGGATTAGACGTAGGATCTAGATTAAAAATATTAAAGCGGGCGGGGAGAGTCGAACTCCCTTCTACCGGTGACTGCCAATCATTGCTTAAACAGCTCATCTCACCGAGTTAGACCGACTGCAGCTTCGACTCCAAGTGGAACGGTCGCATAGCCGGTCTGCCACGCCCGCACAACTGAAACTAAATGGCTTTGTTTTAAATTCTTTTTCTTTAATCAAGAATTGTTTCTAATTGTGGTTCTTTTTGTGTTATATAAAATTTAAATCTCCCAATATTGTTTTTTACTATTTTTATAGACATATCTATTATTCTTTCACATTCCCCAGGAAAAGATGGGATAATTTGCCTGCTGGCGTACCCTCCTGGCTTAACCTTTCTGTGGACTTCTTCATATACCTCGGGATGTTGATTTAAAAATGATTTGAATTTTTTCCTGTGTATTGGACTCCATTTTTTTTCAGAATCTTTGTAATCCTCAAATAGCCCCATTCCAATTATTGCTTGAACCAAATTATCATAAAATTCATTAACATTGTTAATCCCAAATTCCTTAGATTCAGTCACAGCACCATACTCGGTCATTACTTTTATGTATATATCTATAAATGGCGTGCATCTGGCTTTTACATGCTCATAAACAGTAACCAATTTTTTACACCCCCTTGTGAAGTCAATTAAGCGTTAGTCATTTTTTAAATTCTTTTTCTTAACTTTGGACCATCTGGGGTATCCTGTAACTCCCATCCCATTTCACGAATTTTCTCACGAATTTCATCCGCTTTTCTAAAGTCTTTTTTCTTTCTTGCTTCTTCCCTTTCTTCAACGAGTTTTTTTATCTCTTCAGGAACCTCAGCTTTCTCATGTTCTAAAATCCCAAGCACTTTGTCAAACTCAAGCATAACCTCTTTTACCTCTTTAGCATTTTTTTCTCCAAATTTGTTATCTGCAATTAATTTATTAATCTCAGACACAAATTCATGAATTGCTGCCATTGCAAGTGGCACATTCAAATCATCATCCATAGCTTCTTCAAATTTTTTCTTTGCGTCAGCAATTAGTTCTTTTACTTTCTCATTGTATATCCCTTCATTAATCTCATCAAGTTTTTCCATAAATTCTATCAATCGATTCACTGTTGTTTCTGCATCTTTCAAACCTTCAAATGTAAAGTTCAGCTGCGAGCGGTAGTGCGCATTCATTAAGAGGTATCTAACTGCCTTTGGTGAATATCCTTTTGCCAAAACATCACGGAGGGTGTAAAAGTTATTATATCTCTTTGACATCTTCTTTCCTTCTACAAGCACCCACTCATTGTGGAACCAGTATCTAACAAACTGCTTTCCGGTTGCTGCCTCGCTTTGTGCAATTTCGTTTTCGTGGTGCGGAAATATTAAATCAACACCCCCAGCATGGATATCTAAAGTTTCTCCAAGGTATTTCATGCTCATAGCTGAACATTCAATGTGCCAACCTGGGCGCCCGCGAATTGTTTCTTCTTTTCCATCAATGGTAAACTTCACATTCCAGAAAACATCTCCATCTTCCGGCGTCCATGCTTTCCAAAGCGCGAAGTCATTAGCTTCTTCTTTCTCATATTCATCTTGTTTTACCCTTGCCCCCACCTTTAACTCGCTAACTTTTATGCCCGAAAGCTTTCCATATTCTTTGAACTTGGAAACATCATAGTATATTGAGTTATCTTCTCCTTTATAAGCAAAGCCTTTGTCAATTAAGGTTTGAATTAGTTTTCTCATATCTTCTATGTGTTCAGTTGCTTTTGCATAAACATCTGCGGGCAAAAGATTAAGCTTCTTTGAATCTTCAAAAAATGCTTTGGTATATCTTTCTGTGAATTCTTTTAGCGAAATCCCTTCTTTTTGACTATCTCTAATGGTTTTGTCATCTACATCTGTTAAGTTCATGACATGCTTTACACTATATCCTTTGTAAAGAAGATACCTTTTGAGTATATCTTGTGCAACATAACTCCTAAAGTTTCCAATATGAGCATAATTGTAAACAGTAGGCCCGCAAGTATATAATCTCACCAATTTGTCTTCAAGTGGCTTAAATTCTTCCTTTTTTCTTCCAAGAGTGTTAAATAAAACTAACATTTAATCACCTCCAAAATTAAAAAGTTGGGTACTAAAATATCTTTCTGCACCATCTGGGAGAACTGTTAGCACAATCCCTTTTAGTTTCTTTGCTACAAAAACATTTGCGCCAGATGAGACACCAACTGCAATTCCTTCCTTTTTTGCTATTTCTCTTGCAGTTTTTATTGCATCTTTGCTGCTTACTTTTACTATTTTGTCAATCTCTATCTTATTAAGTAATGGTGTTTCTACGTCGTCGCCTATACCTTCTATTTTGTGATTTTTCTCTTTTGGTAGGACGCCAATTATTTTTATCTTAGGAAATTTTTCTTTCAACGCTTTTCCTATGCCAGAAAGTGTTCCACCAGTTCCAATCCCCGCAACGAAGTAGTCAATTCTGTAGAATACTTTAGCGATTTTCTCCCCCACTTTATAGTGTGCTATAAAGTTTGCTTCATTTTCAAATTGATTTAAGAATACTCCTTTTTTCTTCTTTGATAGTTTCTTTGCAATTTCTTTTGCTTCTTCCATATTTTTTAATAGGATTACTTTTGCCCCAAACAACTCAATTAGTTTTTCCCTTTCTTTGCTTGCCCCTTTTTGCATAATGATAGTTACCTTCTTGCCGAGTTTTGCTCCAATGGCAGCAACAGAAATTCCTGTATTCCCTGTACTTGCTTCAATAATATGTTCCTCTTTAACTCCTTTTAGCATTTCATACACGACTCTATCTTTTATGCTTCCTGTCAGATTAAATCTCTCCACGCTTGCAAATAAGTTTTTAGAAATCTTTCTAAGTTCAATAACTTCCGATTTAGTTACTAAGGCAAACTAAATCACCTTTCATTTTACCACCTCCAGAGACAGCTCTAGAAAAATCTTTAGAATTAGTTGCAGAGATAAGCACCTTTCATATTATTCACACTTTGATTGTAGTTTATAAATTTTAAGGTTCAGGTGGCCAGCCAAAGAGGGAATTTAGCTTGCGACGCACGACTTTATTTTTGAGCGATATAATTACTGCAATAATCACAATTGCCAACAATACCCACGGCCAATATACGCTTACTTCGTATGGTAATTCCATGTGGAATTGTAACACTTAAACAATTAAATAAATTTCTTTTTCTTTTGCAAGCAAAAGCGCCCGGAAAAGTTTCTCTTTGGTGCAGCTTCTTTTCCGCCAGCGCTTTTCTAAAGGGCTGTAAGAAGGTGCTAAGAAAAGCTGTATCAAAAGAACCTAAGAGATTTCTTTCTTTAGTGCAGGTTTCTTTCTTTTTAAGAAAGAAAAGTGCGTGGGGAACTCATTAGCTACCCTGTATCTCATCGGCTTTCGCCTCGTTGGGTGTTACACTTAATCATCGTTCCCTAATTAAATAAACAACGAATCTTTTATAAGTTTATTACATCTAATAGCTTTTGGGGTGAATTTTATGGTTTGTAGCGGGTTGCTTGAATATCTGCGAAAAGAGTATGGACTTGTTCCTGTAATCCTTATGCCTCCCTACACTCCTTTAATAGGAGAGCCAGAGGATTACAAGCGCAAGGAGAGACCATGAGGAAAAAGGAATTGTGGTATTTTTACTTTGGATTGGCTTCTATTTTTATAGTCATTGGTTTTTTCTGGCTTTTTAGTTACTATGCGTCTTTCCCCATTTACATCAAGTCAGCTCTCAACGAAAGCATCCACTCAAATTCTACTACACTTGTTGTTGAAAAACCACCTTTTCCTTGGGTTGCGCTTTTCCTTGTCATATTTGGCACAGCAACTTTTTTAATCTCTAAATATTTCTATGATAAAGAGGGATATCATGTTAAAAGAACCAGAAAGCATGGATGAATGTTCCTTTTTTACAAGAAGGATTTTAGATGATGGCACAAAGTTAGTTGCATGGGTGCCTAAGGACACAAATATTGTTAATGTGAAGTATACTTGTGGCGAATGTGGCAAAAGTGGCGAAATAACACAAGAGTTTAAGAAGCCGATAACTTTTGTCTGTCAGTTTTGTGGTCACAAAATTGTTGTTGAACCATTAAACAAGAGAAGGGGCAGAAGAAAGAAAAAAGCTTAGATTCCTTCATATTTGAACATTAGCGTTTCTCCATTTGATACAATGTAATTCTCAATTGATTTATTTATCTCTTGGAGTGCCCCATTTTTTATTGAGTATGCATGCCACTCACTTATATCTGTGTTACAATAATCAGCAATGCAATATATACTCCCATTTTGTATGTCTACAGAGTATGCAAAAGAAGATAGTGCCATCAGGGCTGTTGTGTTTTCTCCAACACCAATTATATTTTTGTATATTTTACCATTGCCCATATCCACTACTATTGTTACATCTTGACTTGATGATTTTTTTCCGCTAAACACGACAAGCGTTGAAGACAAGAATATTGCCACTATCACCAATGACACAATTGCTTTCTTGCTTAGTTTCATACGCCATTAAATTTGATGTCCATTTAAAAAGTTTTCAAATAGCAACATATATAAATTACTATTCTGTAGTAGATACAGGGGTGCACAATGGGCAAGAAAAAAGAAAATCCATTAGAACCAGAAATAAAATCCTTAGAGGAGGGATTGTTTAATCCTACGGACGATGATGCATTTCCCCCACTTATTGATGCAATAGAAAATATAGGAGATGTGAAGAACTATTTGAAATGGATGCAACAGGAATATAATAGAAAGATTATGTCTTTGGAGGAAGAGGTAAGGGAACATGGAGATGAATTAATTTCTGTTTTAACAGAAGTTAGTTCCCTAAGAGAAAGTGTTGAAACTCTCGGGATGGTAGTTAAGGACGAACTCCCAAAATATATGGAAAGAGTTGATTCGAACGCTAGAGAAATTTCTAAGGTGTATAAAGAGGTAGAAGAGATTGCTAAAACCCTTACTGCGAGATTAGAAGCTATTGAAGCAAGCATCTCTGTTATTTCTAGTTCAAAAAGTGAGACTCCAACGTATAAACCAGAGAAGGAGTACGAGGGGAGGATTATTAGTTATTTAAAAAATGGTAGAGAAACAAGAGGAGTTATACCAGGAGAGCCTTATTCTGTCATTGTTAAGTTTGGAGATAACTCTTACAGTGGTCCCGTCGAGGTTGATTTTGAATTGGAAGGTAAAAGTGAACTTGTTTTAAAAACAAGGTCAGAAGCAGAGAATGGCAGAGCTTTTTGTGAGGATGTGTTTGTGCTACCTAAAGGGTATAAGCTTAAAAGTGTAAAAATCATTGTCACTAACGAGTAGTTATATACGAAAGATTTATAAAGGGCAAATTCATAACAAAACATAAGAAAATTATAACTCAAAAGGGGTGAATTTTATGGTTTGGCCTTGGAGTAGGAAAAAAGAAGAGGAGGATGATGGTATGGGAAAGTTAGTTTATGAATTGGATGGACCGTTGTCTAACAAATTTATTAAAGAAGTTTTAGCAGCATCAGAAGAGAAGGCAAGAGAAGTAATTGCAGATATTGTTGGTGAAAATGCAAGTGACGACACAATTAATGATTATGTAAACTTAGCTGTGGCTGCAGTAGGTGGAATGCTAAAGAGATTTGGAGAGGAATATAGGAGAGGACAAGATACTGAGTTAGAAGTAATCATAGGTCCTGCGGATGAACCTGGTCTCGCACCAATAGGAACAGATATACATGTTCTTCCACAGAACTACAATAAACCAATCAAAGAAAACAACTTAGGTGTTGGTTCACTTGAGACAATGGTATATAAGGACAACAATAGACAAGTGGTAGTTCAACCAATTCCATTTGGTGTAGCAGTAAGTGTTGAAAATAAATTTGGAGACAACCTATATTTAGTAGGTGTGGATGTTGAGAGGAAGATAGTTTATGATAAGGATGTAAAAGATAACTTAATAGTGAAAAAGAAGGAAGTACCAACAGCATTGGAAGATGCAAACATAATTGATACAACTCCAGCAGATACAGCATTGATTAGAATGGCATACAACAGGAAGGAAGATTGGGCTGAGGAAAGAGCAATTACAGCTTACACAAAGAGAAGTAACAATAAGCAACCAGTGCCTAACCCACATAGAAGTAATCCACCAGCTAATCCACCAGCGACACCATAGTTTTTTCTTTTTTCTTTGTAGTTTTGTTATTTATTAATAATAAACTATTTAATTAATAAATTATTACCAAATATTGGTGATGTAATGGCAGATACCAATCCACTAGCTTCAGTTTTTGGCGTAATTTGGGGTGCATGGCTCGCTTTAATGACTGCCTTGGACCCTACGACAGTTAATAATCCTATTGCATGTACTTTAGCATCTTTAGTTTTTGGAGTTATATTCTATATAATTTTAACAATCGCTATTAGTAAAATTACAGAAGGTCACAACTTAGAAGAAAGTTTAATTAAGTGGGTGAATTTCCTTGTAACTGTAGGGTTCACATTGTTAATGATTCAGCAGGGATATGTCTACTTGATCGCATCAATGATGTCTTTGATGGTTTTCATGATAGTGTTAATCTTTGGATTGCTTTTCTTCTATTACATATATGCTCATGGCAAGAAGTTTGCCAAGGGTGCATATGAAACATCGAAGAGTGCGAGGTTCCTTAAAGATGCTTTAAGAGAGAGAAGAGAAGAGAAATTAAGAAGAAAGGAAGCAATTCTTGAAGAAAATAAAACACTGCAGGAGATGGGAGAACAACTCAGGCTTGTGGACAGGGAATGTAAATACTATCAGGGATTGGTAGAGTATTTAAAGAATGTTTTTAGAACACTCAAATGGAAAAATCTTTCTTCAGCGTCTAGAAAGGTGATATCAAACTATCTCGCTCAGGTCAAATCTGCATTGGTTAAATATCAATCTTTGGAATTACACGAGTTAGTTGATATAAACAAGAGAGAGGATATTTTAATATCTCTTCTGAGAAAGGAGGAAAAAGCCGCAAGAAAACAAATAGCTGATATCGAAAAGATACTAAGTACAATGGATGGGCGCAAAAAGCAAACAAAAGAGTATAAAAAGAAACTGGCCACCCTAAAAGAAGAACTTAATAAGGAGATAAAGAAATCCGAAAAGTTCATATCTTCACGGATCACCACACTGAAGAATGAGATCACTTCTTTAATGAATGAGAAAAGAAAATTGTCTGAGAAGTTGATAAAATTGTTGGATTATAAGTTCGTGGTTGTTAATAAAACAATTCTCAAGACCGCAGAAGAATTGTATGAAAAATGTGTCGAGTTGTATAAAAAAATAGAAGAAGAGCTTGCTGATGAACGTAGGAGAGCATATACATCTCATGAGTTAGAGAAGATAATAGATGAGATAAATATCCTGCTCAACGAAATTCAGAATGCAATGCCTAAAAAACCACCAGTGGGTGGGGAAAATGAGGTTAATTTGATTTTTAATGGTACTAAGGCAGAATGTCCGTTGTGTAAGAAAGTGATAACAAACAATTATGATAAAAGAAAGCCAAAGACACATAAATGTAGCAAGACAGGTAAAACATATACTATTGATTGGGAGAAGCATATATTGAAGGTAAAAGGTGGTAAATAATGGCAGAATCAATAATTGTTGGTGGATTGGAAACATTAAGACATATGGGATTTTTTGATTTTTTCCTACCATTCTTGCTATTCTTTGCTATAATCTATGCGGCTTTAGATAAAACACAGGTTTTTGGCGCTGATAAGAAAGACACAAACGCCATAATTGCTCTTGTAATTGCTCTTATTGCTTCAACAACAAGTTGGGTATTAAAGGGCGTAGCAGGTTTCCTTCCATGGGTGGGTTTCATAGCTCTTATTGTTGTCGCCTTTTTAATGCTTGCAGCGTTAGTATATGGTGGCGAGGTAAATAAATTGTATGAAAGCCCATGGGTAAAAGGGCTCGCTCTTTTATTTGTCGTGATTGCCCTTGGAGCAGGATTATACTATGGATTGGGACTTAACGAAACACTTGGTGGAATTGGTAGTGGGATATCAGATGAAGATGTTGCAGTGATTCTTGCTTTGATAATTGGAATTGTTGCTTTTGCAGTTATAGTCAAAAGTCCAGGTAGCTCAAAAAGTAAGTAGGTGATGTAAGATGGTTACTCTTTCAGGTGTTGTACAAAATCTTTGGGGTATGGCAGTCGGATTAGTTCCAGCAGGAGTGCAGCCAATCCACTTTTGGCTGACGTTTATGATAACCCTTGCAATAGTATTTTTATTGCTGCAATTTATAAAAATCTTTGAGGATCATCGCGGCTCCGCTTTCATAGTCGCGGTAGTCATATCCTACTTTGTGGCAAGTAGCGCTTTTGCAACAATTATTATAGCAAAGTTATTCCCAAATGTTGGTATCGCGTTAATGGCAATCTTAGGGTTAATGATGGTAATTGCTTTACTATCTCCAAGTTCAATAAGTGGGGGTACAAATTGGTCAAGACTGATTGTTTTAATTGCGCTTGTATTTGTAATATGGGCGACATATTCGTCTGTCGCGCCGGAGCTGCAAGCAGCAGGGGTTATATCTTCCACAGGTGGCGGTGGAGTTTCAATTTCGGATCAGGATGCAGCTACAATTGTTGCAGCTTTGATAGTAATTGGTGTAGTATATATGATTGTTTCTCCGAAAAAAGATAATAGAAAATCCTTCCTAAGGGACTTCTTTAACGCCCTTAAGGGGAAGGAATTGTAGGTGATATAAATGGCAACTTTACTTCAATCAATAGGATTTTTCAAGGACCTCTTTGACTTTTTCCTACCATTCCTATTAGTGTTTTCAGTAGTTTATGCAATTTTAGTTAAAACAAAGTTCCTTACAGAAGATGCAAATGTTAATGCATTAGTTGCTCTTGCAATCTCCTTGGTTGTTGTGTTATCAAGGGCAGGGGAGTTTTTGATGCAACTGACACCATTTATGGCGACATTTTTCATAATACTTTTCTTTGTATTAATGTTGTTTTTATTCTTCGGGGTAGATTTAAGCAAAGCTATGCAGAGTAAGGCTGTAATTGTTTTGATAATTGTCATTAGCGCAATATTTGTGTTTTATGTGTTAGGTAACTTTTTAAGCCCAGAAGCGCAAATGGCTACAGCAGCCACTTCTAATGTTAGTGGTAATGTTACTGTAACAGCGTCACCTGACGTCTTTGTTGCAAGTGAGAAGACATGTGACTTTTCAGCTATTTCTGGAGGTCATGCAGTAGTTTGCATAATAAGCAATCCTAAATTCCTAGGAGCAATAACAGTACTAGGTCTATTAGCAATAGTGACTTTCTTTGTAGTGTATAAACCCTAGTGTTTTTTCATTTTTTCTACAATTTTTCTAAGTTCTTTTATTTCCTCCGCTAGTCCTGGGATAAGTTTGCCCATGACTTTTTCTAGTGCTTCCATCTCTGTATTTACATTGTTAATTGTTTCTTTATATTCCTCAGTTTTTGAGACAAGGACTTTTGAGAAATCATCAACTCTTTTGTTGAGTTCTGTAACCTTAGCACTTAAGTTGGACACTTTTTCGTCTACTCTTGCTTTCCATGCGTCTAACTTTGATATCTTTTGTTCTACTTCCTTCCACTTTTCTTCGATTATATCTTCAATTATTCTTTGTAGTTCATCTACTAACCCTTCTGTTCCTGCTGGCACGCTTGGTGCGGGTTGGGAAGGAATCTGTGGAGTTGGTTTTGGCATTTCAGGAGCTGGAGGTACACCTGGCATTGGTGGAAGTTCGGGTGATTCAGGAACTGGAGGCATTTCAGGAAGTGGTGGCAATTCTGGAGCTTGAGGTGCTCCTGGCTGTGGAGGTAACTCTGGTGTTGGAGGCATTGGTGGTAATTCTGGGGATGCAACCGCGCTTTTTATTTCCGCCTGTGAAAGGGCATCCCTAATCTGTTGCAAGCTATATCCTTGTGCCCTTAGCTGATTTGCAATTTGTGCATTTGACAATCCTTGTGCTTTCATGTTTAGAACTTGTGAAACAGGAATTGTATTGTTTTCAGGTAAAACAGGTATTTCCTCTTCTTTCTTTTTTCCGAACAACTTAAAAGCCAATTTAGCTCACCTCACTTTTTTAATTTTTTGAGTTTTTCTTCAACAATTTCTTCAACATCCTCTCTTGTTATAAATCTCGTAATGTCTATCATGTTTATGTATTTTTCTAACACTTTAACATCGCTAAGTCTTGCGGTGGATGCCAGCTCTTTTACAACTCTTCTAAGGAGCTCTTTTGCCTCATCAAGCTCTTTTCTTAGAGCAGAGATTTCTCCCTTTGAATCAGATATCTCATCCATTAAATCTTTTATTTTGGAGGATAATGTTTCGTCTAAAACTTGCAGTTTGTCTCTTGTTTGTTTTAGTCTTTCTTCTATCAATCTTGTTCTCTCATTTAATTGAGTTATTTTTTTTAAAATGTTTTGCACATCAATTTGTGTGCTTGGTTTTTGTTGCGGCTTACCACCGAGCAAGTTTCCCATTTTTATCTCCTCTTTAAAAAAGGTAAATATCAATATATAATTATCTATTCCTAAAATATATAATTGCTTGCAAATATAAAATATATAGGTTAGGTGAGTCGGATGGTCAAAAAAGAAAGAAAATGTTTTGATTATGAGATAGTTAGAGAAGGTGGAGAAATAAACTTAGTGATAAATACAATTGGCTGCCCTTTTTATCCTTCTTTAGAAGATAGCGAAATAACCATGGAGAAAACAATTAACATTCTCATAGAAGTCGGAGGGGTAACAACAATAACATTTCAGGCGGAAAGAAATTACATCTATCCGTATGAACAAGTAAAACTCTTGAACGAGATTGCATCTGTATATGTTTACCTAATCAAGCAACGGGATATTTTGAAGATAGATTCAACGGATACAGAGTGCATAGCAACTTATTCTGAGATGATTCATACTGTAAGGCAAATCGTAATGGAACAAATGAAAAGAGATCCTATTGGTGCATATGTAACAGCTCTGAGAACAAAAAGGGAAAAGAAGGCACAGCTTGAACTTCAGGAAAACAAAAGCAGGTGCCTGAAGAAATTCATTGAAATTTTGGATGAAATCATAGATAAACTTGGAAGAACATATATGATAAAGCTTGCAAAACCTTACCTTGCAGGATATAAAGTTGGTTCTCGTGACTTGTACTTTAAGTTCTTCGAGCCATTCATACGTCCAAACTTTATGTTTACTCGTATGCAGGCAGAGCCACCAACATCAGCTGAAGAAGTAGAAACATACACAATTGGTAAGGAATTAAAATCAACAGTTTCAATTTTAAGACTTCCAAATCAAGTTAGACTTAGATATCATGTTATTTCTCCAGAGCTTCAGCTTGAGGAAGATGAATACATTCTCCTTGATGAAGTTAGGCAAATAATGTCGCGATACAAGCCAAAGGAGGAAGAGTTTGTAGATCCTGCCCGTATTCGTTCTGTATTCTTCAACATAGCTAAGGATTTGATTGCTCAAGTTGCAAAAGATAAAGGAATTAAAGTAACTTATGACAAAATCGAAAAGCTTGCAAGAATTCTTGTCCGCCTTACAGTTGGATTTGGTATGATTGAAGTTTTACTTAGTGATCCAAAGATAGAAGACATTTACATTAACGCTCCAATTGGTAGTTTACCAATTTTTGTTAAGCATGCTGACTATGGAGAGTGTGAAACAAACATAATCCCACAGCGAAGGGAAGCAGAATCTTGGGCATCTAGATTCAGAATGATTTCCGGGAGACCATTAGATGAAGCAAATCCAGTATTAGACACCGAGCTTTTAGTCCCAGGGATTGCAAGGGCAAGAACAGCTATAATCCAAAATCCACTTAGCCCTAAAGGGTATGCATTTGCACTAAGACAACATAGAGAAAGACCATGGACACTTCCTCTATTCATTCATTATAATACCATCTCTAAGGAAGGGGCAGGTCTACTTTCGTTTTTAGTTGACGGTGCTCGTTCCATGCTTATTGCAGGTACACGTGGTGCTGGAAAGACATCTCTACTAAGTGCACTAATGGTAGAAATAATGCGTAAGTTCAGGGTAATAACAGTAGAAGATACTCTTGAGTTACCTGTTACATACCTTAAGAATGTTGGGTATAACATCCTTTCCATGAAAGTTCGCTCTGCCATTCTTGGAGAGAAGGCAGAGCTTTCAGCAGAAGATGGAATTAGAACTTCTTTGCGTTTGGGTGATTCCGCCCTTATTGTAGGTGAGGTAAGAAGCACGGAGGCTAAGGCACTTTACGAAGCTATGAGAGTGGGAGCTCTTGCGAATGTTGTAGCAGGTACAATTCACGGCGACTCTCCATATGGTGTGTTTGACAGAGTTGTAAACGATTTAGGCGTTCCAAGAACCAGCTTTAAGGCAACAGATATAGTTGTAATTGCAGGGAAGCTAAGGACCCCAGATCAACTAAGGGAAATTAGGAGAACAACACACATAACTGAAGTTAGAAAAACTTGGGAAGATGATCCATTAAAGGAAGGGGGCTTCATGGACTTAATGAGATATGATGCTAAGAAAGATAAACTTCTTCCAACTCGTGATTTAATTGAAGGTGAAACAGAAGTTGTTAAGTCAATTGCATCTAAAGTTAGAGCATGGGTTGGAAAGTGGGATTTGGTTTGGGAAAACATTGTTCTTAGAGGTGACATAAAACAAATGCTTGTTGACTATGCTCACAAGACAGGCAGGATAACTGGAAAGAATGGAATCTTAGAGGCAGATTTTGTGGTTGAAGCAAATGATGCATTCCATAGAATTTTCAGTAAACTTGAAGAGGAGAGGGGATATCCCGATTCAAAAGATGTTAAAAAAGAATTTGAGAATTGGCTAAAATCAAGAATCCGAAAGGGAGAACGGATATGAAGGATGAAAAAGAAATAGCCAAAAAATTGTATAGTTCTTACAAGTATGGTGGTGGAGAGGTTTCTGATGAAGAATTGCTTACAAGAGAATACAAAATTTTTAGAAAGAAAAAAACTACTGCAGACACTCTTTATGAACAATTAGCGCAGGCGGCAGGAAAGATAATAAAAGTAAAAGTAGATCCTCAAAAGAAAGCAAAAATAGAAGAAATTTTTTCCAACTTTGATTATGTAATAACTGCCGAAGATGCGGTCGCTTTGTCGATAGCAGCACCAATTGCTTTGACTATATTTGGTTTGGCGTTTATACCCCTCTCAATTATGCTCACTGTTGCCATGCTTGCATTTGCTGGATTTGCATATTACTATCTTTCTAATTATCCACAACATTTAGTTGAGGTAAGAAGGGTTAAATCTTCGACAGAAATAATTCTTGCAGTTTTATACATGGTTATTTATATGAAAAACATTTCAAACCTTGAAGAAGCAGTTAGATTTGCGGCGGATAACTTAGAGGGACCACTTGCTCTTGACTTTAAAAAGATGCTTTGGGATGTTTCATCCAAAAAATATGCTTCAATTAAGGAAGCATTTGATGATTATCTTGTTCAATGGAAGAAATATAATCCTCCTTTTGTTGATTCCATCTATTTAATTGAAACTTCTCTTGTCCAAAAAAATGAAGAGAGGAGAATAAAACTCTTGGATCAGGCTCTAAAAAGAATATTAGATGGCACTTATGAGATGATGGTTCACTATGTCAATGGACTTAGGACCCCCATTTCTGCTGTTTTCATGCTTGGTATAACTTTACCTATTATGGGATTAGTTATGTTACCAATTATTGGAGCTTTCCTTGCCAATATAATTACGCCATCATCATTATTTGTGTTTTATGATTTGCTTTTGCCTTTAGTAGTTGTAATAATGATTTTACAGATTTTAAGCTCCCGCCCCGCAGCGTTTCCACAGATAAACTTGGAGAATCATCCTCTTGTTCCACCTAAAGGGTATTTTTACTTTTTTGGCAAGCCAGTGAGGATAATAATCCCCACAATTTTGGTTTTCATAGTGCTAAATATTCCATTCCTGATGTATTTAATTATGCCAAGAAGTCCCGTTCCGAATGAGATGGATGTTATATTCTCTTTGTTTTTTGTCTTGGCCCTTGCTTTCTCTATTGTTACTTATGCTAAGCTAAGTACGGATATTAAAGTTAAACTTAGAAAAGAGATAAAAGGCGTGGAAAGCGATTTTGCCTATGCCGTTTTCCAGATTGCAAATAGGTTAGAAGAGGGTGTGCCTGCAGAAATTGCCATGCTTAAAACTGCAATAGTTATGAAAAAATCACATGTTGCCAAGTTTATTGGCGTAATCGCAAATAACATGTCTAAACTTGGTATGGATTTAAAAGCGGCAATATTTGATAAGCGTGTTGGAGCAGTTAATATGTATCCTTCATCATTAATAAGGAGTGTTATGAGAATTTTTGTAGAATCAACGAAAGAATCAGAGAAAGTTGCGGCTGCTTCTTTAACGCACATAGCACAATATCTTCAATCAGTTCATAGGATTGAAGAGAAGATAAAAGATGTTTTATCCGAAACTCTTTCCACCTTAAAGTTTCAGGCGTCTTTTATAGCCCCAATTATATCTGGTATAATTGTTGGATTAACTGCAATGATTCTGTCCATACTTGCAGTTCTTGGCGAGAAAATATCAAGCATAGGCAGTGCATCTGCTGGTGCAGGTGTTCCTGCTTCTCTTGGTGGTGCAATGTCGTTTGGATTCTTTGAGATGTCAAATACTATTCCTCTTGCCATGTTTCAAATAATAGTAGGGATTTACCTTGTAGAAATTGTTATTATCTCTGCTGTTTTGGCAAGTAAGATAGAATTTGGTGATGATTCAATTCAAGAATTATATACTATAAAGAAACTTTTGATGTATGCAGTCATAATTTATTTCTTTGTTGCAGCAGGAGTAACAGTTGCGTTTGGAAGCATGGCAAGAACTGCGATTGCACTAGGTACGTTTGGATAAGCAAAAATATTTTAACTTACACAAACTAAGATTTACTATGCGTTTAGGGAGGAAAGCCATATCTGGAGTTTTGATGACATTAATTCTTAGTAGTGTAGTAGTTTCTCTCCTGTTTTTAGGTGTTTTTTATTCTTACAAAAAACTATCAGAAGATATGGGCGTAGAATTTTCTTTGAAATCTCTAACTCAAAAACCCAAGTTTGGATATCATGGTAGTATTAAATTGATTAATATATCTCAGAAGGTGGAAAACGCAACTTTGTGTGCTGAGGAATGTATAAATGAAGGTAGGGGTGGCGATGAAGATTGTGAGGCATATTGCAATGCAGAATATCCGAATGGAAATTATTCCGTGTGGACTGTTAAATTTAAATATAATGGGTATGTCAACTCAAGAGTTCAACTTGACTTAGAAGAAGACCAGTTCGGCTTGGGTGTTGGCAAGCGGTTAGGTTCTTTTGTTTCTGATAAATTAATTCCTGGGATGACAGGATCTTTTAATGTGAAAATGAAAATTTTTTATGGATGCAAATCTAACATTTCATTTAAGCTTTCTGCTTTAGATGACCCATATGTTAAATCGACGTTTAATTTGTCTTCTTACGATTTTTGTGTTGGTTTACCTGCTAAAGATGTTGATGTTTATTTAACAGATATGTATACAGCTAATGATGGAACTAATTATTATATAACTGTTAATGCAGGTATTCGTGGAGAAGATGTGCCCGAACTTTGCCCAAATGCAACCATTTATTTCTTTATAGCAAACGAAACTAATCAAATCGTTTTTCCAGCTATGGATTGTGCTTCTGGAGAGGTATATTCTTACACAATCGACACAAACAATAGCAACAACCTCCCACATTGGTTTGATGATAGTGAAAAATATAGAATTGAGTTTGATTTGAAAAATGATTTGACATTTGATATTGACTTATCAACTCCCGAAACCGCAGATGTAATATTAGATTTATCTCCTTCAAAAGTGGGGTATGAAATGAACTTGACGCCAGATGATGTTATTAATAGCTTGGCAGTGGTTGTAGCGAGAGGCATAGATGGAAATTATATTGACCAAGAAACTGTTAGCCCGTTGCTTAGAAATGTAACCATTTTAGAAACCGATTCAAACGGCTACGTTACTAAAGTGAAAGTGGAATATGTGTTGGACAGCTCCATATCTCCTGCTTTAAATGGGGGGACTGTATTTCCTTTAGATAAAACCCTTGGATTTTTCGTTTATCTCAACAAAACAGACACTCAACTTTACCCACAAAGCAATACCCTACAATATTATCCCGTTTATGAAGTGAGTTTGTCAAGCGGGGACTTTTACAGGGCATGTTATAGTGATGGTAGTGTAGTTTTAGGCACCGATTGTGATGAATGTCCTAGCATAGTTGCAGGCGGAAGGATTGGTATTTGTAAAAGAGTGGTGTGATAAGAAATGGTAAGCAAAACAAAAATTTTGGTTGGAATGTTGATTTTGTTAGGGGCTCTGTTAGTTTCAATTAATGCATCTTTGGCTTGGGGGTGCGCTGCTGGTTCATCTAGCCAGGGATGTAGTTATGCAAGATGTGTAGAATGTAGTGGATATGGTCCCTGTAGTGGTGGAAGTATCCATGAATCTTCAGGGCCCTTATTTATTCATTTTGGTTGTGCCGATAATGCTGATGGTGGGGGATTACAATGTGGTATATGTACAGATAAATGTTGGACGACAAAGAGTAATGACGTTTCTTGTTGTAATTCATTTTGTAAGTATAATTACCTACTATACAACGTAGTTAATACATATGATTCTTCAGGATATATTGAGTTGTACAATTATGTCAATGGCTCTGTAGGGACACCCACATCAGGTAGAGTATTTGCAGAATTTTACTGGAGCGAAGACACATCATATAATTGTTTTTGCTATGTTGACAACCCCTCAAATGGAAACTACCTACCTAATGGAGTACCTGCATTATACTATAATGACAGTGGTACTTTAATTCCATTAGACAAAGTTGCATATGCGAAGATAAATTACAGTATGCATTATGATGAATCTACTGGTTCTTCGGAATTTTCATCATATGAAACGTATGATAAACAGTTATTGGGAGGGATGGGATTTAACGAAGGTCTTTGCGAGTCAGGATATGTATCTGAAGATGGTTATTGCTGTAGCACAGAATGCAAAGGATATTGTACACTACCTGATGGGTCTCCTGGGATTCATTCGTGCAAAACAGGAAGCTGCGAATGCAGAGAAATTTCTGGTATATTTGGCTTTGGGAACTGGACAACAACAGTTGACTTTGGCAAGGAAGTGATACTTATTAAGATGTTCATAGATAATTACTACGTTGACTGGTCAAGTTTTGTGGTCCCGCCTGCGCCAGGTACATCAAATGCGCCTGACAGGGCACCGGATGTAAGTTACAAAAAACTATCAGATACAGATTGGAGTGTTCCAACAAATGCATCTGAAATTGTTTTAAGCGTACCTGGTTCGCCTTATCAAACAGACAAGCTCCAGATACGAGCTGAATTCGAGAGGGCTACCGATGCATACGGCAATCCAACGACACCAATTTTAGAAAAGATTACAATACATACAAGACCACGATTGCACGGCGAGCAAACCGATTATTTCCAGGGATATTGCTGGCCTGTTGAGGCAAGTGCCACATATTCAACTGAATTAATTCACTTATCTTCATCATGTACATCTAAAACCCAAATGTGTGGAGAAACACCATGTGTAATTGGGTACGGTGTTTTAAATTCTGTCGAGTATCAGGAAAATGATACCTCAAACAATCTTGTCTCAGAGGATTCAGGTAACTATTGTTGGAAGGGATGTTGATGAATAAAAAAGGGTTCGAATCAGAGGGCATGCACTTTTCCACTCAAAATGTGGCAATGATAATTTTGTTTTTGATAGTGTTGGCCATATTAGCATGGCTTTATTGGACGAGATTAAATCAAAAAACGGCAGGTGAAACACTTTATAATTTTGCAGGCAATTTATTTGAAGCACTTACTGGTGAAGGATGATGTCAAAGAAAGGGATTGCACTTAATATAACTGTTGCATTCATTGCAGGTGTTGTTTTCTTAGTAATTGCTATCTTTTTAATACTTCAAGCAGGTCTCCTAGCAACTGTTAAAGAACAAACAGCAATTATGATATGTACTTTTTCTACACATTCTAGAAATATATTCCTTAACACAATATGGGCGTTTGTTAATGCTATGTTGGTAGTCATAACTATTATTTCATTAATCTCTGGGATGAATGCGGGAAAAGGCGCGCTTACATATATGCTTGATAAGGCAACCCTAAAGACAGTTGCGAAGATAATTGCTGCAACTGGATTAAAAGCCGGGGGAATAGCCATCCTTGCATTTATCTCCTTTGATCTCATTTTTATATTTGGTGTTACGATGGGCATCTTTCCAAAGATACCCCTCATGTGTCCAGCAATTACAGTTAATGTGGGATTAGATGATAATCCTGCTGAAGTGGATGATTTTGCAACTTCTTTAGGTTCGCATGTTGTAGATTGTTGGAATATGATGGGTGCAGGTGATGCGAACCCACTTTGGGGATTAGACCCACCGAACCCCCGTATTTGTTTTACTCTTGAGGTTCATCTAAATCAACAGACAAACATGAGGGAGATAGGCGAAGCCATCTATGAGAGATTTAACAATTCATGGCCTTTTGGTGGAAAGGAAGACATGAATCTGTATCTTTATTGTGATAATGGGAATGACGCAGTTTATAAGGGGAACAACATAGACGGGTGGAACTGCAACATAAAAGACAATAGGGTGTTTGTTTTATTTAGGGACAAGCACGATTATGATTTTGTTTCATATGATTCCTCCGTTTGTCATGGTCGCATAAACGTTGGCAATTTCAAAGATAAGGATAATGTTGTAATTTGTGTGGAGCCAATCTAAAATGGATAAAAAAGCACTTTCGCTATCAATTTTAGCAATTTTGATTTTGGCATTGATTTCTTTAGGGATAATGTTAGTGGTTATGGCTAAGGCAGGTTTACTATCTGCGCTTAGAAATATTGTTTCGATTTATGTGACTTCATTATCTTCATTAATCCGTGGAGTAATTGTTGATTTGCTATGGGTATTCTTTGGGGCTGTGCTGCTTGTTGTGTTTATAATGTTATTCTTATTTGGCTCTTTATGCAAGGCGTTTCCAGTAGGGACTGCTATATGTACTGCTATGTATGCTGCTTTTGCTGCTTGGTTGATTATAGCACTACTCAATGTTTTTGGAGCCATACCTCTATTTGCACCGTCAACATCAGATATAACAATGGGCACCTCAACTAAACACGTAGCACCCGAAGTCTTTATGAAAGAAGTGGCTGGTAGAACGGTTGATTGCTGGAATATGTATGCAAAAGGTAGGTATGATCCCCTAACTGGTTTAACACCCCCTAATCCAAAAACTTGCTTTGTTATTAACTTTAATCTAACAGATAATGTTACTTCGGTAGATATTTTAAATTATATGATATCACACAACTTTACTGCGGGGATGGATTATTTAACTGCCGCAGGTGGTGTTCCGATTATCTTTGGAGGGGGGCATATATCTTGGGATCCAGTTAATAAGGAGTTTGTTGAAACACCTTTTACTAAGGAATTCCATGAAGGACGATTGTATATAAAATATGGAGATGATTTCCTCTACGCCAACTGGTATAGCCCAGATTGTGATATTTATGGGAGTTGGTCTCCGCCAGACAGGACCGAATATAATACTAATGTCATCGAGGCATTATTCACACCAGGAGTATGGTTGGTAGATAATATTTTCAGGTGGTTGGGCCACAATAATGATTATATTTACTGGTGTTTTGATAAGGATGTGACGAAATGAAAAAAGCCCTTGAAGCTCCAAGCAACCTTGTAGTTTTGATAATGTTTATAGCTGTGCTTGCGATTATTATATTGCTTGCAATTTACTTCGGGAAGAGCATCGGTGAGAATGAGGGATTTAGAAAAGTAACCGACTTTGTGAATGTGTTTAAGTGGTAATATGAAAAAAGGAATTTCATCAACAATAATTGGAATTATTTTGATAGTGGTCGGATTAGCAATAATCCTATTTTTGCTTATGTATTTTGGAAAAACAAGCGAATCCCAGACAATTGGTATTATTGAGAAATTAAACATACTCAAGGGTGGGGGAAACATATGAAAGCATCAATTGAATTTTCTACAAGGCAGGTAATCATCTTAATTATCATGGTTTTAATTGCAGTATTAGTCATCACACTTGCAGTTAAATATGGAAATAATGTGAAAGATGTTTTTGGGAAGCTTTTAGCCGCTGGAGGGAGCATAGCATGAAATCCCAAGGTTTGCCCATGACAACAATTGCAATAATTGTTATTGCAATAATTGCTTTAGTTGTGATTATGCTTTATTTTTTTGGCGGATTTACCCAGGGGAAAGAAGGAACACACGTGCTTCTTAACATCAGCTCAAATAAAACTAAAGAATCGCAATGCTTGTCTGCTCAGTTTGGTGGATGTCCATGGAACAAACCATATTGCTGCCCGGATACAGGTGAATGTATGTCTGATTGTAGCAGTTGTCCTGCCGGGGAAGATACAGATAATGATAAGGTGTGTGGATGATGAAGTCTCAAGGTTTACCTATGCAAACAATTGTATTGATTGTAATAATTGTAGTTACTATGGCGGTTGTTATAATGTTTTTTTACACTTCATTCAACAAAAGCAAGCAACCTACAGAGGATCAGGGTAAGTATGCGAACTGTCAAGCGATTTGCACCCAAATAAATTCTGAGTCCCCAACAACAAGCGATAGAGTAGTAAGTTTGGCAAATAACCTTAACTATTGTGATAAAAATTGCGATGATTATCTAGCATGCTATGTTGATACTGCTGGGTGTATCATCTCATGTAGCGCATCCGGAGCTTCATGCAGTTAAGTTTTTATTTAGCAAACATTTTAACTTATTGAGGTGAGGTATGAAATCCCAAGGATTGCCCATGACAACAATTGTGCTTATAATAATTGCTGTTGTAGTCCTTGCAGTTGTACTTGTGTTTTTCTTTGGAGGTTTGTCAAAACCAAAGGAAAATATATACTCTACTACTGATTTAGCAACATGTCAGAATTATTGTCTTGAAGCTCAGAATTTAGCTACAAATAGTTGGAAGCCGTCAAGTGGCGGTGACTGCTCGAATCCAACAACTATTCGTTTTTGCCAAAGTGGATGTAATACCAAAATGGTTTGCACCATCCATTTTGATGATGGGTCGTCCTGTAATGTTAAATGTTAATGAGGTGATAGTATGAAAGCGCAAGGATTGTCAATGCACACAATTGTTGTTGTTATAATAGCAATAATAGTCCTTGCAGTTATCACAATTGCATTCTTTACGTATTTTGGTGGGAGTAAGCAGAAGTTTGGAGTATTCTCTGAAGTTGGGGAGAACAAGACAAGCGATGTTATTAGTGCTGCAAATGCAGGAACTTGTAGTGGGACAGGTACTTCCACTGTATCTTGCTCTACCTTTTGTGGAGGTACAGAATGTAGTGGGGCGACATATACAGTCTCTAGTTGTGCTGCTGTAGGTTGTGATGAGACTTGCGAAGACCATTACGGAGATAACGCGGGTACATGTGGTGGAGCTGGCGCAGATGATAGGTGCGTTAAGAACGGGGTGTACGCAACAGCGATATATCCAAATTGCGGCGCTATAATAGGAAAAGTTGGTGGAGGTTCAATTACAAAAAGCGATTGTGAATCCCTTGGATGTACATGGCAGTCTTAGAAACCTTTTTATCTTAACGATTTCTTTCTTTCTTTATGAAATCCCAAGGTTTGCCCATGAGTTTTATTGTGATTGCAGTTATGGCTATATTGGTTTTGCTGGCGGTAACTCTAGTTTTTTTGAAGGGGTTTAGGACAGAGGCTTTGGATAGACAAACAGCCATAAACAACTGTGACAGTGCATGCTCCTTGGAAGTGCAATATGCTGTAAAAGGTGGAGCCTACCCGCGCGATAATTCCCCTTTTTGTAAAATTACTCAATCTGTTAAGGGGATTGGAGATAATCTAAAATGTACTGATCTAACTACATGTCACATTAGTATTTATAATTGCGACATAAGTTGTAACGGTGATCAAGCGCAATGTAGTTAAGCATAATCTTTTTTAATTGCCAAATTGTTAAATAATTCAATATAAAAAGGAGGTAAGCACCATGAAAGCGCAAGGATTGCCAATTAACTTTATTGTAATCGCGGCGTTGGCAATTTTGATATTGGTTTTGGCAGCGGGCTTTGTAATTGCAGGAAGTTCTTCTTTCAGCGGAGCTATTGGTCCAGAGACGGTTAAGAATACATGTCAGAATTATTGCTCCAGATTAAGTGCATACACCATGAATAACGTGTTGTCCTCTAGTGATCTTGCTAGTAGCAGCGCACCAACAGATTACTGCTCAAAGACATTTGTCGTCAAGGGAGTCACGGATGATACAGGGGAAACATGCGGTGAATTAGAATCTAAGCTTGGATTTAGCTGTATTATTTCCTTTGAAGATGGATCTTCGTGTAAGGTAAGTTGTAACAATGGTAATGTGGAGTGTAGTACTTAATCTTTTTCTCCTTTTTTCTTTGTAAAAAGAATTATATACCACAAGTTGTTTTAATTTACTGATGGGAGTCGGAGGAAAAGGGCAAGGCTTGCCTATGCATGTAATTATTGTAATTGTATTGGGAATAGTTATTCTTACTCTTATTTTGCTTTATGTTTTTGGTGTCTTCGGTGAGGGGGGCACTCATTCAATTAAGTTTTTTAACATATCCAAAAATGTGGCAAACAACTCTTCAGAAACTGTAAAGGAGTATTTTGGAACATGAAGGGTATAGAGATACCATTTACTTTTATTGTATTTTTGGTGATTATGGTAGTCGTGGCTGCGCTAATTTTGCTGTGGCACTTTGGCGGCTTTAGAATTTTTGACACAACAGTTCAAAATGTAAGTTGTGATATGGTCAACAAAACTGCGGGACTGACGGTGGGGTGTAAATGAGTGACATACCTATGGAGAATTTGATTGTAATTATTGGGTCTGCGTTAGTGGTGGGACTAATAGTATTCCTATTTATGAGTTTTGCAAACCCCTTTTTGGATTTTTTGATTGATTATGAGAATGTGAAGTCCTTCAACAAATTCACAATGGGCTTGTCTTCTGCATGTACTGGCGGCACACGTACAGTTAGCTATGTGAAATTTTATTCCACCAACCCACCAACGAATGCATATGCAATTGCGTTGGTTGGGCCTGTCTTTAGTGATTTTATCAAGAATTTACCAACTGAAGATAATGTTTACCCACACACATCTCGCTATTCTCAAGATATGATCAAGAAATGCTCTGGCGCGTATTGTTATTGTTTATTAAAGATTCAGTTGGATACTTCTGTATCTGGCGTGCTCGATAGGGAGTATGATCATTGCTTCAACCCAAGTTATATATCATTTTTAATTGATCGCCCCAAGTACATAGATGATGAGGGAGAGTTTGATAACAGCAAGTGGTCCGACTTGGTTGAGAATATTAGAGTGTGGCAGGAAGATTTGGTTGACGAATTAAATCATGACTATGTTCATGAGATAAAAGTTGTGGGTTGCAAGAGAGTTAAGGAAGACTTGGGATGCAAATACTCTCATGGAGAAACAGAAGAAATCCCCATGTTCTTAAGTAAGCCAGGCGATGACAAAATAGTGGCATGGATAGATAACGTTAGGTTAAGCAAACTCGGTCCTGTGGTTGCGGGTGTTCCATTTACATATACCTATAGGTACCCATTATTTTTTGATTCAATCTCATTCCAACGCCCAGAACTAACAGATAGTGGAGGGAACGTATTTTATTCGTATTATATAAATTTATATTCACACCCACACATTAGTTATGTATCGTATGATGCTTCGGTAGATACGAAAAGCATACTCTATAGTGGGTGCACTGCATATATATTTGGTTGATTGAATATGATAAATAAAAGGGGAATTGCAAAATTTTGGATTGAAATAATTGGTGGAGTAATTATTGTAGTGATTGTTCTTTTAGTGTTTCTTATGCTCAGCTCGGCAATTTCTACAGGTGTGGAGGATGCTTCAAATAGACAAAGGTTCATTGATTTTACCCAGCTTGTTGCTAAGGCACATAGGGAAGGTGAAGACACTGTAGCACCATTCATCATGAAGACAAGCGAGACGAGTAGAGTTTATGCAATAACTTTTATCACCCCTTCATTAGCAGATTGTTTGTATCAATACTCTGTAAAAGCTAACCCGACAGATGATGATCTTGTTATGTGCAGGCATGAAGGGAGCAATCCAGTTAGGCCTTCGTTTAAACTAGACAGAGTAAGTTTAATGAAACTAAAAAAATGTACTAAAACAACTTTAATGGAAGAGGGAGATCCCCAAGACATGTGTTTGTGTATGATACGAGCAGATTATAAACACAGGTGGGGTATGTCCATCTTCGAAAACTGTGTTCCCTATTATAATGTCATTGGCGAATCTTTAAGTAAAACTGGGATAAAGGATCCAAAATCAGCATATAGCGCTATATCCACATGGGTATCTGACAAGTTGGAAAGAGATTTTGTTGATTCATCCAAGGTGGAAAATGTCAAAATCTTAGAATGTTCTTTAGTGAAAGGGGATATGGGATGTTATGTTAACGAAGGTGGAACAGAGTACCCGTGCGCGATTGCTATAGCTCCCTACGATGATGTATTTAGAGGTTTAATCACAGATTGGTTTGGTGGAGAAGATTGGTTTTCAAGTGGTGCAAAGCCGCTTCTTTTGTATTGGTTTGGTGGGACTGGATTGAAGCCAGTCAATTTAGATGTTATGACTGCACGCTCAAATGATGCGGGATTGATATATTTACACCCATATGATAACAAAGGTGTGTACTTATTCGTTTTTAATTTGGGTCCGAGCGGGATAAAGGTAGGTACACTTGCTTGGAGTGCGAAAGGAAGTCCACCAATTTTAGATCCACTTTTAGGAGGATGCGGATGAAATCACAAGTTGATGTGGCATTGTTGATAGGATCTATAATCATTCCTAGTGCTGCTCTTCTAGGATCGTTAATTTTCGCTTTCACCCTTTTGGGCCCACTTACGGATGCAGCCCGACTTGCGGCAGTAATCTCACATGATGCAGTCACTCTTGTTGACGTGGTCTATTCTGTTCCCGGAGATATAGAAGTTCATTACAAACCACCGTCTTCTTGTAGGTTTGTTGATATAAAAAATCCATACCCTTGTACATCCAAGCCCATAATTTGTGAGCGTATGGATTATGCAGACTGTAATACTCTCTATGGGTGCAAGTGGGACTCCACAAATGGGAAGTGTATTTCTTTCTGCAGCGATTATGATGGAGATGAGGTTGGATGTAATAGCACAGGGGTATGCACTTGGAATAGTGAGGAAGGCACATGTGTTGGGGCAAATGGTTATTACAACCCAGTACCTTCTGTGTCACAATGTGATCCCGAATTCGATACTGATGGCAATCTTGTTACTGACTGCTGTAAGGAGATACTTGATGAAACTACTTGTGAGAATGTAGTTGGTTGTTCTTGGAGTGAACCAGTAGTTACAGGAATGTCTTGTTTGAATGGATTTATGAACATAACACAGTTTGATATTACAATACATTATGAGAAAACGAAGATGCTTGGGGGCATAAGGGATTTCCCACACAATACAGAAGTGTCCTTCCCAGCGGTCTTGCGTGCAGAATATCTTAGTAGACCTCTTTTGATTCCATATCCCGGATATGTTAATATTCTTGATAAAGGATTTACCAATTGGGCGAAACTGTTGCTTCACAAAGAGGGTGGAGGATACATCTCAATTAGAAAGATGAGAAACGGCATATTTGATACGATTGGATATACAAAGTATAAGGTTGGTCCGATAACTGATATTGCTAACATGGTGAGGGTGGCAATAAAGGATGAAAATAATATGACTGGAAGCTTGTTTTTACCACAGATGTACTTTACAAATTATACTGGTAGCGTCATTTGCTTGAGTAGAGTTGCTCAGTCCCCCGATAACATTATAGCTGAAGAGCTACAGGAAAAATATGCAATAACCTGTTTTGATTTAGACTTGCTTAATGACACGCAAAGTGAGGGAGATTTTTACATATCTGTTTATAGCAGTTTTGATACACAAAGTGATTATTTAGATGATAGGACATACAAAGTATATGTAAATTTGACTTGTTTGTGTGATAAAGATTCAACAGGATGGAAATGTGATAATTCCGTTGGCAGAACCTGTGGAAGTTCGGTAACAACAGCAAACAAGCCCTATTGTTGCTCTAATACTTTAAGTTCAATCCCGAAGTATGATGTTGAATTATATTTGGTGAAAGAAAATGAGTAAAAAATCCCAATCTCTTTTAGTATCATTTTCGGTACATTTGGTAGGGATAATGATATTCTTCATAGTGCTTATTTCTTTACTTTCAATGACACATAATATAAAATATACAATCAACGAGTTCGACCAACGAACTGCCTCGATTCTTGTTGAAAGGAGATTGACCTCTTCTGCTGACTGCTTAGCGTATGAGGCGAGATATATCACTGTTGACCCAAATTCAGGGCACATTCTCACAGGCAGTAGGGTTTACCCAAATGTGATTGATGTAAGGAAACTAAATGATTATGAGCATGTTAATTGTATGAGGAAGGACATGTATGATTTACGTGAAGATGTGAGGGAAGGTGTTTGGGATGCTGCTAAAGGGCATGGTGCTGCTCAAAAATATGATTTGGTGCCAATTGATTTGTCCGACGGATTTCATTTTATGAAAACAACTTCATGCGATGGTTTAAGTGGATGGGTAAAAACATGGTGTGAATTAAAACAATCGCTTGGACTTTCTTCAGATGACATTGGAAATCACATTATCACTTCTCTTTTGTCTCGAGTGGACAAGTATGTGATTGTTGCACCGAAGTTGTATTTATATGACAATACACCAAGTAATGATGTTGATATAAACCACTCTCTTTATGGCTGTGGACCATACACTACGATAGATGGTAATAAATATTCCCACTACTGTGGTGATATATTGGTACTGCCCTCTGATGTAGATGATCAAACTCCTCCATGCGAGATAGGATATATAGAAGTAGATGGGAAGTGTTATTATATTGAGGGTAGAGAAGGATATGTGAGGGGAGATTGTAAAGACTCCGTTTATTTTGATGACTACGATGATCATCCACCTAATTTTTACTATGGGGCGTGTGTAGTGGAAGATAATAAGTCTAGTCCAGAGGGAGTATACCCAATTTGGGCATATACTAACCATTATGTATTTTACAACACAGTAGCTGCTGATACTAAGGAGACAAACTATCAAATTAAGGTTTGGAATCAAAAAGATACTACCTGTGCAAGTGAGAGTGGGTCTACTACAATGATAGTTCCTGTCATGTATTATGATAAAGGTAAATTAAAAAATGGCATACTTGTTATAGATACATGCATACTTGAGGGTGAAAAACACGAGGGGCTTACTCTTCCGGAAATAATTTACAAGCCAAAGTTTGTTAAGAAGGGATAATATGAATATGCGTGCACAATTTGGGCCAGATGCACTTGTTGGGATTGTACTAATCGCAGCTCTCGGATTAGGTGGAATATTCTTCTTACATACTTTTGTAAATAGTTTAAACATGGAGAGCTTCATATCTATAATGGATACCGAATTGGATCAAAAGTGCTTTTATGTGATGCTTCCTATGGTTGGAGGAGATTACGTTAGGTCTGGGGATAATGTTACGGATAATCCACACTTTAATACAACCCAAGCTTTCTTTGGTGGCAATCCAAAGTATAGGGATGTGTCATATAAATTTGAGGAACAACTTAATTTATACACCTCTGCTATGAAAGATTATCCATTATATGGAAAATACATAACGGTAGATGGTTACCTTGCATCAAAAGATGTTGCTGGTGTATTAAGGAAAGAAATTTTTGATTATGCAAAAGAAAATAATTTACCAACTAAGCAAGTTTGTTACATGCCCGCATACGGACCTGGAGGCAAGTTTGGAACTGTTGAATTATTTATGTTTGAAAAAGAATCTGGGTGTGGCAAAGAAGATCATGAATGTTGCACAGGTAATTATTGTGATGCTGGATTAACTTGTGTTGGAGGTATTTGTAGGAATGAGTAAACGTTCACAACTTTATGGGATTAGTGCATTTATGTATGCTCTTGCCATAGCGGTAGTTCTAATAATTGGTATGTTGGGTCTTTCTAAAGATATAGAAACCTCCTCCCAAGCGGGGTTGTATAGATATAACGCTTTATCTGCAGTAAAAGCGGGGGAGATAGTGAACAAGATTTTTGATGAAGAAAGAGGATATGCAGTAGATAGATCACTGTTTATAACTTCTGCGTTTGGGGGATATTCAGTTTCTGAGTTAGTATGTAATTCCACTTCGCAATGTGATGACTACGGAAATTGCAAAATAGAGAGGGGCAATGATCAGTCAGAATGTTATCCTAACATAGTTGATTCAGGTGGATTTGGGTGTGGAGTAACGAATGTTACATTAAGCTTTCTTGGGGAGAAGAAGTTACCTTACTGGCGAATTAATGACCATGAGTGCATTCCATCTATCGATGATGTACTAGGGGTGTTTAAATTTTATGCCGGGACCATGTTTTCATCACCCAATCAACAGATGATGAATGCAATTTCTGTTGCCTCCGGTAAGGTTGTCAACTTAAATTACTACTTAGACTTTGATGCGAGTAAGGATGTTGATTTTGAGAATGGAACAATATCCACGAGATGGTTCCCTATAGGCACAAAAAGAATTTCTTTTCCTTCACCCCCACAAAATCCAATAACAATCTACACGATTACTCCATTTGTGGAACTTCAAACAAAAACTGTTTTCTTTGATTTATATGAAGAATCAAGTAATTTTGTAGCTAATAGGGAGTTCGAGAAATTTTTAAATCACCCACAATACTCCCCAATACCTTCTGTAATAGATCAAGATCAGTCAATTATTAAGCACTATTCGAATGGAGAAGTGCATGCATGTGATTGCGGGACTATAACACTAAAGGATGGGGAAACTTGTGTACAAAATTCGAGCCTCTGCGATAAACATTTGCCCCCATTTAAGGCGTTAGTAAAGTACATCATTGACAATCCAAATTTATACCCAAACAATCCAAATGATCCAAATTATTGTGTTATGCCGGATATAAACTCCCTTTCTGATAATTACATCACTGCGTGCACTATTTATGCCAAGAAAAATGATGAAGGGAAATTAGTTGTAGACCACTTTGAAGGATGTGATAGTGGCAATTCAAATGATGACACAGCAATTAAATGTGTGATGAATAGAATAATAAGTCGCATTAATAAAGAACTTTTATCTGGTCCCGTTAAGAAAAATGTTGCATCTAATTACTGGGGAGTATACGTGGGAATATACAAGAAGGTTTCCAATGATCTTGCTTATGTTTCTTGTGATGGAAATTTAGATTATGATGAATGCGCGGAAAATGTGGTTGATGGTAGATTAGATTCTAAGCGAGTAGTGTTTCGCCAACTTCCAGCGGATGACGCCACCGCTTTTCTTTCTGGAGATCCTGTAAATGTGCAATCCCATTTGGATATTGTCTTCCAAAAACCAGAATATATTGACACAATTAGAATATATACTCCCGATCCGGGCTATAGGAGTGGAGTTCTTTCATTTATGGGGTCATTAGATGGAACCAACTGGCAGGTTATCGGAAAAGTTCCTCTTCAAGACAGGGCATGGAATGTTTATGAGTTCCCACCAACTAAGGTAAGGTATCTCTTAGTTGCTGCAACGAAAACATCTGGGACGAATCTAATTAAAGTTTATGAGCTCCAAGTTTTGTCTAGTATAGATTTTAGTTATTTAATTAATGAATTTAATTTAACATATAACGGAGCGACAAGTGTTAGTTCTCTTGAATATAACGCTACTGATATGCAGACAGGGTATGATATGGCAACTAACGCACCACCATTTGTGAACCCTGAGCCGAAGCCGTGCAGCGATGCAGTTTGTGGTGACACAACTTATTGCTCAAACTTCCCAGGAGAAGCTTGCCCATGCTGCGGAGAAGGTATTGGTGGATATGGATTAACTTGTTGCGATGCTCAGTACGCTTCTTCCGCTTTGAAAAATAAGTGCGTTGACCCCGGTGTAAATGGAACTGATTGCCATGGTTATATTACATTAACGCTTAATACAACAAGTGTGTATGAAGGTGATTGGGTAAGAGCAACAGTGACTGGATTCTGTAATGGTTGTGAAGGTAAGGCTTCAGGAGTATTTTATGGTACGACTAGACTTTGTGTAGCCACTATTGGTAGTGATGGAAAAGGTGAATGTGTGTTCCGTGCAGGCGAGAATTTAAGCGTTGCCTCTAACTGTAATTCATTTAACATAGTAGCTTATTCACCTGCAGTAGAGGGTGGGAGCAGTAGTGTATTCTTAGAAGTTTGCTCATGTGGTAATAATGCTGAACCTGCATGCCATAGTGATTGGACATCAGGAATGTATGATGGGTGCTACGATGGAAATGCAAGAGCACAGTCGACTTACTCCACCGGAAGTTATTCATATGTGAGTGGGTATTGTTATACTTGTGGTGGGACTAATCAAATATGTTGTGATAATGTAGAGGATGGAGCACCATATGATAACAATAAATGTGACTCAGGATATTGTACGGGAGGGAATACGCCAGAGTGTGTGCCATGTGGAACAAAAGACATACCAAAATGTCCTTATAATGTAGGTAATATGTATAATGGATGTTATAACACTAATCCACCATTAGCTCCAGATGCAAATGGAACATGTAGAGAATGTGGTTACGGAGGAGAGATTTGTTGTGATAATGAATTCAGCGATGGTTATTATGATGATGGAAAAGGATGCTATCATGTATATAGCATATGGGGAGACTATTTGCTGACATGTGATAGCGGAACATGTGTGCACTGTGGAAGCGATAATGAAATCCCATGCCCGAATTGTACTGGTATGGGTTGCTATTGGTTTGGTATCCCAACCTGCTTTAACTTTGATTGCAGCGACGCTACAGGCGAAGCATGTTATGATGATACTGGGGTAGCAAGTGATGGGACTTGCCAGAGATGCAATAAGTATTGTTCTCCGACGACATGTAATGGGACAATGTGTAATTGCCCACCTACGCAATGCACTACCCCGACATGTATTGGTCCTGATGATACATCAGCCACATGTACTTATCATGATTGGTGTTTACTCTGTAACTGCGGTTCATGTGGGACATATACATGTGAATCAACCAATTGTTCCCCAAACTGTGATGTTTGTGGAAATGAGTATGATGATCCAATATAGTTGATTAAAATGGAACAAATAAGTTCGAAGAAATGGAAAGTGTTGTTTTTGATTTTGGTAGTGTTAGGGTTATTCCTTACCATTAATTCTACCAAAGCAATAGCAAGTCTAGGTTGTGGAACTCCCGGTAGTTCATGTACACTTACACTTACATGCTCTCCTCCTTATTGCGTTGGGGACGTGTTGTATACCCCAACTTCATCATCTGTTACTTGTACGGGTATCTGCCAAGAGACTGGCCTTTGCCAGTTAACAGGTGGGTGCGATTGTAGTTACACTACTACTACCTGTTCAAATGGGTGTTCAAATGGGGCATGTAATTCCGCTGGCTCAACACCATCTACAATGGTTGTTGCAGATGTGGGCCCTGATAGAACCACTTGTGTGGGTAAGTTAGAAACATTTTATGGTGGTTACTCCTATTCCACAGATGAGAATAATCCAATTACTAGTTACAGTTGGAACTTCGGAGATGGTTATACTTCAACAGGAGTTGTTGCAAATCACAAATACACTTCTCCAGGAGATTACACTTTAAGATTAACAGTTTCAAATGGGGTTTCAACAGATGCAGATACTGCAAATGTTCATGTTATTGACGAGCCAGACGAATGCAATGCATGCAACGCACAATTATCAGTATTGAAGAATGTTGCATGTGTAAATGATACCATCGCTATTTCAATAAATGGAATCGAAGATTGCGAAGATGGGCGAAAAGTAACTTTTATCTTAGATGGACCAAAGTTGGTTGACTTGTGTCAGGTCGAATTAATGAATGGATATGCTGCGTGTGTTGCCAAATTACCAGACACGCCTGGAAAGTATAATATCTATGCCTATTTAGATGATACAGAGTTGCCGGTAGTTTCTACAATCAAAATTAATAACATTCCATCTACATATACTCAGCTTTATGGTCCAAATGGGGAACCACTAGAAGCCCCAGAATGCACAGACAAGAATCCATTAAGGATGTGGGAGGATGTTAAGTTAGTTTCTTTACCTTTGCACTTTTCATTTGGACAGATGGCAGTTAATAGGTGGCTGTTTCCATCTTCATCTATCAGCTGTGGGAGAGACACATATAGATTCTTCACATACGGCGTAAATTGCTATGGTGGGACCGCACCAAATGGACCAGATTGCAACTGTTCTAATTGTGAAGACGCAGATTACTACTGTGAGGCATCAAATACAAATAATGCAAACTTGGTAAGATGGCTTTGGCAAAACAACCCACCTTCCGATTACAAATATTATGCTTGTGATTCATCTGGGAATATTTTGGAGAATACATGTTACCACCATCAGCTAGACTATTCAAGAGAGTGTAGTGATACATTTTGTGAGTATGATACACATGAAGTTACTAGGACAACTTATTCTTGGAAGTATTCGTATGATATTGTGAATTATGTTTCAAGTGATTTTGAATTCATTCCAATGTTTATGGGTTACAATCAATCTCCAGTTGGAGGGGACACAGACAAATTTACTGGAAGTTGTACAGGTGATAACAACTGCTATACTGAAGTACCTATTTGTGGAGATGGTGTTTGCGATACTCAGCTTGGCGAGAGGTGCTGGAATTGCCCATCTGATTGTAATGCAAGCGCGGATGGACAACGCCCTGACTTCACAGGGCATTGTAGCTGGGGGAAGGAATATTGCTCTAGGTGTCCTACTACTGACCCAACATTCTCAGACCCGCGTGGTTGTGTAATTGAATTTAAAGAATGGGGAGATGAAGCAAGCTGTGATTTGATGTGTAATCCTTTTGAGGGACTTACAGGTACAGATGAACAATATGGTATTGGAGATACAATTCGCGAGAAGTTAGATCCGTCCTACCTTGAAAACTTCAGGTGCTGTAAAGGAAATGAAACTTGGAATGCGGAAAGAGGAAGATGTGAAGTGAAAAGAGGAATAGTTGTGGACAGAGTGGATTTAGAGTTTAAGAGAGTAAGTTCTGATTGGTGTTGTGGTCAATTGTTTATGGGTAAAAATAACTTTGGAGCCGTAAATGTGACATTACATATTCACAATGCGGGAGATGTTGCTGAAACAGTTACTGTTAAAGCAAATCTTGGAGTTGGACTTGGTTCGAGATTTACTTTGTTTGACATTGTTTTGCCAGAAGTCAAGCTCATCAATCTTGCTTTAGGTGGAAAGTTGGAAGGATATGGGGAAGAACAGACTAGAACAGTTACAATAGGTGCGCACAACGATGGTGAAGTATCATTCATTTGGAAATGTGTTGTCACGGATAAGGGGGATTGTTACACAGTATATGATTTTGGTGAACATGGAGAAACACCATTTTTGATGTATACTATAACAGTTGATGATCCTCAAAAGCAGCTATATGGCGATGAGGCGGATATCAATGGGTATTACACACCAATAGATATTTGTACTACTAATTCAGGGGAGCTACATACAAATCCCTGCGAGTTTGACAAAGGAACCACATTACAGCCATCAGGAGACAATTTCAATATATTGTGTGGTGGGAGTTGGAGTGATGTTAGCAACTGTGCAGCATCACCTAATCCCCTATCTGGATTTGTAGCAGATTGTAATCCTTTCGATAATTGTGGTTGTAGCATAATTAACTGGTGCTAATAACAACCTTTTTAAAACCTTATTTTTTTGCATTTTTAGCAACAACTTAGCAAAAGGAGGACTTTTTATGGAAACTATTTTAGTTGGCGAAAAAGAAACAAAAGATTATTTAGAGGAAGCAAAAAAAGTTTTTGAAAATGCAAACGAAGTTTTAATAAGAGGAGTTGGTAGAGACACAGTTAAAGCAGTTGATGTTGCGGAATTGTTGAAAGCAGATGGGTTTAAAGTGAGCAACATATCTATTAACACAGAAGAAAAAGACGGCAAGAGAGTTTCTTTCATAGAGATTACACTGTCGAAGTAGGTGATAACTTGACTATTAAAGAAGGAGATTTTGTAAATGTTGATTATACTGGGAAGGTAGACGGAAAAGTTTTTGACACAACTAGTGAAGAAATTGCAAAAAAAGAGGGTATCTATAGTAAAAACACAAAATATGGTTCAATAACCATCGTCGTTGGCGCAGGACATTTAATAAAAGGAATAGATGAAGCATTGGTTGGAAAAAATGTTGGGGATGAATTTACCATAATCGTGACTCCTGAAAAAGCATTTGGAAAAAAGAATCCAAAGCTTTTGAAGATAATACCTCAAAAGATTTTCAAGGAGCAGAAGGTTGATGCATATCCAGGAATGACTGTTAGCGTAGATAATCTTTTAGGGACCGTTGTCTCCGTAAGCGCAGGCAGAGTTATTGTTGATTTTAATCACCCTCTTGCTGGCAAGGAATTAGAGTATAAAATAAAAATAAACAAACTTGTTGAAGATAAAAAGGAGCAAGTAGCTGCGATAGTTGAGTTATATGGGAATGTATCTGATTGCGAGATTGAATTAAAAGAAAATGAAGTTTCTATAAAGTGTAACAAGGAATTGCCTGAAAATGCAAAAACTGCCATTCAAAACGATATCAAAAAGTATATCAAACTTGAGCGCATAAATTTTGTTAAACCTGTTAAGAAAGAGTAAAACTTTATTAATTATAAAGTGATAAATATATTAAAAAGCTAAAGGGGGATACTAAAATGGCTCCGTCTTTTGATAGTAAAAAAGAAAGCGAGATGAGTTTTAAAGGACCACGTCCCGAATTGTCAAGAACAAGAGATGTGGATGCCGAGTTAGAAGAACTTCTTGCAAAAAAAGCTGCGGCAATTAAGGTAGTTGGAATTGGTGGCGCAGGAAATAACACCTTAAGTAGAATGGCAGAAATAGGAATAAAAGGTGCCGAACTAATTGCACTTAATACTGATGCTAAAGATTTACTTTGCTGTGTTGCTGATAAAAAAATATTAATTGGTAAGGAAACATCTGGCGGCCTTGGTGCTGGTTCTAATCCTAAGGTTGGTGAGGAAGCAGCAAGAGAACAGGAGTCAGATATTAAAAAAGCCCTCAAAGGTGCAGACATGGTCTTTATCACTTGTGGTTTAGGTGGTGGAACAGGTACAGGCGCAGCTCCAGTTGTAGCTGAAATTGCAAAGAAGTTGGGAGCTCTTACTGTTGGTGTTGTTACAATACCTTTCACCATGGAGGGCAAGCGGAGGATGGAAAATGCAATTGAGGGGCTTGAGAGACTGCAAGCAAATACAGACACTATAATAGTTATTCCAAACGATAAACTTCTTGAGATTGCACCTGACTTGCCACTTTATACTGCATTTAAAGTTGCGGACGAAATTCTTACAAATGCAGTTAAGGGCATATCAGAATTAATAACAAAACCAGGATTAATTAACAGGGACTTTGCAGACATTAAAAACATAATGAAAGAGGGCGGAGTCGCAATGATTGGTGTTGGAGAGTCTGATTCTGAAAACCGTGCAGTAGAATCCGTTGAAAAAGCAATTAACAACCCGCTTCTTGATGTAGATATTTCTGGTGCTAAGGGTGCATTAATTGTAGTGTCTGGTGGTCCAACTATGACTCTTGAGGAAGCAAAGAAGGTTATTGAGGTAATTTCAGGCAAATTGGATGAAGATGCAAAGATTAACTGGGGAGCCCAAATATCAAATGATTTGCATGACACAATTAGAACTTTGTTGATTATAACAGGTGTAAACTCTCCACAAATATTTGGAAAAGAAAGAACATTAAAGTATAAAAAGCAAAAGGAAATTGAGAAAGAGTTAGGTATTTCGTTTGTAGAGGATTAAGAATGGAAGAAAACATTGAAACTCATAAAGAAGAACAAACAACTATAAATGAAGCAGTTCAAAAACCAGTAGAAAAAAAACCAAGCATTACTGAAAAGTTTGGCAAAAAGATGCCTTCCTTTAAGTTTAAATTTAATTTTGATTTAAAGATGCTGCCACAAAAGATAATGCATACTCTAAGAGAGTACAGGAGAGTAATACTGGTATCAAAGAAACCAGACATAGAAGAGCTTTCAAATATTTCAAAGGTTGCAGCAATAGGTATATTAATAATTGGTTTTTTGGGATTTATCATTCAATCAATATTTAATTTAATAAAGTGATGGAGATGGGAGAAATATTTGTTGTTAGGACAACAACCGGTAGGGAATCTCAGGTAATTGAAAAAGTAGCCGCAAGAGTAAAACAACAAGGATTACCTGTTTTTGCAATTCTAAAGCCGAGAGAGGTTAAAGGTTATTTTTTTGTTGAAGCCGAAGAGTTGGATGATGTTAACCGTGCTGTTTATGGAATCCAGCATGCGAAGGGAGTTCTTGGTACAGTTAAACTTGATGAAATTAAGAAATTCTTAATCCCAACAACAGAGTCAATTAAGATTCACGCAGGAGATATAGTTGAAATTGTTTCTGGCCCATTTAAGGGGGAGAAGGCAAAAGTAAAGAGAATAACTAAAGTAAAAGAGGAAGTTGTTGTTGAACTACTTGAGGCAGCAGTTCCAATCCCAATTACTGTAAAACTTGATTCAGTTAGGTTAATAAAAACAGAAGAAAAGAAGGAAGAATAATAACATTTATAAATACCTTAATAGAGGAGAGATATTATGGCAAAAGAAAAGATACAGGCACTTGTTGATGGGGGCAGAGCATCTGCAGGACCACCGTTAGGACCAAAATTGGGTCCATTAGGTGTTAATGTTGGACAGCTAATCGCAGACATAAATAAAGCTACAAAGGATTTTGAAGGGATTAAGGTTCCTGTTGAGATAGTTATTGATACTGAAACAAAGACATGGGAAATCACAGTTGGTAGTCCACCAACTTCACAATTGCTTTTCAAAGAGTTAGGGCTCCAGAAGGGAAGTGGAAGTGCCTGGCGTGAGAATAAAGATAAACCAGCAGTTGCTGGTGATGCATCAAAAGAAGTTATAGTTAAGATTGCAAAATTAAAAATGGAAAGCATGGGAACAAAAAGCTTAAAGAATGCTGTTAAAAATGTGCTTGGCACTTGCTTATCTGCCGGCATCACAGTTGAAGGGAAAAACCCAAAAGAAGCCCAAAAAGAAGTTGATGCTGGCGCGTGGGACGACTTGCTTAAGTAAACTTTATAAATGCAAAATTTTTGCCTAAATTAAGCGGTGAGTTCCACATCGCAATTACCACTTCGGTGGGAGATGGTGGAAGAATATGGATAAAAAACAAGTTTTAGATGCGCTCTCAAAGTTGCGCAAGGAAGCAAAGAAAAGGAATTTCAGGCAATCAGTTGATTATTCTGTAGTTCTTAAAGAAGTTGACTTAAAGAATCCTGAGAATAGAATTGATGAGTTCCTCATCCTAAAACACCCAATTGGTAAAAAGGTGAAAGTTTGTGCTCTCGTTGACAAAGAGTTAGTTACCCAAGCGCGTGAAGTGTGCGATAAAGTAATCACAAAAGATGAGTTCTCAAATTGGGCTGGAAAGAAAAAGGAAATTAAGAAGCTTGCCAACGAGTTTGATTATTTCATAGCACAGGCAAATATAATGACTGATATTGCTGCAACTTTTGGTAAGGTTTTCGGTCCAAAAGGTAAAATGCCAAACCCAAAATCAGGATGTATAGTCACTCCAAAAAGTGATTTAAAGGCACTTGTAGAAAGATTGCAAAGGATGGTTAGAATACAAGCAAAGAAACAGCCAGTTGTTTCCACAATGGTTGGTGTAGAAGATATGAAAGACGAGGACTTGGCAGACAATATCCTTCAAGTTTATGATTTTGTTGTTAAGAAACTCCCAAGAGGAGAGCAACAAGTTAAGAAAACATATGTTAAATTCACTATGTCAAAGCCGGTGATGATATGACAATTTTGACAAAAAAATTACCAGAATGGAAGGCAAAGAAAGTTGATGAAATTGCTAGCAAGATGAAGGGAAGCAAAACAATAGGTATTGTTGACATTCATAGCTTGCCAGCAAGGGAGTTTCATAGCTTGAGAAGTAAGCTAAGGAACAACATGCACATAGAAGTTGTGAAGAAATCAATTTTACAGTTTGCAATTGAAAAGGTTAAAAATGAGCTTAAGGATATAGAAAAGCTTGAGGAATACCTTAATGGGATGCCGGCGTTAATACTTTCTCAATTGGATCCATTTAAATTGTCAAAGATTTTTTCTGAGAATAAAGCACCTGCCTTTGCAAAGCCAGGACAAATTGCTCCAGAAGACATAGTTATTAAAGCAGGTCCAACACCTTTTGCTCCGGGACCTATGCTTTCTGAGTTAAAGTCAAAGGGATTAAAAGTAAAAATAGAAGCAGGGAAGATAACAATTCAAGAGGATGCTGTTGTAGTCAAAAAAGGAGAAGAGATTTCTGAAGATGTAGCTGACTTACTTATCAAATTAGGAATTAAACCAATGGAAATTGGTTTGGCATTTTCAGGTGCTTGGGAAGATGGATACGTCTTTAGTGGAGATGTGCTTTCATTTAATGCTGAGGAATATATTGCTGAACTTGAAAGGGCTGCAAATGAAGCATTCAGGCTTTCAATTGGATTACCATATCCAACTAGAGAAAACATTTCATTGCTAATCTCTAAGGCATACAATGAGGCAAAGACCCTTGCAAGGGAGAGAGATATATTTGTTGAAGAGCTTGCGGGCGAAATGCTTGCTAAGGCAGAAGCCCAGGCAAGTGAGTTAAGCAATTATGTTGAAGAACATAAAAAGGAATAATATTTGAGGTGAAAAAAGATGGAGTTGATGTATGCAGCTTTATTGCTTCATAAAGCTGGTAAGGAAATTAATGAAGAAAACATGAAGAAAGTGCTTGAAGCAGCAGGCGTAGAAGCAGACATGGGCAGAATAAAGGCAGTTGTGACAGCTCTTGAGGGCGCAAACATAGAGGAAATCATAGAAAAGGCATCTGCAGTTGCAGTAGCACCAGTCGCGGCAGCACCAGCAGCAGGAGCTCCAGCTGAAGAGAAGAAGGAAGAAAAGAAAGAAGAGAAGAAGAGTGAGGAAGAAGCTGCAGCAGGTTTAGCAGGATTGTTTGGCTAATCTTTTTTATTTTTAATTACATACGCCACTATTACATGATTTGCTGCAGCAGTCCGCACTTTCTTCACAATAGTCACCTGTATTTGCACAGGGTAAACAAGTAGCTGTGTCGTCTAATGTTCTTTTTCTGCAGACAAACGGAGAGCAGCAATCCTCATCAGATATACATCCTTCTCCTTGTTTTTTACACGTTTTTATGGGTGGTGGTTCTGAGGAGGCAATATCGCTTGTGTTTTTGTTTATGTTAGAAGAGATATCCCAAAAATGTTTTGTGTCTTTTGTGCTGGCATGGAATGTAGAATAAACATACATTAACACAACAGATATCACTACAACTGCAAGCACAATTATAACAAGTGATTTGACTGTGAGTCTCATAGAATTAACTATTCATCTGAATTATTTAACAATATTGCTTTTATTCTTCTAACACCTGCAGCCACAGACTTTTGTTTCACTATTTTAAATTTGCCAAGCTCCTTTGTGTTTTTAACATGTGGACCCCCACAAATTTCCTTTGAGAAATCGTCTATGAAGTAAACATAAACTTTATCTCCATATTTTTCTTCAAACACGCCTTGTGCGCCTATTTTTTTTGCTTCTTCTAGTGTCATTTCCTTTCTATATACTGGTAAACCTTCTTTTATCTTTTCGTTAACTAAATCTTCCACTTTCTTTATTTCCTCATCTGTTAGCTTTCTGTCAAAGTTAAAATCAAATCTTAATCTCTCTGGTGTTATATTGGAACCCTTTTGAATTATATCCCTCTTTAGAACTCTCCTTAAGGCTTCTGCGAGGAGATGAGTTGCGGTATGCAACTTTATTGATTCGTATGAAGTGTCTGCAAGTCCACCTTTGAATTCTTTTTCGGCACCTTTTCTTGAGATTTCCTGATGTTTCTTATATTCCTTATGGAACCCTTCAACATCAACTTTTAATCCTCTCTCTTTTGCTAATTCTACAGTCATTTCTAATGGGAATCCATATGATTGGAACAGCAAGAATGCTTTCTCTCCAGAAATATTCCCTTCTTTTGCAATTTTATTGAACACTTTTAGTCCACTTTCAAGTGTTTTCAAAAATCTTTTTTCTTCTTTGTCAAGTTCTTCAAGAATAAATTCTTCATTTTGCTTTACTTCGGGATATTCTTCTTTGTATCTTTCAATTACAGTTTTTGCTATTTTGCTTACGAATCCTTCCTTCATTCCAATTAAACGCCCATACCTAATTGCTCTTCTAATGAGGCGCCTTAAAACATAGCCCCTTTCAACATTTGAAGGTGGAATCTTTTCCGCAAGTATGAATGTTGAAGCTCTTAAATGGTCTGCAATTATCCTCTCTGCTTTTTCGTCCGATTTTTCTTTCAGTTCGTTTATCTTTTCCATTATTGGCTTGAATAAGTCGGTTTCATAAACACTTTTATATCCATTTAATATGGCAGTTGTTCTTTCAACACCCATTCCTGTATCTACATTCTTTTGTTTTAGCGGCTCAAATTTTCCATCTTTTGTTTTGAAGTATTCCATAAACACAGCATTCCAAATTTCAAAGTATTTTCCACAACCACATCCTGGTTTGCAGTTAGGACCACATTTTGACTTTCCGGTATCCACAAACATTTCGGTATCTGGTCCACAGGGCCCCTCTTCTCCTGGTGGACCCCACCAGTTATCTTCCATACCCATATAATGAATTCTATCTTCAGGTATCCCGAGAGATTTCCATATTTTTGCAGATTCCTCATCTTTTGGAACTGTTTCATTTCCAGCGAACACTGTCACATGTAACTTGTTCATATCTATTTTTAGTTCGTCTTTTAGAAACTCATAGCACCATTTTATTGCATCTTCTTTCCAGTAATCTCCAAGGGACCAATTGCCAAGCATCTCAAAAAAAGTATTGTGTGTTGGATCTCCAACATCGTCTATATCTCCTGTTCTTAAACACTTCTGCACCCCAACAAGTCTTTTACCTGAAGGATGTGGTTGCCCTAAAAGGAAAGGAACTAGCGGATGCATTCCTGCTGTTGTGAATAAAACAGTCGGGTCATTTTCTGGAACTAAAGGCGATGATTTTATTTCTGCATGTCCTTTCTTTTTGAAAAATTCAATATACTTTTTCTTTAGTTCTTTGCTGTCCATTTTGACACCTAAAGTTTTTGGTTTACAAACTTGCCTTTAAATTTTGCTTTTCCTTCAGTTCTTTCTATAATTAGCTGGCAGATTTTGTCCCCCGCATGAATTTCTATTGGGTTTTTTCCAAGATTTATTATCTCTAAAACCTGCTTGTTTTCCGAGCCCGGTTGCACGAAACTCGCAGTGACATGGACAACTAATCCGAGACGAGCAAATCTACTCCTCCCTTGTAACCACCCACACATATCTTCTGGAAGCTTTAGTTTTTCTTTCGTTATTCCAAGAACAATCTCTCCTGGATTTAACAGAATTTTATTTGCAGTTATAAGTTTCGTATACTTTTTATAATCCACATTTTCTGAAAGTTTTATTGTTCCTTTTTTAACAAAAATTCTGAATTTGTTGTCGAGAGTTAAATCTATTGAGCCAGCCCCAACATTTCTCTTGTTAAAGGGTGAGATTACAATTTCCTTTCTTTTAATTGCCTCAAGTATTTTTTTCTTTGTCAATATCATTTTACTCCACCAGTATTGCAGGTTTATTTGGCAGCGCCTGCTTTGCCTTGTTTTCTTTGCTTTCGTCAGCATCTTTTACAATTACTTCACAACCAAATTCGTTCTTAAGGAATTCAACAGCCTCTTTTAATAGTTCTGTTTCATCTTTTTTGTCAATAATCATTTCAGGAAGTTTATTTATGTTTTTCATAAGTTTTTGGATGAGGACTGTTGCTTCTTTTCCATGCGATTTTATCTTCTCGTTTTGCATGGCTGTTTGGATAATCTCCTTTAAGTTACTTTTTTTAGCTTTTTCTTTGACTAATCTAAGCAATTCGTATTTCCAATCTTCAGATACGAATAAAGTTATCTTATTAGGTGTTTTTCCAATGAGTTTTATTACCTCATTTATATCTCCTACCAACTTTTTGATTATCTCTTCTTTGGCTTCTATTTCATCGCTTATCTCTTCGGTTTTAACTTCTGGCCATTCTTCAAGGGAAGCAAATGTCTCATTACCAAGTATGTGCCACAATTCTTCTGCAATATGTGGTATCACGGGTGATAATAGTTTTATCCATATTGGGTATACCTTTTTGACCAATATTTCTGTGTTACTTGAACGCCTTTTGAAGTAAGTAATATCATTCATTATATCAAAAAATGCACTTTGCACATACCTTCTTGGGGAATATTCCTCAAGTGCCTCTGTTGCAGATTTCACATGCTTATTTATTCTTGAAACTAACCATTTTGATATGTTACTTTCTTTCCCCCCATTTGCTTTTTCTGACACAATTAAATTGTAAAATTGAAGGAGCTTGTTTCTTAATGAAATTATTTCTGCTTCTTTGAAGTCAATTATGGATGACAAATCTGCCCCATATGCAATATATAATCTGAATAAATCAGAACCATATTTCTTGGGAACTTCTGCGAGAGGTATCACATTCCCTAAACTTTTGGACATCTTTCTGCCTTCTCGTATCAACAAGTTGTTTAATGTTATTATCTTAGGCCATTTGTCTTCTGGAAATATTGCAGCGTGATTAAATATGTAAAAAGTGAGGTGATTTTGGATGTGTGCAATTGCAGTATGTCTTACATCAACAGGGTACCAATATTCGAATTCGTTGCGCATCTTTTTGATAGTATCCACATCAATCTCTGTTTTTTCTGAAACTTCTTTTTCATTTCCTTTTCCAAGGAGTATGTAGTCCCAAAATTCTAATGATAGTTTTTCTGGAGGGATGTTATTTTCCCGTATGCGTTTAATTACAGTATAAAATGCCATGTAGATAGTTGAGTCAGATAGGCTTTCTATTATCCAATTTTTGTCAAATGGGAGTTTTGTGCCCAACCCTCTTTTTCGTGCAGCTGGTCTTTCTCTTAACCACTCAATTGTATCTTCAAATGATTTCCTATAAATCTCCGGAATTATTTTCATTTTGCTTAGACATTTTCTTGCAAATGATTTCCATTTTTCATCTCCGTAGTTTATAAACCACTGGTCTTTTAGAAGGGAAACAACAATTTCTGCGCCACATCTGCAATACACCGGCTTTTCTTTTGCAAATACATCATACATCATGTCTAATTTCCCTTCCTTCCTATATTTCTCAATTACTTTTTCTTTTACATCTGCAATTTTGCTTCCGGCAAATTCCCCACAATTTTCTTTTAGGATTCCAGAATAAAATTCCTCTTTGTAAATCTCTTCTGTTGCTTTTTCAAGTTTTTCTTTATCTTCCTGACTTTTTATGCCAAGCCTTTCACATGCATCTTTTGCAGGGAAATCCGAGTAATTATTTATTTTAATTATGGAAATTGGCTCAATTTCTTTTGCCTCTCCTTTCTTTTTTAAGTCCTGTAGCGCAATCCAATCATAAGGCGCATGGGCAGGAACTGAGAATACAACGCCACTTCCACTTTTTACATCTACAAAGTTGCCCTCAAGTATTGGAATCTCTCTATTGTCGATTGGACTTTTTACTTTCTTGTTAATTAATTCTTTACCTAAGAATTCACGAATAATCTTAACATTTCTGTTTTGGAATTTTAGTTTTTCGGCTGCTTCTTTGCTGATAATCCATGTTTCTCCATCCACTTCTGCTTCAACATATGCTCCTTCTGGATTTATCCATAGGTTTGTAACACCAAATATTGTTTCTGGGCGTAGGGTTGCACATACTATAAATTTATTTTCAAATGGGAATTTCCAAAGCTGCCATTCTCCAACTTCTGCTTTTATTTGGTCGCCGCTTTTTATATCATCCTCTCCAACAGCATTTTTGCAATTAGGACAATAAAGCACTGGGTACTCTCCTTTTTTTAGAAATCCAAGCTCATTTAGTTTGTTAAATTGCCATTCTATAAATTTGTTATACTCTAGGTCGTTTGTAGTAAACTTTCTTCTCCAGTCAATTGAGCATCCGAGTGCCTTGAAATCTTTTTCAAAAGTTGATGCAAAATACTTCATGACATTTTCTGGTTTTACAAAACTTCTCACAATTTCTTTAACTTTCTTTTCGTCTTTCTCGTGAAGTTTTACATAGTTTTCAAATAATTTTATATATTTTTCATCTCCACTCTCTATTCTTTTTGAAATAGCAAGCACTGGAGTTCCTGTCACATGAAATGCCATTGGCCATAATACATTTTCCCCTTTCATTCTATGATATCTAACGAATATGTCGGCTATTGAATATGTCCTTCCATGCCCTATATGAAATGGTCCACTTGTGTATGGGTATGGGACCGTAACAAAAAACTTTTCTTTTTCGCTTGGATCTGCTTCAAAAATCCTTTCCTTTTCCCATTTCTCCTGCCACTTTTTTTCTATTTCATAAAAATTAACCATACGAATACAAAATTGTTGCCCATTTAAAATCCTTATGAAAGATTTTTAAATATTAAATGTGCTGATTAATTTGGCCCCGTAGCTCAGCTTGGATAGAGCGACTGCAAACCTTTCTTGAAAAGAAAGCTTTACCAAAGAAGGGTTTGTTGAACCTTCTATCCATGGAAGCAAGCAGTAGGTCGCGGGTTCAAAAGCACCTTTCTCTTTTGAAAAAGAGAAACGTGCACGAAAGAGAAAACTTTCGTGGGTGCGTGAGAGTCCCGTCGGGGCCATAGAAATTTATTTAACTTCATTTTTTCTTGTTATTTTGATTGAAATGGTGGATTATGTTGATGCGCTAAAATATCCTGTTAAAGATCCCAAAAATTTTGCTATAGGGTTTATGTTGTCTCTTTTTTGGTTTCTTTTGTTTCCATTGGTGTTTGTATTTGGTTATGTAGTTGAGGTGATTAGGGAAACCCTTAGGCGGACAGATAATCTTCCACATTGGTTTACATGGGAGAATTGGAAATTATTTTTCAAACACGGGGTATATGTTATTGCAATTAGTGCAGTTTATTTAATACCCCCCTTGGCTGTTAGCATGGCTGCAACCTCAATAATGGGTAGTCCAATTCAAGTATTCCTTAGCGGAGGGAGTTTAAATCCTCTCGGGTTGTCTTTACTTTTCCTTAGCATGATAATGTTTCTTGTTAGTTTGTTTTTGCTTCCAATGGCAATTATTTTATACGCTGCCGGGGAGAGCATCCATTATGCTTTTGACTTGAATGAGATCATTCCTCGCATCAAGAAGGCATTTATTCCATATTTGAAGGCATACGCTGTTTCAATAATTGTGTATATTGTCTTTTTGGCTGTGCTTTCGTTACCTCTTGTTAACTTTTTATTTGGTGGGGTTATGTTCTATCCACTCTTATTCTCAACACGCCTTTTTGCAAAAGTATTTCTTGAGTATGAATGAAAACTTTATAAGCTTCCTTAATTTTCTTTTTTCTGTTGGGGTGGTAGTTTAACCTGGCAGAACGGCAGGCTCCAGAAGTCGCTTTTGGAGCGATGACCCGAAAGGGGATGATATACAATAGGTATGTGGATACCTGTTGATCGGGGACAGCTCTGCACGCTTGTGCAAGTTGCCGGATTTCAAATCCCTGCCACCCCACTAACCCTTCTTAAGAAGAAGCGTTAACGGAAGAAATTTCTTTTTTCTAAAAAGAAAAGGGTGCAGCGTTAACTTTATAAATGGTGAATCCATAGGAAATAGTGGGGTGATGTAATTGAGGAGTAGTAAAATTTTATTGGGGATAATCTCATTTTTGCTCGCACTTAGTATTGCTAATGCACTTCAATATAATGTTAAGCTTAATGTTCTACCCATTCATTCTGGAGATGGCGTAGTCGGGGAGGATGAAAACTTCTTAGTTTTTGGGTATGTACAAACCAACGATGAAATGTTTGCTATAAAGCCAAATGAACTAAAGATAAAGATTATAGATTCTGAAGGAAATGTTGAAGATATTATAACACCATGTTATGTAGATAAGTCTGGTAGTGATTTTGTGTTTGATGGTTATTTCTATAAAATGATAGATATCGAAGATAGTGGCGACTATATTGTGAGAGTTGAGGCGGCAGATTCAAAAGATTTTAAGTTTGTAAAGGTAGATGATAGTATATCTGATAGATTAATTTCTGTCAAACTGCTAGATTATTCTGTCAAGGAAGATGAAATTAAGTTTGGGATACTTGTTTCAAATAATGATTCTGTAGATCACAAAGTTGTAGTTGAGTTGTGGGGAGAAAATAATTTCAAATACCCAACAAGTTTTAGTGTTGATGTCCCAGCAGATGAAACTATTTCGGTAGAAAAGGAATACCCTCTCACAGACTTTGGAGAATCTAAATTCATAGTTGCTGCGCAAGCACATGTCAAGGGTACATCAAACGACGAGCTATACAGCTCACCAAGTTACATAACAGTATATGTTAATGAAGCTAATACTTTTTGGGGAAGAGAACAGCTTGAAATAAAAGGCGTTGAAATTCCACAAGATACAATTTTCCCTGGAGATTTGATTGAAGGAAAGGTATATATTGAAAATAAAGGAACTACAACAGCACAATACAGATTTGAATATACTTATGATAATCAAGTATTTAGTAAGGGAGATGTTGGGTATGTCGAACCAGGCCAAACAGCTGTTGAAAACTTTTTCATACAAGTTCCAGATAAAGATAGCATTAATGTAGAATTCAAAGTGTATAATGAGTATTCTACAGATACATATACAAAATCAATTTTAATTTCTCATAAAGTAAGACAGTTTTTTGTTAATTTGGCTAAAAATGTCTACACAATTAATGAAAGTGGCAACTTCACTGCAGAACTGGCAATTGTAAACACAGGGAACTTAGAAGACATTTATTCAATTAATGTTTCAAACTGGAGCAACTATAAAATTGAAAGCAACTCAATCACATTGGGTCCAAGCGAAAGTAAGATTGTTAAAATCTTGTTTGAAGTCCCATCAGAGTTGAGAGTTGGAACTTATACATCCACAATTACTGTGTGCAATGTTGAGGATTCATGTGAAGAAAAAGAAGTGGAGATAAACTTAATAAAACCAGAGGAGGAGCAAAGCATAGTTATCTGGAATGAAAGTCAGGATAATATTACCTTCACTTCGCCTGGAGATATAAATTACACATTTAGTGTTAAAAACATAGGAAGTGTTGTAAAAACATATTCTATCGAGATTAATGCATCTGAAGGATTGAATTATACTATCCCTGAGGAATTTAACTTGGGTGTAGATGAAGAAAGAAATGTCACATTTACATTGATACCCACCAATACATCAAACTATGTTGCAGAAGTCAAGTTGATTGCAAATGGAGAAGAAATTTTCACAAAGGAACTAACGTTAAACTATACTAGCGAAGAAAGCAATGGCTTAACAGGAATGTTTATTTCATCTGTTGAAGGAGCATATGTTCCAGGATTAGTTATATTGTCTTTGATAGGAATTGGCGCATTGATTTACATAACTTATTACGGATTAAGTAAATATATATGGACCGAAAGGGTTTTAGCGTACAATAGACAACACCCACAACAGCTTACAGGTTATCCAAAAAGGTATTAGAGGTGATCTGCCTTGGCAGTTAGAAAAGGTAGGATAACTATTGTAGATGGAGAAGGGAATTGTATTTCTGGAGTTATTAAAGATGCTGGTTTATTCCATGGCCATGCAGGCAGAGCAATTGCAGCTCTTTCGGAAGACCCGAGTGATTTACCCACTTACTTAAGAGGATACACTAAATTTTCTGAAGTGCCATTAGAAGAAGTTCTTGAACAAACACACATCCCACTTCCACTTAATTCGGTGCCAGGAGATGATATAACTACCCCAGATCCTTTAGAGTTACTTAACTATGATTTTGCTATTTTTATTGATTTAAATGATAAAAAAGTACGGTATAACAACACAAACGTGCCTCGCACAGGTGTAGAAACCTACTTTGAAAAAGACGGAGAAAATATGAATAGGTTAATGAAGTACTCAGTCCCAGATAATTGGGAGTTTGAGATTGTGAATGTGAGCATTCCTGCGTTTCCAGTATACTCCCCGAAAGATGATGAGTATAAGGGTAATATAAATGTTGCAATAATTGAGGCAAATGAAGGGGTTTACACTCCTCTTATTTTTGATCTCGACGCACTTCCACAAATGCTTAGCTCTTTTGAAATTCCACTTCTTGTATTTAGGAATGTAAGTAGTGAGTATTTATCTGGTGTTGTACACCCGTTGGTAGATGAGATGAATGATTATGGTGAATGTGCGCTTAAAAAGTTCCTTAAGGAAGTTAAGATTGAAAGTAGCAATCCTTAAAAACATATGTTCTCTTTTTTAATTCATGGCAAAAGAAGTCGCAGAGGCAATTTTCATTGGGGATAGAGTTATTATTGAAGATGAGTCAGCTGCAAATAGATTGTTCAATAAGGGATGGTTCGGCAAGGTAATAAACAAAAAATTAGAATTAGCTTTAGTTGAAGCATTATACCTTATGGAAAAGGGGGATATTATAATTAAAAGTCAAAAAGGAAGAGTAATGGATTTTAAGAGGTTTGTAAGGGAAGCGTCAAAGGCAGAGCCAAGGTTTTGGATAAGATATTCTGTTTATTCCGACATTAGAAAAAGAGGATATATAACAAAAACTGCACTAAAGTATGGTGCTGACTTTAGGGTATATGAGAGGGGAACTACACCCGGCCAAGAGCACGCAAAGTGGGTGTTGTTTGCAGTTAAGGAAGGAGAAATGTTTGATTGGAGAAAATTTGCAGCCATGATGCGTGTAGCACATTCTGTTAGAAAGAAGTTGTTAATTGGAATTTTAGATGACGAAGGGGACATTACCTACTACGAAATAAAGTGGATAAGGCCATAATAATAAAAAAGAAAAAAGAAAGTGTTTATTTACTTTCCAAAGTGGTATATTGCTTTAAGTGCCACTACAATTGCTGCCGGTGCCACAAACGCCATTATGTAATACAATATTGCTGTTAATGTTTGACCAATAACAGGTATTAATGACATGTATCCTGCGGCATTAAGGATTACTAATGCAGCTACTAAAAATGGCACCTCTTCTTTTAAGGTTACGTTTATTAGTCCAACAATCAAACCTAATACTGCTACTACCCACAATATTGTTGTATTTGTTGTTGAAGGTGTTATCAATCCTGCAAGGATTGCTATCAATACACCTACTAAGAACAACCAGTATCCAATGTTCTTCTGGATGTTTGTCTTGCTCTTCTTCTTCGTTGCTTTTCTTCTTTTCTTTGCGGCCATTTTCATCCCCACCTCCTTTATATTTATCAATAAATAGAATATATTTAAACATAGCGAAAAGCAATTCATTACTTGTTTAGAGTTATTTTTAACATTTTGTTTCTAAATTCCTCTTTTATTATCTCATAGTCCTTGCTTATTGGTATAACTTTGAAATACATTTTTTTGCCAGAATAAGCTCTTATCTCGATGGACTCTTCTAGTCTTCTTACAGAAACATCATTTATAGAATTCACATCAGGAAGAAATATTTCAATTAAAATTTTGCCTGCGATATGTTTAATGTTTGTTTTCGGTTCCACTATTTGATTCACATCCCTTTTTAGTTCTTTTCTTACTTGCTTTTGTGCAATTTTTTTAGAAGGTTCTTCATATGTTTTAAACATTATTTTTATATTTGGGAACCCAAACGCTTCTAGGATTTCTTCCATTTCTTTTTCTACGGATTTCTCAGAAAAAAACTTAGGAAAGTTGATTCTAAATTTTAACTTTTCCCCACAGTAAGGGCAATACTTCCAATCTTTTTTAACTTCTCTTCCACATTTTTTGCATCTCATCTCACAACACTTTTAACTCGCCGAATTTACCCACGTTAACTTGTATTTCTCCTTGCCATTCTCTCGCAAAACCATTTTTAATTGAAACTTTGTCACCAACTTTTACTTTTTCTATCTGATCGCCCCACAATGTCAATTTCAGGCTTCCACTTTCATCTCTTATTGTAAAATCTGCGACTCGTGTTTCTTTCCCATATCTTGTTCTCACATCCCTTATTCTTCCTATTTCAATTACTTCTCCTTCTATGTCTACCTTTGTCATGCCTGGTTGTACTTCAGAAATCTTCATTATTGCACCCCAATTTTAACTTTTGAAATTTTTACAGGAATCTTAAACACACCTGTTTTTACACCATCAACTCCATCTACTTCTGCTTGCACACCGAGGGTAATATGGAGCTCCTTTTTTTCATTTAGTTCGTATAAATCTTGAATGCCATATACATCTGGTTTTATTATAAATCTAAACACACCCATTTTTCCCCCGTTTACAAATTGGGACTTTATTAACTTAGTGTAACTAAATGTTTTTACAGGGTCGTACAACAGTGCAGTATACTTCCTATCTACTTGTTGAACGCCAACTTTTATTTTAAACATGGACTCCATTTTATTTTGAACATACACTTTCAATATTGCTTTACCATTTTTTGATATTTCAATTGCTTCTGGGTCTATTCCAACATCTATTAGTGACTTTAGTTTTTCTTTAATTCTCATGATGATACTACTTGCCTTCGTTGCATGAACATGTCTTTTCAAAATTAACGCTAGTACTTTTAGGTAATTATCTGGCTTTGCTTCCGAACTTATTAATTCTTTGATGACTTGATTTGCGTCTTTTTCTCTCATATTTTTGAGTAGAACATCTTTTACGATTTCATACACTTTATATGATGCAAAAAATTCTGGAAATGTTTTCACGAGCATTTTATCACCAAAAATATCCAATACTTTTTCATTTAAATAACCTTTCTTGCGCTTAAAAGAGTTTTTAAATATCCTTCTTCTTGTAAAAATTGTATGGCATTTAAAGTTACACCATGGGAAGTTAAAGGAAATATTGATTATGATAAGCTTGTAAAGCAATTTGGTGTGTCTTTGATAGATGAAAGAATCTTAAAGAGATTCAAAAAACTGACAGGCGAAGTCCACTTTATGTTAAGGCGGAAAATATTTTTTGCTCACCGCGATTTAAACTTTATTCTTGATGGATATGAGAAGGGAAACAAATTTTATCTTTACACAGGAAGAGGACCTTCGGAAAACCTTCATCTTGGACACTTGCTCCCATTAACCTTCACAAAATATCTGCAAGATAAATTCAAAACAAAGGTTTATTTGCAGTTAACAGATGATGAAAAGTTTCTTTTTAAGAAAAACCTCACGATTGAGAAGGCAAATAAGATTGCATATGAAAACGCTCTTGATTTGATTGCTCTTGGTTTTAACAAGAGATTAACAAAAATAATCGTAGACACGGACTATGCTAAGACAATGTATAAACAGGCAATTAGGGTTGCAAAACACATAACTTTCTCTACGGCAAAGGCAGTTTTCGGGTTTGAAAACTCTTCAAATGTCGGGCAGATATTTTACACAAGCATGCAGGCAGTCCCGGCATTTCTTGAGTCGGTAAAACAGGGTAAAAATATTCCTTGTTTAATTCCGCATGGAATCGATCAAGACCCACACTTTAGGGTTGCGAGGGATGTCCTTCCAAAGATGGGTTACTTAAAACCTGCTTCAATTCAAAATAAGTTACTCCCCGGACTACTTGAAGGAGGGAAGATGTCCGCTTCGGTACCAAATTCAGCAATATTTACAACGGACACCCCTAAAGAGATTGAAAAGAAAATTAAAATGGCATTTTCAGGAGGTAGGGAAACAATTGAAGCCCATAGGAAGTATGGCGGTAATCCGGATATAGATATTGCATTCCAATATCTGAAGTACTACTTTGAACCTGATGATAAGAAGCTAAAGAAAATAGAGGAAGACTATCGCTCTGGAAAGCTTTTGACAGGGGAGTTAAAGCAAATTGCGATTGAGAAAATAACAAAATTCATTTTGAAGCACCAAGAGAAAAGAGAAAAGGCAAAAGATGTGATTGAAGATTTCATTTTGAGGGATTAAAATGGAAGTAATAATTAGGAGAGCTAAAGAGAGCGACTTGAATGCTATACAAAAACTTAATTTAGAACTTTTTAAACATGACATGCAATTTGACCCAACTCTTAATTTGAATTGGACTTTTTCGGAAGAGGGAAGAAGTTATTTCCTTGACAGGATCAATAATGGGTTTGTAGTTGTTGCAGAAATAGATAGTAAAATTGTGGGGTACCTGGCGGGAGGAGACACAAGAGTTCTAAGCTATCGGATTGTAAATAAGATGGCAGAATTAGATAATATGTTTGTATTGAAAGAGTTTAGAGGGAAAGGAATAGGAACTAAGTTAATATCCTCTTTCTTGGATTGGTGCAAGCATAGTAAATATGACCGTGTTTGTGTAAGCGCAAGTGCTCAGAATACTAACGCAATTAAGTTCTATAGAAAGTTTGGATTTAAGGATTATGTGACAACCTTAGAGTTGGATTTTAATTCTCAATAACAACATTTATAAGTTTCTTGAAATTTTTCATTAGTATGCGAAGGATTTTAGCCGTATTGTTAATTCTATTTTTTGTCCTTGGAACTGCTAGCGCTGCTAGGATAGTAGATACAAAAATAATTGGCGTTACTGAAACCGAAAGTGGTGAGGTAAAGGGAGTAGTTGCAAATCTAACTGTAGAATTGCACAATGGAACTGGTAGAGTTTTTGTATATACTAATCCCCTGACCCAAATCGATACTCAGGCATCAGCCCGTTTGGCAAAAGAAGTTGCCTGCAGTACCTTGGATATCAATTGCAGTAGATATGACTTCTTTTACATCATAAATTCTGATTCTGAGATAATTGGTGGTCCATCTGCAGGCGCAGCAATGACAATTGCAACTATGGCTGCTCTTCAAAATGTATCCCTTAGAGAAAATGTATACATAACAGGTACAATAAATCCAGCAGGGAGCATAGGTCCTGTTGGTGAAATTTTTAAGAAAGCGGAAGCGGCATATGGAATTGGTGCCAAAGTTTTTCTTGTCCCGAAAGGAGAAAGTAAGGTATATGATGAGGAAACAGGGGAATATATAGATTTAGCACTTTCTGCTGAAAAGAGTTGGGATATGAGCATTGTTGAAGTTGATAACATCGCAGATGCATACACCTATTTTACTGGATATGTGATTGAGGTTCCTAAGGTAACAAGTGCGGAGATAGCATCCAAAAAGTATAATGAAGTTATGAAATCCCTTAGCGAGTCCTTGCTTGAATATTCCGAGAAGCTGTTTGTATCTACAGAAGGAAAGTTTAATTCATCTACAATAAATGTTGATGTAAGTGATGACTTAGAAGTTACATTATTAAAATCAAAAGATTACCTAAGCCAAGCAAAAGAAAGTTATTCGCGGGGGGATTATTACTCCTCCTCTAGCTTCTCTGTGCGTTCCCTGATTTACTCAAATTATGTAAATTATGCAGTTGATTATTATGAGAATGGAGAAAACAGCTCTTTTGTAGAATCAAAAATTGCAAAAGTGAACAGAAGCATTTCAGCATTTGAAGCTTTATTTTTAAGAAATATGAAGATAGATGATTATGGTGATATAGAAGTTTATTCTGTTGTAATAGATAGGATAAGGGAAGCAGAAGATATAGCAAAAGCGGCGACAAGCGCATATAATGATGAAGATTATGACAAAGCACTATACTTGGCTGCATTTGCTGAAGTAAGAAAAAACACAGCATATGACTGGCTTTTATTAATCTCAAAGTTTGAGGGGAATCTTTCATTGGAATTCAACTTAGATAATTTAAGAAGTGTTGCGCAAGAACGTATTCAAGAATCTAAAACATACATCACCTATGCGTCCACTGTTACAGAAGGTCAGGTCCTGGATGAAGCACGCATTCACATCTCAAAGGCAATAGATGCATATAATAGCGGTAAGTATATATTTGCATTATTTGAGGCTTCAAAAGCTCGAGCGAATGCAAACTTAGCTATGGAAATACGTGCTGTGACTAACGACACTGTTCAATATAAAATTAATGAGTTAATAGATGATTCCCGCCTTGCCATAAAGCGTGCTGAAGAAAAGGGATTACTCCCAATACTCGCGTTGAGTTATCTTGAGTTTGGCAAAACTTTAAGAAATAAAGACCCGCTACAGGCGTTGATTTACATTAGCTATTCAAAGGAAATGGCACAAATTTCAGAAGATTTATTCTATGCCACAACAGGACAAAAATTAGTTACACACAATAGTGTAATAATAAAGAAACCAAGTATTGTTGAGGACACAACTCTAAAGAGTTTATACCTTCTTTTGACAGGCACTTTATTTGGTGCTCTCTTGGCGTTGTATATCAAGAGAAAATAACCAAAGTTTTAAATTTACTCGGGTTTTCTTTGTGTGTATGGTTGATATTGCAAAAATTGCTTCTTTTTGTAAGAGGAGGGGAATAGTATTTCCAAGCTCTGAGATATATGGTGGGCTAGCTGGATTTTATGATTATGGTCCAATTGGCATTGAGATGATTAACAACATCAAGGCAGAGTGGTGGAAAGAGATAGTCCATAAAAATCAGAATATAGTTGGTATTAATGGAGCCATTATCACACACCCAAAAGTATGGGAAGCATCGGGACACACAGAGGAATTCATTGATTTTGTTGTAGAATGTGAAAAGTGCAAATCAAAGTTTAGAGCTGACCATTTACTTGAAGATGCAGGAATTAAAGTTGGCGAGTTAGACGCAAGTAAATTAAACGAATTGATTAAGAAGAATAAAATAGTTTGTCCAAAATGTAAGGGTAAGCTTGGTGAGGTTAAAGAGTTTAATCTCATGTTCAAGACGAAGGTTGGTCCCGGAGAGGGTGAAACTACTTATTTGCGCCCTGAAACTGCCCAGCTTATTTATCTAAACTTTAAGAATATAGTTGAAACTAGCAGGCAAAAAGTTCCCTTTGGAATTGCTCAAATAGGAAAGGCATTTAGAAATGAGATCTCCCCACGTAACTTCCTTTTTAGAATGAGAGAGTTTGAGCAGATGGAAATGCAGTTTTTCGTTAGGAAGGAAGATGCAGACAAGTTTTTTGAAGAGTGGAAAGAGAAGAGACTTGAATGGTATAGTAAGATAGGTATAAATAAGAAGAACCTTAGGATTCGTGAGCATGAGAAAGGCGAACTCGCCCACTATGCAAAGCGTGCAGTTGATATTGAATATAAATTTGACTTCGGCTGGAAGGAAATAGAGGGGATTCACAATCGTGGAGATTGGGACTTATCCCGACATGAACAATTCTCCGGAAAGGACTTGAAATTCTTTGACGAAGAAACAAAGAGTAAATTTATTCCATGGATAATTGAGACTTCGGCTGGATTAGATAGGATATTTTTGGCAATTTTAGTTGATGCATATCATGAAGAAGAGGTAAAAGGTGAGAAGCGAGTCGTTTTAAAGATCAGTCCAAAGATTGCAGCATACAAGGTGGCCGTTTTTCCCTTAGTTAACAAGGATGGACTACCTGAAAAAGCAAGAGAGGTGTTTAAGTTAGTAAGTGGATGTTATCCTACATTCTATGATGAAAAGGGTTCGATAGGAAGGAGATATAGGAGAATGGATGAAATTGGGACTCCATTTTGTGTGACAATCGACCATCAAACATTGGAGGACAATACAGTAACTGTTAGGGATAGGGACACGATGGAACAAAAGAGAGTTAAAATTGATGATCTCCTTAGCGAGCTTTATAAAAGCTTAAACTTATATAGTTGAAAATTCTATTCTTAATTATGAAAGAATGTCTTGGCGATGATGGAGAAACATACATAGAAATTAATGGTATGTGGTACCGGAAGGTAGTCGACAAGCTAGAAGCATGCAGCAAGCCAAAAGTGCTAATTTCTTGTAAAATATTAGATATGAGTAAAGAAAAAGAATTTTTCACCAAACACCTTCTCAAAAAGAAGGGAGAGCAATAGTTTTAAATTATATTCCTGTTTTCTTTTTTCTATGATTGATATTGACTCATTACACAATCTTGAGCGGAAGGTTTTAATAGCGCTAAGGGAGTTCGGCGATGGATTAACCCTTAATGTTATTAAGGAGAGGGCAAATCTTAGCGAAGGAGAGATAAATAAAGCAATTGAGTGGCTAAAAGGTAAAGGGTTAATCAAAGTTGATGAAGATGTAAAGCAAAAGTTTAAGCTAACAGAAATTGGAGAGAAATGTGCAAAAGAAGGTATGCCAGAGAAGAGATTTTTACTTGCTATAAAAGATGGCCCATTAGGATTTAAGGAATTAATCCAAAAGGCAAATCTTGATAAAGATGAATTTAATTCTGCAATTGGATTTCTAAAAGAGGAAGGCTTAATTAAAATTGAAGATGGTAAAATTCACCTCACCGAGCTTGGCAATAAAAGACTTCAAATGCCATGGAAGGAAGATAAATTATTCCATCTTTTGAAGGATTGGATTTACTTTGATGAAATTCCAATTTTTCTTCGCGAAGTCGTTCCATTTTTAGAGGATAGAGGAATAATTGAGAAAAAAGATTCTGTGATAAGAACAATCTACCTCACAGAGGAAGGCAAAAAAATTCTGCCAAAAGTTAGAATTGAAGATAAAATTGATTTGCTCACGCCAAAGATGATCCTCGATGGTAGCTGGAAAGGAAAATCTTTTAGAAAGTATGATATCTCGGCTCCTGCACCACCTATTTACATAGGTAAGAAGCAGCCATACCTCAAGTTTGTGGACGAAGTGAAGGAAAAGTTGATTTCCCTTGGATTTCAAGAAACTAAAGGGCCTCTTGTTGAGCTTGCATTTTTCAACAATGATTTGTTGTTTATGCCCCAGGATCATCCCGCAAGAGAAATTCATGACATTTACTTCATTGAGCGTGGCGGCGGAGATTTATCAAGATACAAACAACTTTTAGAGAAAACTAAAAAGGTCCACGAGTACGGATGGGAAACCGGCTCGACAGGTTGGGGATATAAATTTGATAAAAATAAATCTAAAGACATAATCCTTCGTAGCCACACTACAGCAGTTTCTATTAGAACTTTGTTATCTAAAGATTTGAAGATACCCGGAAAGTATTTTACAATTGGAAGGGTTTACCGCCCAGATGTAATTGACTGGAAGCACCTCACAGAATTTGACCAGCTTGACGGGATAATCCTTGGAGATCAAATGACATTTAGGGAACTTCTTGGAGTTTTAAAGAAGTTTGCAATAGAATTTGGTGGCGCAAAGAAAGTGAAATTCGTGCCAGGATACTTCCCATTCACTGAGCCATCTGTTGAGTTGCATGTTTACATGGAAGGAAAAGGGTGGATGGAAATTGGTGGCGCGGGCATATTTAGACCTGAAGTTACATTACCTCTTGGAATTGAAGTTCCAGTTATTGCGTGGGGGCTTGGAATTTTAAGATTGTTTATGACAAAGTATAATATAAAAGATATGCGCCAGGTGTTTTCAAATGACTTAAAATGGCTAAGGGAGTTTAGGTGGAAAAATGCCAACAATTGAGATTTCATTCAAAGATTTGAAAAGTTTGGTAGGAAAGAATCTTTCACTTAAAGAATTTTCTCAGCTATTAGAATATCTAAAAGCGGAAGTGGATAGGAGAGAAGGCGACAAACTCTTCATCTCCCTTGAAGATACAAACCGCCCGGATTTATGGTGTGTTGAAGGTATTGCTCGCATGATTAGAAAGCTAATTGGAAAACCTACTAAGAAGTATTTGGCTAAGCCATCTGGCTTGACAGTTGTTGTTAATCAAAATTTAAGAAATATACGCCCTTATGCTGCATGCGCGGTTGTTAAAGGAATTAAAATAACTGATGACATTCTTGAGAGCATAATTCAGTATCAAGAGAAGCTCGCAGAAAATTATGGGCGCAAAAGAAGCAAAGTTGGATTGGGTGTTTATGACTTTGACAAAGTTAAAGGTAGGATAATTGAATATAAAGGTGTTAAGCCAACTGCAAAATTTATTCCTCTCGGATTTGAAGAGGAGATGACAATATCTGAAATGTTAAAGAAACATCCAAAAGGAGAGCAATACGGAAAGCTTTTAGAAGGTAAGAAAGTATATCCTGCTTTTATTGATAAGTCTGGTGAAATTTTGTCGATACCTCCAATAACTAATTCAAACAATACTGGTAAGGTTACTACAAAAACAAGGAATCTTTTCATAGAAGCTACTGGTACAGACAGAGATGCCGTAGTTCATGCGTTAAATCTCTTTGCTATGGCCTTAGCAGAAAGAGGAGGAAAAGTGTATTCTGTTAGAATCAAATACAACGCTGAAACAATTGTTACTCCAAACTTTAAACCTACCAAGTTTAGTATAAAACCAAGTTACATAGATACTTTATTGGGGCTTGGTTTAACAACGCCAGAATTGAAAAAACTTCTAAAGAAAATGGATTACAACATAGTTAAGGCTACTCCTGGAAGCGACTTAATTGTTCTCGAAATTCCATTTTATAGAAAGGATATAATGCATGCGGTGGATGTTGTTGAAGATGTGGCTATTTCATATGGGTACAACAACATAGAACCTCTTGAGCCGGAAATTGCAACGCCTGGGAAACTCCTTGATGAAACAAAACAAAACAATTTGATTAGAGAAATTATGATTGGCATGCAACTACAAGAAGTTTTGAATTTTACTTTAACAAGTAAAGATGTTTTGTTTGACAAGATGAATCGCAACGGGAAAACCTTAGAAGTTTTAAATCCAATTAGCAGTAATTATTCAAATGTTAGGGACTCCCTCTTGCCGCTTGTTATGAAATTTTTAGAAACAAATAAGACGGTAGAGTTCCCACAGAAAGTTTTTGAGTTAGGTCCTGTTGTCTTGCCGGATAAAAAATCATATAACAAAGCGAAGCAAGAAAACCATTTATGTGCAGTTATTTCCCATTCAAGGGCAACTTTCACAGAAATAAAAAGCGTCCTTGAAACCTTGATGAAACATCTAGAAGTTAAGGTTAAGTTAAGACATATTAAACATCCTTCCTTTATAGATGGACGTTGCGGAGAAATTATTGTCAATAGGAAGGCAATTGGTGTAATTGGGGAAATTCATCCACAAGTTCTTGAAAACTTTAATTTGGAAAATCCCGTCGTTGCCTTTGAGATAAATGTTGATGAATTATGGTAGTTATCCGTAAGGCAAGAGAGGCGGATGCAAAGAGTATAATACAACTTCATAAGGAATTAGGTCTCCATGAGCGGGGAATTGATGAATTAGTTAATCCCAACTATTTGTGCGAGCCGGTGAAGAGAGTAGCTGGGAGGAATGTTGTGGTATTTATTGCAGAGGATGGCAATAAAATCATCGGTTTTGCAAGCGCGGAGATAAAAAGTAGGGGCCCGTTAATTGAAAGGGTCGGGCACTATAATGATTGTTATGTAAAAGAAGAGTATCGCAGAAGAGGGATTGCGAAAAAGTTGACAATGGAAATACTCAAATGGTTTAAATCAAATGGGGTTAAGCATGTAGAGCTGTTTGTGAGCTCTAAGAATAAGATAGGAATAAAATTATGGAAATCCTTTGGATTTAATGAAATAGGTAAATTTATGAGGAAAAGATTATGATGCGAAAAGGCGCAAACATGGAGCGGGAACTTGTTAAGATGTTTAAAGAAATAGGGTGGGGTGCGATTCGCATAAGCGGAAGCGGAAAAATGGACAACGCGCCAGACATAATTGCGGGGCGCCCAAGGCAGCTTTTAATAATTGAATGCAAGTCAAGCAAGAAAGGTGTAATTTATATCAAGCCAGAGGAAGTTTTGAATGTGATTTCTTACGCTGCAAAGTTTGGCGGCGAGCCATGGTATGGCATTCGCTTTAATAACACTCCTTGGAGGTTTATACCCGCACAAGAGCTTTTAAACAATACAAAAGTTGTTCGTGGCCAAGGAATTGACTTTGAGATGCTTACATTAAAAGATAGAAAGACTATTTGATGTAAAGCTGCATTATCCCTACCTTGTAATATTTCCCATTTTCTTTTACTGCTTTTGGAATCTCGCTAACTTTCTTGAAACCCAATTTTCTGTAAAGGGCTTTTGCGCCGATATTATAACTTATCGGGCGTGCTTCTATTATTTCTAATCCTTTCATTCTTTTCTTCGCAAGCTTGAAAAGTTCTTTGAGCATGGCTGTCCCTATTCCTCTCTTCCTATATTCTTTGGATATAGCTATTGCTATTTCCCCTCTGTGGTTTTCAATATATTTTTTTCTCCAGATTTCGCAGTTCCCAATCACACACCCATTGTAAGTAGCCACAAGGATTATTTTGTTATTTTTCTTTGTTTCTGCAATGTTATTTCTTAACCACTTCTTCTCCTGTTCTAGGGAAATTCTTTTATTTATTAAAATTCCATTATGTCTTTCTGTCGCTAGCTTGTTAACAAATTTCGTTAATTGTTCTGCATCTCTCATCGTTGGTTCTCTTAGCAAAATCTTAGTTCCATCCTTTGCAATAATCTCTTTTTTGAACATAACATCACCTTTTGTGTTTGTCAAGTTCCTTGTTGATTAGCGTGTCAACAATTACAATTCCTGGCGTGTCCCGGGGCACCCATTCGATTTTTTTGACGCCTCTTTCTTTCATTAGCATTTTTGCCCTTGCATACAATTTTTTTAGATGTTCTTTTTTCACTTTGAAATCTCCATTTAATTGATTTACGACAAGTTTGCTGTCAGAATAAATTTCAACCTTTTCGTTTCTTGGAGCGGTCCTCAAAGCGTTGATTATTGCAGTATACTCTGCTATGTTATTTGTAGCTTTCCCGATATATCTTATATTTTTCTTGATTAGCTTGTCGCCTTTAAACATGACAAATCCTACTGCCGCATTCCCAGGATTTCCCCTCGCAGCCCCATCTGTGTAGATTTTTATCATTAATTAAACAAGTAACTTTTTGTTTAAATAAAAATCGAAAAGCCCCGGGTGGGACTTCCGTGCCGCCCTTTTCTTTTGTAAAAGAAAAGTGCAGGTTGCCCAAAAGAAAACTTTCAGGCTTTTTCTTTTCCGTGCAGGCTTTTCTTTTTTCTAAAAAGAAAAGGGTGCTTTCGAACCCACGACCTTCTGCTCACTCATCAGCTGACCTTGTGCCAGTCATCGTTGCCTCATAGCGCAATGCTTCGTCACCGAGTGAGAGCCTTTCCGCAGGCGCTTTCGCGAAAGGGCTTTACGAGGCAGACGCTCTAGCCGTTGCTCCTACACCTTTCTTTGGTGCAGCTTTCTTTTCTAAAGAAAGGTGCCGACTGAGCTACCGGGGCATTTCTTGGCAACCTACCTTCTTTTCTAAAGAAGGCGGTATCGGGGCTTTAAATGCAGTAAAGAGAATATGATTTATATTGTTATCTTTTGGAGAAATATCTATCTAAGTAAATATTTAAAAAGGAAATACATTGCGAAGTAAAATACATATTTGGCCCGATCGAGATTGCCTTTGCATTTTTCTTTAGGAATCTAAGTTCTTGCTTTGGTATTCCTTCATGGTCGCCAATCACAAAAATTGGATTTTCCCCAAATTTAATTTTAGAGATATCTTCCCCACGCTTATCAAGATAGTAAATTTCCCCATCAAGTTTTTCCTCAACTAACTTTCTAAAACTTTTTTTCTCCACATACACACCAGGAAATGCTTTTACTTTCTTTTTTGGCTTGTATTTCCAGAGAGTAGAACGAATTAAATTTCCCACATCTTTTTTTGAGATTGGTAATCCTTCTTCATAAGTTATTTCAATGTGCTTTGGTGGGTCTGGCGGTCCATTTAATATAATGTGAAGTAAAACATCACTCCTTATAGCGTTGCTTAAAAACAAAGCTGAAATTACGGAGTGGGCAACTATGTCCATCCTTCCTGCTGCCATTAAATCACGCCAATCTCCTTTAGTTCTCCCGTGATTTGATATCAATATAAATTCTCGCATAGAAAGAAAAAGCAACTCAGGATTTATTAACTTTCATACTTTGTCAGGCTTGTTATCTTTCTTGCTTTTGGCAGGACATTCTTTAAAATTCCATCTTGGAGTTTGGCAACTCCCAAAACATCATTTTTGTATTTAACAAGCACATAATTTCCATCTTCACATCCAGTCATTTTTGTTGGAGTAACATCAAACCCTCTTAAGAAATTCCAAACATCCTCGATTTCGCAAATGTTCTTTTTTGCAGTTTTTCCAACAATTTGCGCCCCTTCAACACTTAAGCGAATTTTACCCCTATCGTCTCTTCCAAAGTAAAGCCCAATTGAATTTATCTTTAATTCAGATAAGTTAATGTCAAATATCTTTCTCGAGGCAAGCCAAATTTTATTTTCTTTTCCTGTTGTTAGCACTACAAATTCGCTGAAATCAACTTTGCTATTATATGTGTAATTTAACTTTTCCACAATTTCTTTTATCTCTTTTTTGTTTAACACTTTCATTTTACCAGCCTCGCCACAAAAAACCCGGATGTGTTATTGTCTTGCGGATAAACTCTTATACAATTCTCAACTTCTTTTGACAATTCTTTGTTGTTCCAGAAAGTTATTCCTTTGCGGGTTTTGAATCCAGTTAGTTTTACTTTTTCAACCTTCATCCCAAATTTTTTGACAGCATAGTCTACAACAACTTCATCTTCTTCAGGTTCAAGGGAGCAAGTGGAATAAACAAGCACTCCATCGTCTTTCAATGCATTGATTGCGGAAGCAATTAGTTGTTTCTGTAAGTTTGCCATTTTCTCGGATGTTTTCACGCTCCATGTCTTTGCAGTTTTAGGTGATTTCATTATTATGCCCGTCCCACTGCATGGCGCATCAAGAAGAATTTTATCAAATCTAATTGACAAGTTTTTGAACCATTTCCCATCCATCATAGTTACAATTGTGTTTGTGACTCCAAGTCTTTGGAGATTTGATCGCAGCGAAGTCATTCTTTGGATATATCTTTCATTTGCCACAATGGCACCTTTGTTGTTCATCATTTGTGCAATCTGAGTTGTTTTGCTTCCAGGTGCAGCAGCCATATCTAATATAATGTCATCTTCTTTTGGATTTAAAACAACGGGTGGGATCATAGAGGCAACTTCTTGCTTATAGATATATCCTAAGAAATGCTCAAGCGTGTTTCCAATAGCATACTTTTTTTCTTCCAGGATAAAACCATCTTTGTAGAATGGCACTTGTTTAAGTTTCCACCCTTGTGATTTTAATCTTTTAATCATTTCATCTCTGTCAACTTTTAGGGTGTTTATTCTAAATGAAACAGGCAACTCAACAAAAATGTGTTTAAGTAGGCTGTCTAAATCATTGATTATTTCTTTTTGCCTTTCTTTCCATATCTCTTTGACTTCCACAATAAGAAAAAAGAAACTCAATTTAAATTACTTTGCTTTATGCAAGAAAATGTCATGAGTTGGATAGGGGATCTCAATCTTGTTTTTCTTGAATGAATCATACAATGCCTTTCTTAATTCATGCCCAACTACAAATTGTTCTCCCCTTGATTTAACTCTTAAGAATACCTTAAATCTCAAACCGTAATCTCCAAATTCGTAAAATCTAACAACTGGGTCAAAATCTTTCACACATTCATCCATTTTATCTCTAATCTTTTTGGCTGTTTCATATATGACTTTTTCAATCTTTTTTGGATTGTTTTTATAGGAAGCATCAATTAGCACACTTGTTGTTATAATTGAGTTTGGCAAGCTGTAGTTTATTATTATGCTTTCAGCCAATTTCTTGTTTGGTATAATTATAATGTTGTTTTGTGGTGTTTTCAATCGGGTGCTTCTCCAGCCAATGTCAAGCACTGTTCCTTTTATAGTATCGTTTAATTCAATAAAATCGCCAGGGCGAATTGGCCTGTCTGCAGTTAAATAAATTCCACTAAAGAAATTAGCAAGAGTATCCTGCAAGGCTAATGCAACCGCTAATCCTGCAATTCCAAGGCTTGCAACTAATGGGCTAATTTCTATGTTGAATATCTTTAGAATCATCATTAGCCCAATTGCTCCAACAGAAATGAGAATTAATTTTTTAATTAAGTAGGTTATCCCTACTCCGAGCTTCTTTTTGTATTCTTCTAGAATAACTTCAAATATTTTGGTTGATAGGTATACACCAAGAATTACCCATGCCACGCTAAATGCTTTGTTAATCATGTCCAAATAGTTTGTTACAATACTTGTGAAGTTTAGGCTGAAATGTAATCCTCCAATAAACAGAGCAAGATAAATCGGCTTTTCTAAAATCTCAATTATTTTATCGTCAATTGTTGTTTTTGTTTTACTTGCAAGTGTTTTTAGTTTCTTGTGTATAAAATAGTAAATAACTTTACCAATCGTTAGTAGAATTGCGACGCTCCCAAGAATTATCAGTAAATCTCTTCCATAAGTTGCGATGAAGCTGTTAACATCCATTTCAATCACCAACAATTGTTCCAATGAACTTTTTACCTTCCAACAATCTCTCTAAGGTTTTTAAATCTTTTCCAATTACGATAACTTTTATTTTGTTTTTCTTGCATATTTGTCCTGCAAGCGGATCAAAGACATAATGCTTCCCAGCACCAGTGATTTTTTTACCAAACATCTTTTCGAATTCTTTCCAACTCATTTTTGGAATTAATCTTGCATCTTTATACTTGTTAGGGTCCTTTGTGTAGATCCCTTTCACATCTGTAATATTTATTAAGATGTTTGCTTTCATGCTCTTGGCTATTAACGCCGCATCTGTGTCTGTTGTCCAACCGGGCTTGTATCCTCCTGATACAATTAATCCCTTCATCTTTCCAATTTTTAGTGGGTGCTCTTTTGAGAATTTCGCATTGAGGATTTTAGCAAGGAATTGTGCGTTTAAGTGTGTTGCGCTAATTCCCAATTCGTGAGCCTCATTTGTGGAGAGATTAAACTCTTTTGCCTTGCGAGTGTAAATCCTTGCTGTGTGCCCCCCACCACACACAATTGAAAACTTATGCTTTCTTTTGAATTTGTTAATTAGTTTTACAAATTCTTTTAGGAATTTTACATCTAATTCCTTTGGAACAATTACCGAACCCCCCAATGAAATGACGACTTTCACTCTAATGCACCCACAATGTCTTTTATATTTACTTTTTCCTCTTTTCCAGTTTTCATATCTCTAATTGTGACTTTCCTTTTTGCTAAATCTTTTGGCCCTACAATTATAACTTTTGGGATCCCTTTTGAGGAGGCATATTCTAGTTGTCTGGATATCTTCCTTCCCATTAAATCAATTTCACAATTAAATCCGTTCTCTCTCAAATTTTTAGCAATGTTTATTGCCTTTGGAATGGTTTCTTTTTTAACAGGCAAAACATATACCTCAACAACAGTTGGTGGGGTTTGAATCAAATTCTGTTCTTTTACTATCTCAATTATTCTTTCAATTCCAAGTGCAAGCCCTACAGCCGGTAGGTCAATTTTTTCGCCACTTAATTTTGCAATTAGTTTATCATATCTTCCGCCGCCACCTAAGCTTCCAATTTTTTTGTTTTTACCCATTATTTCAAATATGTTTCCGGTGTAGTAATCTAATCCTCTTGCCAGGCTTAAATCTACAACATAGTTTTTGACTCCAAATTCTTTTAGATAACTAATTAATTCCTGTAGTTCTTCGAGTCCTTCAACTCCTTCTTTAATTTTGCCAATTACTTTTTTTGCTTTTAGAACAACTTCGTTTGGTTTTCCAGAAATTGAAATTACTTCAAGTATTTTTTTTATCTCGCTAACTCTTAGTTTTAGTTTCTTCAACTCCCCCTTGACACCTTCTTCTCCAAGTTTATCTAACTTGTCAATTGTTCTTATTACTTGAATTACTTTGTTTTCTTTCACTCCAGCATATTTAATAATTGCAGCAAGAATTTTTCTGTTGTTTAATCTAATGTAGCTATCTTTAAGGTTTAAGTTGTTTAACGCTTCAAGGGCACACGCTATAACTTCCGCATCTGCCAAAATTGACTTTGCACCAACAGTATCAATATCGCATTGATAGAATTCTCTATATCTCCCTTTCCTTACTTCCTCTGCCCTCCATGCTTTTCCAATAACATATCTCCTAAATGGTTTTGGAATCTCAGGATTTTCAACAATATATCTGACAAGTGGGACAGTTTGATCGTATCTTAATGCTAACTTTCTTCCACCTCTGTCTTCAAATTCGTAGATTAGTTTTTCTTCCTCCCCATATTTTCCTTTTAGAGTTTTTGCTAATTCAATTGCAGGTGTTTCAAATGGTTCAAATCCATATCTTTCAAAGACATTCCTAACAATAGCAAAAACCTTTTGTCTAAGTATCATATCCTTTGGCGGGAAGTCCCGCATTCCTTTAACTGGCATTTTCAACACCATATAATATCTTTGGTTTTTTATAAGCCTATCACTTCAAGTGTTCTGATTCTTTTTCCTCCAATTTTCTCAAATTCTCTGAACGCTTTTTTGCTTAGGCAGTGTGCTGGAAATATTTTCTTTGGTTTTAGTTTCTTGAAACATTCAATTGTTTTTACCAGCTGGATATCATCCTCTAATAAATGAAAGCCACCAAGTATTGCGTAGATTTTCTTTTCTTTTGTAATATCTTTTGCGTAGTTGATGATATTACATATACCAGAGTGGGAACAGCCAGTGATTATGACGATTCCTTTCTTTGTCAATATCACTAATGCAGAGTCATCTTTTAGATAATCTGGTTTCCCATTTTCAAGCATGCCAACCGCCTTGTTCTCAAAGTTGTTTTTACGGGGAATTTCTCCTAAGAACAATATGTGTTTGTTTATCCAATATGGTTTCTTGGATAATACGACCTTAAACTTAGACTTTACTTCTTCTAGCGAAAATGGACATCCAATATATTCACTGTTAAAATATTTTTTTTCAAAACAGTTTGGATGTGCAATTACAACGGCTTTAGTTCCAGTTAAGTGTTTTAGTCCATCTGTGTGATCAAAGTGTCCATGACTTAATACAATAAAGTCAACATTGTTTAACTCAATTCTCGCTTTTTGTGAGTTCTTTACTATTTCTTCTTTCAATGAGGTATCAAAAAGTATTTTCTTACCAAAAGCTTCTATTAGCACTGAAAATCCAGAATCTTCCCTCCACTCCTCGTATTCATTGTGTAGGATTGTTATCTTAATCATCCCTTTAGCCTCCTTCTCATAGGGTCATAAAAAGAGTCATAAAAACAACCTCTTTCTTCTAGCTCGAATGTTGGGATTCCAAATTGTGCCGCTACTGTTTGATATAGGTTAATAAACACTGCTTCATCTATCCTTTCTTCGCTCTTTTCGATGTTATTCTTAAGGAAAAATAAGAGTTTCCGGAAATATAATTCTTTGGCTTCATATGGGAATGTTATCATAGTTCCATTAATCTTTTTTCCATTAAGCACATCAAAACTTATTCTCCAAGTATTGTCACCAAGGCGATAAGCTAAATCTGCTAATTCTCTCATTTCATCGAAAGTGAGCGACTGTTTACTTAAAAGAGTTTCAACTCTTGAAACTAGTTCCTTTTTCCTTAATTCTTCCTTTCTTTTCTTCTCATCGAGTATCTCCTCGAGCATTTTATTTAATAGTGCTTGATCCATTTAAACCACCTCTAGAATTAAACTTTCTTAGTACCTTCTTAGAAAGAAGCTGCACCAAGAAATTTTTCTTTTCCATGAAGGCTTTTCTTTTTTCTAAAAAGAAAAGGGTGCGAAGGGCCCGGGGCGGGAGTCGAACCCGCGCCAAGAGGGCCACAGCCTCACATTCTACCGTTAAACTACCCGGGCCATATGTGAACCCAATCACCACTAAGAAAATCAGAATTTAATTTTTGGTCAAGCTTTTTTTGAAAAAGGTTGGTTATGAACCCAATCGCCTTTCATTTTTATCAAATTTCTAACAAGAAGACGCTTTATAAATCTTACACTTCGTCAGAAGAAACAATGGCATACTCATCTTGGCCTTCCCAGACACGTACATAGGAAATGGGGTAATTTTGTTTTAGTTTTTTGATTATGAACATGGCTATGGATTCCATCCCATAGAATTCAATTCCTTCCTCTCTTAGCGACTTGCCAATTCCTTTGTATTCCATGTTTCTTATGATTTTGTCTAAATCCTTTCTAAATTCTATTGCGTCAATGCCAGCAACCTTCTTTGTTTCTTTGTCGATTTTTCCTTCTGCCACCGCTTCTATCTTGAACTTTATAGGAACATCTTTAAAGAAGACTGTGACTGTTGAGATAACGCCAAGTTTTGCCAAAGAAATCACCCATAAAATCCAAGAATTCTAAGAATTTTTTCAGTTATTGTTTCTGGCTCAAGAGTTCTGTAATCTTCTCCAATCATTCTTGCAGCAAGTTTTTTGATTGCTCTGCTTGCAGGAGAATGTGGGAATGCATAAACTAATGGTTGTTTCATGGCAATTGAGCGCTTTACATTCTCATCTTCTGGAATCATACCAATTACTGGCAACTCAAGGAATTCTTCCACATTTTCTTTGGTCATCTCCCAATCTCTGTTGTTTACACGATTTAGAATTACACCGAGTGGCTTTACTCCAACTCTTTTCGCAAATTCGTATGCCTTAAGTGCATCTGTTAAAGCATGAATTTCTGGATTAGTTATCAAAATTAATTCGTCTCCAGCTTCAATTGCTTGTTTTGCTTCATTACCAAGCCCCGCTGCGGAGTCAATTAATGCAAATTCTGTTTCTCCAATTAAGTCGTTTAGCACTTTTGCCATTTTTTTCCTCATTTTTAGGTTCATGTGTTTGACAGAAAGTCCCGCTGGAATTACCTTTAGTCCGGAAGTGTGTAGGTAAATTGATTGCTCGAGCTTTGCCTTTCCTGACAAGACATCATGGAGGGTTATAGGCAATCTTGGCATGCCCAGAATTACAGACACATTTGGAGTGGACACATTTCCATCCACAAGAATTACATCTTTGCCGAATTTATGCAAAGCCGCAGCTATGTTTGTAGTAATTGTTGTTTTTCCAACCCCTCCTTTTCCGCTGCTAAAAGTAATTAATCTTGTCATATTGTTATTATTAAGTAATCAATCTATTATAAGGTTTTTTATTCAGCAAAATTGCAGAAAGTGGGCGAGGGGAGATTTGAACTCCCGACTCCACGGTTTCTAAGATTTCTTCCGTGCACGCTTCTTTCTAAGAAGGGTGCCCTTCAGCCGTGTGCTCTCCCAGGCTGAGCTACTCGCCCATGTTATAAAAGAAGGAAATCTGTTCTTTTTTAATATTTCTATTTAAAGTTTTTTTGTTGTACCACAAGCCACTTTTTAAATTCTCGGAGAATATCCTTGTAGTTGACTTTTTCTTTTGATTGTGTAAGCTCGTGGAATTTATTTACAGCTGCAATTGCAAATTTCACATCTAGCAGCGCCGGATTACTTTCAGAAGCTTTTACTATCTCTTCTTTTATCTTCGCCCTTGTTTTTATTGAGGAAATTGCATCCTTAAAGCTCATTCCTCTTTTTGAGATTATTTCCTTCAGCGCAACGCTCTTTTTGAGGTTTTTAATTTCAAGTTTGTCCTTTTGACTATCATATTCAAATAATTCTAAGAATCCATTTTCGCGAAGCGGGTCTTCCTTCCAATATTTCAACACTTCTGTTAGTCCAACAACTCTTCTTACTCTTTTAAGTGATTCACCTTTTCTTATAGGCGCACAACTTAAAACAAAGTTAGTTGCCTTAAATGAAGTTGAAGGCACATTTAAATCGTTTACAATTCTATCCCACACATCGTATGCGCTTGACCCATGAATAGTCCCAAGCACTACATTGCCTGCGGCGCCTATCCTCATCGCCTCAAAAAGTGCCTTTGCTTCTTCCCCTCTTACTTCTCCAATTACTAAAACTGACTCTCCTAATCTTAGCGCGTTCCTAAGGGCTTCTTCCGCGGTTACTTCATATGCTTCTCTTTGTAAAGTTGATTTTACTCTTATGTGCTGAATGTTAAATCCCAAATCTTTTAACTCATCTACGGGGAGTTCAGGAGTGTCTTCAATTGTAATAACTCTAAATTTTTGGGGAATCTCAGCTAAGATCGCACTTAAGAATGAAGTTTTACCACTACCTCTAGGCCCAGTTATTAACATTGACTGCTGATTATCTATTAAGAATGAAATAAGCCCTGCTGCTTCAGCAGTGAGCATTTTATTTTTTATAAAACGCTGTAATGTCCATGGTCTAACAGAGTGTTTTCTGAATGCGAATCCTATACCCGAGAATGTCATTGGTTCGGTTATTCCAGCAACCCTTACTCCAAGTTCTTTAATTTCTGCATGTAGTACAGGATAGGATTCATCGAAGGGTCTCCCGGAAATCATTCTAAACCTTGTAGAAAGTTTATCTAATTCTTCAGGTGTGAGAATAACATTTGTTATGCACTCTTCAAGATCTTCGTGATAAATGTATATTGGCTTATTTCCTGGCGAGTCAACATAGACATCTTGTATTTTTGGATCTTTGAGAAGAACTTCAATTATTCCATAACCAAAAGAGTATCTTTTTAATATTTTCACGAGTTCTTTTTTTTCATCTTCGCTGAGCTCATCTCCAGCTACTTCATCAATCACTTTTTTGCATATCTTATCGCTTAGCTCAACATCAAATTCTTCTTCACTTAATTTTTCAAAGGCATCATTTAATATTTGCAGCTTCCTGTGACTTAGTTTGAGTTCTTTTGGTTTTACAGTGTATATTGGAGCAGGCACTTCTTTCTTTTGTAGAATTAACACCTCTGCTCCATCCACAAAGTATTTAGATATAATCTCTGCATCTTCTGGAGTGGGCTCTAAGAAGTAGGTTATGAACCCTGGGACAACCCTCTCCTTGAAAATGATGTGATAAATTTCTTTATCTGATTTTTCAGAATTTTGCTTTACGCTCTTCCACATTTTTGTTTTCTTTAATTTTGATTCTATCTCTTTAAAGAAGGGAACATCTTTGTCACAATATTTTATTTCATTGAAGTATCTTATCGCCTCTATTGGATTTTCTTCCCCAATTAATTTAAACATAGTTATTTTCTCAAAGTCATCATCACACAATTTTTCGTTTTCTTTAATCCCTGAAATAAACTCTACATATTCTTTAAGAATTTCAAAGGAATCCCCATCAAGAATCCACTTGTAGTTTTTATTTATTATAATACCGTCTACATCTGAGTGGTCTTCCAATCTTTCGAACAACTCTCTGAAGAAGGTTGGATCACTAAGAGATAAAATGATTTCTTCTTTAGGTTCAAATAAGAGATATTTCTTTTTACCTAGTTTTATCACTCTTGCTTTCATATAGCACCCACTTATTAGTAATGATAATCTGCATTTAATAAGTTTTCTACAACTTCTTTAGAAAATCGAATGCCTTCTCAATTAACTTTTCCGAAAATCCAACTTCTTTTGCGATCCTTTTTATTTCTTTGTTTGAAAATCCTCTTCTTTCGAGGGATTTTCTTAAGCCAAATAAGTAGTCCATTTCATCTTTCTTATGCATTACCTTTTTGCTTGCTTTTTCTGACATCAATCCAAGTCCTGTAATAACACCTCTGACAAACACTATTGTTGTAAAGCCCACTATGAAATAAACTATACTTCCAACATATGGATCTGTTATCTGCATACTATTTGTAAGAACTACTATGAGTGCCACAAAGATTACTATCTCAGCTAAGAAATATATTGTCTTTTTCATTACCCCGAAAACTTTTGTAGCAGCCAATTCTCCTACGAAAATTCCACCTACAAGGGATAGGGTTGTTAATATTTGTAGATATAAATTCATATTTTCACCACTTTAAGACCAAATTTGTTTGCAAGCTCTATTATCTCGTCTTTTCTGCTGCTTCCTTTTTTATCGATTATGCAATATTTTATTGGCTCCACACTTTTCTTAACCATTTCATTAAATGTTTTTTCGCTTAAGTTAGGGAGCGCATACTTTGGCATTATGTGCCCAATGGCAAATTCTTCATTTAATAGAATATTAGTGAATTTTTCTGGATAGTGCGTCCCCCCAAATGCAATTGCGTGCTTTGCATAAACTTGATTTTGATTTAATGTTCTTTTTATCGCGTGCGCAACAAGCTCTGCAGCAGTTTCATTTTTCCATTCTTCTTCTGAGGAGCCAATCTCTACAAACATTATCGGTTTTTTTAAATGAGTTGGGCCATGATGTGTTGCTTCAATAACTATCTGAAACTTTTCTAGCTCTTTTTTATTCCATTCTTTCTTAAGCTCCCATAAATTTTTGATGTAATTCTTCTCGAGAGATGGGAATGCAACTCCAAGTTCATGGGGGTTTCCACCCAAAGAAGTGTCATCTGAGAAAACTCCGGGGAAGTGAGCAGTTAAGCAAGGTTTTTCGGATTTGGAAGAGTGTCTTGATAGGAATATATAATAATCTGCATAGGGGAGTTCTTTTACAAATATGTCGTCCTCTTCAATGTAGTTAACTTTAAGTCCCAATTCTTCACATTTCTTTGCTATGTTCATGCTTGCAATATCCTGTTTTGATGCAATTAATACTACCACGAAAATAGCTAGAAATCTATATATTATATAGGTATTTTTTATCATCAAAAAGTGAGAAAACATTTAAACTTCGAGCGCCTTATAATAATGGGGTGCTTAAAATGTCTGAAGCTTCGCTTGAGGAAAGATTGGATAATAGAAGTACACCAGTCTCGTTGCTTAGTGATGTGGACATATATGGCTCAAAGGTTTTCTTGGAAAAGCTTCCGGAGAGTGTTTACAGGCCCTCAAGCGTAATTGAAATTGCAAATGCTTACAAAGGTGTTGACTTAAATGCAGACTATGCTGTTGAATATGATGAGAAGAAAAAAATAGAAAAAGAGAGAAAATATCAGACAAATTCCCAGATTATTGTTGCTTTTGAAGCAAGAATTAGTGAACTAGAAAAGCAACTAAAAGAGGAGAAAGTTAGGAGTAAACAACGCCAGATAAGGAGAGCTAAACTGTATATGGAAGCATTTAAACGTAAGGCACTTTCATTAGCTCAAAATTTAGAAGAGATTGAAGTATATTATGAGCAAAAGAAGAAGGAGGAAGAGATAAGATATAAGCGCAAGCTTGCTAAGCTTGAAAAGGACAAAAATAAACAAATAGATAAGATTAAGAAAGAACGTGGCTTCCTTCGCAAGGTTGCTATTCGTGCCAGCGAATCTGCTGTGCCATTGCTTACATATTTAACAACTGTGGAATTTATTCCAAATACAACTTCAAGAATACTGGTCGCAATTGCTACGGTGCTACCCACTGTTGGATTTGGGGAATATTTCATAGGGCGTATGGAAGATAAAAGAATAAAATCTATTGTAGAAGATTATGAGCCTATATTCGAAAAAATAGATACACATCATTCTAAAGTGTTGGCTGAGTTAGATGCTGAGAGAAAATCAGTAATGAAGCGTAAATATGAACGAGCGGTAGCAGAGTTGCTGGAAGAATTAAATAGATATTTCCCTGAGGCAGTCGATTTGAAGCACAAATCCGGTCCTGCTGCTGGAGGTTTACCCATAGTTTTCCCGGAACCATCAAGATAATCCAATAGAATTAAGAAGATTTGATACCTCATCTCCAACATTGACTTCAATAGGTATATTGTTTTCTGTGGCTACGGCTTTAAGTCCTTCAAGCAAATTTAATAGCTGGGTGTAAGCTGGATTTGTTGGTGGTGTTGTTTCTAATCGCCGATAAAGAACATTATACACTTCAACTACTTTATTTGCAGGCATCTTACCTTCAATTATCCTTTCTGCCATTTGTATGTATTCCATCAACAATAGTAAATACAATCTGTTCTTAAAAAACTTTTTATTTGTTGAGGATGGTATAAAAGAGGTATATAGCCCCGTGGTGTAGTGGCCAAGCATGGGAGGTTCTGGCCCTCCTGACCGCGGTTCGAAGGCACCTTTCTCTTTTGAAAAAGAGAAACGTGCACGAAAGAGAAAACTTTCGTGGGTGCACGAGAGTCCGCGCGGGGCTATATCTTTATAAATAAGTAGTTTCTCTTCAATTCTGGTGATGAAAAATGCCTCTTGTAAAGACACAACTTAAAGAAGTTTTGGCAAAAAGGAATAACATTGATGGAAAAATCAAGCTTGGAAAGCTTAAGAATAATATTTCCATCACGGATATAAGGGAGATAAAACAGGAAAACATGGGGGAGAATAAGTTGATCCTGTTCGAATATGCCTTTTCTACAGATTATACCCTTGAAGAGCCCAAAGATGAGAGCTTAGGCGAGATAAAGGTGGTTGGGGAGCTGCTTTTTGTAGAAAAGAAGGAGAAAGCAGATGAAGTCCTCAAAGAATGGAAAAAAAGCAAGAAATTAAAGGGCACCCTACTTAAGCTCGTGCTGAACATTGGCTTTGAGGAAGCACAGATAGAGGCTTTAGCCCTATCGAGAAAAGTAGGCCTTCCTCCACCAGTTCCACTTGTTAGATTTAGGGGGTAATTCCCTTTATTTGCTGATTTAGTTCTATATGTAGAAATCCTTATAAATAGCGAACTTATTGTATTTACAGGTGTAAATAAATGAAGGTAAAATGCCCTCGCTGTGGTTTGGAGTTCGAGGTTAAACGAAAAAAGCCAGCGTTCAAGGAGAGAAAAAGAGACCCACTTGACAAGGTAAAACGTATTTTAAACTTCCTTAAATCGCAAGATGAATGGGTTTGGATACGGAGAATAGCTAAGAGGACAGGTATTAAACCCTATGCCGTGTCCTATATTCTTGAAAAATACCTTGCTACATACATAGAAATAGTCGAGCCTACGGACGTTTATGAGTCAACAGGGGTTAAAATGAAGCTTGTGCGTCTTAAAAACAGAGAAATCAATGTAAATAGTATTGTAGAAGATATTAAGGTGCGAATTAACAGTTAAGGAGCCCAATTCTTAGCCCTTTTGTTATAATTTCCTATGGAACTCTCACTTTTTGTGCACTACCTCTCACTTCTCATGCTACTATTTTCGGCTATTTGCAGTTGTTATTATCTCCCCTTTAGCTAACTCTCACTTTATTAAATTTCAATATTGAAAAAAATTATAATATTATAGAAAACGAATAATACTTTTCACCTACCATTTAACTCATGATGTGTTGAAAGTGTCGAATTTGTTGACGAATGTGTTGAATTTGTTGACGAATGTGTTGAATTTGTTGTCGAAAGTGTTGAATGTTGAATGTGTTGAGTGTCGAAAGTGTTGGATTTAGAGCAAACACATTCGTCATAAAACTCCTTATTTTAGGTGATTTAACAGATAAGAAGCTTAAAATTTTGACTTATTAAAACGTGTTAAACAATGTGTTGAATCTGTCGAATGTGTTGGTGTCGAATGTGTTTGTTGAAGTGTCGAATGTGTTGAAAGTGTTGACGAATCTGTCGAATCTGTCGAATGTGTTGGCGAAAAGTTAATAAATAAGTTTTGTCTTAATATATCAACAAGATGGGTATATTAAGCCGGCTTAAGAAGCTTTTTGAGAAGAAAGAAGAGGAAGAATCTCCTAAAGAGGAGAAAGAAGAACAGGCGAGGGAAAGCTATAGTGAGTTTTCTACCCCTGTGGAAGAGATCCGCGTTGAGGATACCTATAGCGCCATAAAGTCGTGGGAGAAAACCTTAGAGGCCGCCAAGCAACATCCTCTTTCTCAAGTTAAAATTCTTAATACTCAGATACTAGAGGAGTTAACTAATGTATTAAAGCAAATGGACGCCAAATTGTCCAAACTAGATAAGTTAGATGAAATTTTGGCGATTTTGCACGAAACCAAGAAAGAATTGAGCGAAAAAGGTGTTGAATCAACTGCCATAGATCGTGCTATAGAAGAAATAGAGAAATTAACCATCAAAGACAAGGAAGTTGTTGCTTGGATAGCTAAGCAAGGAAGAGTAACTGCTAAGCAGCTGGCAGATTATACTGGCCTATCCCGTTCGACAGCATCATTTAGGCTTAATCGCTTGGCCGAATTAGGCATACTTGAAAAAGAGGCAATAGGGAAGAAGATATATTACAAGCCAAAAAATATTTAGCAAATCTTAAAAGTTTTTGAGGTGGTATAATGGCCAAAAAAAGAAAAAAGACGACTAAGAAGAAGCCGAAGAGGAGAGTTACACGCAAGAAGACACCGTCAAGAAGGGCAACTAAGCGGACTAAGAGGGTCAAATCCGCTGTTGCAGAAGCCTACTTTGACAGAGAATTCAGAAAGCTTAAACGACTAAAGCACAAGCCATGGATAGGAGCAGTCCTAAACTTCTTTGTTTGGGGTACAGGCTTCATGTACATTGGTAGATTCATATACGGACTAATGTGGTTGCTTGCAGCAGCGCTTTTGTTGGTGCCAACGCTACGCATGCAGAGATTCCTACCAAACGAGATCTACTTGTATATGATGGCGGGTTATTTCGTGATTTCAGTGTTGCTTGCAGTTGAGGCATACTTTGACGCAAAAGAAATCCTTCACTGGCGTGATTAAAACTTTTTGTCATTTCTTAATTTTTTTTGACGCAAAATAAGCTCAAAATGCAGAGATTTAGTTCGCTTAATGCATATTATACGAAAAAATAAGAAAATAAATTGTCAATTTTAGAATTTAAATTTCGGGATCTTTATCTCAAATGGATTTTTTGAAATTCTTTTAGCTGTTTTTCTTTTCTTTTTAGAGGTTTGCTTAGTCCTTGTTCTCTTAGTTCGTTTACCATATGTACCATCTAATTTCTTTTTCAATGTTGCGAAGCTATCTGTCCCTTGCAGTTTATTACATCTATAACACAAGCAAACAGAATTTGCTAGGGTTGTTGCACCACCTTTGGAATATGCTTTTTTGTGTCCTACCTGCATTTCACTAAAATCTATCTTTTTGCCACATGCTTCACACCTACCTTTTGCTCTATGGTAGAGGATTTGCTTATCTCTTAGACTTAATGTTCTCTTTTTTCGTTTCGTTGTTGTTTTAAATGGGTCGGGAACCTTTAGCGGTTTAATCCCGCTTATTCCAAATGTGTTTCTTACCATCACCTCACCTTCTTTTTTTCTTTTTTGTATTCTTAAATGGGTCTATCTTAGCTACAAGATGCATCAAACTCCCAGATTCATAAGAAACTAACTTCCCTTTTCTAAAGGTATACTTCCTTTTTCTTTTCTCAGCCATAGGATCACCTTACACTTTAACTAAGTTGAATTATTTAAACGTTTGGAGTTTTTAAATTAAAAATGATAAAATTCTGAGATTTGTTTCCACATCTACTAATTTTGAGTAAAATATTCGTTAATTAAATACGCTAAAGTGGTTTAAAGTTGTTTCCCAGAGAGAACATCACGCAAAAGCTCTATTTGTTCGTCTGTGAGGTCGGGTGATTTCTTTTTAGGCTTCCGTAAGTTGGCGTGCAAGTATAACACACTACCTACGATCAAAGTGGGGATTAAAATGGGGAGATAGACATTTGCTATGTAGGTGGTTTTATATGCGACCTCCTCGACTACACCTGCTGTCCCAAGCAAAGTAAGCCCTGTTAAAATGGATTCGCCAAGCTTTTCTTCTAATGAATACAGCACTTTTCGCACCATTTTTAGAAACACAATTCGTCCAAGCTATAGTTTAGTTTTCCATATGCAATTCTTCTTAACTCGGAAGGACTCATTATAGCTACACGATCCCCAGGAGTAAGATTTCTCTCCGGATTTACTCCAACCATTGTATCTCTTTTCGGCAAATCATCCTCAAGAATATATGTTTGCCAGCCATAACTTTCATAGAATTCCTTAATTATTTCTGCCGCTTCTCTTACCTTATTCCCTTTCCTAAGGTGGATTGCATCTAAATCTGGCAAAAGCCCATATTTAGATTCAGGATTGAATAAATAACTCCAAGCTTCGATATCTGCTTCTAGGTTACCTATTCTAATAATTGGTTGTATAAAAAGAGACATTACTAACTTTCTGTCACCTTTTTGTCCCGCAACTACTGTGGCATCAGGAGTTTCCATAAAGGGCCTATACTCTGGTCGAAATTCTACGAGTCTGTCAAAATCTTTTATGGCCATTTGGGTATATGCCCTATCAACTTCCTTCTCGGACATTCCTTTATAAACATCTCCTGGGGCACAGAGGAGAAGGATACTAGAGTAATCCTCAACTAAACGTTGCGGACTTACCTCTTCTGTTTTGGTAGTAAGGAATCCATCTCCTTGTGGTAGAATCTCCTCCTCTAAGATGTTGGGAGGTCTAGGTAGTTTTTTAGGTTGTTGCATAATGACTGCATTCGTCAAGATATCACCCCAAAGTGCTATTACTAAAAAGTGGATATTAGTTTATAAAACTTTTCGACCGAAGGGTTTATATATTGATATATTGATAAGTATCAATATGAGGGAGTTATTAAAAATATTCAAAGCTTTGTGTGATGAAACCAGATTAAAAATAGTTGAGCTTCTTCTAAATGGAGAAAAGTGCGTTTGCGAAATTGTTCCGTTTACAAAAAGAACGCAATCAACAGTTTCAATCCAGCTGTCGAAGCTTGAAGATTTGGGGATTGTTGAATCGAGAAGAGATGGAAAGAAAGTTTACTATAGAATTATCAACCCCAAGGTTAAAAAAATCCTCTCGAAGATGGATGTTCATTCCCCTCAAGAAAACAGAGGGGATACTAAATCGCTTTGAGGAGATATATGGGTGATGCGGATGGCTAATATGATACAAAAAATACAAAAAAATCTGTCAAGGAATATGATATTGTACACTTTGATAGTCATAGCTTTAGGAGTTTTGCTTGGTCATCGTTTAAACTTAAAGTATCTAACTAGATTGATAATCCCTGTTGTGTTTGTTATGATTTATCCAATGATGGTTAATTTGTCTTTCTCATCTTTGAAGAAAATTAAGGGGTCAACAAAACCTCTCGTTGAGGCGTTGATTTTAAATTTCGTCTATGCTCCAATATTTATGTGGTTTTTAACATCTGTTTTTATTTCTGATCCAAAAATTAAATTAGCTCTGATGTTGCTGTCAATTGCTCCGGCATCAAGCATGGGTTTAGGCTACTTAGGGTTAGCTGAAGGCCATATGCTTACTGGTGCAATAATAGTTGCTTTTGCTTTTTTTGCATCTATTTTTGTTTATCCCCTCGCGGGACACTATTTTGCATTAGAAGCAAACATTCAGACCCCATTAACAATAATTTTGAGAAACCTTTTGATAATATTAATTTTGCCTTTTGTTTTGGGGATATTAACAAGAGAATATGTTGAGAGAAAGCATGGAGAAGAGAGATTTTTAAAGATAAAACCTTATTTTTCAGCAGTAACGCTTACATCTCTTTACATTCTTATCTTCATTATATTTGCGTCAAAAGCTGATCTGATTTTGAAAAATTACTTTGATATTGTACTGCTGTTACCAGTCGCAATTCTTTTTTATGGAGTAACTGTCCTATTTACACTGTTAATAAATAAAAAACTACTTTCATTTGAATATGGACACCACCAAGCGGTTGTTTTTACATCTGTTAGTAAAAATGTTGCTTTAACTATTGCGATTCTTGTATCTGTTTTTGGTAAGGAAGGACAATATCTAGCAGTATTCCCTGCAATCATGTCTTTGTTTCAGGCTCCCTTCTTAATGGTATATTTAAAGTTAAGCAATAAAATCAGAAGGTGGTTTGAGAAATGAAAATTAAAAGGACAACATGAGAAGTTCATTGCAAAATAAGGATTTGCTTTTTTGCAAAGCTTTATAAAGTCTCTGTGTGGTGTAACACCTCCGCAAAAGGAGGAATGTGAAAATGAGTTCGGTTTTACAACATGAAAGAGCACTTTTGGGTGCATATGCGAGAGAGGTAGGGAGAACACCAGAAGTGAATGAAGCATATCATCGATTAAACAATTTGAGCAATAAACCATACAAGCAAAGAGCATATATACCCTAATTTTTTCTTTTTTGATTATGAGAGTTGCAGCTTTATTTAGTGGAGGAAAGGACAGCACTCTTGCAGCATATCTAGCAAAGCAAATGGGGCACGAGCTGGTTTGTTTGATATCAATTAAATCCCAAAATCCCGAAAGCTACATGTTTCATACTCCATCCATAATGTCAGTAGTCAAACAAGCAGAAGTTATGGATTTGCCCCTAATTCTAAAGATTACTCGCGGCGAAAAAGAAAAGGAATTAAAAGAACTTGAAGAGGCAATTAAAGAAGCAGTTGAAAAGTTTAATATTGAAGGTGTTGTGACTGGTGCCATAGCTTCGGAATATCAAGCTTCCCGCATAAAGAAAATTTGCGACAATTTAGGGTTAAAAACAATAAATCCTCTCTGGCAAAAAGACCAATTTGAGATTTTAGAATTGTTAATAAAAAACAATTTCAAAGTAATAGTTACTGCTGTTGCTGCATACCCACTTGATGAAAAATGGCTTGGCAGGCAAATAGATGAAAAGTTTATTGAGGATGTAAAGATATTGCACAAAAAATACAAAATAAATCCTGCCGGGGAAGGTGGGGAATTTGAAACTCTTGTTCTTTACTGTCCGCTATTTAAGAGGGAGCTGAAAATTGTCAGCAAAAAAATATCCGGCGAAGGAAATTCATTTAGGATGGAAGTAGTGTTGGAGTGATTTATAAATATTGAATTCTTTCACATTTACATGTATAAGTTAATTTTGTTAAGGCATGGCGAAAGTGTTTGGAATAAGAAAAATATTTTCACTGGCTGGACTGATGTTGACTTATCTGAAAATGGAGTAAAAGAAGCTGAGCGCGCTGCAAAGCTTCTTATGAAAGAAAATCTTTACTTCGATTTTGCATTTACTTCTGTTTTGAAGAGAGCAATTCGCACTTTGTGGATTGTTCAAGATAAAATGGATTTAATGTGGGTTCCTACTAGGAAGAGCTGGAGATTAAACGAAAGGCACTACGGCGCTTTGCAGGGATTAAACAAAAAAGAGATGGTGAAAAAAGTCGGCTTCGAGCAGGTCTTTAAGTGGCGAAGAAGCTATGATGTCCGCCCGCCTGCCTTAAAACTTTCCGATAAAAGACATCCGATTCATGATGAAAAATACAAAAATGTAAAGAAAAGCTTACTTCCTTCAACGGAAAGTTTGCATGATTGCGTTAAAAGAGTTATGCCTTATTGGTATAGCTCAATTGTGCCAAAAATAAAGTCAAAAAAACTTGTTATTATTTCTGCCCATGGAAATAGTTTGAGGGGGATTGTTAAATATTTAGACAGGCTTTCTAAAAAAGAGGTTGAAAAGTTGAACATACCTACAGGATATCCGCTTATTTATGAATTAAATAAAAAGCTTAAGCCAATTAACAAGTATTATCTTGGCAACCAGAAGGCAATTGAAAAGGCAATTCACAAGGTCGAAAGTCAAATTAAGTAAATACTTTTGGGTTGTTTGATGCAATTCCATCAACTATTTTTTCCCACTTTTTGAATTCTTCTTTGGAGTCAATCAACCAAATAATTATCTTAAACCCCCACTTGTGGATTTCTTCTGCGAACTTCTTTGTTAGTGTGCTTTTCTCAGGAAGCACCCAATTAACTTTTATTGCTTTGCACAATCTAAGAAACCCAATTGTGTTTTTTATCTTGTTCATAGTTATTAAGCCGGTTTCAATTTTTGGATTTAACTCTTTTACCTTTTTAAGAGATTGGGTGTAAAATGAAGTTATGATTACATTCTCTTCCATTTTCATTTTCTTTATTACATCTAAAATTTTTTCTTCAATTCCTTTTTCTTTTATTTCTACCAAACATTTCCCATTGAATTTCTTGACGACAGAAAGAGCCTCTTTTAAGGTTGGTATCTTTTCTCCTTTTCCAGCATCAAGCTTTCTTATTTCCCTAAAGGTCATTTCGCTAACAAGCCCGCTCCCGTTTGTGGTTCTGTCAACACTTTTGTCATGAATTACAACTAACTTGCCATCCTTTGTTTGTCTCACATCAAACTCAATAGTACTTGCACCCATCTCAAAAGCTTTCTTAAAAGAAAGAAGAGTATTCTCTGGAAAGAACTCACTTGCCCCACGATGCCCTATTTTTAACATACCTTTTAATAGATTCTGAAAGTAAAAAAATGTTTGCCAGCATGTTTAAATAGAAAATGTACCTTTTAATTATTATGAAAAAGTTGGCTGTTGGTATATTCTCTTTCACTTGTGATGAAGGGTGCTCTATGCAAATC
>JAGGYW010000019.1 GCA_021162365.1 Nanobdellota archaeon
GTGATGAAGGGTGCTCTATGCAAATCCTGGAAGTTTTTAATAAAAAATTTAGTGATTGGGAGAAATGTATTGACATAAAACATTTTAGGTTAATCACACCTAAAAAGGATATTGAAAACATAGATGTTGCCTTTGTAGAGGGTGCAATTTCTACAGAGCACGATTTAAATGGCTTAAAAAAAGTTAGGGAAACATCAAAAAAGTTAGTTGCAATTGGTTCTTGTGCTATTACTGGTTTTCCTTCCAACAACAGAAATTTTTTTGACAATAAAACGCTTGATAAGATTAAGCCAACATTAGCTAAATTTAAGCATCTGGAAAAGGTGGAGCCAATTAAGAAATTTGTAAAAGTTGATGAAGAAATTAATGGTTGTCCGATGGATGCAAGTAAGTTTATTGAAGTAATGGAAAAATATCTTGTTGAATTTGGTGTTAAAAATGCATAAAGATATAGATTTGAAAATTGAAAATCTCAGCAAAATTGAAGGGCATGCAAGTTTAGAAGTTAAAGTAAGGAATGGCAATGTTGAATCAGCTAAACTAATTGTTGGGGAGAATAAGAGATTTTACGAAGAAGCAATGAAAGGGAAAAGCTTTCAGACGATTCCGCAAATGGTTTCAAGAATTTGTGGTACATGCAGTATCGCCCATTTAACTTGTGCTTCTGAGGCAATTGAAAAAGCCCTTGGAATTTCTCTAAGCGAGCAGACGATGACACTTAGGAAGCTCGCTACTATGGGGAGTATGATTAGAGATCATGCCATGCACCTTTATTTGTTTGTCATGCCTGACATTCTTGGAAAGCCTTCTGTGTTGGATTTTGATGAATCTCAAAAAGATCTTGTTCATGATGCATTTCATGTAAAAGGGGCTGGGAATAAGCTTGCGACTATTGTTGCTGGGCGTGCAATACATGCAACCTTTGCAAGAGTGGGTTACTTTGCCAATGTGCCAAAGGAGAAAGAAATCAAGGAAGCTATTGCAGAGTTGAAAGATTCCAGAGATAGAATTTTAAGATTATTGGAAATTGTTGCAAACTACACATCTAATTTTAAAAGAAAAACTAACTACCTTGCTATTAAAGATAAGAATTTTGCATTTCTTGAGGGGAGCATAATTGATGCTTATGATAATGAAATTAAGGAAGAAGAATTTGGAAAACATCTAAAAGAAGTTGTAATTCCTTATTCTCAAAGTGAAGCTTACGAATTCTATGGAAAGGAATATTATGTTGGTGCGCTTGCAAGGCTAAATGTAAACAAAGGTGCTCTTCACAAACAAACAAGGGCTGATGTTAAGAAGTATCTTAAGCTCTTCCCTTCAGATGACATTTACCTTAACAATCTTGCCCAGGCAATTGAAATGTTACACTGTGTAGATTATTCAATTGAGCTTTTAGAAAATTCTGAATTTAAAGAAGAAAAACCACCCAAGATAGTTGCAAGAGAATGTGAGGGTATTGGTGTTATTGAAGCTCCACGTGGAATTTTGTATTATCTTCTAAAGATTAAGGAGAATGGCTTAATTGATTTTGGGACTTTAGTTACTCCAACAGCCCAAAATCATATACGGATGGAAAATGATATTAGAAACTTAGTATCTCAAATTCTTGACAAACCAGAGAAGGAAATACAACACGAAGTTGAAAAGTTAATCCGTTCATATGATCCATGTATGACCTGCGCGAGTAATTTCCTTAAAATAAAGTGGATTTAATTAGCTCTTTTAATTGTTTGAAGGCAGTTTCTTCATCTAAATCTTGAGGGATTGCAAAAATTTTTACAGAAGTAATCATGCCAAACTTTTTTAGCAGTTTTAAATTGTATGCTAAGTCAAAGTCGTGGAGAGAATAAATTTTGTTTGTTTCCAATTTATTTACATCTTCAACTAAAGTTACTTTGTTAATCCCCTTTGCCGAATCAATTATTATCAAGTTTTTGTCTTTTATCTCCTCTACAGAATCAAACTCAATGAAATCTACCTTAGGAAATTCCTTTTTCAACTTTGGGAGAATCTTAAGCGGAAGACTGTCCTTTTCAACTAATGGGTTGCCAAATACATATATTTTGATAGTATCCCCTCCAATTCCTCATTTGTTAACAAGTCAACTACATACCCACGATGCACAACGAGATTTGGCTTATTAATTTCTTTGAGAAAGGAAGCATTTATCCCATCAATTTCACTTACAACTTTCACTTCACATTCTTCAATACTGCATGTAACTGGTTTATGAATTTTTAGTAAATTGTTGTGAAGCAAAAGGTAGTACACTCTTATTACTTCTGTGTCAATTTCATTTTTCCCCAACTTTTTGGCGACATATTCACACATTAAATACGCCAAGTCGAATTGCAACTCAGAATCAGGTAGTACTTCTCCCCTTTTTGTTGCTTCCAAAATTTCTTTCGCATATTCTTTTGTGGTTAATTCACGCTCAACTAAGTCATCCACGCAAGGTGCCGCGTATCTCATAAAAGTTAATTTATCTTTTATTTCCACAATCTTTTAATTAAGCGTCGTAGTTATAAAATGTATGGAACGCCCTCCAGTAGTTGCAGGACAATTTTATGATGCAAATTCAGAAAAGCTTAAGGAGAGAATTAAATGGTGCTTTCTATCCGATTTTGGTCCAAAGAGTTTGCCAAAGGGAGATTCAAAAGACTATTTTGCAGCAATATCTCCACATGCGGGTTATGTTTATTCTGGACCTGCAGCAGCCCATGTTTACAAAGAAATTGGAGAAATGAAAAAAGCCGATACTTTTGTTATAATTGGGACAAATCACTCTGGGTTGGGTCCGTCTGTTTCAGTTTTTCCCGAGGGTGTTTGGAAAACACCTTTAGGCGATGTAAAAATTGATTATGAACTCTCAAGCGAAATTGTAACAAATTCCAAATTTGCTGAATTCGACACTCAGGCACACACTTACGAACATTCAATTGAGGTACAGCTTCCATTTTTGCAATTCTTATTTAAAGATGTGAAAATTGTACCTATTGTATTCAGAGGAGATGAGATTTTAGAAGAAGCTAAGGATTTAGCGGATTCCATAGAAAAGGCAGCAAAAAACTTAGACAGGAAAATTTTTGTAATTGCTTCTTCTGATTTTACCCATTACGGACGGGCATACAATTATATTCCATTTTTTGGCTCTAACGATGAAATTAAAAAGAGAATCTACGAGTTGGATTCAAATGCAATAAAAGAAATAACACATCTTCATGAAATGAAATTCTTACGCTATGTTCATCAAACTGGTGCTACAATCTGCGGTTTTGCTCCAATAATTGCAACCATGTTTTACGCCAAAAAGCATGTCAAGGAAGGCAAACTTTTGAAGTATTATTGTTCCGGTGACATTTCTGGCGACTATGAGAATTGTGTTGGCTATGGAGCAATTATATTTTAACCTCTCTTATTTCTCCATTTGGCTCTTCTTCCTCAAATGCAGTTACATAAAATTTATAGAAGCTTACTTCGCTTTCTTTCCAGCATCTTGGAAACAACCCTGCTTTCATACAAAGCGCGTCAAGGAATCCCTCTTTATCTGGTAGTTCATCCCAAACTTGTGGAAGGAAAAGCGCACTGTAATTTTGATATTTGAGAATTACCCCATCTCCTTTTTTGATCTCTTCAAGAGTTGTCTCTTCAGGGAGAGATAAGACAGAAACTTCTATTGTTACTTTGTCAATTTCTTCTTTTGAAAGTGGCTTAAATCTTGGGTCGCTATACGCAGCTGCAATTGCAGCTCTTTGCACTCCCTCCCCAAGAGGATAAATTGGCTCTATGAATCCAATACACCCTCTTAGTTTCTTTTCTGGGAAAGTATGTAGTGTAACAAATACTCCCCTTTTTTCTTTTATATTATTCTCTGTAATTGTCTTTGTTTTGATTGCTTTTCTCGCTAATTTTATCAAGCTTTCAAAATCTATCTCACTATTGGAATTTTTGTTCCGCATTTTGGACACCTGTTATCATCTGTTAGATTTATACTTAGTGTTTGCATGAATCTTCTTTCTATCAGCAACTCACCACATGTTGGGCAATATGTGTTTTCATATTTCCCTTCTTCCACATTTCCAAGATAAACATAATTAAGCCCTTCTTCTTTTGAGATGTCATAAACTTTTTTCAATATTTCAAATGGAGTTGGTCCCGGCGTTCTCATTTTGTAGGTTGGGAAGTATCTTAGTATGTGGTAAGGAGTATCCTTCCCAATTTTTTCTTTTACCCATTTTGCAAATTCCCTTAACTCATTAAGGTTGTCATTTAGTCCAGGCACAATTAAGTTTGTTATTTCAATGTGCACTCCTATTTTCTTATATCTAAGCGCACCTCTTTTTACTTCCTCTAATTCCGCGCTTGAGTATTCTCTGTAGAACTTTTCGTTATTCCCCTTGAAGTCAATCACTACTGCATCCAAGAATGGTTTTATGTCCTTTAGTGGTTTTTCCATAGCATATCCATTTGTAACAAAGACATTGTAAAATCCTTTTGGCTTTGCTAGCTTGGCTGTGTCAAATGCATATTCAAAAAATATTGTTGGCTCTATGTAAGTATATGCGATTCCCTGCACTTTATTTTTCTCTGCAAGTTCTACCATCTCTTTTGGTAAAACTTCTTTTTCTGGAAGGATATCTACCTCTGCCTGTGAAATTTCCCAATTGCAGCAAAACTTGCATCTGAAGTTGCATCCAACTGTTGCAAAGGAAAGAGTTTTTGTTCCAGGATGAAAATGATAGAACGGCTTTTTCTCAATTGGGTCAATCCCTATCGAGCTTGGTTTTCCATAAACAAGAGAATATAATTTTCCATCTATGTTTTTTCTAACTCTGCAGAACCCAACTTTCCCTTCAGGAATTATACATCTTCTTGGGCAGAGTTCGCATCTTATAAATCCCCCTTCTTTTTTCCAATATCTTGCTAAATACATAATTAATATAAGTGTGATTTAATATTAAATCTTTGTGAGAGCAAAAAAATTTGATGGGCTTGAAGGAGCAAGTTTTGGCATAACTAGTGGTGTAATTACAATCCTTGGTGTTTTAATTGGATTAGCCGCCACTGGAAATAAAATTTTCACGGAAATTGGGATTATAATCGTGGGTATTGCTGATGCCCTTTCTGATGCAGCAGGTATGTATGTTAGCGAGGAAAGTGAGTATGTTCACACTGGTAAGGAAGTGTTAAAAACAGCTTTTTTCACATTTGTCGGTAAGATTTTGACCCTTATTGTGTTAATAATACCACTAGCTATCTTGGATTTATTTCCTGCAGTTTTGGTTTCATTAGTCATTGGTGTTGTCATAATGGTTCGCTTAGGATATGTTGTTGCAAAAGGGAACAAAAAATTAAAAACATGGAGGACAATTGCCAAGTACGTTTCTTTGGTTTTGGTTGTTTCTTTTGTTTCTTATTTCATAGGATATTTTGCTAATGCTTACTTAGGTGGATTGGTATGAGGAAAGTTCTTTTGCTGCTATCTGGTGGAATTGACTCCCCCGTAGCAGGATATATTCTAAAGAAGAAAGGATTTGGTGTAGAAGCAGTGCATTTTTCAAATAAAGAGTTTGCAGGCGAGGAATCGATAGTCAAATCTAAAAAACTTGCAAGAAAGCTCGGCATAAAACTTGATGTAGTTGATATAAGCGACATTCTTAAAGAGATAGCAGAAAATTGCGACAGGAGATATTACTTTGTTTTAATGAAGAGGGCGATGTATATGCTTGCTGAAGGGATAGCAAAGAAGAGAAACATTCATTTTATTGCAACTGGAGAGAATTTAGGGCAGGTTTCTAGCCAAACTTTACAAAATCTGTTTGTTATATCTCGCGCAGTTTCAATTCCTGTTTTACGTCCTCTAATAGCATATGACAAGATGGATATTGTTAAATTCGCTGAAAAAATTGGTTCCTTTGATATCTCAAAGGGACCAGAAATGTGCGATGTTCTTGGGGCTAAACATCCTGTAACACAAGCAAGGGAAAGTGACGTTATTGGCATGGAAAGGAAAATTAAACTTAAAGAATTAATAAAGAAAAAAGTAAAAGAGATTAGCTAAATAACCCTGCAAAGAAGACGCCAACATCCATAAAGAATGTTTTTATCTTTGAAGTCGCTGTCACTCCTTCATATTTTATTTCGTTACCCCACGCCTCTTTGAATGCTTTTACTGGGTTATCTGATTCTGCTATTTTTTCAATTGCTGCTTGGTCAAAGTAAACTTTCATGGTTGTTCTTTCTCCTTTTTCTTGCCACAAGTCATAGTTTCCATCGTTATCTCCATCAATCCAATTGCCCGTCTCTACAATCATGCCATCTCTTGTTTTTGCTGCATATTCAATTGTCTCATTCCCAAATTCAAAGAATATGTGCAAATTCTCATTCCCCAACATGTTTTTTGCAATTCCCGGCAAATTAGTTATCTGATTATTGTACTCATGTATGAAATTTGCCTGCACTTTTGCGTTCGCTTGTTTGTCGTATTCTGATAAGTTGTAACCTCTGCTTTCCCAATAGTATTCTCTATAATCAAATGGTTCCCACTTTGGCGGAAGCGGCTCTCCTCTTTTCCAGTACTGACAGCTTAAAATTTCCTCATATACAATGTTTCCATCTTTTACATCTGTGTGCGATGTAATATATGTGTATCCACCTATTCTTTGTCCAACTTTTATTTCTGGAAATCTCCCTACTGCATTAAATACTGCGTGATTTACTACAATCATGCATCCAATGAATTGGTATCCACTTTGTGGAGCTGGGCAATCCTTCGTACATGTGAAATACTTTGCATTAAAGATGTTTTGTCCAAGCTTTACCTCTTCCTCTGGTGTTATTGGGTTGCTAAGATTAAACAATGGTGGATTCATTGGTGGATTCTTTAAAGGTGGATTTCCGGGCTTTGGATTTACTGGCAATGGTGGGATTACTGGTGGAGTTTTCGGTGATTTCATCGCTTTTGCAGGGGATAATATCGTTATATTACTTCCAAGATAATAGCACACAAGTTCTTCCAAGTTGTTGTTTGTAGTGTCATTAATGTATTCGTAGTAATAGAAGTTCGTTTGGTTTCCAACCTGTATCGCTAAGTTTCCATTTACATATACCTCACAGCCGACTGTTTGATTTTTTGCTGGACAGCTGTCATAACATTTATAATATATCTGTGCGTTGGCAGTTGACAGTGCAATTGCTATTGCTAATATACCTAATGTTAAAAGTTTGTTTCTCATAAGGATTTACAAGAAACTTAGATTTATTTACCTATCTTTTTATTAAGAATTTCAATAAGCTTGTCTATTTCTTCATCACTCATCCCATGTGCTTTGCAGCCTTCTTCTAATGTTTCAAGGGATATCATTGGGCATCCTATACATCCTAATCCTGCTTCTAGCAAAACTGTTGCTAATTCTGGGTGCTTTTCAAGAATTTCCCCAATTTTGTCAGTTTTCTTTATTTCTTCCATTTACTTTCACACTATCAATTTTATCGCATTCTTCCCTGTACTCACAATATTGGCACATCCACGATTTATCTGGATCAAGCTTTCCTTCTGGTTTTGGTGGTGTATCTTCGACAAGGTGCTTATGAAGCAAGCTAAATCTTTCAAGAACATATAATGCCTCTGATTCATTGTATGGAACTGTAAATATTTTGCTTCTTAGGTTTTTCTTGTCTATGTACAATATTGTTCCATTTCTTATCTTTGTTGCAAACATATAAAGTTGTAGTTGCATTTTGTGCTGTGCTTTTGCATCTTTTATTGAATTGATATCGCTTATTGATTTTACTTCGATGAGTAATTTTTTATTGTTTGCTTTTATAAGAATTATATCATCAATTCTTCCCGAAATAACGAAGTCCTTCATTTTTATTATGAATGGTTCTTCAGCAGATAATAATTCCACACTTGGATTTTTCTCGCTCTTTAGAACATCAACTACAAAGTTATGCACTATGTTACCTATTTCAAATATTTTTAATAAATCCGCCTCAGTTTTCTTAGGGTACTTGTATGAGAACCAAACTTTTCTTAGGCACCCACCTATTTCTGAGGGGTAATACCTACCTACTTTTTTGGGCTTTTCTTCTCTCTTTAGATAGTTATGGATTAGTTCGTCAAAGTCAATCATACTTTCACACTTCAATTCATCATTTATTTGTTTTGGGGTCTTGTCGAGTGTCCACTTAAATAAAAAGTTCGTTTAATATTTAAATGATTGTGCCGTTAAAATATTTATGCTTGAGAGATTGGAAAGCGAATTGAGATTAAGAGGATTAAGCGAAGAAACAATTAAAACATATAAATTTTATAATCAAAAGTTTCTAGAATTTATAAAGAAAAACCCAGATGAAATAACAGAAGAAGATGTTAAGCTGTATTTATCTTCTCTAATCTCAAAAGGTGCGGCCAATACAACTATTGCTCTTGTTAAGTCCGCTTTATTCTTTTTTTATACTGAATTATTAGACAAGAAATTTGACATAAAAACTCCAAAAATTGCTAAAAAAGTTCCTGTGGTTCTAACAAAAGATGAAATAAAGAAGTTAATTAATTCTGTTGGAAATAAAAAGCATAAGTTAATTCTCCAGTTGTTATATTCTACAGGGATGCGCTTAAGCGAATGTGTGAACTTAAAGGTGGGGGATATTGAATTTGATGAAGGGATTATTTGGATAAGGCATGGCAAAGGGGCAAAAGATAGGGTTGTAATCCCCTCTAAAAAGTTAATGCATGAATTGAGAGAGTTTGTTTCGGGACTTAATTCAAATGAATATGTGTTTAGGGGGAGAAAGGGGAAATTGTCTAAGAGGAATATCCAAAAGATTGTTTCCATCGCCGCAAAGAGGGCGGGTATTTCCAAAAAAGTATCGCCCCACACATTAAGACATACTTTTGCTACACATCTTTTAGAATCTGGGGTGGACATAAGAAAGATTCAAGTTTTGCTTGGGCACTCAAACCTTTCAACTACCCAAATATACACTTCTGTATCAAGGTCAGAGCTAAAGAAAATAAAGAATCCATTAGATGAGATATGAATAACTTATTTTCTGCAAAAAACATTGAAAACATAGAGGATTTTATTAGTCATCTTTTTAGCAGAAATAAAGAGTTAGCTAAACCTGCTTTAGTATTTTTGGAGAAAGTTTATTCTGGAGAAACTATGTACGCAAAAAGATGGAGAACATACATCACTGAGTTGTTTGGTGTATTTCCTTTAGACGAGGATGAGGAGAAAATTTTGGCAAATGTGCTTTCTTGCCATCCTGTTCCCAAAGGGCGTGGAAAGAAACCATATACTCAGCTGTTAAAGCTATCTGAAGCTGGAAAGATAATTTTAACTGAAGATGAAGTCGAAGCTGTTAAAAGAGCAATAGAATGGAACTCCGCTGTTTCTAAGTATTACACATTAATTAAGAAGCTGGAAAATGTCGGTCTCATTAAAAAACAGAATGGCAAGTACATAAAAGATGAAAGTTTGAAGGAGCAGTTGAATAAGATAATTAAGATTCTAAATTCTTTGAGCAGCGAGGATTATACTTATTCTGCTAAGTAAGTATGAGTGGATTGATATAATGCCTTAGCGCGTTTAATCTGTATGTCTTTGAAGAGTTGATTATAACATATGTGCCACCCTTTAGCCTTACTAAAAGTCCATCCTTATCTATTTCCTTTGCATCACTCATTCTTTCAATTTCTGAAATGGGAACTTCTAACATTAAATCACCATTAAGTAATAGGATTCCATCTAGGTATAACCCCAAGATATAGTTTCTTCCTTTGGGAACATTAAGTAATCCAAGCGGTTTTAGTTCTTTATCTAATATCTCTACTCTTGCATCTCCCAATAGGGCATATTCCATACAAAACCATAGTTTTTTGCTGTTTAAATGAGTTTTTAGTAATTTTGTGTAAATTAGTATCTATAAAGGGATGAATTCAGCAGATATTAGAAACATATATAAATGCTTTATTTTGTTTGAAGATTATGAAATCCGTCCAAGTTGCACTCATAGGGTTAAATAATTCGGGAAAATCAACTGTGGCTAACAAGCTACAGCAAAAAAAGGAATTAGAAACAGAAAAGTTTACAATCTCCTCATTTAAAGAAGGCGGTAACCTCGTTTATCTTGCAGATACGCCATATAACTTAGATGAGCCGAAAGAAATGATTGCTTTGTTAAAAGAGTCTGATGCCTGCCTGCTTTGTGTCTCAGCAGTGGATGGGGTTAATCCCAAATTGGGGGAGCTTGTACTTTTGCTTAATTTCCTTGGTATTAATAATGGTGTGATTGCGATCACAAAAACAGATTCTTCTACTGTTGATGAAGTAGAAGCCCTCAAAAAGAAGCTAAAAGCGGTTTTAATTGAAACAGGACTAAAGGATGCACAAATAATTGGAACCTCCTCAATAACGGATGAGGGATTTGCAGAGCTAAGAGAAGAGTTAGTAAAATTAAACCCAAAAGAGAGAGACGAAAATTCACAATTTAAGATGCCAATTGAGACCGCTAAAGAAATAAAGAGTGGACTAACCACTCTTTTTGGCATAATTGATTCTGGAAAAGTAAAGAAGTATGACAAAGTTTTTATCATGCCTTGGGGAAAAGAGTTCATAGTTCAGGAAATAAACCTTCATGGTGAGGTTGTAGAAGAGGCAAAAGCTGGTGATAGGGTTGGAATTTTCTTCAAGGGACTTTATCCTTGGGATGTTCAAACAGGAGATGTCTTAACTGTTGAAGGCCTTCTTGAAAAGGCAAAGAAGCTAAAGCTTGAGTTTGAAGTCACCAACTTCTTTAAAGATGAGCTAAGAGTTGGAAGCGAAGTAAAGCTTAATGTGGGAATTCAAACATTCCCTGTAACAATTACAAAACTTTCTAAAGATGGAAGTGAGATCGATTCTGCAAAGCCAGGAGATAAGGTTGAGATTGAGATTGAGTCAAAACTTCCGTTTGCATTTGAGAAAAATCAGGAATGTGTAATAATTCATCCAGAGGCACACTGGCGTTCTATAAAAGTTGTTGGGCACGGAAAGGTTTTGGAAGGTGTCGAATGAGCGGTAGATTTGGTATAACCCTTGGATATGAGAAAGATGTATGTTCTATCTGTAATAAGAAAAAGGAAATTAGATTTATCTATGACAAAAAGGAACACATGGTTGTTAGAGTCTGCGATGAATGCGCATCCAAATTGAAGGATATGCCTATTGAAGAGGTTATTAAAAAGTATGGAGAAAAAACAACAGAGAAGCACATCCAAATTCTAACAAAAGAGCAGCTTGAAAAAGCCGGCTTTGAAGTAAGGGGACTAAAAGACGAAGCTTCCTAACTTTGTGCCAGCTGGACTACCATCTATTTTAATAGTGCATTTTAACTTTCCTTTCTTCTGGATATCTTTGCTGTATCCATCATACTTTTCAATCTCAAATGAGCAATATACCTCTACTTTCTTATTTTCTTTATTTACCTCCACAAATGGGAATAACCCCGTGATTAGTTGTAAAAATTTTTCGGCTTGCTTTTCTTCATTAAATCTTACAATTGTGCCTTCATACTCAGAGTATGTTATTTCAAAATCATTCGCGGTAACGATTTCATAAAAAATTCTATCCGCATTTGTTCCCAGAAGTAATTCTTTCTTTAGCGTATCCACATTTATGCTTGAATGGGCACTTTTTGAAATTGTTTTTGTTTTGCCATCCGAGAATATCCTCAAAGATAGAGTATAATCTTTTTGCGGAAGCATTCTATTTGCAATTTCGAATGCCACGGGGAGGCTCCTTAGAGGGGACATAATCTTAACTGATTTGTTGTCAAGAATCATAAATCCAAAGTTGTAGTTGGTTGTGCCTTCATGTAGCTTTTTAATAAATTCAGCTGTGTTCTCACTAATGCTTTCATTTATTATTTCTTTTACAATTTTTGAAAATTCTTTTAAATCCATTATCTCACCATTTTGGATATTACTTCAACTCCATATGAAGGCTCTTTAAAATTGAGGATGCCATTCTCCTTTAGAGTCTTTTTTGCTTTTCTAATTGCATCCCCACCCATGAAACACCCAAATACAGGTATTTTTGTCTTCTTGTGAAATTTAACTAATAACTTTGCAACTTCTTCAGGTTCTGTCATTGTTTGTGGTGTAAGTGCAAAAAACACAAAGTCATAGAATCTTTCTTTCTCCAGAATCTTTAATACTTCCTTATATCTTTTTGGTGTTGCATCTCCTATTACATCTATTGGGTTTCTTTTACTCCAATGTATTGGCAGAACTTTATTTAATTTTTCTAACACTTTTTCTGGGATATCCACTAAGTTAAGTCCATTTTTATCAAATGCATCGCTTGCTAAGACACCCGCCCCACCAGCATTTGTTATAATTAGTCCATTTTTACCCTTTGGGGCTTTGCCGTAAACAAAGTGCCTTGCAACTTCAAATAGCTGATGTAAATTATCTACTTGTATTGCGCCGCATTGTTTTAATGCTCCTTTGTACACTCCTGCTTCTGTTGTTAAGGCCGCAGTGTGTGTTGCAGCTGCCTTTTCTCCAGATTCTGTTAGCCCACCTTTTAGCACAATTACTGGCTTTTGCGTTCTTAGAACTGCGCTCATAAATTTCTTCCCATCTTTTAGTCCTTCCACATATAAGCAAATGGCTTTTGTGTGTTTATCCTTGCTAAAGTAATCAATTAACTCCGGAAATTTAATGTCTGACGCGTTTCCAATTGACACGAAAGCGCTTAAGCCGACTTTATTTTGGATTGCCCAATCTAGAACTGCTACGCCAAGCGCACCACTTTGAGATATAAATGCAATTGCGCCTTTAGGTGGCATTTTATTGAAAAATGCAGCGTTTAACTTTTTATGTGGATTAATTATCCCTAGGCAGTTTGGGCCAAGTATCTTGATGTTGTATTTTTTCCCGATTAATTTTATTTTTTCTTCAAGCTCATTATTTCCAACTTCTGAAAATCCAGAAGAAATTATGATTACATTTTGCACTTTCTTTTTTCCGCATTCTTCTAAGACAATGGGGACTATCCTTGCAGGTACTGCAATTATTGCCAAGTCAATTTTCTCTTTTATATCAAGTATGGATGTATATGCTTTTCTCCCGAGAATTTTTTTAGCGTTCGGATTAACAGGATAAACCTTCTTTTTTTCTTTTAGTAGATTTTTGAAAATGTCATGCCCAACTTTTCCCTTAAATCTTGATGCTCCAATTACAGCAATCCTCCTCGGCTCAAAGAAGTTTTTCATACCAAATTATACAATCACTATGTTTTTATTTTTTAAGGTGTTACAAAATCGTATGGGTGTATTTATAGTAATTGATGGATTAGATGGCTGTGGAAAGGGAGAACAAATAAAGCGCTTGCATAATTTTCTTTTCGAGCAAAATAGAAGAAATATTATCCTTACCACACGTGAGCCAACATATGGCACATATGGCTTGCAAGTGAGAAAGATTCTCAAAGGAGACAAAGATCCTTATGAGAAAGCAGAACACATGCTTGAATTATATACAAAAGATAGAGAGGAACATTTGGAAAATGTTATACTTCCTTTTCTGAAAGAAGAAAAAGGTGAGATTAGAAAGTTTGTATTATGTGACAGATATTATTACTCTACCTATGCATTCCAGCAGGCACAAGGAATTCCATTCGAGAAGATATCTTCTTTGCAGAAAAGTTTCCTCAAACCAAATGTAGCTTTTATTCTTGATGTTACCCCAGAGATTGCACTTTCTCGGATTGGCAACTCTAGGGATGGTGTTGAAAAGTTTGAGAAGTTAGAATTTATGAAGAAAATAAGGGCAAATTTTCTTGAACTCAAATCAAAGCTTAATGATAACATAGTCATAATTGATGCATCCAAATCAAAGGAAGATGTATTTAACGAAATAGTTGGCCACCTTTCCAAGCAAGGATTTATCTAGAATCCAAATATGCTTGGACCAATTCTATGAAGAATTGCTACTATGATTACAACTGCTGCAGTTAGGATGATTACTGTATATGGGGATAGCTCTATCTTACCCTTGTACTCATCATAATATTGCATGATTCCCCCATAGCTTGCGGGGAGCCTTATCTTATCAGCCATAGAATTAATCAAAAATTAACCCTTTATAATGTTTTCTAACGAAACACTTAATAATCCACATTACTTCCATTTCATCATATGGACACTTCAACTCGGAGGGTAATCTTTGTCTTATTGCTGCTGATATTTTCTTTTGAGATAACTAATGTCGTTGTTTCAAACACAGATTTAAGTGGAAATGCAGTAGTTGATGAGAATAAAACACTCCCTCGGCGTTCTATACGGCTTGGGTCTGTTGTAGATTTTGGATTGATGTACCCTTTTGTAATTACATTTCAAGACTTAATCTTATTGCTTAGCGCCGGTTTTCTCTTAGTTGTACTCATACTTGACAATAGAGATGTTAATCTGAAGGGAAAGGCATCAAAAAAAAGGTTACTTGCCGCGGCACTCTCCACAGTAGTGTTTTATATTCTTCTTAATCTTCAGTATGCTTATCGATTTTCATCTAAGTTATTTAATCAGTGGAGTTTTTACTATTTGTTCCACTTTTGTTTCATGGTTTCACTAATGTTTCTGTTTGCACTTTCTTATGCATATGGAAAGAAGAAGAAGATCCATTTCGTTAAAAATCCCAACCTTCAGTTTATTCTACTAGTTGTTTCATTACTTTTGGTCGGGTTGCTAATTGGATTCTTTGATTCATTCTACACCGGAGGAATTGTTGTTAAGCAATTAGACAATCCTTTCTTCTACTTTATTGTCATGCTTTCTCTGGCATTATTCACTATAATCTCTTCAATATCTTTTGCATCATTACCTAATGTTGTTAAAATGAAGGACAAGAACTTTCTGTACTATCTATTCTTATATTTTGTTACCTATGCGACTGGCTTATGGTTTTTATCTTGGCATTTTATGACAGGGAGCCTGCTTCCCTCTTTGCAGCATCCACTCCCATTTAGAATTTATCCATTTGCAATTTATTGGGAGTCTTGGATGGACCATTGGCTTATGGTGGTTTCTATAGTTGTTCTCTTAGTAGCTTCTTATATGATATACAAAAAGATAAAGAGATGAAGTGGGTGGGAAATAGCTCGTCTTCTGTATCCCCTCCATCGCCCGAGGCGACTTCTTTGAAGGGATTGGCAACATTCGACTAAGCGCCTTTGGCTTGCACCAGCCAGGCTGACGATTTCACCCACGGCCCTGCAACATCTGTCTTTCGACATCATGTTACGCAGGGAGTGGTATTTTCTGCGCCAGAGCCCCGCATTTCTGCGGACGGATTACTCCGCTGGCTTTTCTCAACTCTTTCCGTCAACGCTTTGCGCGAAGTGGAAAGGGTTGTGGTGGACGAACTTCCTCAGCGAACCTTTTTCTTTGGGAAAGAAAAACGTTCACGAAAAAGAAAATTCTCTTTCCCGAGGGTTTCTCTTCCTAAGAGAAAGGCTCGCCGGTGGTTGCCTATCCCACCCACGAACAATAAGATGTATTCTTTTGATTTATAAATATTACTTATCGGGCGTTTCTAAGATTCCATAGTAGAGCATGCCCTTTCCACAAGGTATTTTTCCAACTTCGGCTTTTAGCTCCACTTCGTTTGCAACATTTTTAATGTATTCGTCTGGAGATGCTTCAAAGTATCCATCTTCACGGTATGCTTCCATCACAATTATTTTACCTACTTTTTTGCTAAATGTTTCCAAAAATTTGATTGGATCTGGAGGGATGTATTTTTTCCCTAACGCCTCTATGACAAGGGGGTAATTGGGATTAAACATTTCAGTGCAAATTGCGAGTCCAATATTGTAGTTTCCTATTGGTGTTTGTTCTTCAATATCTAACTCAATTATATCTACCTTTTCCTCTAATCCAAATCTCTCTCTGTGAATTTCAGTTAGTTCTAATACTTCTGGATTGTTGTCTACAAGGACAACTTTATCAAAAATTCCTTCCTTTGCTGCAAGATAGGAGAGCACCCCTTCGCCGCAAAGAACTTCTATTGCGCTTCCACCCTCGTATCCTTTTGTAGCATTTAGTAAGACATTCAATTGCGCTTCTCTTAATTCCTTATTCTCTGGATAAGAGTGCTTACGATATTTACTCCAAAAGAATTCTTCTCTTGTCCTATTAACCATCCTATAAAATTCATCATGGTCCATTTTCTAAGTACTCCTTTAATATTTCAATTGCCAAGTTGACTGTCGGGTAGAATGTTTTATTTACAACACCCATGTTTATATCTTCTCTTTTACTTATAGGGTATTGTCTATCTGACACAGTTAATATTGCAGCTGCTTTAGTTCCTTGATGTTTTGAAGATGCAAAGTAAGTAGCAGTTTCCATTTCCAATCCTATATACCCTCTTTTATGTAGTTCTTCAACTACTTCGTTAGGTTCCATCTGCAACCCAGAAACTTGAAACACTCTTCCTGTTTTAACTTCATATCCTAACTCTATTAGTTTTTCTTTTATGAAGTTGTATAGTTCTTCATCAGGTTTAAATTCAAAATTTTCTCTATTGTCCATCCAATCTTCTATCGAATCTGCTTCAAAAAACTCTTCAATAGTCCCTCCACTTACAGATGAGCTTGGGAGGATCATGTCTCCTTTTCTAAGATCTTCTTGTAGCGCAGCAACGAATCCGACACCGATTGAAGGATTGGGTTGATGTTTGTAAATAGTATGTTCTATTGCGTTACTTCCACACCACCTTGTTGGTATTAGAGATATTTCAGCGTCTTGTTTGTATCTATCACTAACACTTCTTAGTCCAAGTCCAATTATTGCTGGTCGTTTCTCCATTTTTAAGCCACCTGTCTTGCTTCTATTAAATCTAAAACTCTTGAGTATTGATTTACACACTCTTCAATTGTCCATTCACCGCTCGGTAAATTTTCATGATACTCCGGCATTCTAAGGCTATTTTTTGTTATTTGCTTTATCGCAAATTTTGTTGTTTTTGTTCTGAATTCAGGAGGTAAGTTAGCGATGAAGTATGCGAAGTTAAGTGCTTGAATGTACGGATCATTCTTACGATGCTCTTGCTGGAGGAGGGGATGATCTAGGACATCTAAACTACCATATAACACAATCATCTCTTTTTCAATTATCTTCTTGAAGTCTTTTGGATTTAATCTATCAAAACTAGGATAATCTAGAAATGCTAGGTTATGAACAAGGATATCTCTTGGCTCTTTAAAATACTCGATGAATGGTTGGATGTATTCTGTTGGAAATGGAGATACATCTCTTCCTTTTTTGATTTGATAATCTTTAAGTGCTAGCATTAAATCTAAATTAGCCTTGATAAATTCCTTGCGAGGGACATACGGATTCCTAATAGAAAGCATATCTATATCATGGGTTGGATTTATACTACCGAATATTCCAACAAATCCGAATGCACCCTTTTGGGGAAATTTATCGAACACCTCTTCGATATCCCTTAACACATTCATCTTTATCACTCTATTTAAGTTAGTGCATAATTGCTTGGAAGCTTAACTTTTAACCCACCATTTGCCAAATGCTCTAATCTTTCAATATCTTTTTCTGCGAGCTTTTCATCGACTTCCGGATTTTGAAGTATCTCTTTCTCACCGAGCTGCACTCCCGTGAAACACAGAATAAATTTAAGAGAGTTTATTGGGTCATCCTTTATATTTTCCATTAATACATTGTGAAATTCTAATCTCTTATCTTCTGGGAGTCTTTCGAATACTTTTCTTAGATATTGAGATAAAGCTCCCAAGTAATCTTCATAACGTTCATACTCTCTTCGGAAAAAAGTCACATCTAATTCAAACAAAAATTTCTTAGGATCTATATGAAGGTAATCTTCCATCTCACCTCACCTTTTATGTTACCATTTAATAGTAGTCAATTATTTATAAATATTTCGATGCGCTCTTAGAAAAGCTCACGCTGCACTTTTTTAAACACGTCGAAAAAAGATGTCAAATGCCGTACATAGGGAAACACTTTAGGCACGGTGCGATTAGTAGCCGTAGGCTGCCTCTTACGAGATTACACCTCGGCTCTATCAACGGGGTCTTCTGCCCCAGCACCATGGGTGACTCTTTTTGCGAGCGGCTTCACGCTTAGATGCTTTCAGCGTTTATCCGCTAGCGCGTGGCTACCCGGCGTATGCCCTGTCGGACAACCGGTTAACTAGAGGCGCCGATCCCTCGTTCCTCTCGTACTAAAGGGACCTTCCACTCAGTCACCCGACACTTCCACTAGATAAAAACCGTACTGCCTCGCAGCGTACTGAACCCAGCTCACGACCCCCTTTAACCGGTGAACACCCGTACCCTTGGCTGCCTACAGACCGACCCTTTTCTTAGAAAGAAAAGCCTCGACGGAAAAGAAATTTCTTCCGTCAACGCTTCTTTCCCAAAGAAGGGTTGTTTGCTGCACAGCCAGGATGGGGGGAGCCGACGACGACGTAGCAAGCCGCGGAGTCGATATGCGCCAACCTTTCTCTTGCGAAGAGAAAGCTTGACCAAAGAGAAGTTTTCTTTCGCCAGCGTTTCTTTTCTCAAAAGAAAGGCTGAATGAGCTCTCGTCCGCGACAACTCTATTACCCCCAGGGTAGCTTTTCTGTCATCACAGGCCCTCAATAAAAAGGCACTGTGGTTCGCTAGGCCCGGCTTTCGCCCCTGCTTTTCGTGATTTTGGAAAAGCAGTCAGGCCAGCTTTTGCCCTTACGCTCTACTCCGGATTTCTGACCCGGATGAGCTGACCTTTGGGCGCCCGTGATTTCTTATCGCGGGCGTGCCACCCCAGCCAAACTACCCACCAACACCTGTCCCCTAGGATCCCCTAGGGTGAGTGTTCCAGATTCAGGTGGGCAGTGTTACATTGGCGACTCCACACCCACTAGCGTGGGTGCTTCGACGTCTCCTGCCTACGCTATACACCAAAATCTGAAACACAAGTGCAGGCTGTAGTAAAGCTCCTGGGGTCTTTTCGTCCCAATGGAAGTCTCTGGCCTTTGCACCAGAATAGTGTATTCATAGGGTGTCAGTCAGGGACAGCGGAGACCTAGTTACGCCGTTCGCAAAGCCATCATTTAAATGGCAAGGCATTGCGCTTGCTTAAGAAGGTCACAGTTACCTCCGCCGTTTACCGGTCCTTGGCCCCCTTGGACGGGGGTTTCAGATCCCGGCACTGGGCAGGCGTCGCCGGTTGTACAAGTCGTTTCCGATTGGCAACCAGCTATGTTTTTGTTAAACAGTCCGGCCTCCCTTGTCACTGCGGCCTGCAACAACACTTCTCAAGGAAACACTGTCGCAGGCACCCCATCTCCCGAAGTTACGGGGCTAATTTGCCGACTTCCCTTGACTGACTTATCCCTACACGCCTTAGCCTTCTAAGCCTGAGACACCTGTCCCGGTTCTCGGTACGGCCACTTGGAATCCTTCCTGCTCAACTTTTCACGGGCTCCAGGAGTCGATGGAACTGACAAACGCCAGCCATTCCAGGTTTAGTCCGGATCTCTCCATTACGGAACTCCCCGGACTTATCCCTGTTAGACAGCACGACGGTGCTGCTCCACCTATCCCGAAGCGTCATTGAGCAGGCTTTCGTTGCCGATCGTATCCAAGTGGTGCAGGAATATTAACCTGCTTCCCTTTCCCCACTGAGGAATTACCAAGTGGGTTAGGACCGACTAACCCTCGGCTGACGATGCATTGCCGAGGAACCCTGGCTCATAAGGCGGAAGGGATTCTCACCCTTCTAGGCTACTACTACCGGCAGGATCTTCAATATCGCATGGTCCACTGGTCCTTACGAACCAGCTTCTGCCCACGCGACACGCCTCCTTACCACACACGCCTCAAAGAGACGTGGTCTGGAGTATCGGCAGCTGACTTAGACCCGTCCATTTTCCCCGCCAACAGCCTCGACCGGTAAGTTGTTACACACTTTTTAAAGGATGGCTGCTTCTAAGCCTACCTCCCGGCTGTCTGTGGCTGGTGACAAGGTTTAATTCACTCAGTCAGCATTTTGGGGCCTTAACTCCAGTCTGCGTTGTTCCGCTTTTGGACACCGAGCTTACCCCGATGCCCCGACTCCCGTCTTCTACGCTGCTAAAGGATTCGGAGTTTGACAGCGCACCGAGACCTCTCGATCCCTGCGTACGCAATCAGTGCTCTACCCCTCTAGCCAGCTCTGACGGGGCTGAACTACGGCTCATTTCAGGAGGAACCAGCTATCGCCGCACATGATTGGCCTTTTACCCCTATACCCAGCTCATGGGAGCGCTTTGAAAGGCAGCACCCCTTCGGACCTCCATGGGAGAATTAACCCCCATTTCATCCTAGCCAGGCATAGATCGTGCGGCTTCGGGTCTGGCCCCAGTGACTCCACGCACTTTCATACGCCGCGCCTCGCCTAAGCTGCGCGCTTGTTGCTTTCGCTTCGGGTCCCTTCCTGACTGAAGTTACCCTCGCCACTGAGGCAAACTCCCTGCCACATTATCCGAAACACACGCTGCAACTCTGGAACTAACTCCTTCGCTACAACTATCTTGCGACAGCTTCGCTCAAGAGCTAGCCTTTTGAGCCGCAGCACACTATAGCTGTTAGGTTTCAGGTTCTTTGCACCTCCATTTCTGGATACTTTTCAGCGTTCCCTCACGGTACTAATTCGCTATCGGTCTCGGAGAGTATTTAGGGTTGGAAGTTATTGCCTCCCAATTTCCACGAGGAGTTTCAACCCCGTGTACTCTGGAAACTGCACCATCCTCTTGGCTTACGCTTACGGGGCTATCACCCTCTATGGCGCCTCTTTCCAGAGGACTTCAGCTTCACCTCAAGGATGGCATATGCAGCTCCCAAACACCACATCTCACATACCTTGCGGTATGCGATTCAGTTTGCCCTATGCCGCTTTCGGTCGCCCTTACTCACGGCATCTCGATTGATTTCTTTTCCTCCCGCTACTAAGATGTTTCAGTTCGCGGGGTTCCTCCTTGCAAAGCAAGTGACACGTATCACTACGTGCCGAGAAGTCTCATTCGGGGATCCACGGATCTTAGCCTGCGTGCGGCTACCCGTGGCTTATCGCAGCTTGCCGCGCCCTTCATCAGCTTCCGAGCCGAGCCATCCACCTAACAGCGTAGTTGCCTATTCTGGTGTTTCCCTATGCACGGCATCATTGACCATGAGTCATGGCACAAGAGGATGCCATTTGCTTCCAGGTGCATTTGACTCCGGAAGCACACGAAGAAAAATGAGGCTGAATCACAACCGTGGTGTTCAACGACACTATTGACCTACCATTTTCATCAGCCTGACTTGTTATTGAGAAATTTTAGAGTTTATAAATGTTACGATGTCAAATTTAAATGTTAAATCAAATTTTTGCATAGAAATATAAGTGGACCGGGAGGGATTTGAACCCCCAACCTCCTGCGATCCCGAAGCAACCTTGGTTTCTTTCCCAAGGCTTTCTTTTCTAAAGAAAGGCTTTTGCAAGGCAGGCGATCTACCGTTGATCTACCGGCCCACAACTTTTAAAACCCATTTTGGTATTTATAAAACTAACTATGAACAAAAAACAAATCATCTCAAAAACAAAAGACTTCGTAAAACAAAAAATGTACCGCGAGGAATCAGGACATGATTGGTGGCATGTTTATCGCGTTTGGAAACTTGCAAAGAAAATTGCAAAAGAAGAAAAAGCGGATACATTTGTAGTTGAACTCGCAGCTCTTCTTCATGACTTGGAAGATCACAAGTTTGTAAAGAAGAAACAAAACCTTGCAGAAAAATTTTTAGAAAGCTTGGGTGTTGATGAAGAAACAATTTCTCAAGTTTCTTATATCATCAACAATATTTCCTTTAGCAAAAATGTTTTGAAAAAATTAAAAACAAAAGAGGCAAAAGTTGTTCAAGATGCTGATAGGATTGACGCCCTCGGCGCGATCGGCATAGCGAGGTGCTTTGCAACTGGTGCAAAACTCGGACGTCCAATTCATGATCCAAACATAAAACCAAAAATTAACTTGGAGAATTACAAGGGCTCACAAACAGGCATAAATCATTTTTATGAAAAACTTTTGCAGCTCGAGAAGTTGATGAACACAAAAACCGGAAAAAGAATTGCCAAAGAAAGAACAAAATTCATGAAGCAATTCCTGAAAGAATTTTTCAAGGAGTGGAATTTGTAGGATTAAATGCAAAGCAAAATTGTAAACGCTCCGAGGATTGCGGTTCCAATTGCAAACTTCTTTATGTCAATTTTGTATTTCATTAAAAGCGGACCGATGATTACATAGAAGAAAATTATTTCTCTCAAAAGGAATCTAGTCTTTAGCGGCAATCCCAAAAGTTGCAATGGTGTTGCACCAATTAGTATGAATGAAATCACACTTATAAAGTCGAAAGCGACATCAGCAATCCAAGCATAAGTTAAAAACCTCAACTTCCTAAATTTGAACCACAAAGTGATGTATGCGAAGCCAATTATGATTTCCTCCAAAATTCCTGCGATTGGAAAGCTTGCAGAATACATTACACGCGTCTCAAAACTTGCAATGAATCCAATTGTGTTTGTTTTCAGTTGAGCGAAGTAATATGCAAGATGTCGCATTATCTCTGGAATAAGAACAATTACAAACAGCGTCGCAAATTCTTTAAGATTTACTTTTCCCTTGATGTATCCAAGCTTGTCAAGGATCTTTTTGAATTGCATTGTTAAAAGAAGCTATCGCTAGTATTTAAGTTTTAAGAAGCTTTTTGCAAATCTTTCTTTCGTCAACGTTTCTTTTGTAAAGAAAGGTTGTAGGAAGGCAACAACTAGCGTTAGGTTGTGCACAAGGAATTTCTTCCTTGACTCACCCTTTATATAATAAAAGGAGGTGATCCAGCCGCAGGTTCCCCTACGGCTACCTTGTGACGACTTTACCCCTCTCGCTGAGCGAAGATTCGATTCCCACTGATGTCAAGCCCGAAGACCTAACATCAGAGGGAGCCTCATCTCCACCCAACTCGAATGGTATGACGGGCGGTGAGTGCAAGGAGCAGGGACGTATTCACCGCGCCATGTTGAAACGCGGTTACTAGGGATTCCGTCTTCACGAGGGTGAGTCCCAACCCTCGATCCGAACTGAGCCTCAGTTTATGGGATTGGCTTCGCCTCTCGGCGTTGCAGCCCATTGTCTGAGGCATTGCAGCCCGCGTGTAGCCCAGGGCATTCGGGGCATACTGACCTGACGTCGCCCTCACCTTCCTCCTGCTTACGCAGGCAGTCCCACTAGTGTGCTTTCCGACCCGAAGGTGGGAAATAGCAACTAGTGGCGAGGGTCTCGCTCGTTGCCTGACTTAACAGGACGCCTCACGGTACGAGCTGACGGCGGCCATGCACCACCTCTCAGCGCTTCAGGTAAGCCCTTCAGACTGACCTTCATCATGCTGTCGGCCCTGGTGAGATTCCCGGCGTCGAATCCAATTGAACCGCAGGCTTCACCCCTTGTTGTGCTCCCCCGCCTATTCCTTTAAGTAAGCTGTCACGGTCAGCTTGCACCCGATGCAAACCAACCGGAATTCAGCCTTGCGACCGTACTCCCCAGGCGGCCTGTTTAATGCCTTCGCTTCGGCACTGCATGCCCACGAAGGACATGCAACACCTAACAGGCAGCGTTTACAGCTGGGACTACCGGGGTATCTAATCCCGTTCGCTCCCCCAGCTTTCGTCCCTCACCGTCGGACCCGTTCTAGCCA